>JANNOO010000062.1:0-80113 GCA_031399165.1 Alphaproteobacteria bacterium | reverse complement strand
GGCGAGCGCGGCGAGGACCGCTTGTCTCGCAGCGAATTTGCCTACGACGCGGAGGCGGATCGATACACATGTCCGATGGGTAAACCGCTGCAGCAATATTGGACAGCGTCCCGCGCGGCGAAAGCCAAGCCGCCGAAGGATAACGCCCGAGAAGAACGCGGCCTGCGCCATGACCGCCCAAAATTGGAAGGGATGTTGGCTCATTGGAAAAAACGGGATTCGCCAGTCAAAGGCGCCAGCCAGACTGGGCTTGGGCGAACAAACAAGAAGCAGCCAACCCAAAAGAAACACGCCAAACAGCGGTCCCGCTACAAGGCATAAAACTACAACTTCCCTTGTCGACGATATGACCACCTCACTTTGGAGTGCCTTGAGGGCAATCAAGTTTGCAACCAACACAACAGCCCGGCTAATCATCCAGAAAGTACGTGTCATAGCTAATGGTTGTAGATGGTCCAGCCGAAACCAGAAAAACCGGAAACACCAAATCCAAGTGAAGGTCCCGCGCCGCCCGTCCCAAAACCGACACCCATTGGTGTCCCGGGAATTTGGGCAGAAGCGTTCCAACCCTTATCTGAACCAACCTGCGACGTCACGTTAATGTGCGGCCCAAAACCAACCTCACCTGAAACTACTCCACCTGAATAGATACCCGGCACCTTGCAACCGCCGTCCGATAGGTCAATCCCAAGACTCAAACCAACGCCGTAGCCCAGATACTTTCCGGTACTCCATTGTCCGCCGTTATAGCCAACAGTAACGCGGCCGCCCACCCCACCGTAGCCGCCCTGCAGGACAACCTGCCACAGCCCTTCTGGATCCACCGCATTCATCGGATCCTGCCCGACATAGCTGTACACGTGCGGTCCACCCGCCAGCCCGATCGGGTCAGGCTCGATGTATCGCCCGATCGCCGGGTCGTAATCGCGATGGTGGTTTTGTGAGAGCGCCGTTTCTGCTTGCAAATCCTGCCCCGGCAGCCGCCGGTCCATCGCCACGGTCGAGGTGAATATCTGCGCGGCGCCAAACGGCTCGACCACCGCGTCCCACACTTTCGCCTTGCTCGCGTCGGTCATCGCCAGCGGCTCGCCGCGCTGGCCGGCGTGTACGTAATAGGTTGATCCGCTATCGACCACCGCCAGCGGCAAATCCTCCAGCCAGAGATAGTCACGCACTGTCGCGCCTGACGCATCCGCTTCCGCCAGCAGCCGTCCGCTGGCGCTATAGACGTAATCGCGGGTGATCCCGCCGGTCACCGCCCGCGTCACCCGCCGGCCATCGGCATCGTAGCCATACACCGCCAGCGTCGTGCTCGCCTTCTTCACCTCCGAAAGACGGCCGTCATTCGTGAAGGTGTAATCATACGTGCCATCGCCGACGCGCACGTCCTGCGAGGTCTGGCCGTTGGCGCGGTAGCTGAAGCTGCGCTTCAGCGTCGTGCCGGACGGATCGGTGTAGATCGAAAGGCCGTCTCAATCTGCCCAGCCTAAGCTTTCCATCCCTCGCCTAATTCGGGCCGGTAACCGTCTGGAATGGGCAAATGCAAGTCGCGCTGATCAATCCAAAGCAAGTCACCACGCTTCCACGCATCCGACGTATACAAATCCGCCGCCGCCATGCCAAAGCTGATCAACAGCGCCTGCATACTATCCTCCCCAAATGCATTAGCGATTCGATCAAATCCGTTTCCCTTAATGTGATACTGACAAGACCAAGCACCGCCATCAAAAGCCGGCTCATAAACGCAAAGTACAACGTCCTCGTCGAGATTGGACGGTCTGATGAACCTTCGAGAAACGATCGGCTTCATATCACCACTTTAAATCAGGAATATGCTTCCCATCCTTGCATGCTTGGTATCGAGCTAACGAGCTTTGCCAACACCTACTTTTGGCACCTCCATCCGAAAGTGCACGACAAATAAACTCATCGCCGCGTCTTTGCTCTTCACAATCCGGGGGTTCGTCACCAGCAGGGCAAGTTTTCGATGTTGGCGTATCAGGTGTGTCACCCCCTAGAGCTCCGCCACCAACAGCAACGGCAATCGCTCGTGCAATCTGAGGCATAACAAGTCTAGCTACATGAACAACTATCGGCCCGGCAAAAGTCCCTTCCGGATCCACCGCATTCAACGGGTCCTGCCCGACATAGCTGTAGACGTGCGGTCCGCCGGCCAGCCCGATCGGGTCGGGCTCGATGTAGCGGCCGATGGCCGGATCGTAGTCGCGCTGCCCGTTCTGGCTGAGCGCGGTCTCGGCCTGCCAATCCTGCCCCGGCAGGCGCCGGTCCATCGCCACAGTGGCGGTGAACACCTGCGCGGCGCCGAACGGCTCGACCACCGCGTCCCACACTTTCGCCTTGCTGCTGTCGGTCATCGCCAGCGGTTCGCCGCGCTGGCCGGCGTGGACGTAATAGACCGCGCCGCCATCGGCCACCGCCAGCGGCAAATCCTCCAGCCAGAGATAGTTACGCGCCGTCGCGCCCGACGCGTCAGCCTCCGCCAGCAGCCGCCCGCTGGCGCTGTAGACGTAGTCGCGCGCTACGCTTCACATGCCGCTCGGATCGGTGGTGATCGGGTTCCGGAAGTTCGCGTAAAAAATACTTGTCAAGGCGATCCGCCACCGTAACCAATGTCATCGAATCCAATGGGCGACAACAACTGATCAACCGAAATCCATTTGCCCCTGTAACTATCCGCGTAGCTAGGCTCCAGCAGCGCTATTTCACTGGCAAACTCTTCATGAAGCTCAAATTTTTTGATACAAACTTTAGCGAAAAGCGCCGACTTTGCGAACGCCGCATCGTCTTTTTTTGATGCCAGTGCGAATAACTGCTCCGCCTGCTTCAGAGCGTCGATTGGCGAATAAGCCTCCAAAAATTCTATAGCGTGATGACGATTCCACAAATGATCAGGATACAGAGCGACGCTTTTCTTTATGCGTTCAATTGCAGAGGGAATCTTCCCTCTAGCTTCGTCAATTCTCGCTAAAATCCAGTACGCTTGATAGGCATTTGGGTCGTCGTCCTCTAGCCAGCTTACAGCCAAAAGCTCGGCTTCATCTAAATCACCACTGTTAACCATAGAGAGAAGCTTCGCAAACGTAGGCGAGTCCATGGCGGCGGCTCCATCATTAGCGTTTCCGAGGCCCTTTAGGCCCGTAGAGCGCTCGGTTGATTTTCTTATCTGCGGATTTTTGCCAAGAATGTGATCCCGGTGTACCACGATCTAAAGGATTGCCGCCGCACGCTTCCGAAACATATCCCCTCGCGCATTCCTCAATCTTCGCTGGATCAAACGACTTTCCTTCCGCGATAAAGTCTGCGCGACATTGATCGCGGGCGTCCCGCCACTCCTTGGCACAATCTGGCGGCTCTTCACCGGGACATGTTTTTGATTCTGGTGCTTTAGGTGTGTCACCTCCCGCTGCCGCGGCGCCTACGGCGACACCAACCGCGCGCGCAATCTGAGGCACCACAAGTCTAGCTACATGAACAGCAATGGACCCGGCAAATGTACCCTCTGGATCGATGGCGTTCAACGGGTCTTGCCCGACATAGCTGTACACATGCGGTCCGCCGTCCAGCCCGATCGGATCAGGCTCGATGTATCGTCCGATCGCCGGATCGTAATCGCGCTGGCCGTTCTGGCTGAGCGCGGTCTCGGCCTGCAAATCCTGCCCCGGCAGACGCCGGTCCATCGCCACGGTGGCGGTGAATATCTGCGCGGCGCCAAACGGCTCCACGACAGCGTCCCACACTTTCGCCTTGCTGCCGTCCGTCATCGCCAGCGGTTCGCCGCGCTGGCCCGCGTGCACGTAATAGGTAGAGCCGCTGTCGACCACCGCCAGCGGCAAATCCTCCAGCCAGAGATAGTCACGCACCGTTGCACCCGACGCATCGGCCTCCGCAAGCAGCCGCCCGCTGGCGCTGTAGACGTAGTCGCGCGTGATGCCGCCGGCCACCGCCCGCGTCACCCGCCGGCCATCGGAATCGTAGCCGTACACCGCCAGCGTCGTGCTCGCCTTCTTCACCTCCGAGAGACGGCCGTCATTGGTGAACGTGTAGTCATACGTTCCATCGCCGACCCGTACGTCCTGCGAGGTCTGGCCATTGGCGCGGTAGCTGAAGCTGCGCTTCAGCGTCGTGCCGCTAGGGTCGGTGTAGATCGAGTTCAGACGGTTAGAGGTCGAGCCGTAATTGTACACGTCGTTCGTCGTAACGCTGCTGACCGTGCTGGACTCCGCCGTCCGGTTTCCGGCCGCATCGTAGGTCCAGGACTTCGAGCCCCACGCCCCGCTGCCCGACGCAAGACGCGCCGAATTGGTATAGGTGTAGGCTTCACTGCGCGAGGACGACACATTGTCCGTGATGCTTGCAACACGGCCGTCAGCGTTGCGACCAATATCGAGATCGAGCGTGGTTGTGCCGCCCTGCGCCGTGTCGATCGCGGTCAGCCAGTAATTCTGATCGTAGCCAAGCGTCAGGTTGAGCCCGTTGCCGAAAGTGAGCGCAGCCAGCGGCCCGAACGGTTTCCAGCTTACACTCGACGCCGCGCTCGTCCACGAGCCGCCGCTTGAGGCGCGGGTGTCGACCGCGGTGATCCGGCTTTGCGCGTCGCGCACGTACCGCACCTGGCGCCCGTCTAAGAGTTTACGTACAGGTGCGCAGACCGTATCCAGCGTGCGGATGTTGGTAACCTTGCCAACCAGCGCCCGTACTCGGGCTTCAACGCTTTCGATGGCCTCGTCGAACACCGGCTCAATTGGCTCGGGTTCAGCGAGCTGCTCCTCAATCTGATAGTCTGTCGGCTTGTAGAAATAGCGCTGCGGCTGCGGACCGATCTCGATGTGATCGGACATCCCCGGCCCTCGCGGCGGCAACTTGCGCTTAAGAACTGTCTTCCCAGCCGCCAGACGCGCCCAATAGCCTCGCTCAGGCGCCGGGACATCGAAGCGCAAACAAATTTTCTTCAGACCGACGTCGGAAATCCCAAAGTCCTTAGCCACGTCGCGTACAGGCTTAGTCCAGACTAGGTCATGCATAGCCCGGCGCGTTACCACTGGCATTGTCACCTCCGTTTTACGGAGAGACTTTAGTGAAGAATTAGCTCCCGGCTTCAACGCCCCGAGAACACGTGAGTCCCTAGGACTTGTCCCACGTTTCGCGAGCCAATTTCCCACCCGCGCGCCTTGATTTCCCACGCAACATCGTGACCGTTTCTGGGCAGCCCTTGAAAAAGGAGACTGCCGTCAAGTGTTTACGCGAGAAATCGGCGGGAATGCGCAATCCCGCTGCGCTAAATTCCCACGAAACATAGTCCTTGCCCGCAAAACGGAGATGAATTCGCTATAGACTGGTGGCACCACCAATTTCCGTTCAAGACGAAAACGTCTGCGATGGCGCCAGATTATATGCGTGTCTGGTACGCGCGTTCGGTAGAGGCGATCCAGCCGCCGCCCAACACGCGCGCGCCATCATAGAACACCGCGGCCTGCCCCGGCGCCACACCCTCTTCAGCATCGTCCAGTTCGACATGCCAGCCCGCGCCTACGCGCAAGCGTCCTGGAACTGGCGGCCGCGTTGAACGCACGCGCACATGCACGGGCCGCCCATCGAGATCATCTTCCGCGGCCACCTGTTCGCCAATCCAGTTCACATCCTTCAGCGCCACGCGCTTTACGGCGAGCGCCTCGCGCGGGCCGACCAGAACACGCTTACTAGCGGCGTCTAGTCCGACGACGAACAGAGGCTCGCCCGTGGCGATCTTCAGCCCGCGCCTTTGGCCAACGGTGAAATGGATCACGCCGTCATGCCCGCCGAGCACGCGGCCATCGATATGCACGATCTCGCCGGGCTCGATCGAGCCGGGGCGCAGCTTCTCCACGATCTGCGTGTACTTTCCACTCGGCACGAAGCAGATGTCCTGACTGTCCGGCTTGGATGCGACCCTGAGTCCAAATTCAGCCGCCAGTGCACGAACGGCGGTCTTCTCCAATCCGCCGAGCGGAAAGCGCAGAAAGTCGAGCTGCGCGCGCGTTGTCGCGAACAGGAAATAGGATTGGTCGCGGTCCGCATCATGCGCGCGCAGCAATTGCGCCCCGCCGGCGCCGAGGCCGCGTTGCACATAATGGCCGGTCGCCAGGCAATCGGCGCCAAGATCGCGCGCCATGGAGACGAGATCGCGGAACTTGACCGTTTGATTGCAACGCACGCAGGGGATGGGCGTGGCGCCCGCCAGATACGTATCGGCGAAATCTTCCATCACCTCCTGTCGGAAACGGCTTTCGTAATCGAGCACGTAATGCGGAAAGCCGAGCATGTCGGCGGCTCTGCGCGCGTCGTGGATGTCCTGCCCCGCGCAACACGCGCCCGGCTTGTTCACAGCCGCGCCGTGATCGTAAAGTTGCAGCGTGACGCCGATCACGTCATAGCCCTCGCGCTTGAGGAGCGCCGCGACGACGGTGGAATCCACGCCGCCGGACATGGCGCACACGACGCGCGTTTGCGCGCGCGGCTTGGCAAAACCAAGATCAAGAAAATCAGCGCGCGTATTGGGCGCCAGTGTATTGCTCATCGCCTCGCCCTCGCGGGGTCAAGGCCCGCAACAACGTGAAGGCCGCGATGTAGGCGCTTCAGCTCAGATAGTCGAGCAGGGAAAGTTTCGAAATCGTGGCGAACGTCTGCGCGATCGCCTCATATTGCACCTGGGTGGCGCTGATCCGGGTGGCGACCTCCGCCAGGTCGGCGTTCGCCACGTCGCCGACGACCTTGGACAGCGTGTCCGATTGATTGGACAGCACCGTAGCCTTGGTTTCGACAGCCTTCTGCAACTCGCCGTTCTGACCCTGCGCCAGAAGCAGGGTCTGCCGGGCGCCGCCAAGGGAATTGGCAAAGCCTTGCAACGACGTCTTCTGCCCGCTCGTGAGCGGCGACGGCAACGTACCGCCTGCCCCGTCGATTAATTGCTTTAGCTGACGCAACACATCGAACATGCCGGTCGAGGCTTCGGAAGCGCGGGGGCTTACGGCGAAGGCGCCATCGCCGAGATCAACCATTTTCGGGCGTGCGGCCTCATCGAAGATTGACGCCGTGCTCGGCGCCGCCGCCAGCGCAGCGAGCGACGCGACATTGATCGGCGTCCCCTCGATGCGTTCGCCACCGAAAACCGCCTCGCCCTCAAACGTGGTGTTGAACGCTTGCTTGGCCGCGTCGAACGCGGCTTGCAGGTTGGTCGCCAAAGACTGGCCGTTGTCTTGCCCAATCGCATCGAGCACCGCGAGGCGCAGCGTCTCGGCTGCATCGGCCGCGCCGCCAAGCGCCACATCCGTCGCGGTGAGACGGCCGCTGAGCGATACCGCGGTCTGCTGGCGCGCATCTGTCTTGGCGATCATGTCCTGTACGCTGAGAATTCTACTCGAGGTGAGGCCATAGCCTTTGAGGTCGTTCGCCTTGCGCTCCGAACCCATCTGGCGCTGCAAATCCGCAAGCTCGGCTTGCGCGCGCTTCAGATCCGAAATCGCCTGGCTGTTAAAGAAGGCCGTGGAAACGGAATTGATGCTCATGGGTCAAGGCTCATCTGATAGCGAGCAGGATGTCGTACATGTCCTTGGCGGCCTGGATCAGGCGCGAGGCGGCGGCGTAGCTCTGCTGAAACTGGGTCATGCGCACCATTTCCTCATCCAGCTGCACGCCTTCCTGGCTAGAGCGGCGCGCCGACGCTGCGGAGAATACCGCGTCGGCGCTTTCCTTGGCGGTCGCCGCGTCTTCTGCGCGCCGCCCGGCTTCGCCGCCAAGGCGCGAGGCAAATTGTGATAGAGTGGTGGTCTGTGCGGTCAGCGCGCCGCTGGCGGCGAATGTGCTGCTGACATCGCCCGACGCGGCCATTGCGGTAGCGCCGCGCCCATCGCCGCTTTCCAGAATCCGCGTGTTGAGCGGGAGCGACAAGTCAGGCCGCGCGACGGCGAGCTTGGCGGGATCGGCGAGAATAGCGCTGTTCACCGAAAGCTCGGAAGCGCGCCCCGCCCGCGCCGAAGACGAAAGACCGAACAGATCGGACATGCTCATGGCGCCCCGCGCCGTTGTGTCCGCCGTCACCTCGATGCGATAGCCAGTGGCCATATTGGCGCTGAGCTTGCCGCTCGCGTCGAGTGCGAAAGCGCCATAGCTGCCAAGTCCCGTGCCGGACGCATTGAGCGCCGTGATCATATCGCCCCATGTGGCGCCCGTTGCGCCGACCGAGCGAGTGAGCACTTCGCGCCCATTGGCGTCGAGTACGCGCAAGCTGACAGCCCCGCCGCTCAGTCCGTGCGCATCAGTGGTTTTGAAGCCGGTTTCAAAGAAGATCGGCTGTGGCCGCGACACCAGATCGTTGAGCCCAAAGAAATGCGAAAAGCCGCGCCCGGCCCGGCTGGATGGCGTGGTCGCGTCATCCTGAAAAAACACGCCTGCGCCGCCGGCGCCGGAAACGGTGAGCACGCCGTTCGAAAACGTCATGTCGCCCGACGCCCCCAGTGCGCCATCGATCAGCGTGGCGAACTGGCCGATTGTTTGCGTTGCCGGCCAAGACACGGCCGCGCCGCCGTCCAGCGAATAGGTGCGCGCATCGAAATCGATGGCGATCGTGTGCGCGAGATTGCCGCTCGCATCTGTGACGGCCAACGTGGTCTTGCCCGTGAAGCCGAGCAGATCGGTTGACAACAATCCCGTCTGCCGGCCCGTAAGGCTTGTCCGCGCCGGTACGGATGTGCTGTTGTTGTGCGCCGCATTGAGCGCGTCGGCCGTGCCAGCCGCCAGCGCCCCGAGCGAGTCTGCCAATTGCGGCAGCTCCTGATCGCGCGCCTGCATCAGCGAATAGATCGAACCACCCTGGATCAATCCATCGACCGGCACGGCGACGCCGTTGCGATCCACCAGACTAACGGCGCTCGATGTTCCATATGCCGCCCCGATCGGCGTGTGCGAAAGGCTGGCGGCCTGATCGGACACCAGCAACGCGCCAGCCGTGGTGCGGATATCGACGCCGCCGAGATCGCGGTTGGTGACGCGGATATCGATCAGCGCCGACAATTCATCGATCAGTTGCGACTGCGCGTTTTCTACGGCCGTGGAATCTCCCGTAGTAGAACGCGTCTGCACGATCTGGCTGTTGAGAGCCGCTATGCGGTTCATGAGGTCGCTGGCCTTCGACACCGAATCGGACAGGCGCTGATCGGCTTCGAGCCGCAACTGCTCTAATTGCTGGCTGATTGAGGTGTATTGCGAAAGCAGCCCGCTGACCGCGCTCACAGCGCCTGTCTTTCTAATCGCGTTCGACGGATCGGCCGCCAGTTCGCCAAAGCGCGTGAACACGCCGCTGAGCGAGGCGAACATGGAAGTGCTGCTGTTGGGATCACCGAAGGCGGACTGCGCGCGATCCAATAGATCGGCCAGCGTCGCACTTCCGGCGCTGTTCGCGCTCGCGTTGAGCGCGGAACTGGTAAGCAACTCGTCAACAACACGCCGCACGCCCGTGATGGCGACGCCGCCATGCTGCACGGACTCGTACGCGATATCCACGCGCGCATAGCCGGCAGTGTTGACGTTGGAGACGTTCTGCGAAGCCGTGCGCAAGCCGGCCTGCGCGGCTTGCAGGCCGGAAAGTCCCGCGCCGAAGACCGCGCTAAGACTCATTCTACGCCCTCGCGCTCGGCAAGATGCGCCCTCCAGACGGCAATTTCTGCCGAGCTGGAAGGCGCGGCGCAGCCCCCACGCGCAGACTCAATTCGTGTGCAAAGCCCTTTAGGCAAAGCGTTTTCTTCCATCATGGCGGCGCCGGACGAAATCGCCGTCGCCTGCCGGCCGACAAATACATCGCAACGAGCGGGCCACGTTTTCGCGGTGCGCTTGTTCGCGCGCCAACCCGGCAGAAGCTGCCGGGGCGCCCGGCGAAATTGGCCGCGCGATCAGCGCCGTTTCAACATCGACAATACCCAAACCCGTTGCGGCGCTTGAAGTTTTCACGACAGCGCCGCATGGCGCGGCGCTTGCTCTTCATTTTCCACGGCGCGTTTTGCGCTGGGGATTTTTCGTAATGGCGTTTCAGACGGCGGTGATCAGCGCGGTCAATGGCCTTTTGGCCACGCCCGCCGTTGGCGCGTCGAACGCTGCGCCTGCGACCGGCGATGCAGGATTGTTCCAATCACTGCTCGCTGGCGCTACAGGGCAAACGCCTGCAATGGCCGCGGCGCCCAACGCCGCTGTGCAAGCCCCGCCCGCAAGCGGCGCACTCGCCCTGCTTCTGCAGACGCAAGACGCCCAACCCGCGCAAACGGCTGCGACTGTCACTGTCGAAGCGTCACCCGCGGCGACCACTATGTCTGCCGCATTCACCCCGGCGACGGCCGACGGCGCGAGCGCTGAGGCCCCGCCTAAATCCACCCCGCAAACCACGCCTGCGCCACAAAACGCCGGTGCACAGGCAGCGTTGCAGACGGACCAGGCCTCCGCGCCCGCTCCCGCGGCGACGGTTGTCGTCGAAGCAGAAGCTGCTACGGACGCGCCCGCACAGGCTGCTCCCGCGCAACCGCCACCAGCTGCAACGCCGCAGGCGCCGCAGGCCATCGTCTTTGCGCCGTTCGCGGCGGCCCAAGTGTCGGCAGCGCTAGCGCCAGCGCCATTGTCAGCGGCAGCGCCAGCGGCAGCCACACTTGCGAAAAACGCCGCTGCAACGGCCATCGAAGCCGACGCGCCACTGCAGAGCGGTCAGTTCAAAAAGACGACCTTCACCGCGCAAACGAAAACCGAACCATTCAACGCCGCGGTCTCCAAGATCACCGGCGAGGCGCTGGCTGCGCCGCAACCGCAGACGCCCGCGCGCGCAGAAACGACCCAGGCGGGCGGGGCCTCCCCGATCACCGGCTTCGACGCACCGCGCGCGGCTACAGAATCCATCTCCACGCCTATCGCTCGCGCCATGCATGGCGCGGCAGCGATGCAAGTAGCCCAGCACGTCGCCCGGCGCTTTGACGGCCAATCTGCCAGTTTCGAAGTGCGGCTTGATCCGGCCGAACTCGGCCGGGTCGATGTGAAAATCACCGTCGATCACGATAAACGCGTAACCGCCGCCGTCTCCGCCGACAGCACGCAAACCCTGTCTGACTTGCGCGGCGCAGCGCGCAATATCGAACGCGCTCTCAACGAAGCTGGTCTCGATCTGGCTCAGGGCGGACTATCGTTCGACCTCAATCAGCGCCGGGCCAGCGATGAACAAATCGACGCCGCTGCATATTCCGACGCTGACGCCGAAGACAGCGCCGGCGCTGAAACCGTAATGATCGCCGCCCGTCCGTTCGGCATGGAGCGCTGGAGCGCTTCGGGCGTGGACGTCTGGGCATGAGGAGCACCGACTAATGGCTATTGACGCTCTTGGCGCTACGACGTCCACCGCTGTTCAAGCGGAGAACAAATCTTCTGCGGCGCTTGCCGATACGTTCGATACGTTCCTGAAATTGCTGACCGCGCAATTGCAGAACCAGGATCCGCTTTCGCCGATGGATTCGGCGCAGTTCACCGAGCAATTGGTGCAATACAGCCAGGTTGAGCAGCAGATCAGCACGAATTCCAAGCTCGACGAGCTCGCCGCGCAGATTTCTGCAAACGGCGCGGGCTCGGCCCTCTCCTATCTGGGGCGCACGGCGCTGTTTGATTCCAACGCCACCGCGCTGGTCGATGGCGAGGCCAAGTGGCAATACGCCATCGATTCCGGCGCGGCGACTGCAACGCTGACGGTAAAGGATTCAAGGGGCAGCGTCGTTTACACCGCCGCTGGCAACGCCGCCGCCGGGCCGCATACGTTCGAATGGGACGGCAGCCAGACAGGCCTCGACGCCAAGGCGCCGGCGGGCACGTATTATCTGACCGCCACGGCGCAAGACGGCGAAGGCAACACCATCGAAACCGCGGTCGCGGTTGAGGAATACATTTCCGGCGTCGATTTTAGCGGCGCCTCGCCGAACGTCACTACCGCTTCCGGCGCGCGCGCGCTTGATAAGATCCTGCGCGTCGCCGAGGCCATTTCATGATTGCGGCGATGAACACCGCCGCCCAGAGCAGAAACGCTCCGCCTACGGACTGTAAACGAACGCACAGAATGAACGGAGCGAGACGATGAGCATCTATTCGGCGATGCGGGCCGGCGTGACGGGCATGAACGCAAATTCCAGCGCGATGGCGGTAATTTCCGATAACATCGCTAACCTCAACACCGTCGGCTACAAGCGCGGTCAAACCGATTTCAGCGCGATTCTGAACGCCCAGAACGCTTCGACCTCATACAACGCCGGCGGCGTGCTCGCGAACACGCGCCGTTACGTCGATCTGCAAGGCTCACTCGAAACCTCCAATTCCGCGACTGACCTGGCGGTCAACGGCTCGGGTTTCTTCATCGTCACCGAAGATCCGAGCGGCACCAGCGGCGCCGGCGGCGGTCTGTTCACGCGCGCCGGATCGTTTTCGCTCGACGCCGACGGCCTGCTGCGCAACTCGCAAGGTTATTACTTGATGGGCGCGCCAGTCAGCGCCGGTTCGACCACATCCCTTTCGCCGTCGAGCCTTGCCTCGCTTCAGGTCGTCAATCTGGCGAATGTTGGCTCAACCGCTGAAGCCTCGACCAGAGCAGCGATCAACGCCAATCTCGATAGCCGCGAAGGCATCTATCCCGGCGTGCCAGCCTACGCTGCGGGCGCCATGGCCGGCTATCCGTCGGCCGCCAACTCGATCGCACCGGACGTCGAACGCTCGATTGAAATCTACGACAGCCTCGGCACCGCGCGAACTCTGACGCTTGGCTTTCTGAAAACCGGCACCAACACCTGGGCTACGGAAGTCTACATGCGTCCAGCCAGCGCCGTGACCGGTGCGAACGGCCTGATCGCCTCGGGCACCGTGCAGTTCTCCACCAGCGGCGTGCCGACTACAGTGAGCGCGGCGCTTCAAAGCTTCAGCATCACCTATGCCGCCACGACCGGCGCGGCTGCGCAGACCATCGCGCTCGATCTGTCGACCGGCCTTTCGCAATACGCCACGCCCTCGGCGCTGAACTCGGCCACCGCCGACGGCTCTCCCCCCGGAGATCTCACCGGCGTGACGGTGAGCGATGGCGGCGTGCTGACGGCGCAATATTCCAACGGCCGCAGCGAAGCGCTCTACCTTGTTCCCGTTGCGACGTTCCTGAACCCGGACGGGCTTCAACCCGAACGCGGCGGCGCCTATCGCGTCACGCTGGAAAGCGGCCAGTTCACGATCAATTCGGCCGGCTCGGGCGGCGCGGGGCCAATCCAGTCCAATGCCCTGGAGGCCTCGAACGTCGATCTCGGCACCGAGTTCACCAGCATGATCACAACCCAGCGGGCTTATTCGGCCTGCTCAAAAATTATCACCACCGCCGACGACATGCTGGACGAGCTGATCCGGATCAAACGCTAGACAAAACTCAATAAGTACAGGCCTGTGAGTAAGTAAGTATTCATAGGCCTGTATTAGTCTGAAACAGGTCACTAACCAATGTTAACCCACGGTTTTAGCAGAGTTTTCAGGCATCCGTTGTATAACCCTCTCCTACAACAAGGAGAGGCGCGATGCAGAAGCACCGACGCACCGAGGGTATGGTGATGGGTCCGGACGGCACGCCGTTGACCTTGGACGATCTTCCGCCGGCGAACACGACCCGCTGGGTCATTCGCCGCAAGGCCGAAGTGGTCGCTGCTGTTCGCGGCGGGCTCTTGACCATGGAGGATGCGTGCAAGCGCTACAGCTTGACCCTGGAAGAGTTTGAAGCCTGGCGCTCGGCAATCGAGCGGCATGGTCTGGCCGGTCTTCGCACGACCCGCCTTCAACACTACCGCGAACCAGCACCGGTCTAAGTACAGGCAGGCCTGATAGTGCCGGCCGTACGCGTTTTCGTCCGCCCCGGCCCCGCCGGCGGCGGGCGAAAACGCGTATCGTCAATTGCGCTTAACCATAATTTCACGCCCTACCCGGCAAATTCTGCCCAGCGGCGCTTCCTGGGGGATTCGCCGCCAGAGGATGCGCGTGAACAATCTCGTCCGTCTGTTGCTGCAATCTGGTCCGGCGCGCATATTCGCCGCGATCGGGGCGACCGCGCTTGTTGCGGCGCTTGTGTTCGGCGTCGTGTTCCGCGTCGGCGGGGAAGATAACTCGCTGCTGTTTTCCGGGCTTGATCTCAAGGAAGCCAGCGAAATCACCGCCAAGCTCGATCAGGCCGGCATCAAATACGAGCTGACCGGCGATGGTTCGACCGTCATGGTTCCGCGCAGCAAGGTGCTCGGCGCGCGGATGATGCTCTCGGCCGATGGCCTGCCGACGCGCGGCTCCGTCGGTTACGAAATTTTCGACAAATCCGACGCGCTCGGCGCCACCCAGTTCATGCAGAACCTCAACCGCCTGCGCGCGCTGGAGGGCGAGCTTGCCCGTTCTATTGCCTCGCTCGACGGCGTGGCCGCCGCGCGCGTCCACCTGGTTTTGCCCGAGCGGCAATTGTTCGAGCGCGACGCTCAGCAGCCCACGGCGTCGATCGTCCTGAAGCTCAGCCGCGAATCCCTCGCCTCCGGGGAAGTGCGCGCGATCCGTAATCTCGTGGCCAGCGCGACGCCCGGGCTTTCGCCTTCGAAAGTCACGATCCTCGACGAAACCGGCGCCCTGCTCGCCGCCGCGCAGGCTGACGGCGAAACCGGAACCGGCGAAGCGCAAGATTCTCAGCAGGCCGCCGCCGAGGAGCGCATCCGCCGCACTGTGCAGGGCATCGTCGAGGGCGTCGTCGGCCCGAACGCCTCGCGCGTGCAGGTGAGCGCGGATCTCGACCTCAACAAAATTCAGCAGACTTCGGAGACGTTCGATCCCGAAGGCCGCGTCGTGCGCTCGACTCAAACGGTTTCGGATACCTCAAAGGAACAGCAGAAGGGCCGCGGCGGCGCGGCCAGCGCGGCGAACAACATTCCCGGCGGCGCCGACACCAGCAGCGGCCAGGACGCCAATTCCTCGGAGCGCACCGAAGAGACCACCAATTACGAAATATCGAAAACCACCAAGACCGAGATCATCGAAAGCGGGCGGATTCGCCGCCTTTCTGTAGCGGTTGCAGTGGATGGCGTTATGACGCCGGCCGCCGACGGCAAGGGCGAGCCAACATGGACGGCCCGCTCCGATGAAGACATTCAGCGCATCGCCACACTGGTGAAGGCGGCCGTCGGCTTTGACGAAAGCCGCGGCGACAAGGTTGAAGTGGTCGCGGCGCGCTTTGCCCGCCCTGCCCTCGGCGGCACGGAAGCGGAAAAGCCTGGTCTGCTGGATTTCAAATCCAGCGACCTGATGCGGGGCGCCGAAATCGGCGCGGCGCTGATCGCGGCCTTGGCGCTGATTGTATTCGTCATGGGACCGATGGCGGCGGGCCTAGCCAAATCGCCTTCATCCATCACGCTGATCGAAGGCGCAAACGGCGGCGCGCAGGCCACGATGATTGCGGGCCAAGCGGCCCAGCCAAACGTACTGGTCGTGCCGGGCGCAACTGCTGCGCCGATGGGACCACAAGTTCCCATGGCCAGCGCGCTTCCCGGTCCGGCGGGAAACGATCCTGAACCGCTCATCGATGTCGCACGAATCCGCGGCCAGGTGCGCGCAAGCTCAACCAAAAAAATTGGAGAAGTCGTCGATCAACACCCCGAAGAGTCCGCCAATATCATTCGCGGCTGGCTGAACAACGCGATCTGATCTGATGGCCCTCCCCGGAAAAAAACTCGAAAAGCACGTGGTGGACAAGCTGGAAGAGCTGTCCGGACCCGATCGCGCGGCGGTTATCCTGCTTACGCTCGGGGAGGAAGCGGGCAAGCTATGGAGATTGCTCGACGACGACGAGGTCAAAGAAGTTTCCCAGGCGATGGCCAAACTCGGCGTCGTCTCGGCCACCGTCGTGGAGCAACTGATCCTTGATTTCGTGCAGCGCCTGTCGGGTTCGGGCACGCTGGTCGGCTCGCTCGACGCCACCCAGCGCTTGCTGCAGCAATTCCTCCCGCCTGAAAAAATCGACGCGATGATGGAGGAAATCCGCGGCCCGGCTGGTCGTACGATGTGGGAAAAGCTCGGCAACGTTAACGAAAGCGTTCTGGCGAGCTACCTCAAGAACGAATATCCGCAAACCGTCTCGGTCGTGCTTTCCAAGATTAAACCGGATCACGCTTCGCGCGTGCTGTCCGAATTGCCGGAAGATTTCGCCGTTGAATGCATCAACCGTATGCTGCGCATGGAGCCGGTGCAGCGCGACATCCTGGACAAGATCGAACAGACGCTTCGGACAGAGTTCATGTCGAACCTCGCCAGCACGTCCAAGCGCGACAGCCACGAGCTAATGGCGGAAATCTTCAATAGCTTCGACCGTCAAACGGAATCGCGCTTCCTTTCAGCGCTGGAAGAGCGCACGCGCGAAAGCGCGGATAAAATTCGCGCGCTGATGTTTGTTTTCGAGGATCTCAAGCGCCTCGATTCCGCCGGTATCCAGACCCTGCTGCGCTCGGCGCCGAAAGACGCCCTGCCCCTAGCGCTCAAGGGCGCATCGGACGAACTGCGCCAGATGTTCTTCTCCAACATGTCCGAGCGCGCTTCCAAGCTGATGAAAGAAGAAATGTCCAGCATGGGCCCTGTGCGCCTGAAGGATGTCGATGCAGCGCAAGCGAAAATCGTGCTTCTGACCAAGGAATTGGCGGCGAAGGGCGAGATCATGCTTGCTGAAGGCGGAGGCGATGATGAGCTCATCTACTAGCCCCGCGATCCGCAAGTTTTCATTCGAGACGGTGTTCGACGCAGAGGGCGCGATCGTGCGCGATGGCGCTGGTTTCCGCACGCAGTTCAGCAAGGACGAACTGGACGCCGCGCGCGCCGAGGCTTTCGAAGAAGGCCGCAAAACCAGCGAACGCGAGGCCGCCCAGGCGCTCTCTCTGCTCTCGCAATCCATGCGCGCCCTGCTCGATCGTTACGATCTGGAATGCAAGACCATGCGCGCGGAAGCGGCGGACGTAGCGCTCGCCGCGGCGCGGCGCGCCGCGGACGTGGCGCTTGAAGCCCACGGCGAAACCCGCGTTATCGCCGCGCTGGAAGCGGCGATGGAAATGTTGCGCGGGAGCCCGCGTCTGATCGTGCGCCTGGCGCCGGCGATGATCGCCGGCATCAAAACGCGCCTGGAAGGCGCCGCCCAGGCCAACGGCTTCGACGGCGCGCTGATCGTGCGCGCCGATTCAGACATTCGCATTGGCGACGTGACGCTGGAATGGGCCCAAGGCGCCATTGCCCACGACCGCGCCATCGCGTTCGGACGCATTGAGGAAATCATCCAGCGCATGCTGGCGAGCAGCAATCCGGAGCAGGACCAATGAGTGAGCCGAACGAAGGCCTGCAATTGCAGGAACTCACGCCCGCCGCCGCGCCAATGAGCGGCGAAGAGGAAAGCATCAAAAACGCCGCCGATCTCGCGCCCGTTTTCGACGTGCCCGTCAACATTCAGGCCGTGCTTGGCAAGGCGCAGGTCGATGTTGCGCAATTGCTGCGCCTGACGCGCGGCTCGGTGCTGGAGCTCGACCGCAAGGTTGGCGAGGCGATCGATATTTACGTCAACAACCGCCTCGTGGCGCGCGGCGAAGTAGTCGTCGTCGACGAGCGGCTCGGCGTGACCATGACGGAAATCATCAAGGACGGCGAAGGCGCCTAAGCGCCGGTTGAAGGACGAAGCTCATGCGCGTGCTCATCGTAGGATCGCTGAACGGCCAGATCGCGGCGGCGACGAAAATCGCCATGGACCGCGGCGCCAAGGTCGCGCAGGTAGATACCATCATACAGGCGACGGCGGCCCTGCGCGCCGGACGCGGCGCCGATCTGTTGATGGTCGATGTCAGCCTCGACATAGCGGCGCTGATCGCCGCGAACGAGGCCGAGCACATCATGGTGCCGATCGTGGCCTGCGGGATCAAAGCGGATGCAAAAACCGCCGGCGATGCAATTCGCGCCGGCGCCAAGGAATTCATCCCTCTCCCGCCGGATGCCGAGTTGATCGCCGCCGTGCTGGCGGCGGTGTGCGACGACGAACGCCCAATGATCGCCGAAGATCAGGTGATGCGCGACATCCTGACGATGGCCGATCAGGTGGCCCCGTCGGATGCGTCGATCCTCATCACCGGCGAAAGCGGCGCCGGCAAGGAAGTCATGGCGCGTTACGTACACCAGCGCTCAAAGCGCCGCGACGCGCCATTTATCGCCGTAAATTGCGCGGCAATTCCCGAAAATCTGCTCGAAAGCGAATTGTTCGGCCATGAGAAAGGCGCGTTCACCGGCGCTGTGGCCCGGCGCATCGGCAAATTTGAGGAAGCAAATAGCGGCACGCTGCTGCTGGACGAAATCAGCGAAATGGACGCGCGCCTGCAGGCCAAGCTGCTTCGCGCGATCCAGGAGCGCGTGATCGACCGCGTTGGCGGCGCCAAGCCCGTGCCGGTCAACATCCGCATCATCGCCACGTCAAACCGCGATCTCACGCAGGCCGTGCGCGACGGCGACTTCCGTCAGGATTTGCTCTACCGGCTCAATGTCGTGAACCTGCGTGTCCCTTCCCTGCGCGAGCGGCGCAAGGATTTGCCGACGCTGGCGCAATTCTTCATCGATAAATACGGCGCCGCGAACGGCCGGCCCTGCAAGCGGCTTGGGCCCGATGCGCTGGCCGCAGTCATGGCCCACCCCTGGCGCGGCAATGTGCGCGAACTTGAAAACGCGATGCACCGCGCCGTACTGCTCAGCAATGACGTGGAGATCGGCGCCGCCGCCATTCGCGCGCCTGATGGCGCGCCGGTAGACGCCGCCAGCAACGAAGCCACGCGCCACGCCGCTGACGCCGCCTCACGCGCCATGGTCGGCCGCACGGTGGCCGAGGTCGAGCAAGGATTGATCCTCGAAACCCTCACCCATTGCCTGGGCAACCGCACACACGCGGCGACGATCCTGGGCATCTCGATCCGCACCCTGCGCAACAAGCTGAAGCAATATGCCGACGAGGGCGTCGCCGTGCCGCCATCGGCGGTGGGAACGGCGGCGTGAGCATCATAACAAATGGCTGACATTGCTTCGTTCGACTTAAAGGACGTCCGCCGCGGCGTTATGCGCGGCGACGTGGCGCTGGCCGCCATCGTTCTCGGCGTGCTGGCGATCTTGCTTACGCCATTGCCGGCGATTGTGATGGACATGCTGCTGGCGCTGTCGATCACCGTGTCCATTCTTGTTCTGCTGACCGCGCTGCTGGTTCAAAGGCCGCTTGAATTCACCTCATTCCCGGCGGTGCTGCTGCTCACCACCCTGTTCCGCCTTTCGCTCAACGTCGCGTCCACGCGCCTCATTCTCACGCATGGCCATGGCGGCGACGAATCCGCGGGCCAGGTGATCAAGGCTTTTGGCGATTTCGTCATGGGCGGCAATTTCATCATCGGCGTGATCGTGTTCGTGATCCTTGTGATCGTGAACTTCGTAGTCATCACCAAAGGTTCAACGCGGATCGCCGAAGTCGCCGCGCGCTTCACGCTCGACGCCATGCCCGGCAAGCAGATGGCGATCGACGCCGATCTCAGCTCCGGCCTGATCACCGAGGACCAGGCCCGCAAGCGGCGCAAAGAACTCGAAGAAGAAAGCAATTTCTTTGGCGCCATGGACGGCGCGAGCAAATTCGTGCGCGGCGATGCGATCGCAGGGCTGCTGATCACCGTCATCAACGTCATCGGCGGAATCGTCATCGGCGTCGTCAGCCACGGCATGCCGATCGAGCAGGCCGGCGACGTTTACACGCGGCTAACCGTTGGCGACGGCCTCGTGGCGCAGGTGCCGGCGCTGGTTATTTCGGTGGCGTCGGGCTTGCTCGTTTCGAAAGCCGGCGTCGAGGGCCAGGCGTCAGCCGCGTTCGCCAAACAGCTCGCCGGCTACCCGCAGACTTTGGGCATCGTGGCCGTCTGCGCGTTTATGATCGGTATCCTGCCGGGCATGCCGATTGTACCGTTCTGGATTCTAGCCGTTTGCTGCGGCGCGCTCGCGTTTCGTTTGCGCAAGGCCACAAGGGTTACGGAAGCCAAGGCGAAGGCCGCCGCTGTCGAGGCCGCAAAGCCGGCGCCCGATGAGTCGCCTGGCGCCGCGCTGGCAATGGACGAAATCCGCATCGAGTTGGGCTTTGGCCTCCTCTCGCTGCTGAACGATGTGCAGGGCCGCCGCCTGACCGACCAGGTGAAAGCGCTGCGCAAATCGTTGGCGCAGGATCTCGGCTTTATCACGCCGCCAGTGCGCATTCTCGATAACGTGCAGCTTCCTTCGGACAATTACGCCATTCGCGTGCGCGAGATGGAAGCGGGCCGCGGCCGCCTGAAGCTCGGCGAGTTGCTGTCGATGGACCCGACCGGCGTGGGCGTATCCATTCCTGGCGAAGCGGTGAAGGAGCCCGCCTTCGGCCTCGACGCCAAATGGATCGCTGAAAGCGCGCGCGAGGACGCGGCGTTCCGCGGCTACACAATCGTTGATCCCGCCACCGTGCTCACCACGCACCTCACCGAGATCATCAAGGAGCACATGGCGGATCTGTTGACCTTCGCCGAGACCAAAAAGCTGATAAAGGATCTTCCGAAGGATACGCAAAGCCTGCTCGACGATGTCGCGCCCAGCCACGTCTCCTGGTCCGGCGTACAGCGCATCCTGCAAAACCTGCTCAAGGAACGCGTCTCGATCCGCGATCTCGGCGCCATCGTCGAAGCGATCAGCGAGGCCGCGCCTACAACGCACGATCTCAGCCAGATCACCGAACACGTCCGCATGCGCCTGGCGCGGCAGCTCAGCCACCAGTTCCGCGGCGCCGATGGTTCGCTGCCGATCATGACGCTTTCGCCTGCATGGGAGCAGGCGTTCGCCGAAGCGCTGATCGGAGACAAGAACGACCGTCAGCTGGCGCTCGCGCCATCCAAGCTGCACCAATTCGTTTCCGACATACGCAGCGCGTTTGAGCGCGCCGGCGCCAGCGGCGAAACGCCGATCCTGCTCACCTCCCCGATGATCCGCCCCTACGTCCGCAGCTTGATCGACCGCTTCCGCCCGATGACCAACGTCATGAGCCAGAACGAAGTGCATCCGAAAGCGAAGCTGAAGGCGCTGGGCGTGGTGTAAAGACGCGGCTTTTCCATGCCGCAGCGGCCAGCAAGCCGATCACCAGCGCAGATGCGACAATACCGAGCCAAGGCGTTGCGATCGCGTCGAGCGCGCGAAGATCGATGAAGCACGATGCGCCATCGAAAACATAGCCTTTGCCTGACCCGGTTTTGATCGAGCACCCGCTGAACAGAGAGAGCAACAACAATTCAAGCGCTATCCACGCGGCGAAGGCCAGCGCCGCCAGCGCCGCGCAAAGCCGTGGCCGCCAGCCGCGCGCCATTGCAAAGGCGATCGGCGCTGCTGCGATGTGCAGGTACCAGCCCGGCGTGCCGGCCATACGCGCAGGAAGCGCCAGGTTATGAAGCATATGCCACAAGAGGCCGCCCAGAAGCGGCGCAACGAAGAACACCGGCGCCAGACCGGCAAGGTCAACCTGTTTGCGGCTCCGGAGCGCCCAACTGGTCAGCGCAAAGGCGGGCAGAAGAAGCGGCGCAACCCACAGCGCAAGCGGCGGAATGACCAGTGACCACGTTCCAACCGCGGCATAGGTCATCAACAATTCGGCGCCGCCATGGATGACGCGGCTCAGCGAGAAATTTTCCAGCAGGCCACGCCACATATCGAAGCCCGCGCTGGTGCGGATAAAATCATTCGCGCCGGTGAAAGAGCCCAGCTCGATATAGTTTCGCACGTACCACCAGAGCCCGAGCGCCGCGGCGCCAGCGCCGACGACAAGCACATCGCGCAGATCGTCCGCCGTGCGGCTCTTGATCCAGCGCAGCGCCAGCAGCGCGACAACGCCCGCCGTCACCGCCAGGAAAAACGCCTTCGTGAGCAATCCCAGCCCAAGCACGCCGGCAAGCGCGAGCGCGGGACGATAGCCGCCCTGCCCCTTCAACATCCCCAAGCTCGTCGCCCACGCCGCCGACAGCAACAGCAAGCACAGGGAATCGTTGCCCAGGCGCGCCATCTCGGAAAAGAATTCCGGCGCCAGCAATGGGTAGGCGGCGATGACGAGCCCAGATCGATCGTCGCCGGTCAGACGCGCCGTCGCTTTGGCGCCAATGGCGATGCCGGCGAAGGCAATCGTCCAGGCCGCGAAACGCAACACGAAAAGATGATCGACCCAGCTCCACGTCTTGGTCGCCAGATAGACGGGCGCCATCAACGCGTAGAACAGCGGCGCATGCTGCGCCTGCCAGTTCAGATCCGCCGCGGGTTGATACTGGCGCTGCACATGCCGCGCGAGCGCGCCGCCGCTCTCCCGATAGGATCGGTAACTGGGATGGCCGGGCGGATCGAAATTCGGGCCGCCCACGCTCGTATAGGGCCAGGGCCCCGGATAGCGCTCCACGTCGGCGGACAGATGCGCCACGCCGTAGCGCGGAATCGTCCCCGTGTCGGCGATCTGCTGCACCGACGAGTAGTGAGCATATTCGTCGAAGCCCTCCCACACCGGCAGGAAAGCCAAATGCGCCACGCCAGCGAAGAAAACCGCCGCCAGGATCAAATTGATGGCGCTGAAGCCTTGGCCAAAACGGCGCCTCAACCCCTCAATCGCTTGCGCTGCCATGACATCCCCGCCCCCAGAGCGCGACAATGCCCAAGCGGTGCGCGGACGCAACGTCTTCCAATCTCCAAATGTAAATTCAAGTTAAGTAACTCCGCCTAAAGATTCACCGGGGCAGGATGGGCGCGGAGTTCAATATGTCCGCCGTTCCGTCATCCCGTACCGCGATCGGCGTCCGCGCCAGGCCGGCGCCGATCTTTGCGATCGCGTCGGGCAAGGGCGGCGTGGGGAAGACGTGGCTTTCCTCAACGCTCGCTTGCGTTTACGGCCGGCTGGGCAAGCGCACGCTGCTGGTCGATGGCGATATTGGCCTTGCCAATGTCGACGTGCAGCTCGGCGTTCGCCCGCAGGCGGACCTTGCGGCCGTTATGCGCGGCTGGGTGGAGCTGGAAGACGCCGTAACGCCCGTAATGGGCGGCGCCGGCAAAACCGGCGGGTTCGATCTACTGCCCGGCCATTCAGGCTCGGGCGCACTGGCTTCGCTATCGCTGGAGGACGTGGGCAAGATCGCCACCGGCGTTTCGACGCTGGCGCTCCATTACGACCGGCTGATCCTGGACTGCGCCGCCGGAATCGATCCCTGCGTGATGCGCCTCGCGCGTCAGGCGGACCGCTGCGTCGTCGTCACCACAGAAGAACCGCCCGCGCTGACCGACGCCTACGCGTTCCTGAAAATTCAGCGCATCCACCATCCCGAATCCACGCCGCCCTGGATCGTGATCAACATGGCCGAGAAGCGCCCCTCCGGGCGGCGCGTGTACGAACAACTGGCGAAAGCAGCCGAAACCTATCTCGGCTTCCGCCCGCCGCTGGCCGGCATCATCGTCCGCGATCCGCGCGTGACCGACTCGATCCGCGCGCAGACGCCCCTGCCCGTAAGGCATCCCACCAGCGCCGCGCTGGATGATGTGATGCGCGTGGCGGAAACGCTGGCGAGCGAAGGCGCGCTGTAGCGCTAGACGCAATTTCGCGTTCACGGGCTTTCGCTCCGCGTTTCAAACATCAGTCTCCCGCAAAGGGGAGGTACGGGGCGCACGCATTGCGCCGAGTTTGTTTTTACTGACGCTGCTTTCGCAGCGCCTGCGCTTTGCACGCGCCCCGGTTTGCGATCGTTTACCCCGGACAGGGACCGAGGAGTTGTACTTGGCCCAGCGGCTCGCGCTCTGGATGGAACACCAGAGGCTTAGCTCCAAGCCCAGTTTCCGGTTTGTGCGCGAGGCTTCCGACAGCCCCGGACCCTTCGGTTTCAAATACCCCGAAGGCAGAGTCCGCACCGATCGCCGCCCTGACATTTCGATGCTTTCGGAGCGCTCCGAAACCCTCCCGTGTCATGGCGAGGGCATTATGCGGGAGGATTGAAGCAGGCCGGATTAGATTTTTTGAGAGCGCTGACTTTCCGCGCTTTTGACGCCTGCGCCTGTGGGGTAGGCGCCGGTCTATGCCGCAAACGGTCATTCGCGGGCGGGCCGACCTAGTCCGCTAACCGTCTTTACCATCGCGGCGCTGCTTGTATTTGGCGCGCTGGGTCTTGTGGATCTGCTTCCATTGCGCCCGATGCTCGGCCTCGGCGGCCGGATCATCCTTGCGCACGATGAATGCCACTTCGCGCTGCAGTTTCAGATACGACTGCCAGCGCTCGGCGCTCAGACTTTCGTCGGCCAGCGCCGCGAGAATGGCGCAATCAGGCTCCGCCGAATGCGTGCAATTGGAAAATCTGCATGCCGGAATGAGCGCCGTGATGTCAACGAAGCTTTGGTCCAGCGCCGTGTCTTCCGCAACCAAGCCAAGTTCACGCATACCCGGCGTGTCGATCACCAGCGCGCCGCCAGGCAGACGAAACAACTCCCTGTGCGTCGTGGTATGGCGCCCCCGATCATCGCCCTTCCGGACAGCGCCGGTTGACATCAACTCCTCGCGCGCCAAGGCATTCAGCAAGGTGGATTTGCCGGCGCCGGAGCTTCCCAGCAGGACCGCCGTCACGCCCGGCTGCAGCCAGCGATCGAGCGCCTCCAGCCCTTGGCCGGTCATCGCAGAAAGCGCCACCACCGGCGCTCCCGCCGCAATGTCATCGACCGCCTGGCGCTGGCCGGCCGCATCTGAACTCAAATCCAGCTTGGTCAGCACAATGACAGGCGACGCACCGCTATCGCGCGCCGCCACCAGATAGCGCTCAAGTCGGCGCGGATTGAGATCGTTGTTCAGCCCAGCGATCAAGAAGGCGATGTCGACATTGGCGGCGACGATCTGTACGCCGACGCCGCCCGCCGCCCGGCGTGCGAACGAACTCTTGCGCGGCATAAGAGCGTGGATTAGGGCGTCACCATCGTCATCGACGCGGCTAATCGCGAGCCAATCGCCGACCACCGGATGGGCGCCCGCCGCCGCCTCGGCGGCAAAGCGCCCGCTTAGCCGTCCCGCACACTCTCCCGCGTGCGCCACCAGCCGCCAAAGGCCGCGATGATGCGCGACGACGCGCGCGGGCGATAAACCCGCCGCGGCATGTGGCGCGAACGCGGCTTGAAGCGCATCGCTCCAGCCAAATTCCTTGATCATGCGGCTATCCGAACAACACGAGGCTGGAGTCAATTCCGCCAGTCACGACCACGCTAGCAGATTTGAGCCGGCCCATCCGTTCCAAAGTGCAGCCTCGCGGGGCTATCCCGCCCGTCTCCCCGCCAGATCGTCCAGTTCGGCGCGTTCGCGCGCTTCTTCTGCCGCCCGCTCCCGCGCTTCCTGATTCTCGATCAGCGTTTCGAGCTTCTTCAGTTCGATGAACGCGTCGGAGAGTGTCCCGCGCAGCATTTCCGCTGCATGCGCGGCGGTTTCGCGTTCGATCAGCATTTGAGCGCGCTGCATCAGGGCGGCCTGCGCATAGGCGCCGAACATCGCCATGCTATCGCCCAGCGCCTCGCGCTGCTCGGCCAGAACGGTTTTGTCGTGGGCGACGATTCGCGCATCGAGCGTGCGGCGGGTTTCGTCGAGCAGAGCCAATTCGCGCTGCAACGCTTCGGCCCGTAGCCGCGCCATGCGGGCGAGCGTGGAAAGCGCGCTCATGACGCCAGCGCCCCTTCAAGCATCGCGAACGCCTGTCCGCCGGAAATGCGCTCGTTGCGGTCCTGAGACAAAAATTCCTCCAATACGCCGCGCAATCGGATTGCTTCATCAAGCTCGGCGTCACTGCCCAGCTTGTAAGCGCCGATGCGGATTAATTCTTCCATGTCTGCATACGCGCTCATCAGCGCGCGGGCGCGCGCGATCAGCGCGTTCTCCTCCGGCGCATGGCACATCGGCATCAGCCGCGAGATCGATTTCAGCACATTGATCGCCGGATAGCGCCCGCGCTCGGCGATGCGCCGCTCCATCACGATGTGGCCATCGAGGATCGAGCGCACCGCATCGGCGATCGGCTCGTTGTGATCGTCGCCATCGACCAGCACGGTGAAAATCCCGGTGATCGAACCGGCTCTCTGCCCCTTGCGCTCCACGCCCGGCCCCGCCCGTTCGAGCAGGCGCGGCAGTTCGGCGAACACGGACGGTGTGTAGCCCTTCGTTGTCGGCGGCTCACCAGCGGCCAGGCCGATCTCGCGCTGCGCCATCGCAAAACGCGTCACGCTGTCGAGCATCAGGAGCACGTCCTTGCCCTCGTCGCGGAAATGTTCGGCGACGCACGCGGAAAGCTGCGCGGCCAAGCGCCGGCGCGCAGCTGGCTCGTCCGACGTGGCGACGACGACGACGGCGCGCGCGAGGCCGTCTTCGCCCAACGTATCTTCGATGAATTCCTTCACTTCGCGGCCGCGTTCGCCGATCAGCCCGATCACGATCACGTCCGCATCCGCGCCGCGCGCGAGCATGCTCATCAGGACGGATTTGCCGACGCCGGAGCCGGCGAACACGCCGATGCGCTGCCCGCGGCAAAGCGCGGCAAACGTATCGATCGCTTTCACGCCCATATCCAGCTTGGCGCCGACCCGCGCGCGCGAATGCGCGGCCGGCGCCGCTGAATTGATCTCGCGCGCGCGATTGCCCTGCGCGATCGGTCCCTTGCCATCGAGCGGAGCGCCGAACGCATCGACGACGCGGCCAAGCCAGCCAGCGCCCGGCCGCACGATCTGCGCGGCGCTATCCATCCGCACGCGCGCGCCAGGCCGCAGCGCCGTGACATTGTCGAACGGCAGCAGCAGCGCCCGGTCTCCGCGAAAGCCGACGATCTGCGCACGGGCGGGATTTGGTCCCTCGATCACCGCGCCGGCGCCGATGGTCAGCGCTTCGCTGGGTCCCGCCGCCTCGATCAGCAGCCCCGAAACGCCCGTCACCCGCCCTTCCAGCCGGCGCGGCTCGATCGCTTCGATCTCACGGGCAAGCCGGGCAAGCGGGCGTTGAGAAGGCAAGGGCGCTTCCTGATTCGTCCGGACCCGGAACGTCAGGACTCTGACGATCCACCGTCCGGCCTAGCAGCATCGGCCAACATGGTTAACGCGCGTTCAATTTTCAGCACGCGCAAGCGATTCAAATGACTCATCTTTTCCGGGCGATTCACAGTTGTGGCGAATTTTAGGTTTGCGGGGCGCCGCAAATCGATTCACTTGATTCGTCTCTAAACACGGCGGCGGCGTTAACACTTATTACACCGCTTTCATTGAGATTAATCTTAACCGCGTGTGGCGCGCGGTCGGGCTGATGGAGTAAGGGCGCGATGCGGGTTCTTTTGATCGAGGACGATAGCGCGACGGCGCAAGGCATCGAGCTGATGCTCAAGTCCGAGGGCTTCAATATCTATTCGACCGACCTCGGCGAGGAAGGCATCGATCTCGGCAAGCTGTATGATTACGACATCATCCTGCTTGACCTCACGCTGCCCGACATGCCGGGCTTCGAGGTTTTGAAGCAGCTGCGCGTGGCGCGCGTGAACACGCCGATCCTGATTCTCTCGGGCAATATCGACATCGACAGCAAGGTCCGCGGCCTCGGCTACGGCGCTGACGATTACATGACCAAGCCGTTCGCCAAGGACGAGCTGATCGCTCGAATCAACGCCATCGTCCGCCGCTCAAAGGGTCACGCCCAATCAGTGATCAAGACCGGCGACATCACCGTCAACCTCGACGCCAAAACCGTCGAAGTGAACGGCCAGCGCGTGCATCTGACCGGCAAGGAATATCAGATGCTGGAGCTGCTCTCCCTCCGGAAGGGCACTACGCTGACCAAGGAAATGTTCCTGAACCACCTTTATGGCGGCATGGACGAGCCGGAATTGAAGATCATCGACGTGTTCATCTGCAAGCTGCGCAAGAAGCTGCAGGCCGCCGCCGGCGATCACTTCATCGAAACGGTCTGGGGCCGCGGCTACGTGCTGCGCGATCCGAACGACGCCAATATCGGCGCGACCGTCGTCGCCGCCTAAAGGGCCATGAGCCTGGCGTACGCGGCGCGCCAGACGCTCGCACTACCGTTCGTGCAAATTATTCTCGGCGCGGCCGTGCTGGCTGCGCCGATTGTTTTTAACGGGCTGCCGTTTCTGTTTCCGGACACGGGAACCTATCTCGGCGCCGGCCATCGCGCCTTGCGCGCGATGATGCTACTCCCGGCCGCGCCGGACATCACCGACACATTCATGGCCGCGCGGTCGCCGTTTTATGGCGCGCCGCTCTACCTTGCCCTGTCCGCAGGAACGATCTGGGCCGTGGTCGCGCTGCAAGCGCTCGCTGCTTCCTTCACATTGCGCCTTATCGCCAAGACTATCTGCCCCGATCTGCCGGGCCGGATTTTTATGGCGCTCATTGGCGTGCTGACTTTATGTTCGGCGCTGCCGCTGTTCGCCGGCTTTGCGACGCCCGATGTATTCGCCGGTATCGCCCTCGCCCTGGCAATCGTGATCCTGATTTATCCCGAGCGGCTGACAAAGCGCGAACACTTTTGGTCTTGCGCCTTATTCGTCGCGGCGCTGGTGTTTCACGTCAGCCATTTTCTCACCGCGCTCATATTTGTTCCGCTTTGCGCGTTCGCGTTATGGCGCACTGGCCGCGGCCTGGGCGCGGCGCGTGCAGGCGCAACATTGTTGGCAATCGCGGCGTTGCTGCTCGGCGCCAGCGCCGCGCTAAATGCGATCAGCCCGGCGCGGCAACATGCGCCGCCATTCCTCACCGCGCGCGTGCTGGCCGACGGGCCAGGCCGCGTCTATCTGCACGCCGCCTGCGCGCGCGATCAAAACGCCTTCGCGCTCTGCTCCTTTCGCGATCGGCCCCTAACCGATTCCGACGCAATCTTGTGGAGCGGCGATGTGGCGGCTGGCGTGTTCACGCCGGCCGATCGCCCCACGCGTCTGCGCCTGATCGAGGAACAGCCGCGCTTCGTTGCGGGCGTGCTCTTGCACCAGCCAGCGGCGCAAGCGTGGGCGTCTGTGCGCAACGCTGGAACCCAGTTCCTCGCGCTCGGCCTAGACGCGGCTTTTTCGTTTGATGGCCGATACTGGCTGGGTATGCCGCAAGATTTCGTGCTTCGCCGCGCCGTAGAGCGCGTCGATGGCTGCCCTAACGGCGCCGATGCGTGCCGGTCGCGCTTGCCGCTTGGCGCATTGGCGCAGATTCATATGCTCGTCGTGCTCGCGAGCGGGCTTTATCTGGCCTCAGTGCTTCTTGCCCGGCGCACGCTGGCGTTTAGCTTTTCCGGCCAAGACGCCGACGACTGGCGCCTGTTCACGATCGCCTTGGGCTGCCTGTTCGCGGGCCTTGCCGCCAATGCGCTGATTTGCGGCGTTATCTCCGGGCCGTTCCCCCGGTATCAGGTGCGCCTTGCCTGGCTGACCCCGGCCTTCGCCATCCTCGCCGAACTGCGTTTTCCGCTCTGGCGGCAAGTGTTTGCTGGCGCCCCCGCCGGCCGGCTGCGAATGCGATGATTTGGGACGTGCGCGCGGGCTGAACTTTGCGCTATCGCTAGGGGGACGAGCCAAGGGCCTCTCCGCCTGATGACAGACCTTCAACCGACCGGGGCGCCCCTTGCCGGGGCGCAGATCGTTTCGCCGCAGGCCAGCGCAGCTGCGCGCGCCCGCGCGATCGCGTTCCTGCGCTGGGCCGGATGGATCGTGCTCGGCGCCCTGGTGCTAATGGCGCCGGTTTTCATCAACGGGCGCGTCTTTCCGTTCACTGACTCGGCGACGTATTTCCAGTCCGGCTACCACACGCTTCGAATACTCTTCGAAGGCGCCGGCCTGCCGATCAGCGAATTCTCCCGCGCCTATCTTGCCGCGCGCTCGCCCTATTATGGCGTGTTCATCACCGGCGTGGAGTATATCGGCACGCTTTGGCTGATCGTGGTCATGAACGCGCTGGCCAGCGCAATCTTTCTGCGCGCTCTGGCGCGCATAATCAGCGCTGAACGCGCCAACGCGATCTACGCCACGTTGTTTTTGGGCCTGACCGTATTCAGCGCGCTGCCCTTGTTCGTCGGCTTTATTATGCCGGACGTGACAGCCGCATTTGCAATCGGCGCGATTGGCCTGCTGGTGTTTTATCCCGAGCGCCTCACGCTGGGCGAAAAGGTTCTGCTCTGGACCATGCTGGCTTCAGCGCTGGCCTTCCATCCCACGCACGGCATGATTTCCATATTCCTTGCGCCAGTCGCGCTCGCGTTTCGCTGGTTCATGCGAAAAAAGGACGTCGTGCGGCGCGCGGCGGTATTGAGCTCCGCTATGGCGGTCGGCATGGGCGCGTGGGCGCTGTTCTCGATCGTCAACAACGCGTCCGACCGGCCGCAATATTCTCCGCCGTTTATCACCGCCCGCCTGCTGGCTGACGGAACCGGAAAAAAATATCTGCGCAAAGCCTGCGCCGAAAACCAGAATGCTTACGCGCTCTGCGCCTACAAGGATCTGCCGTTCGCCAAATCCGATGATGTCCTCTGGGGCTGGCAGAAGGACCGCGGCGTGTTCGCCGTCGCCACGCCAGAAACGCGCCTCGCGCTGCTGCATGAACAACGGCGCTTCGCGATCAACACTGTGCTCAACGATCCGCTCGGCCAGGCGCTTGCGTCCTTACGCAATTTCGGCCTTCAGCTGATCAGCGTCGGCGTCGATGAAGGCTTCAAACTCGATGCGCAGTACTGGATGACCTATCCTAAGGATTTCTATCTGCGCGAAATGGCGATCCGCGCGCGGCTTTGCGATGAAAAGGCCAAGACCTGCCCCGCGCGCCTGCCGCTCGACGCCATCCAGATCTGGCTCTACATCACCACGGGGCTCGCCGCGCTTTACATGGCGGCGTGGTATTACCGTTCCGCGCCGGCGGCGGCACGCGGAGATCAGGAATTGCGCCTATTTATGGCTTTCGGCGCGGTGGTGCTTGCTGGCATTGTCATCAATGCCGCGGTGTGCGGCGTGATTTCCGGCCCGTTTGCGCGCTATCAGGCGCGCGTGGCCTGGCTGCTGCCGACGCTCGCGATCATCGCCGAAATGCGGTTCCCTATTTTGACGACGTTGCTTACTCGAACCCGCCGCGCAGATCCGGCGTCAGGTTAGAGGCCGCATTCGCAACCAGCGCCGGCGCTGTCGTGCCCTGCGCGCGCAAAGCATCGATCCGCGCGCGTTCCTTTTCGAACAGGGCCAGATCAGCCGTGCTGAGATTACGCCCCGTGGCCAGTTTCAGGCTCATCGGATTGACCTGCGTGTTCCTCAGCAAAACTTCGTAATGCAGGTGCGGGCCGGTCGCGCCGCCCGTTGCGCCAACATAGCCAATCACCTGCCCCTGGCGCACAGAAGCGCCAGGCTTGATGCCCGGCGCGTAGCGGGAAAGGTGGCCGTAGGCCGTGGCGTAACGATCAGCGTGGCGAATGCGAACGTAATTGCCGTATGTGCCAAAGGCGCCGGCGCGCTCGATCACGCCATCGCCGGCCGCCTTGATCGGGGTGCCGGCGCCAGCGGCGAAATCCACGCCCTTGTGCAGGCGGGAATAGCCAAGAATCGGATGGCGCCGCATGCCGTAATTCGAAGATAGCCTGGCCCCATCGACCGGCGTTTTCATCAGGAACTTGCGCGCTGAGCGGCCGTTGGAATCGTACCAGGCGCCGTCGCGATCCTCGGGCCCCTGGAAGTAATAATAGGATTTCGGGCCGCGCCGCGTGTTCAGCGAGATGAAATGGATCGCACCCGTGCGCACTGTGCGCCCGTCCTCGTCGAAATAACGGTCAAACAGCATTTCAAACTGATCGCCCGGAAAAACATCGCGCTGGAAGTCCACATCAAAGGAAAACACGTTCGAAATGACCGCGACCTCTTTCTCCGTGGCGCCAGAGGAAAGTGCGGTTTGATAAAGCGAGCCATTGATCTTCGTTTGCACATGCGCCGTCTGCATTGACCAGGGCGTGATGATCTGGCGCGCCCAATACTCCCCTTCCGGAGACCGGCTGACCATAATCGCAGCGCCCGGATCGGCCCGGAACGCCAGACCGATCAAAAGCTGTTTGTCGCCATTGGGCTGGTAGTAAATGTCTATTGTCTGGCCAGGCCGTAGGCGCCGGGCGTTGAACACGGTGGACACGGCTGTGACCGCGCTGTCGATCTGCTCCCAGGGCACATTCGCGCGGGCGAGCACCAGCGCTAAAGATTCTCCGCGCGCAACGACCAGCTTTTCTTCTTGCCGGTTGATCAGAGCCCCGGTGAAGGCGTCGTGTTCATTGAGGCGCGACACGGCCGCCAGCTCGGCCTGCGCATCGCGCGGCTTGAACAGGCCCGCGTTCATGGCCAGCAGGCCGCCGGCCACGGCCAGTGCTGCCGCCCCCAGGCCAGCCCCCCAGCGCCACGATATCTTCGGCGCAAGCAGATCGAGTCTCATAACCATTAAATTAACCACGTTTACGCGTTTAGGCGCACAATGGGGCTTCCTGCAAACGCCGGGCCCATTGAAAGGGCGCTTGGGTTATAGGTTGCCGTATGGACGGGCTTTTTAAGCAGCAAGCCAAGGATGACGAGCCGATTTCGCCCCACAGGCGTATCCCGGTCCGCACCGCCGTGTTGGCGGGAGCCAGCGTGGCGGCCGTTATTGGCGTAATTTGGGTCATGCGCCTGCCGATCGGCGCGTTCATCTTGAAGCAGCAGCTCAGCACGCCCGACGCCCCAGCCGCCCTGGCCATGACCCGGCTGGACTTCGGCGGCATGGCGATTGAGGACGTCAGGGTCGGCCCAGCCGCGGCGCCGGATCTGACCGCCAAAACCCTTGCTGTGGATTTCGGCTGGGGCGCCGGCGGGTTCAAACTGGCGGGAATCCGCCTTGAGCAGGCGCAATTGCGCGTGCGCGTGGACGAAAAAGGCGTTTCGTTCGGCGCGTTCGACAAATGGCTCAACACCGCCCCGCGCGGCCCATCCCGCCCCCCCGTCATACCTGATCTCACGCTCGTGGTGCGCGAGACGGCGGTCGAAACCATCACGCCGCTCGGCGCATTCACGACAAATATCCAAGCCAGTGGCGCGCTGCGCCGCGCCTTCACGGCCGAGGCTGTCATCGCGCCGCGCGATGTTCAGGGGGAGCGCGGGGGCCTTGAGGCGCTCGAAGCCCACCTCTCCGTCCGCACCGCCAACAGCGCCATCACCGCGCGGCTCACCGGCTCGTCCAGTACAATCGGCTGGCGCGAGGGGCAGCAAGCCAGCGAGATTTCCGGCGCCAGCTTCAACATCGCCGCCGCCGCCCCCGTTGGGCTGAATAATTCCCGTTTCGAGGCGAAAGCCGGCTTTGACGAGGCCAATATCGCAAACATCACCTGGCGCGGCGCCAGCCTCGATTCGCAGGGCGACACAGGCGCCATCGGCGCGGGCTTCATACCGCAGACATGGAGCGCCACGCTCCGCGCCGCGCTTGCCGCGGCGAAGGGCGACACGATCGACGCCGGAAACATCATCGCCGACGCAACATTGCGCGCGGAAAACGCACGCCTCGCCGGCGGCTATGCGCTCACCCTTGGGCGCGGCGGCGCGTTCGGTTTTTCGGCGCCGGGCGCCAAACTTGACGGTCCGCTTTCGGGAGATTTTTCTCGCTCGCCTTGGACGTTCACCGTGCAAGGCGATCTGGCCGCGCCGCAGGCGAGCATAGACGCGCGCACGCGCCGCACGATCACCGATGCCATCCCCGGCCTCGGCGGCACGCCGCTGGAGCCCTTGGTCAGCGCCAGCAAACCGGCGCTGGACCGCGCTCTCTCCCGGTTCTCGCTTGCCGCGCCGCTTTCTTTTGCGTGGGCGAACGGCCAGGGCCGCCTTGCCGCCTCGGGCGCGGCGAATCTGAAAGCCGCCAGCGGCGCTCAAATCACAGTGGCGCCGCTAAGCCACGCAGGCCCGTCTTTCGGCATCGTAGTGCCGAGCGGCGCTTTCGATGGCGGCGCGTCGATTGACATCGCCGGCGCCAGCCTGCCGCAAGGCAAGATCACCGTCTCCCGCCTGCAGATCGATAAAGACCGCCTGGCCGTGCAGGGCGATGCGCAGATTTCACATTGGCGCGCCCGCGACGCAGCGCTGCAAACCCAGGCGCTGGCATTCGATATCAAGAACGAAGGCAGTGCGGGCAGCGCAACGCTGAAGGGCGATGTCAAACTCACTGGCCCAATCGCCGGGCTGCGCCTTGTCGATGCCACGACGCCGCTCAACATCGCCGCGCGTTGGAAAGAAGGCTTCCGCATCGAGCCTGCGAACGGCGTGTGTCAGGATATCCGCACCGGGCGTATCGAAGCGGCGGGCCTGCTGTTCGACAACGCCGCGCTTTCGTTATGTCCCGCCAGCGGCGGCGCCTTCGCGGCGGCGGACCAGGCCGGCAATTATTCCGGCGGCTTCTACATCGGCAAAACGACGCTCAACGGCCGCATGGAGGGAACACCGGCCCGCCCGGCGACGCTCACCCTTGCCTCCGTCGCCTCAAATCTTGGCGGCGGCAATGCCGGCATGCGGCTCGACACGAAGGTCGCCGAGCCCGCTTTGTCGATCGAATGGGACGCCACGCGGCGCGTGAACCTGCGCGGCAAAGGCCTCACCGCCAATCTGCTGACCACCGCACAAAGCTGGCGCGTGACCGGCGATCTCAGCGATGTCTCGATCGAAGACAACACCGCCCCGGCGCGGGTGGAATCCTTCAATGGCAAATTGATTATCGAGCCCAAAGGCGATGAAGCCGTGCTGCGCGTCACCGATGGCGCCGGCCGCGTGTTCGATTGGCACGATACGAAAATCCTTCAGCCGCTGACGCTGCGCAACGTCACCGCGGCGCTGGAAGGCGGCAAAGCCACCGCCAATGGCGCGATCCGGCTGGAGAAGCCTGATGCCGCCCTCGGCCAGTTCACGCTGACCCACGATCTTGCATCCGGCAACGGCGACGCCGCTGTCACGGCCCGCGCCCTCACCTTTTCGCCGCTGCTGCAACCCTATCAGATCAGCGAAACCGTGCTTGGCGTTGTCGCCAACGTCGCTGGGCCGATTGACGCCGACATTGGTGCGCACTGGCGCAGCGAAACTTTCACAACAGATGCGCGCTTCGATCTGAAAACACTCAACATGGCCACAGCCGCGCTCGGCCCGGTTGAAGGCGTTAGCGGCGTAATCAATTTCAGTGATTTCGCCACGCTCTCCACGCCGCCAGGCCAGACGATCAAAGTCGGCCAGATTAATCCCGGCATCGTCGTCAAGGATGGCGTGATCAGTTTCCAGATGAAGCCCGATCTCAACGTCGTGCTTGAGGCGGCGATTTGGCCGTTCGCTGGTGGGCGGCTTTCAGTGATGCCATCGACGTTCGATTTCAACGCCAAGGAAACGCGCTTCACGCTCGACCTCGCCGATGTCGATGTGAACGAGCTGATCAAGCAGTTGAACGTCAAAGACCTTGTCGCGACCGGAAAGGTCGAAGGCCGCTTCCCGCTGATCGTCACCGATGGCAAAGCCCGGATCGAGGATGGCAAACTGCAAGCCGCCCCCGGCGGCGGCACGATTCAGTACAATTCCGACATCAAGCAGGGGGGCGTCGCCCAGCTTGCCTTCGATGCGCTCCGTTCCTTCCGATACGACGATCTGAGGCTCGCGCTGTCCGGCAATCTGGATGACGAACTCGTCACCGCCATCACTTTCTCAGGCGTCAACCGCGAGCCCGTGAGCCAGAGTGCCGGCCCCGCCCAGATCAAGCTGGTCGGAATTCCGTTCAAATTCAATGTCACGGTCCGGGCGCCCTTCGTGGCTCTGTCACGCACCGCCGCTTCCGTCACGGACGCAAGGAGCCTGATCAATCCGCCGAGCCCCGAACCCAGCATCGACATCACCGCCACGCCGCAAACGCCCCTTCCCGCCAAACCATAATTCAGCGCCGGTTCAGACGGGCGCCGTCATGCTGCCTAGAATGCTTGGTTTTCATTGACCTGAGACCGGCGCTGCCGGAAGAAGGGCGATGACCCCTGCAGGAGGAGTATTCATGGCGCCGACGCGTTTGCTCATGGCGGCGGGAAGTCTCGCGGTGCTGGCCGCGTGCGTGCAAGTGCGCGCACCCGACAAGCCGATCGAGATCAACCTGAACGTCAACATCAAACAGGAAGTCACCGTGAGGCTCGAAAAAGACGTGCAGGATTTGGTGAAATCCAATCCTGGCGTGTTCTGATGAAGGTGAGAATGATGACCCGCTCTGGATTCGCCGCTTTGCTTTTCGCCGCCGCGTTTGTAGCGCCCGCGCTCGCGCAGGACGATCTGGCAGGTTCGCTCCGCGCCAGCGGTCAGGCCGGTGAACAGACCGATGGCTATCTCGGCCTTGTGTCAGGCGGCGGCGACGTGAAAGCGCGCGTTGACCAGGTGAACATCCAGCGCAAGGCGTTCTACACCGACCTTGCCGGCAAGCGCGGCGTGACGGTGCAGGACGTGGCCGAGTCCACCGCCTGTACGCTGCTTTCGACCAAGGTTGCGCCTGGCCAATTTTATAAAACCGAGGCCGGCGCCTGGGTGAAGCGCGATGGCGCTGTTGACCTACCGGCGCGCTGCCCGAAATAGCACTTATACACACCCGCTCCGCCCCGAATCGCCGTACCATTGCCGGTTCTGGGGTGGAGAGTCCGGATGGAACAGGCGCGCCTTGCCGAACTCGTGGCTTCGAAGCTGTGCCACGATTTCATGGGCCCAATGACCGCGATGGTGCACGGTCTGGAACTGCTTAAGCAGCAGCCTTCCAGCGATCCCGAAGCTTTGTCGCTGCTGGAAAACGGCGTGACCAAGGCCCACGCCAAACTCGACTTCTACCGTCACGCCCTCGGCGGCGCCTTGGGCAGCGAAGGCGAGGCGCCGCTTTCCGCCGGGCACGCCGCCGCACAAAGCCTGTTTGCGACCTTCAAGGCCAGGCTCGATTGGCAAGCGCCGGATATGCCACTGCCCCGCGCGGCAATCCGCGTCGTCCTGAATGTGCTGATGATCGCCAATGATTGTCTACCCAAGGGCGGTGTGGTCACGCTTCTCATTGAGGACGGCGAGCTGCGCATCACCGCGCAAGGCGAGCGGATGAAGCTGAAAGCCGATACGGCCGCCGGCCTTGCCGGGGATTTCTCGGAAGACGGCTATCAGGGGTTGAACCCCCAACCCTTCCTGACCAATTTGATGGCCCGCCAGGCCGGCGTCGAACTGGTCGCGAAGGAAAGCCCTGAGCGTATCGAATTTGCCCTGAAAGCGCGCTTTTCGTGGCCTGACCCGCAATCCTAAACACTCCGCTAACCAAATCCGCCAACCATTCCGCGAGGGCCGTTTGCGCCCTTTTAGGGCGTGGGCGATGGACGAGCTGTTTTCGGAATTTCTGACAGACACTAGAGAACGGCTCGATCTGGCCGAAGCAGCCTTGGGCCAGCCCGAAGGCCTCCGCGCCGCCATCCGCCAGGTCCATACCATCCGCGGCGCCGCGGGCTTTATGGATACGCCTCGCCTGCTGGCCCTGATCGAGGCCGCCGAGATCATGCTGATCGCAGCCAACGCGCGCGGCGGCATGTCTTCCGGCGAACACGCCACCTTTCAACGCTGCACGGAGCGCGTGCGCGGCATCATCGCCGGGGCAGAAGCCGGCGCCGAACCGGCAGGTGACGATGCAGCGCTACGCGAAGCGTTGGCCGCGGCATCAACTAGCCAAGCGCAGGCCCCGCATTCTCGCTATCGCTTTTCCTGGAACGATTTGAGCGCCGAGGCCGCCGCCGCACGGGACACGCTGACCAGCCTCGCCCCTGTCGCCGCCGCCGAAGGCGCACTGACAGATGCGATCGTCCACACCTCGCTCGCCGCGGAACACGACGCGCAAACGGTGCGCCGCGTTCCGCTGGAGAACATCTGCCGCTCGCTGCCGCGCATGGCGCATCAGGCAGCGGGCATGATCGGCAAGCATGTCGATTTGCAATTGGAGGGCGGCGCAATCACGCTTGACGCTGCGCTGGCGCTGGAAGTGCGCGCGATCCTAATTCATCTCGTGCGCAACGCCGTGGCGCACGGTATCGAGGCGCCAGCCGAACGCGCGCGGCGCGGCAAACCCGAAGCCGGTGCGATCCGCATCGCCGCGCGGCGCGATGGCGATGCGCTGTGCATCGACATTTCCGATGACGGCGCAGGCCTAGATCTGGCCGCTATCCGCAAGCGCGGCGTGGAAAACGGCATGATTGGCGCGGCGCAAGCTGTGCGCCTCAGCGATGTGAAAACGCTTGGCCTTATGTTCGCGCCGGGCTTCACCACCGCGCGCCACGTCACCACCCTCTCCGGCTGCGGCATTGGCCTTGATGCGGTGAAAGCCGGCGTTGAAAAGCTCGGCGGGCGGCTGGAACTGGAATCGCGTCACGGCGCGGGCCTCCTATTCCGCATGCGCCTGCCGCAAACCGGCGCCGCGCCGGTTATCACGATTGATCCGGCGCACCGCATCCACGAGCATCTCCGGCCTCTGCTTGGCGCCGCGGGCTATGAGATCGCTGAAGGCGAAGTCGCAACACCAGCGATTGCCGAAGAGCGCAAGGAGCAGACGGCATGAAATCGTGCCTCGTCGTCGACGACAGCCGCGTGATCCGCAAGGTCGCCAAACGCATCCTTGAAGACCTTGCTTTCGCCACATCCGAAGCCGGCGACGGCCTTGAAGCGCTCACCGCCTGCCGCAAGCAGATGCCGGACGCCGTGTTGCTCGACTGGAACATGCCGGTGATGAGCGGCATCGAATTCGTCCGTCAGCTGCGCCGCGAGCCGGGTGGAGAAAAGCCAGTGGTGGTGTTCTGCACCACCGAAAATGACATCGATCACATCTCCGAAGCGACCCGCGCCGGCGCCGATGAATACATCATGAAGCCGTTCGACGGGCAGATCTTGCAGTCCAAATTCGCTGAGGCGGGCCTGATCTGATGAGCGTGCTGACGCATGCCGATTTCATCTATGTCGCCCGCGAATTGCAGGCGCGCAGCGGGATCGTGCTGCCGCCAGAGCGGGCGCATCTGATTGAAACCCGCGCTGGCGCGATCGCGCGCCGCGAGGGCTTTCTTTCGGTGCAGGAACTGATCACCACCGCCCGCGCCCGCCGCGATGAGCGCCTGATCACCGCCATCGCCGACACGCTGATCAGCAACGACACGCAATTCTTTCGCGATCGCGAGCACTTCGATTTCTTCCGCAGCGTCATCACCGCCGACCTCGCCGCCCGCCGGCCTGGCGCGCGCATCCGCATCTGGTGCGCAGGCTGTGCTTCCGGCCAGGAGCCTTATTCGCTGGCCATGCTCCTGGAAGAGATGAAAAACGAAGGCCGGCTGCTGGATTGCGAGATCATCGCCACTGACATCTCCCCGCGCATCCTCGAAAAAGCGCGCGCTGGCCTCTACTCGCAATTCGAGGTCCAGCGCGGCTTGCCGATCAACTACCTTGTCCGCCATTTCGAAAAATTCGGCGATCAATGGCGCATCAGCGACCGCGTGCGCGCGCGCGTGAACCTGAAAGCGCACAATCTGCTCAGCGATCCCGCCCCGCTCGGCCAGTTCGACATCGTGTTCTGCCGCAACGTGCTGGACAATTTCGATGACGACACCCGCGGCGCCACGCTTGACCGCATCGGCGGCGTAATGAGTAGCGACGGCTACCTGGTGCTCGGCGAAGCCGAGAACCCCGCCGGCGCGATGACGCCTTTCATGCAAGCCGGCGCACGGCCAGGAATATTCACGCGCGCAACAGCGGCAAGACGCGCGGCATAGCCGCTCAGCCAGGAGCAGGCATTCCAGGAGCGCGCCGCGTCGGGAATGCCGGCCCCGGTGTCGCTTCCGGGTTCACCACCACAATGGCTTCGGCGATCAGCCCGGACGGCAGGTCACGTTTGGCCTGACGTACTTTGAGCATGCACGAGGCGACGGTGTGTTCGTCGAACACCCAATCCTCATTATTGCGGATGCGAGCGATCTTACGATTGGTGTACTGGGACGTCACCGCTACCCGATCGCTATAATCATCCGGAAAACTCAATTGTCCGGTGTGGGAGATGCGGCCGCCGACGATACGGTCACTCTCTATCTTGCTTTCGATATGAACCCGCACATGCACATGCGTCGGGCGGCCAAAATACCATCCGGGATAAATGCTGGTGAACTTCGTCAACCCGCGCGCATCGCTGAATTGAACGCCGCGCAGAAAGGTTGTCGTGTCCGTCGGCGCCGGCCAAGCCATCGTAAAGCCCGGCGGCGGCGCGGCGCCTGGCGTGAAGCCCGGCGGAGGGCCGGCGCCTGGCGGAGGGCCGGCGCCGGGCCCTGTATTGATATCAGGATCGGTTGCAAGGTAGCCGGAATAATAACCACGCGCATCGCAATGCCAGATATCGACCGCCGCGCCGCGTATGGGAGCGCAGCGGCGTGAATCCATGACTGTAATACGCAGACTTAGCGGCACGCCCATTTTATCTTCGGCGATATTTTCCCGGATACTCCTGCCCGAGATATAATATGGCCCGACCACCAGCTCGGGCGCCAATTCGCAGGCGCCGGCCATTTGCGCTGCGCTTGGTGTTGCGTGCAGAGGCACAAGCCCGGCCAAACCTGTCACGCCGGCCAGCTTGAGCGAATCCCGGCGAGTAATGAGCTTTCCGGCCATGAACTTCTCCCTTTGTCATTATCTTATGACAGTTGAAAAGAGCAATCCATAGCCTATTGACGAATCTTCATAACGGCGCCCTCACGCCGCCCGCCGCTCCGACGCGCCGTTGATCAGGAAATCGTTCCCGTCGAACGTCACGGTGATCGCGTCGCCATCTTTCACGCGGCCTTCCAGGATCGCGCGCGCGAGCGGGTCCTGCAATTCCTTCTGGATCGTGCGCTTGAGCGGGCGCGCGCCATACACCGGATCGTAGCCGCGTTTGGCCAATTCGGTTTTCGCGCGCGCATCGAGGCTCACGGTCATGTTGCGCGCCGCCAGCAGCTTATCCAGGCGTTTCAACTGGATATCGACGATCGAACTCATCTGCGCGCGGCCAAGGCGGCGGAACAGGATGATTTCGTCGATGCGGTTCAGAAACTCCGGGCGGAATCGCGCCCGCACTTCGTTCATCACATCGCTGCGCACGTCTTCCACGTCCGCGCCCTCTTCCTGCTCGGCGAGATATTGCGCGCCGGCATTCGACGTCATGATCAGGATGACGTTTTTGAAATCGACCGTGCGGCCCTGCCCGTCCGTCAGGCGCCCATCATCGAGCACTTGCAGCAGCACGTTGAACACATCCGGATGCGCCTTCTCGATCTCGTCGAACAGCACGACCTGATATGGTCGGCGGCGCACGCTTTCCGTTAGCGCGCCGCCCTCTTCGTAGCCCACATAGCCAGGAGGCGCGCCGATCAGGCGCGAGACGCTGTGCTTCTCCATGTATTCGGACATGTCGATGCGCGTCATCGCGTTGTCGTCGTTGAACAGGTTTTCGGCGAGCGCCTTGGTCAGTTCCGTTTTGCCGACTCCCGTCGGCCCCAGGAACATGAACGAGCCGATCGGCCGGTTCGGATCCTGAAGCCCTGCCCGCGCGCGGCGCACCGCATCGGAAACCGCGCGCAGCGCCTCGTCCTGCCCGACGACGCGATTGCGCAGGAAGTGTTCCATCTGCAGCAGCTTGGCCTTCTCGCCTTCGAGCATTTTCTCGACCGGCACGCCGGTCCAGCGCGCGACCACCGCCGCGATCTGCTCTTCGTCGACGACCTCCTGAACGAGACCCGCAGGCCCATCGCCCACCACCGCCGCCGCCGCGATTTCTTTTTCGAGCGCCGGGATCAGCGAATATTTGATCTCTCCGGCGCGGGCGAAATCGCCGCGCCGTTGCGCATCGAGCAGATCGTTCTGCAGCCGCTCAAGTTCCTCCTTGGCTTTCGTTGCGCCGCGGAGCTTCTGCTTCTCGGCCTGCCAGCGCGCGGTGATCTCGCCCGAACGCGTTTCGAGCTTGCCGATCTCATCCTTCAGCTTGCCAAGGCGATCCTGCGAGGCGGAATCTTTTTCCTTCTTCAGCGCCTCAGCCTCGATCTTCAGCTGCATCAGCCGCCGGTCGATCTCGTCGAGTTCTTCCGGTTTGGAGTCCACTTGCATGCGCAGCCGCGCCGCGGATTCGTCCATCAGATCGATTGCCTTGTCCGGCAGGAAGCGGTCCGCGATGTAGCGATGCGAAAGCTGCGCCGACGCGACGATCGCAGCATCGGATATCCGCACGCCGTGATGGACTTCGTATTTCTCCTTGAGGCCCCGCAGGATCGAAATCGTATCCTCGACGCTGGGCTCCTCCACGAACACCGGCTGAAAGCGCCGCGCCAGCGCCGCGTCCTTCTCGATATGTTTGCGATATTCATCGAGCGTGGTGGCGCCGACACAATGCAATTCACCGCGCGCCAGAGCCGGTTTCAGCAGATTGGATGCATCCATCGCGCCTTCGGCTTTGCCGGCGCCCACCAGCGTGTGCATTTCGTCGATGAACAGCACCACCCCGCCCTCGGCGGCGATGACTTCGCTCAACACGGCCTTCAGCCGCTCTTCAAACTCGCCACGGAATTTCGCCCCGGCGATCAGCGAGCCCATGTCCAGCGCGAGCAGCTTCTTGTTCTTCAGGCTCTCGGGCACATCGCCATTGATGATGCGCAGGGCGAGGCCCTCGGCTATCGCCGTCTTGCCGACGCCGGGTTCGCCGATCAGGACGGGATTGTTCTTCGTGCGGCGGCTCAGCACCTGAATCGTGCGGCGAATTTCTTCATCGCGGCCGATCACCGGATCGAGCTTGCCGGCGCGCGCCGCCTCTGTGAGGTCGCGCGCATATTTTTTCAGCGCATCGTACTGGCCCTCGGCGCCGGAGGATTGCGCGGTGCGGCCCTTGCGCAAGTCGGCGATGGCTTTCTCAAGCCCGTTCGGCGTGACGCCCGCCTTCTTGAGAACTTCGGCTGCCTTGCCGTCCGGCGTGATTAGAAGCCCGAATAGCACGCGCTCGGCGGTGACGTATGAATCGCCAGCCTTCGTCGCCGCCTGCTGCGCGGCGTCCAGCGCGCGCGAGAGCGATTGCGAGATATACATCTGGTCGCCGCCGCCCTGCACTTTCGGTAGCGCCGCAACGGCTTTGTCGACGTCAGCCTTGGCAAGTTCGGGCCGCCCGCCGGCGTTGCGGATCAGGGTTGACGCCAACCCTTCGGGATCATCGAGCAGCGCTTTGAGCAGGTGTTCGCTCAATAATTGCTGGTTGCGCTCGCGCGTAGCGATTGTCTGCGCCGCCTGGATCAGGCCCTGGGCGCGTTCCGTGAATTTTTCGAGATCCATTCCGGCATCTCCCTATGCGAACGCCAGCGCGGTCCCGCCCCTTAAGAGGCGACGGGCTACGCTGTCGCTGCTGAGGTAGGAGTGGCCAAATGATCCGACAAGGCCCGATCGGGCCTTGCGCGTGATCAACGAAATCAGCCTTGCTAGTCGTTGCCGACGAAGGCCGGGACCGCGTCGCCGAACCCTTCGACGGGGCCCGCCTCGCCCTGGCCGTCTGCGCCAGGGCCGCGATCGTCTGGCGCGCGATAGCGGGCGCGGCCGCGGCCACGCCCACGGCGCGGCGTGCGTATTTCGTCGCCCTCCTCGACGGGCGCTTCGGCCGCCTGCTGGCGCGGCTCACCCTCATAAGGCTGGCCTTCGCTGGCTTCGACACGCTGTTCCGGGCGCGGTTCGCTCCGCTCGTAGCGTTGTTCGGGGCGTTGTTCGGGGCGTTGGTCGGGACGGACGTCCTGGCGTTGATCGCTCCGCTGTTCGGGGCGCGGGCCGCGGTCGCGATTGTTGTAGCCGCGATCGCGATACTGGCCGCCATTACGCTCGCCCTGACGGTCATTTTGGCGATCACCCTGATAGGGCTGCCGCTGTTCGCGCTGCTGGTAGCCCTGTTGGCCGTCGCCCTGGTTGTGGCCTTGGCCTTCGCCGCCCTCGGCGCCTTCGCCCTCTTCGCCCTCGTCGCCGTCTTCCTGATCGAAATCGAGATCCTGGCCGACCCGCTGGGGTTCATAGACCGGCGTCTGCGGCTGCATCGCCCGGAGCATGCGATAATAGTGCTCGGCGAATTGCGCGTAGCTTTCTGACAGCACCCGGTCACCAGCTGATGAGGCGTCCCGCGACAGCTGCACGTATTTTTCGTAAATGTGCGAGGCCGAACCACGGACTTTCACATCCGGTCCATTGCTCTCAAGCGTGCGATTGGGATGGTTGCCTTGTCCGCCGCCGCCGCCGCTATAACTGCCGCCGCCGCCCGGTTTGCGGCCTCGGCCGCGCTGACGCTTCATAAGAATTTCCGTTCGTCCTTAGGTTACTTGTTCGCGTCGTTCTTGCCGCCCAACAGGGTTGCCAGGTGTATCGACGAGGGCCTTGCGCTGGGTTGGTTCCGCTGTTTCGGCGAATGCGCGCCCATTGCGCGCCGGCAGCTCCTGCCAATTTTTGGAGCCGCCTACCCATCGGACTTATGGCTGGAACGCCTAATCCCCGCGTCCTGCGCCTGGAAGTCCTTCAAGCATAGCTAGCCTGCGCCGCCCTTCTTTCCAAGGGTTTTTTCATGAAGATATCAGCGCAAAGTCATAAAGAACGGCCGCTCAATACCCTAGCAATACCAGCCAGATCGTCCCGGACATCCTCGGGCGTTAAGCGCATTTCATCCGCCAGCGCCCACACCGCCTCGGCCTGCCCCTCGCCCAACTCCAGGACAAAAGACCCTCCGGGCTTCAACAGCCGCTTCGCCGCGCACAGAACCGCGCGATAGCCATCCAGCCCGTCCGGCCCGCCATCAAGCGCCAGATGGGGCTCGTACCGGCCGACTTCCGGATCAAGCAGCGCCAGCGCGCCCGTGCGGATGTAGGGCGGATTGGACACCAGTAGATCGAACGCGCCCTCGATTTCCCTGTCCCAATCCGATTGCACGAGCGTCACCCGCTCAATCTGCAGCGCCGCGGCGTTCTGCTTCGCCACCGCCAACGCCGCCGGACTTACGTCAACACCGACGCCTTCAGCCGAAGGCCGCTGCGATAGGATCGAGAGCAGGATCGCACCTGAGCCGATTCCGAAATCGATCACGCGATTCGGGATGTTCAGCGCTACGCGCTCGAGCGCCACCTCGACCAACGTTTCGGTTTCCGGCCGCGGCGTCAGCACATCCTTCGTCACCGCGAAGCGATGCACGCGAAAATCGCGATAGCCGACGATATGCGAAACCGGCTCGCGCGCCTCTCGCCGCACGATCAGCGCCTCGGCGCGCGCCATCGCTGCGTCATCGAGTGCGCGATACGGGTCCGTGAGGATATCCAGCCGGGTCGCGCCTGTGGCCGCCTCGATCAGCATGCGCGCGTCCAGCGCGGGACTATCCACGCCCGCCGCCGCCAGCCGCTCACGCGCTGATTTCCACGCGGAGAGAAGCGTTGCGGTCATCATTCCTCTGGCAAAGACGAAAAATTCGACGCATCAAGAAAAAAGCACCCAGACTGCGATAGACCCGATGACCAAGCGCCGCGCCAGATTGATTTTCCTCGCCGGCGCGGTTTTCGCGCTGTGCGGCTGCGACCAGCTCAGCAAAATCGAGAACGAGAGCGCGCAAGCGCTGGTGGTGCGCTATTGGCACAAGGATTATGACCGCTGGTCGCCGACGATGAAGGCCGGGCCAAGCCAGACCATTCATGTTCCGCCCAGCCACCATTTCCGGGACATGAGCTGTATGGAAATCGTCGCCGGGCCGCAGCGCTTCGTCTATGACAACACTGCGCTTAAGGGCGTCCAGACCCTTTGCCGGAAATGGGACGCCTGCACGATCCAATATCTTGGCGGCGGCAGAATGCGCGTCAGCAGCGCGGGCGGCGCGAGTCCTGATCAGACCGGGCAGCTGCCCTCGGACAAGCCCTGCCTGACCTAACGAACAAAGACCTTTACATTCCATATTAGTTATATAACTATATGGATATGATAGACGCGACGTTCGCTGCCCTGGCCGATCCGACTCGCCGCGCCATCATTGCCCGGTTGGCCCAAGGCGAGGCCACGGTGATGGAGATCGCCGAACCGTTCGCCATGAGCCAGCCGGCGATCTCCAAGCACCTCAAAGTATTGGAGGGCGCCGGCCTGATCACGCGCCGCGTCGACGGAACGCGCCGCCCCTGCCGCCTCGCGCCGCAGGCGACGGACGAAATCTGGGAATGGCTGAGCATGCTGCGCCAAGCGCTCGATCAGAATTACCTGCGCCTCGATGCGGTGCTTGCGGACATGAAAAGCGAAACGAAAGGAACCGGGAAATGAGCAAGTTCACCCTGATCATTCAAGGCGACAATCATGTCATCGTAACGCGCCACTTCGCAGCGCCGCCCGAAGCTGTGTACCGCGCACATACCGATCCGGCGCTGGTGCAGAAATGGCTGCTCGGCCCGCCGGGCTGGACTATGCCGGTCTGCATCAACGAAGCAAAGCCTGGCGGCGCCATCCGCTACGAATGGAGCGACGGCAAAGGAGCGGGCTTCTATCTCACCGGCGAATACAAGGAACTCGTTCCCAACGAGAAGCTCGTTCACGTCGAGCGCATGCACCTGCCCGACCCGACGCCGGACAATCACGTCGAGACACGCTTCGAGGCAGATGGCGCCGGCACATTGATGACGATGCGCATGACGCTGCCCGATTCCGCAACCCGCGCGGCGATGCTGGCCACGGGCATGGAACACGGCATGGAGGATAGCTATGCCCGCCTTGAAGGCCTGATCGGCGCCAACGCTAAAACATAACACCCAGCGCCGGCCCTTCTCCCGCAGGCGGGAGACGGGAAATTAACCCCGCCTATTTGGCCTGCAGCCGTGACGGATTGGCGCTCATGGCTTGTTCCTGAGTAAAAAACGATCCGCTTTGTGCGCGTATGGCCGCCGCCGGGCAGCGCCCGATCGACAAAGTCAGACCGATGCAGGCAGACTTGCTCAATAAAGCCGCAGGCAGAGCGAAATCTGTTCACGCGTGACCCTTGTCGCCCGCCGCGAACATGCCGCAGCGCTAGCGCGAGACTGTCACGCGCAGGAACGTCGCCGGAATGCGCGTCTTGCCGCCGCCCTGGTTCTGCGCCTCGAACAGCGCGACCAGTTCCTGCTTCAGCGCCTCTTCCTTGCCCGCCTTCGCCGCCGCTTCGAAGGCGTTCATCGTCGGCCCGTAATAATTCCGGAATTCGTCAAGGAAAGCGGCTGGCGCGCCGTCATATTCGAACACATAGGTGTCGCGCTGACATGCGATATTGTCGTTCGCCACGCCCGCCGCGCCGAAGCGCTCGATCACATTGGCTTCCACGCCCCATGTCATCGGGCTGATGAACCCTTCCGGCGGCGGCGGCGAATAGGCCGCGCTGATTTTCAGAATCTGCGCCACCAAAGTCGGATCGCCAGGAATCCAATTGCCCATCACGATGCGCCCGCCCGGCTTGGTCACGCGCACCATTTCCTTCGCCACGTCGAACGGGCGCGGCGCGAACATCGCGCCGAAAATGGATACCACCAGATCGAATTGCGCATCGGGCAGATCGGTCAGCGCACTGGCGTCGCCCTGCTCGAAGCGCAGATTGGCAAGGCCGAGTTCCTTCGCGCGCCTGTTTCCTGCCGCAACGAGATTTTCCGCGATGTCCACACCCAGCACGTCCGCCCCGCGCTGCGCTTCCGGCACGGCGGTCGTGCCATCGCCGCACCCGAGATCGAGCACGCGCATGCCGGGCGTTACCCCGATGGACTCGACCAGCGCATCGCCGCTCGCCCGCATAGTCGCCGCAAGCCGCGTGAAATCGCCCTTTTCCCAAAGCGCCTTGTTTGGATTCATGGTCATGCGCGCCTCCCTAGCGGCCGCAGATTAGTCCTTCTCTCCTTTTGGGAGAAGGGGATTCACCCCTCCTCCAGCGCCGAGAGCTTCGCCGCCTGCTCGTCGGCGCTCAACGCCTCGATGACTTCGTCCAGGCCGCCGCCGTTCATCACTTCGGGTAGATTATAGAGCGTCAGGTTGATCCGGTGATCAGTGACGCGGCCTTGCGGAAAATTGTACGTGCGGATGCGCTCCGAACGATCACCGCTGCCGACTTGGCCCTTGCGTTCGGCCGCCCGCGCGCTCGCCTGTTTCTGAACCTCGGCGTCGTAAAGCTTGGTCTTAAGAATCCTGATCGCATTGGCGCGGTTCTGGTGTTGGCTCTTCTCCTGCGCGATGACGACGATGCCGGACGGAATGTGTGTCATGCGCACGGCGCTGTCGGTTTTGTTGACGTGCTGACCGCCGGCGCCCGAAGCGCGCATCGTATCGACGCGGACATCTTCCATGTTGAGCTGCACGTCGACATCTTCCGGCTCCGGCAACACCGCCACCGTCGCCGCCGACGTGTGGATGCGCCCGCCGCCTTCCGTCTCCGGCACGCGCTGCACGCGATGCACGCCGCTCTCATATTTCATCCGGCCGAACACGCCCTTGCCGGAAACACTGGCGACGATTTCCCGGTAGCCGCCAAGATCGCTCTCGGTCATTGAATCCACGTCGAGCTTCCAGCCCTTAATCGACGCGTAACGTTGATACATGCGGAAGAGATCGCCGGCAAACAACGCCGCCTCCTCCCCACCCGTGCCCGCGCGGATTTCGAGGATCGCCGACGCGCTCTCATCCTTGTCCTTCGGAAGCAACAGCAACAGCGTCTCGCGCTCGAGAAGCGGCAGGCGCTCCTTGACGCTATCCAGTTCAGCCTCGGCCATCTCGCGCATGTCCGGATCGGCGAGCATTGCTTCCAGCTCTGCCTTCTCCTTCTGCGCCGCACGGAAAGCGCTCACCGCATCGACCAGCGGCTTCAGATCGGAATGCTCTTTCGAAAGGCGCGCGATCTCGCCGCCGTCCATCGCCGCGGCCATGCGGGATTCGACGAAGTCGTAGCGCTCCAGCGCCTGGGACAAGCGGCCTTCAAGCCGCGCGAGAGACATGGGGACGCTAAATGCGGCGTGTCGGCGCGGAACGCAATGCGGCCATCGCTAGGCGGTGAATATCCGCGCCAGCGCATCCTGCAGCACCGGCTCGCCGAACACTGGCTCGTCAGCGCGGTCGCGGCTGTAGGCCACGAAGATCTGCACCGCCTCGCCAGGCGCCTCGGCATGTACGCATATCGCGCTCGCTCCGCCCTGGATGTCCGGCGGCGCGGCGGAATCGAACACCAGGCCCGCCGCCGCCACACCGCCGCGCCCCACTTGCGTCCGCAAGCCGTCGATCAGCGCGATGATGTGCTCGGCCGGCTGGGAACTCAGCGTGCGCAGGTCGGTGATCGAATGCGTACGCTCGCCATCGGCCATAAGCGCGCTGGCGACCGGCGCGAACGAGCGATTGGATTTCAGCGCCTTGGCGGCGGTGTCGAAGAGGTAATCGAACGTGGATTGAATCTCGGGGGAAACCAAGGGCGTGCGCCTTCAATGATTGCGGGACTGGACAGCGTTAAACTCGGCCGCATCGGATACGGACCAGACGAAGCACATCAGCGAGGAAAGATCGACGCCTTTTGCCTCTTCCTCGCGCAAAGCCTCAAACGCCGTGCGGGCGGGGCCAACGAGGTCGAAGCTCTTGGTGGACTCCTGAAAGCGGCGGCGCGCGGTCATCGCGGCCCAATGCACCTTGTCTTCCCAATCCTCGATCTGCGCCGGCGGATCGCCGACATCGACATCCACCCAATAGCATTCCAGGATTTCCCCGCCGGGCAGATAAAACTGGAGCGTCCCGCCGAGATTGAAAAGCGAGGCGTCGCGCGCCGCATCGATCACCGCGGGGATATCCTGCACGCGCCACGCATATTCGCCCCCCGGCCGGCCATAAACGGCGCGGGCCCGGATTTCCCGCGGGAGCTTGGATTCGGAATCGTGCACGCTGCTCACTTACGAGCTTGATCGGTGCGCGACAACCTGTATTATTCATTTTGAATAAACGTGAGCTATGGCGACGACCTCACTCTCCCTCGGCCCGCATTGGCAAAAGTTTGTGAAGCGCGAGATCGCCAGCGGGCGGTATGCCTCCGCGAGCGAGGTGGTGCGCGCGGCCCTGCGTGAGTTGGAGGAGCGCGGCAAGCGCCTCAAGGCGCTTCAGGATCATCTTGCCGAGGGCGCGGCTGAGGCGCGGCGCCGCGACTTTGTTGAGGTTTCGGCGCAGGACGTTCTCAAGCGCGCCGTGAAACGCGCCGCCAAGGCTTGAGCGGCTACCGCCTGACGCCGGGCGCGGCGAAGGATCTGGACGCCATCGCCGATTTTTCGCTCGCGCGCTGGGGCGAACGCCAGACCGAAAAATATCTGACGGACATGATCCGGCGCTTTGAATGGCTCGACGCCCACCCAACAGCCGAGCGCGCGCGCGACGAGATCGGCGAAGGCTATCGAAGCTATCGCCACGGATCGCATCTGATTTTCTACATCGTCGTGAACGGCGCCGTCGCGATCATCGGCATCGCGCATGGCTCGATGGATATATTGGAGCGCTGGAGTGAGGCAACTAGAAAGCTACTCCCCCTCAATCCGCCACGCACTACACACTCCAGATCGCTCCCAGTGCGGCAATATGTGTAGAAACCCACGGAGCCGGTCAGCATCATATATTTCGATGATGTATTCGTTGTCTGGCATGGTCTGCATCAGACACCCGGTACCGGACATAGCGCTTTCATAGCCCAGCCGCTTGTCACCCTTGACGTGCTCAGCGAGTTTGACGTGTAGCTTTGCGGGCGGGTTCAACTTGCTCAAAGTCGATCACACCCCGCCTATTTCTTCGCCGCGATCTCAGCCGCGCGCGCTTCGACCAACTCGACGATGTGGTCGATCATGTTTTCGTTGTCCATCTTATGGTCCGGCTTGCCGGCCATATACACCATGCCCGCGCCCTTGCCGCCGCCGGTGAAACCGAGATCGGTCATTAGCGCCTCGCCCGGCCCGTTCACCACGCAGCCGATGATCGAAAGGCTCATCGGTTCGACGATATGCGCCAAGCGCTCCTCCAGCGCTTCAACCGTGGCGATCACGTTGAAGCCCTGCCGCGCACAGGATGGGCACGCGATGATATTCACCCCGCGGGCGCGGATGCCGAGCGATTTCAGAATGTCGAACCCGGCCTTCACTTCCTCGACCGGATCGGCCGAGAGCGACACGCGGATCGTATCGCCAATGCCGGCCCAGAGCAGCGAGCCGATGCCGATCGCGCTCTTGGTGATCCCGATGCGCAACCCGCCTGCCTCCGTCACGCCGACATGCAGCGGCGCGTCCGTCGCGTCAGCCAATTGCTGATAGGCCGCCACCATTAGGAACGGATCGGACGCTTTCACACTGATCTTGTACTCGCGGAAATCATGTTCCTCGAGCAGCGCGGCGTGGAACAGTGCGCTCTCGACCATGGCCTCGGGACAAGGCTCGCCGTACTTCTCAAGCAGATGGTTTTCGAGGCTGCCGGCGTTAACGCCGATGCGGATCGAGCAGCCGTGATCCTTCGCCGCCTGGATCACTTCCTTCACCCGCGCCGGCGAGCCGATATTGCCGGGATTGATCCGCAGGCAGGCCGCGCCCGCCTGCGCCGCTTCGATCGCGCGGCGGTAATGGAAATGGATGTCGGCGACGATTGGGACTTTCGCCGCCTGCACGATCGCGGCCAGTGCGCGCGTGCTATCCTCATCGGGACACGAAACGCGGACGATATCGGCGCCAGCCTCCTCCGCCCGCCGGATTTGATCGATGGTCGCGCCGGGATCGCTCGTCGGTGTGTTGGTCATCGTCTGGACCGGGATCGGCGCATCGCCGCCCACGGGCACCGCGCCGACCATGATCCGGCGCGACTTGCGCCGGTCTATCCGCCGCCAGGGACGAATGTCGTGAAGGTGGCCGCCGCCGTCCATACTGACCTCAATATAGGCTGAGGGACGCCCTCGTCGCCTAGGCGCGCTGTCCCGTTATCGGAAAAGAACCGAACGCCCCGGCCTTGACCATGCCGCGCATCTCGTCGCCGGCGACAATCACGTCATAATCCAGGGTCATCGGGAATGGCTGCTGGATGGTCATTTGCCAGGTTGCCTTGTCGCCCTCGACCTTGCCGTTGGCGATATCAACCGAATTGCCGGCCGTTTTGCCCGCACCGGAAAGCGCGTCGCCTTCGGATTTGAGCACCAGCTGCGCCTTCTGTTCGCCCATCGGCGATTGCACGCTGACGTTCCAGGTTCCATCGACCGCCATGGGACTTCTCCTCCAAAAGGGTGCTGGCCCAGCGTCTTAGACGCACCCGCAATCAGCGCAAGGCGCCGCTACGATTAACTTCCCGGGAACTGGTCTAGCCTTGCGTGGGCGCGGCGGCGGCCGGAGGCGCGGCGGCGGGCGGCGCCAAGGGCGGCGGCGGCGCGAGGCTTTCAGCCATTGTATCGACATGGCGGCCGAGAACCGGGCCGTCCTTCTCGCCCAGGAGACCAACCGGCTGGCCATTAATGGTTACGGCGAACGCGCCGCCATCGCGCGCATGCAGCGTCCAGCCAGCGCCGACATCCGGGCGGTAACGGTCGCCGGCGTTGAGATCGCGCGAAAGGAAGATCGTGCCATCCGGGCCGCGCACTTCCAGCCAGGCCGGCATCATCGCCGTCAGCTCGATCACCGGGATCGGCCCGGCAGGCGTCGCCTGCGTGGCGAGCACGGGTGGCGGCGCAGCAGGCGTCACGGCCTGATTCGGCGCGGCGGCGGTCTTGGCCGGTTCTGGAGCGCCGCGCAAAGCCTGCCAGCCGAGGAAGCCGGCGGCTGCGAACGCGATCACCACCGCCATCATCCAGGGCCGCTCGGTACGCGGCTTGGATTCTGGATTGCGCAATTGCGGCTGGGCGTCTTCGCGCGCCAGAGCCGACTCGCGCAGGAATTGGCTGACGAGCGCTTGCTCTTCAAGGCCGACGAGCTTGGCGTAGCTCTTGACATAAGGGATCGTGTAGGCGCGGCCGGGCAGAAACTTCACGTTCATCGCCTCGATCGCTTCGATGTAATCACGCCGCACTTTCGTGCGGTCAGCGATATCGTCGATCGTCAGGCCGCGCAGCTGGCGCGCCTGCGCGAGCTTGGCGCCGGCGCGCAGCGATTCATCAACGACCGGCGCCAGCCTGTCAGGCTTGCGCACAGCCGCCGCGGCTTCGCTCGCCGTGTCGCTTGAACTGCCAGGTTGAAACATCGCTAATAAGGCCCGCAAGGGTGATACCGCCACCGCCGGTCTTGAACGCAATTTCTGCGCCAAAACTATGTCTAAACCCCGAATCTGGGGCCTTCAACATATCAGAGCATTACGCCTTGATCTTGCGCAAACGTTAATAGCTCTTGACGAATAGACCCTTTGGGTGCGGCGATCGCCGCTTCGATAAAGTTGGACGCGCGCGCAGCGTTGAGCGAGCGCACCATGCGCTTGACTGGCCCCACGCCTGACGCGGGCATCGAAAGGCGATCGAAGCCCAGCGCGATCAACGCCATCGCTTCCAGAGGGCGGCCCGCCGCCTCGCCGCAAATCGAAAGCTGTAGGCCCGCCGCGTTCGCCGTCTGCCGGATCTGGCGCAGGAAGCGTAACGCCGGGGGACTCAGGATATCATAGCGATCTGAAACGCGCGGGTTGCCACGATCAGACGCGAAGAAATACTGCATCAAATCGTTGGTGCCGATCGACAGGAAGTCAGCCTTGCCGGCCAGCGCATCGATGGCGAAGGCCAGCGCCGGCGCCTCAAGCATGGCCCCAACCTTGATATCGGCGGGCATGGTCCTGCCATGGTCCCTCGCCCAGGCCAATTCCCGATCGACCATGGCGCGGCCGGCGTCGAATTCGTCTATGGTCGTGACCAGCGGGAACATAATCCGCAAGCCGCGGCCTTCGCCGGCGCGGATCAGGGCGCGGAGCTGGTAACGCAGTAGCGCCGGCCGATCCAAACCGATGCGCAATGCGCGCCAGCCAAGGGCCGGATTCTCCTCCCGATCCGTCTGCGTGACGTAGGGCAGCACCTTATCGCCGCCAAGATCGAGGGTGCGGAACGTAACCGGCCGATCGCCCGCCGCGTCGAGTACGTCGCGATACAGTCGCGTCTGCGCCTCCAAACGGGGCATGGTCTCGGAAACCATGAACTGGAATTCCGTGCGAAAGAGACCCATCCCCTCGGCGCCGGCCTCGGCCAGGTGCTGAGCGTCAAGCGTCAAGCCCCCATTCAGCAAAAGCGTCACCTTGCGCCCGTCGGGGGTTTGCGCCGGTTGATCGCGGAGGCGGGCGAATTCCTGCGCCCGGGCTGACCGTAGCGAGACGCGCTGTTCATAAGCGCGCAGAACCTCCGGCTGAGGCCGCACCTGCGCCTCGCCGCGTTCACCGTCGAGCACGATACGGTCGCCCTGCTCTACCCGCGGCAGGAGCCCCTGTAATCGCCCAACCATCGGTATGCCCAGCGCCCGCGCCACAATCGCCGCGTGCGATGACGATCCACCCTCCTCAAGCGCCACGCCCTTGAGGGCGCGCGATTCGTATTCGAGCAATTCCGCCGGCCCCAGATCGCGCGCCACCAGGATCGCGTCTGGCGGAATACCGTTATGCGCCGGCGCGTGCCCTTGAGTCAGAGCGCGGAGCAGCCGGTTATCGAGATCCTCAAAATCGTGCAGCCTGTCGCGCAGATAGGGATCGCGGGCGGCCAGCATGCGGGCCCGGTGATCCTGGCGCGCGCGCTCCACCGCGGCCTCGGCGGTCAGACCAGAGCGGAGGCTGTCCTTGAGCCGCATTTCCCAGCCCCGGTCTGCCGCCAGCAGCTGGAAGGTCTCCAGCACCTCGCGCGATACGCTGGACAGACGGCCCGGCTCGCCATCGATCATGCTCTGCAGGTTGGCCCGCACCTCGGCGAGCGCGGTGTCAAGCCGGGCATCCTCGCGCAGCGGATCGTCCGCGATCATCCGCCCCAGCGGCGCATGCGGCTCGTGCAGCACGACCGTACCGATCGCCAGACCTTCACTGAAAGACCGGCCGGTAAAACGTTCGGGCTGGCTGAGCTTGATCTCGACTTCCTGAAGGCCGCCTAGCGCGCCGAAATTGCCCGCCGCGACCATTTCAGCCAGCACCATGGCGATGGTCTGGAGCGCCTCGACCTCGTCCTCGGCGTAGAGCTTGGCGACGCGGTTCTGCACGACAAGCACGCCAAACACCCGGTCAGACCGGATGATCGGCACGCCGAGAAAGCTCATGAACGGGTCTTCGCCGGTTTCCGGGCGGTAGGAAAAGCGCGGATGATGCGGCGCGTCGGAAAGGTTCAGCGGCGCGCCGGTTTCGGCAACAAGGCCGACCAGGCCCTCGCTGGGCTTCAGCCGTGTGCGGTGAACGGCGTCCCGCCGGAGGCCTTCGGTGGCGAACAATTCGTACGCCTCGCCCCGGCGCAGATAGATCGAGCACACGTCGGCGACCATGGTCGAGCCGATCATGGTTACGAGCCGATCCAGCCGCTCCTGCGCTGAAGCCGCCGCGCTCCAGATTTCCCGCAGCCGCCGCAATATGACGCGCGAGCCGCCGGCGGCCATGGGTCCCGCCGCGCTCATGACGCGATCGCCCGCGCGCCGGGAGGGCGCGCGGCCTTGTTGTTACAGGCGATCGTCTGGAGGGGCGTCACGACCTGATCCTGCACGTTTAAGTGTCCAGGTCTGAAACGCCGCGGAAAGGCGCGAGCCTCAGGCGGCGTCCAGACCGTAAGCGGTGTGCAAAGCGCGCACGGCCAATTCGGTATATTGGGAATCGATCAGAACGCTGATCTTAATCTCAGAAGTCGAGATCGCCTCGATATTGATCCCCTTAGCGGCGAGCGCCTCGAACATCGTGCGCGCCACGCCGACATGGCTGCGCATGCCAACGCCGATCACCGAAACCTTCGCCACGTCGCGGCGCAGATGAAGGTCTTCGTAGCCGATCTTGGCGCGGTGGGTGGCGAGGATGTCCTGCGCGCGCAGCGCTTCGCGGTCCGGCGCCGTGAACAGCATGTTCTGCCGGCCCGGCGTGCGCGCCTCGCTCTGCACGATCATATCGACGTTGACGCCGCCATCGGCGAGGCGGCCGAAAATCTCGGCCGCGATGCCAGGATGGTCTTCCACGCCGATCAGCGTGATCTTCGCTTCATCCCGGCTGTAGGCCACGCCAGAAACGATCTGCTTTTCCACTATCTCATCCTCATCGCACACAAGCGTGCCCGCATTTGGCTCACCTGGCTCCACGAAACTTGACAGAACCCGCACCTTCACGCCTTGCGCCATCGCAAGCTCGACCGACCTAGTCTGCAGCACCTTGGCGCCAAGCGAGGCCATCTCCAGCATTTCTTCGTAGGAAATCCTGTCTAGACGCCGGGCCTTGGGTACGATCCGCGGATCGGTCGTGTAGACGCCGTCTACATCCGTATAGATGTCACAACGCTCGGCCTTAAGCGCCGCCGCCACCGCCACGGCGCTTGTATCGGAACCCCCGCGCCCCAGCGTTGTAACACGCTCGCCGGCGGTAATGCCCTGGAATCCGGGGATGACGGCGACTTCGCCAGCGTCGATGCTCTTGCCGAGCTTGTCTTCGTCGATGGAATCGATGCGCGCCTTGCCATGAGCTGCGTCGGACACGATCGGGATCTGCCAGTTTTGCCAGGACCGCGCCGGGATTCCCATGCGCCGCAGCGCCAGCGCCAGAAGGCCTGTGGTTACCTGCTCGCCAGTCGAAACCACCACATCGTATTCGTCGTCGAACGCCAGCGCGCTGTTGGAGCCATCCGCGCCGTTCGCTTTGCTGGCGAGTTCGCCTCCGGCATCCTGCGCGAACGCGACCAGCTTGTTGGTCTCGCCGGACATGGCCGAAACCACCACCGCCACGCCGCGGCCCGGCTGGCGCTCAGCCGCAACTATCCGGGCCACCCGCCGGATGCGCTCTACGTCGCCTACCGACGTACCGCCGAATTTCATCACTAAACGGCTCATTGCGTGCCTGGGCCCTGTCCTTCATCCTCCCCGGCAACGGGGCCGCGCGCCGAAAGGCCTTTGAGGCCCTGGCGCGGCTTTATTTGGCGTCCGTTACGGGCCGCCGATCGTGCCGGCGACGGGGCGCCTCTAGCACGTACCTTGCGCGAAAGGCTATCTCTGAGTGAACGCGCCGCAAGGCGCGCGCCGTTTTGGCGCGATAACGTCCAGGATCGGGTCACGGGTACAATGGTTAGCGATACGCACCCGAATACGAGCCTTGGCAGCCTCGATGCCGGCGAAGTCGCCAAATTCGCGGTCATCGCCGATCAGTGGTGGAGCCCGAAGGGCAAGTTCGCGCCGCTGCACAAGATGAATCCGATTCGCCTTGAATTCATCCGGAGCGAGATCGTCCGTCATTTCAGCCTCGATCAAGCCGCACGCCAGCCGTTCAAGGGTCTCTCCGTGCTTGATCTTGGCTGTGGCGGCGGGCTGGTTACGGAGCCGATGGCGCGCCTGGGCGCCAATGTGCGCGGGATTGACGCCGCGCCGGAAGCCATCGCCGCCGCCCGCGCGCACGCCAGCGGCGCAACCGCCGGCATCGACTACCGCGTCGGCCTGCCGGAACACCTCGTCGCCGACGGCGAACCGCTGGCCGATGTTGTGCTGGCGCTGGAGATCATCGAGCACGTTTCCGACATCAACGCGTTCCTTGTTTCCGCCGCCAGCCTGGTAAAGCCGGGCGGCCTGCTGATCCTCTCGACCATCAACCGCACGCCCGAGGCATTCGCCTTCGCCATCGTCGGCGCCGAGCGCATCCTGCGCTGGCTGCCGCCCGGCGCGCACGATTACGATAAGCTGGTCAAGCCGGAAGAATTGCGCGAAGCGCTGCAGGGCCTGATGGACCTCGACGTGCGCGGCCCCGTGGGAATGAATTACAGCCCGCTCAGCGGCCGCTGGAGTCTCGGCCTCGACTGCCGGATCAACTACCTGATGACGGCGGCTAAGCGAAGCTAGCGTGGCCGCTCTGGCAAGGGGCGTGTGCGGACGCCGCTGTGGTCAATGACCGAGAAAGCGCCGCGTCCATGATTTGGCAGAGCCAAAATGAGGGCGGCGACGCTGCGCAAGCTCCGAGCGCCGAAAGATCGTCGCGTACTAACACCACGCCCACGGCGCCGACCTGGTCGCGAAAAACCAGCTCACCAAAATCTTTGTCATTTGTGACGAGGATGCGATCAATCGCATTTGCGCCTGACAGCACTTCAGGGTCTGGCATCGCCGGCCGTCCGTGGAAACGACGTCCGCGCCGGAGCCACGCAATGCGCTGATGAGTTGCGCGGCGACGCAAGCGTCTACCGCGAATTTCAACTATTCCGCCGCGACTGACGAGGGTTCAACAACCCGCTCAGCCGCGTACGCGAGCGCGGCCCGCACGTCCTCCTCGTCGATATCGGGAAACGCCTCAAGCACCCAGGTCATATCCGCGCCGGCAGCAAACTGGCGGACGACCGCCTGCACCGGCACCCGCGTACCAGCGATTACCGGTTTACCAAGCATGACGTTCGGGTCAGCAGAAATTCTTGGGTGGCCAACGAGTACGGGCATGTCTGGACCATACCGCATTCGCCTTCTCCCTTCCAGCCGCCTTCAGTTCACCTTCTTCGGCGGGGTGGGAGCGATTTCGGGCGGCAGCGGCGCTACCGGCAGGCCCTCGTCGATCATCGCTTTGGCCTGTTCGGGCGTGGCTTCGCCCCAGATCGGACGGTCTTCTTTTTCGCCGTCGGCGATCTTGCGCGCTTCTTCCGGGAAACGTTCGCCGACGTAATCGAAATTATCGCGCACGTGTTCGCGCAGCTTGTGCGCCATCGCCATCGCGACGGCGCGGGGACTTGGCTCAACGTCCTTCGACCTGGCGATCGCCGGCGCCATCGGCGCCTTGCGCACGCGCGTATCTCCACAGACCGGGCAACCGACCTGCCCCTGCTCTTCCTGCGCGTCGTAATCGGCGATCGAGCGGAACCAGCCCTCGAATTCGTCGCCGTTTTCGCAAGTGAGCATGTAGCGGATCATGCCGGCGCTTTCGGCGCGGCGAATTTCGCCGGCCCCTGCCATGCGGGAATTTTGGCGCGCGCACTCAAAACCTCGTCCAGATCAAGGTCAGCGACCAACACCCCCGGCTGGTCGTGATCGAGCTTGGCGATAACCTCTCCCCACGGGCCGACGATTGTGGAATGACCCCAGGTCGCGCGGCCGTCCTCATGCACGCCGCCCTGCGCCGCTGCTACGACAAACGCGCCGGTTTCGATCGCACGCGCGCGCAGCAAAATTTCCCAATGCGCCTGCCCCGTTGGCTTGGTGAACGCGGCAGGCACGAAGATTATCTCGGCGCCGGCTGAGCCAAGCGCGCGGTAAAGTTCCGGAAAACGCAGATCATAGCAGATCGTGAGGCCGAGTTTCACGCCCTGCGGGCCTTCAACGATCACCGCCTCGGCGCCCGGCGCGAACGTTGCCGATTCGCGATAAGTGTCACTGCCGCCGAGTTGCACGTCGAAAAGATGGATTTTGTCGTACCGCCCGGCAATCTTGCCGTCCGGCGCGTAGAGCATGGAGCGATTGCACGCGCGCCCGTCGTTAGAAGCCACCGACGCCGAGCCCATAGCGATCCATACGCCTAGTTCCGCCGCCAGTTTTCCCCAGGCGCCGATTTCCGGTTCCTCGTTCTCGGCGCGCACCGTCTGCATGAAACGGTCCCGGTTGCGGTCAAGCCGCGTGGTGCATTCGGGGGTCGCGATCAGGCGCGCGCCCGCATTGGCCGCTTCGCGCAAGAACTGCGTGGCGGCGGCGCGGTTCACCGCCGGCTCGATGCCGGAACGCATTTGCACCACCCCAATGCGCAGCTTGCGCGCCATCACGCGTTCTCCAGAAGCGGATCAAGACCACCGCGCGCGTCCAGCGCATGCAGCTCGTCGCTGCCGCCGATATGCTGGCCGCCGATGAATATTTGTGGGAACGTGTTGCGTCCGCCGGCGCGCTGGATCATCTCACGGCGCTTTTCGAAATCATTGCCGGCGTCGATCTCGTCGATCGCGACACCCTTGGCTTGCAGCAGCGCGAGCGCGCGCGTGCAATAGCCGCAAAATGCCCGGGTATAGATCGTCACAGCCAAGATACGCTCCGCATCCTTCTCATATGGTTACGTCCACCGGACGGACAACGCGCGCCAGCGTGAGCACGTCTACCCGCGCCGCGCCAGCCCGCTTCAACGCACGGGCGCAGGCCTCCGCCGTCGCCCCGGTGGTGAACACATCGTCAACCAGGAGAATGCTCCGCCCCGCCAGCAATTTGGCTGACCCCGGCGAAGCCCGAAAGGCGCCGGCGACATTGCGCCGCCTCTGGCTGGCATCGAGCCCGGCCTGGCTCCGCCGATTCTTCACTCGTCGCAACGCGCCGTAAAGCACGCGTTTGTCAGCCAGCGTCCCCACCGCCTGGGCCAGCCATGCGGCCTGATTAAACCGGCGCGCCGCCAGCCGCATCCAGTGTAGCGGCGCAGGCGCGATAAAATCCGCCTCCGCGATCAGCTGGCTGGCGGCCTGGTTCATCCAAGCCGCGAACACCGGCAAGCCATCACGCCGCCCGCTGCGCTTGAGATCGAGCACGAGGCGGCGCGAGTGATCATCATACGCCAATGCCGCGCGGGCGCGGTGATAAGCAGGGGCTTCCACCGCACAGGCGCCGCAAAGCGCTTCGGCGCCCGCATCAAGTTCAAACGGAAAGCCGCAGCGAAAGCAGCAAGGCGCGGACAGAAACACGAGTTGCGACCACAGTTCAGGTTCAATCGCGCCCGGCCGTGAGACCAGGCGCTCGGACAGCAGTGAGCGCGGCGGCCAGATCAGGTCCGCCGCCCAAGCCAGAGAGGAGCGTTTACGCACGCGCCCTGCCACGCCATACCCCCCTCGTGCCGGCGCCTGAAAATCACGCCCCGTTCGATCCGCACCGCGTTCGCGCGCATCGCGCGCGCGCCGCGCGCGGCTTTGCCGAAAACGCCTTCCTCGCCGCGCGCACCGCCGAAGAGCTTGCCGAACGATTGGAAATCGTCAATCGCAACTTTGGGCCGACCCTGGCGATTGGCGCGCCCGCCTTGTTTCGCGCTGCGCTGCAAACACGCCCCGCGCTCGCCGCGCGGATCGGCCCGTTATTTGAGATGGATGCTGCCGGCGCACTGGTGGAGCCGCCGGGCGTGGCGGCCGATGCCGAGCATCTACCGTTCGCCGATCAATCCTTCGGCTTGATCGTTTCGACGCTGACCCTGCACTGGGCGAACGATCTGCCCGGCGCGCTGGTTCAGGCGCGGCGGGCGCTCAAGCCGGACGGCTTGTTCCTCGCGACGATGTTTGGCGGACGCACGCTTTATGAATTGCGCCAATGCCTGCTGGCGGCTGAAGCCGAACTCAGCGGCGGCGCCGCCTTGCGCGTTGCGCCGTTCGCAGACGCGCCGGATTTCGGACGGCTGCTGCAACGCGCGGGTTTCGCCCTGCCCGTGGCCGATAGCGACACCACGATTGTGCGCTACGAAAATCCGCTGCGCCTGCTTGCCGATCTGCGCGCCGCTGGCGAGACCGCCGCGCTTGCGGGGTCAGTAACGCCACTGACGCGAAAAGTTTTGTTTCGCGCCATGGCGCTTTACCGGGCGCGCTTCGCCGGCGCGGACGGCCGCGTGCCCGCAACGTTCGAAACCATCACCGCCACCGGCTGGGCGCCGCACGAAAGCCAACAAAAACCGCTGAAACCCGGCAGCGCGAACACACGCCTTGCCGATGCGTTAGGCGCGCAGGAACAAAGCGCCGGCGAAAAGCCCGGGCAATGATCCGCGCTAATGCGCCATCAACAGCGGCACGGTCGCGGTGTTGAGCATGTCGCGCGTGGCGCCGCCGAACATCATAGCGCGCAGGCGCGCATGGGCGTAGCCGCCCATGATGATCAGATCGGCTTTCTGGTTCGCGGCTTCATCGAGCAAAGCCTCCGCCGCCGGGCGCCCGCGGCCTTCAATGTTGCGGATTTCGGCGGGCAGGTTGCGCCGCTTCAGATGTGCCGCGATTAGCGCGCCGGGCGCTCTGCTGTGGCCGAAGGCTTTCGGTTTGGCGTCGATCGTCGTGACGATTACTTGCTCGGCCCCCTCGATCAGCCAATCGGCCTCGCTGAGCGCGCGGGTAGCTTCGCGGCTGGCGTCCCACGCCAGGAGCGTGCGCTTGCCGATGCTCTGGCCGTTCCAGCCGGGCGGCACGACGAGCAACGGACGCCCGGAGTGAAACAGCACGCCCTCGATCAGATCGAGCCGCGCGTCAGACGAATCGGCTGGCGTGGGGCGTGTCATGATCGGCAGGTCAGCATACCGCGCATGCACCGCCGCGACGCGCCCGAGATCGTGCGCCGCCGCTTCGCCGGTGCGAAAATCACACGGCCGGCCCATTTTCTCGACCCTAGCTTTGACCGCCTCGCGCTCGGCGGCGCCCTCATGACGCGCACGGGCCAGAAGCTCGGCCCATACACCCGCCACAACCGACGGCTCATACGCGACAGGCTCATCGGGCAGCGCAGTAAGAAACGCGGCGGCCACCTCCCCCTCTACGCGGCGCGCGAGCAGTTCAGCAGCGGCGAACGTGGCTTCGTCCCTCGTGGCCGAAAGCACGATGGCGAGAATATCTTTCACCATGGCAAGACCTTTGTCAGAGTATAGCCGCGCTCAGCCCATATCCGCCAGCAGCGACGCGATCGACACAGCGCAGAATGCGACCGAGGAATCGGCGACGCCGTATGGCAGAAACAGATCGGCGCCGTTGCGCATCGCGCCGCAGGTGTAGACCACGTTGGGAACGTAGCCCGCGCGGTTTTCGTCCGCCGGCGAAATCAACGGGCGGCGCAGGCGCCCCAGCACCTTGCGGGGATTTTTCTTGTCCAGCAGCGCCACGCCGATCGAATATTGCCGCATGGCGCCGACGCCGTGCGTCAACAGCAGCCAGCCTTCATCGATCTCGATCGGCGAGCCGCAATTGCCCATTTGCACCAATTCCCATGGCTCGACGGGCTTTATGATCTCATCGCCGCGCTCCCAGTGCATGAGATCGTCGGATTCGAGATAGAAGATATTTTCGCTGTCCTGCCGGCCGATCATGGCATAGGCGCCGCCGATCCGGCGTGGAAACAGCGCCAGCCCCTTGGATCGTGAGGCCGCGCCATCCATGCGCTGCAGCGTGAAAGAGCGGAAATCCTCGGTGCGCAGCATTTCACAGGCGATGGCGGCCCCGGAATAAGCCGTGTACGTGCCGTAATAAGTTTGCCGCCCGTCTTCCTCTGTGAACCGCACGAGACGCAAATCTTCAATGCCGTTTCGCTGTGCGTTAGTAACCGGAAAGATCACCGTGCCGGAAAGCGAAACGGCTTCCGTTCGGAACACCGTAACCGCCGCCGCGTCCTGACTGGTCATCGGATCGACGCCATCGGCGGCGACGGCGAATGGCGGCTCAGGCAACAGATTCATCGTACCGTCGGCCGATAAAATCCCCTCGCGAAACGCAATCGACGAAATGTGCCCCTCGCCAACGGCTCGCAATGACATGATGAACCGCATGCTGCCCGGCTGCAGGCCGGACTGATCATAGTGCGGCACGACGCTTGGATTCATCAGGGCCGCGGCTGCGTATGAATATTCGTGACAGAAATACGCGCCGATAAGCTCCTTCTGCGGCTCGCGCAGGTTGGGGTTTATATCAAGCTCCGCCATTACGCGTTCGTAGCGTTCGAGAAAAACCTGGCGAGTCTGCCAATGGCGGGGCTCGAAATCCGAATTCACCAAGGCCAGCTCGGCCTGGCAGGTGCGCATGTCCATCTGGCGCACGGCGTCCACGATGCGCATCATGCGCGATGTTCCCGCAGCGCTGTTAGCCTTAGGATCTGGCGCAAGCCTGAACGGCCGGATCACCACCCGCGAGGGATCAGCGCCCAGCCGAATAGGAAAAGGCGTCGTTCGCAGCATAAGCCCCCAGGTCCTCCGTTCAGCCCGCCGGCGGCGCCATGGCGGCTGGCGCGCTGCGGGCGCGCACCAAAGCCTTCATAGCGCAATTGGCGAGCTGAAACGAAAGCACCGATTCAGCGCCTTGGTTAAGGTTGGGTCCGGAAGGGGTCAGCCCATCATAGCAACCGCCATCAGCCCGGCCCAGCGGCGCGGCGAGATCGTTTGCGCCGAGGAACCAGTCATACGCCTTCCGCGCTTCGTCCTGCCAATCGCGATCGCCGGTGACGGCGAATGCCGCGGCGCAGGCGTCGATCGTGGCTGTTGCTTCAAGCGGCTGCTGATCGAAGCACGCGTCGACCTCGTACGGCCGGCCAAAATTTTCCGTACCCACGGGGCGGAAATGACCCGCCGGCGCGGTTTGCGCGTCGCACAACCATTTCAGGGACTCGATGCCTGCCTCGATAAGCTCGACATCCTCAAGCGTCTGGCCGGCGCGGATCAGGGCTTCTGGAAGCCGGGCGTTATCATAAGCGAGCAGCGCCTCGAACCAGACCCAATTTTCGGTGCGATTGCGCATAAGCGCACGCTGCAACTCACGGGCCAGCTCGCCCAAACGAGTGCGCGCAGCAACTGAGCGCGGCCGCGCGTTGACGAGCGCGATCAAACCGAAAATGATGAACGCGCTAGTGCGCAGCGCGCCGTAGCGGCGCAGATGCGGCAGCACTTGTTCGGCCATGCCCGCCGACCAGCCACGGACATCGTCATCGCGCGCAAATGCGGCGGTTTCGCAAAGCGCCCAGAACGCCCGCCCACATGAATCGGACGAACCCTCCTCCTCCAGCCACCGCCGCTCATACGACATGAAATTACGGAATGTGTTGCGCGAGGGGTTCCATGAATGATGCAGGAACGACAGATAAGACATCATCAGCCGGTCGTCGCCGGGCTCTCCCATTTCCGGCAGACGGTGCATCAGGATCAACGCGCGGGCGTTATCGTCCACGCAATAGCCGTGTCCGCGGTCGGGGATGCTCATCACGCTGTGCTGGAGAATGCCGCAGGCGTCACTCATGCGGCGTACGCCGCCGAGTTGAGGCGCGATCAGATCAGGCCGAATACGTTTCAGAAGCCGCACCACATTCTCTCCCCGCACCGCGTCAAACGCTGACAGATATCGCTGGCCGATGGCGCGCCAATGCGTGCCGCGTCCGGTCTCGTACGCCTTCGTTTCGATTGAGGCCCGCCGGTTGCTGTCAGTAAGCAGGCTGATCGCTTCCGCCGCCAACGCCACGGAATCATTGAACGGCGTCAGCACGCCCCGGCCATCGGCGAGCAATTCGCGCGCGTGCCAATAGGGCGTGGATAGCACCGCCTTACCCAGGCCAATCGCATAAGACAGCGTACCGGACGTTATCTGCGCTTCATTCAGATACGGGGTCACGTAAACGTCCGCCGCCGTCAGATAATCCAGCAGAAGGGGCGTATCTACGTAAGTGTTGACGAAGCGCACATTGTCGTCGACGCCCAATTCCTGCGCCAGAGCCGCAAGTTTTTCGCGATAGGCTTCGCCCTCACGAGCGGCGAAGTGAGGATGTGTTGCGCCTAGAATAACGTAGAGTGCGTTCGGCGCGGCCTTGGCGATCGCGGGCATCGCGCGCACCATCGCCTCCAACCCCTTGCCGGGCGAAAGCAAACCGAAGGTGAGCAGCACGTCGCGGTCAGCCAATCCAAGCGCTTGCTTACAAGCCCCGGTAACACGGTTGTTCGGCGCATGAGATCCGTGCGGCACAACGACGATTTTAGCCGCTGGCGCCTCATAAGTTTCCAGGAGAATCTTTCGCCCCCGCTCCGCCATTACGACAATGCGGGACGAGCGCTCGATAATGGCGTTCAGAACGCGGCGTTGATCGGGATCTGGGCTGGTGAGCACCGTGTGCAGCGTCGTCACGACGGGGCAGCGAAGATTGCCCAGCAACGTCAACAAGTGCTCTCCGGCCGATCCGCCGAAAATGCCAAACTCGTGCTGCAGGCAGACCAACTGCACGCCATCGCGGTTAAGCCGTCGCGCGGCCTCCACATAGTCAACGAGCATGTTCTGACGTACGGGAAAGGTTACGGCGGACGGGTAATCATACGCCCGGCCTTCGTCCGTCATCGCGACGACTTCGCAATCGATAAGTGGATCGGCAGATTGCAATGCGTCGTAAAGGTCGCCTGTGAATGTCGCGATGCCACAGCGCCTTGGCGGGAAATTGCCGATCAGGGCGATCTTGCGGGCGGGCTTCTGCGCCTCGGCGGCGCGGGCTGCGGGCTCTTCCCGGAAAGCCATCGACGCTTCGTCCAGCACTCGCCGCCTCCTGTTCCTGCATTTCACGCAGGTGGGGAACGCGCAGTTGCGGGAAAAGTTTCAGATTTTTAACGCAGACGCAGCATGAGCCAGATTTTCAACGGCGGCCCAGTCGCCGCCGCGTATTGCCGCCGCAGGAGCGACCCACGATCCGCCAACGCACAGCACGTTTTCCAGGACCAGATAGGAGGCTGCGTTCTGTGCGCTGACGCCCCCGGTTGGGCAGAATTTCGCGCGGGGCAGCGGCCCTCCAAGTGCGCTTAGCGCCGCCGGGCCGCCCATGGGCCCAGCCGGGAAAAACTTGAACGCGGTAAAACCATTGTTCAGCCCACGCATCAATTCGCTGGCGGTGGCGACACCCGGAATGAACGGGGCCTCGGAGACAGGCTTCAGCCCCTCGACATAGCCGGGGCTCAACGCAAAGCGCGCGCCGGCTTCGAGTGCTCGATCGTAATCGCGCTGGCTGAGCACGGATCCGGCGCCGATCAACGCGCCGGGCACTTCGGCCATCGCCTTCATTGCCGCCAGCGCCGCCGGCGTTCGCATTGTAACTTCCAGCACCGGCAACCCGCCCGCCACCAAGGCGCGCGCTAGCGGAATGGCGTCAGCCTCGCGTTCGATCGTTAGCACCGGGATCACCGGCGCGCGGCGCAGGATGTCTTCGCCGGTCATGCCGCCGCCCCGAACAATGCGCAGGCGCCGCGATCAGCCGGCGAGGCCGCGGCGCGCATCCAGCCGAACAGATCGCGGCCATAGCCGTGCGCATGATCCCGGCGCGACAGCGGCGCCGGCGCCCGGGCCATTAGGTCAGCCTGCACTTCGAGCACGCCGGCATTTGCATCGAGCCGGATGATGTCACCGTCGCGAATACGGGCGATCGGCCCGTCATGCGAAGCCTCCGGCGTAACGTGGATCGCCGCCGGCACTTTTCCCGAAGCGCCAGACATCCGCCCGTCCGTAACCAGCGCCACCTTGTGGCCGCGATCTAACAACACGCCGAGCGTCGGCGTCAGATTGTGCAATTCCGGCATGCCATTGGCGCGCGGTCCCTGGAACCGAACCACGGCGACGAAATCGCGATCGAGTTCTCCGCGCTTGAACGCCGCAATTATTTCGTCCTGTTCGTGGAACACCAAGGCCGGCGCTTCCACAACGCGATGGGCAGGCTTCACCGCAGACGTCTTGATCACTGCGCGGCCGAGATTGCCCGTGAGCAGGCGCATGCCGCCCTCACTGTCGAACGGATCGCTCACTGGCCGCAGGATATCGCGATTCAGCGTTTGGGCCGCGCCGTCGCGCCATGTCAGCACCCCATCGGCGAGGAAAGGCTCTTGCTGATAAGCGCGCATCCCCTCACCCGACACGGTGAAAATATCTTCGTGCGCCAGTCCCGCATCGAGGAGCTGGCGGATCACAAACGCCATGCCGCCCGCAGCATGAAATGCGTTCACGTCCTCCGTGCCGTTCGGATAGACACGCGCGATCAGCGGCGTGACGCGCGAGAGATCGTCGAAATCCTCCCACGTCAGTGTAATGCCGGCGGCGGCGGCCATCGCCAGCAGGTGTAGCGTATGATTGGTTGAGCCGCCCGTGGCCATCAAGCCCGCAATGGCGTTGACAAAGCTCTTCTCATTAGCCGTGCGCGAAAGCGGGCGATAGTCATTGCCATGCGCGCCGATCTCCACCGCGCGCCTTGCAGCCGCGCCGACCAGCGCATCGCGCAGCGGCGTATTGGGATGCACGAACGCCGAGCCCGGCAGATGAACGCCCATCATCTCCATCATCATCTGATTGGAATTGGCCGTGCCGTAGAATGTGCATGTGCCCGGTCCGTGATAGGATTTCATTTCGCTGTCGAGCAATTCCTCGCGGCTGGCCTTGCCTTCCGCGAACAGAGCCCGCGTACGGGCCTTCTCGGCATTGGAGATGCCCGTCTCCATCGGCCCGCCGGGCACGAAGATCGCCGGCAAATGGCCGAAGCTAATCGCGCCGATCATCAGGCCTGGCACGATCTTGTCGCAAATCCCTAGCATCAGCGCGGAATCGAACGCATCGTGCGTCAGCGCCACCGCCGTGCTCATCGCGATCACATCGCGCGAGAACAGCGAAAGCTCCATGCCCGGCCGGCCCTGCGTGACGCCATCGCACATCGCGGGCACGCCGCCGGCGAACTGGGCCGTCGCGCCCACTTCGCGCGCCGCCGCCTTGATCAGCGCCGGAAAACGCTCGAGCGGCTGGTGCGCGGAGAGCATGTCGTTATAGGCCGAGACGATCGCCACGTTCGGGGCGAATGGATTGCGCATCTGGGCTTTGTCATCGTCAGGCGAAGCGGCGAAGGCGTGGGCGAAGTTCGCGCAGGACAGCTTCGCGCGTCCCGGGCCCGCCTGCCGCGCGGCCTCCATGCGGTCCAGATAATCGGCGCGGCCCTCGCGCGAGCGCTCAACGATCCGCTCCGTGACTTCAGTGACCACAGGATGCATCACGCTCTCCTTCACGGCGCCCACAATACGCGTATGGGCACGCCGTTTTGACTCAATAGCGCCGCGACCGGCGCATCTTTTGGATCGCGCCCCGCGGCCTCGTTGATCACCCGCCATTTCGCATCGCCCGCCATCAGCAGAACGATCAGGCGCGCATGCAGCACGGCAGCGAGGGTCAGGCTCACGCGTGGCACATCGGGTGCGGGCGAGGCGGGCGCAACCCCGATGACATAGCGATCTGCACGCGCATTCAGCCCCTGCGCCAATGTTGGGTGATTTGGAAACAGCGAAGCGAAATGACCATCTTCGCCCATGCCCAGCAGCACGACGTCAAACGGCGCCAGATCGCGCACCACCATCTCTGCGCGCTTGGCGCCTTCCTCAATCCCGCCCCGCCGCCCCTTCAGGCCGACGAAGTGTGCTTTCGCCGCGCGGCCGGACAGCAGAGTCTGGCGGACCATGTATTCGTTGCTCTGCGGCGTCAGCGTATCGACCCAGCGCTCATCGCTGAGCGTGATGGTGACTTTGCTCCAGTCCAGATCTTCCTGGGCCAGCGCCGCGTAACACGCACCGGGCGTCGATCCGCCGGTGGCGACAAAGCTGGCCTGGCCGCGCTGTTCGATCGCGGCGCGCAATTCTGCGGCGATCAGATCTGCGGCGTTCTTCGCCAACGCCTCGCGGCCGGTTGCGATTTCGATAGCCGGCTCACTCATTCCAAGCGCGCCCGGAGCGTTCCAACAGCGCAAACGCGCCGGCAGGCCCCCACGAGCCCGCTGCATAGGGCTTCGGCGCTATGCCAAGCGCGCTCCACGTTTCGGCCACGCCATCGACCCACGCCCAAGCCAGCTCCACCTCGTCGCGCCGGACGAACAAAGCTGGATTGCCATGCAACGCGTCCAGCAACAGCCGTTCGTAAGCGATGCGCCGGCGCTGCTTGCCGTCATTGAGATTGAGGCTCAACGGCAAAGCCTGCAGATGCAGCCCATCCTGCGCCAGGCCCGGCTTCTTGTTCATCAGCAGCAGGGAGATGTCTTCGTTCGGCTGCAAATCGATCACCAGCCGATTGGCCTGCACTTCCTGCTCGGTCTGCTTGCCGAAGATCGAGTGCGGTAATTGCTTGAACTGAATTACGATCTGCGTGCGCCGATCCGGCAGGCTTTTTCCCGTACGCAAAAAGAACGGAACGCCGGCCCAGCGCCAATTATCGATATCGGCGCGCAGCGCCACGAACGTCTCGGTCTGGCTCGCCTTACCAAGCTCTTCAACATAGGCGGGCGCCGCTTTACCCTCGACAACGCCAGCCTTGTATTGCCCGCGCACTGAATTCTGCTGCGCTGTGGCGTGACTGAACGGCTTCAGCGACTTCAGCACTTTTACCTTCTCGTTGCGGATCGATTCGGCCTCTACATCCGGCGGAGGCTCCATAGCGATCAGGCACAGCAATTGCAGCATATGGTTCTGCACCATATCGCGCAGCGCGCCGTATTCATCGTAATAACCGCCGCGATCGCCCACACCCGCCGTTTCGGCGACCGTGATCTGCACATGGTCAATCGTCAGATTGTTCCAGAGCGGTTCGAACAATGTGTTGGCGAAACGCAGCGCCAGCAGGTTCTGCACCGTCTCTTTGCCGAGATAATGATCGATTCGGAACACGCGGCTTTCGTCAAACACCGCCGCCACGTCGGTATTGATCTTGCGCGAGCTATCCAGATCGCGGCCCACCGGCTTTTCCAGCACGATGCGGCAATCCTCGCACGCCAGGCCCGCCACCGCCAGCGCGCGGCAGATCGGCGAATACAGGCTGGGCGACACCGCAAGGAAAAACAGCGATTGCTTGCCCTGCACCAATTCGGCGAGCGGCCGCAATCCTTCAGTGTCAGCCACGTTCGCCGCGCGGTAATCCAGCCGCGCTGCAAATGCGTTCCACTTGGATTCGTCGAAATCCTTGCCCGCGCGTTCGCGCACGACGGCGTAGGTTTTTTCGACGAACGCTTCGCGCGTCATCTGCGAACGCGCTGCGCCGACAATTGCAACGTCACGCTCCAGCAACCCATCCGCGTCTAGAAAATACAGTGACGGATAGAGCATCCGCTGCGCCAGATCGCCCGTAGCGCCGATAATGACCACGACGCTGGCTTGCGCCGCCGCGTTCGCGGAACGGGAAACTTTCGTATCCGTGAGGGTATCGGCCATGCGCGAAAGCCGCCTTTCCAATGCTTAACAAGCGTGTGGCGTGATGCTCGATGGAACGCAAGGTCGCCAGGAGCGTCCTCTAAGAGTCGCAATCCGCAATCTGAGGCCAGATTTGTCATCCACCCCGCCTCCTGAAACGGCGACGCCCTCTTGGCGCGCCCGCCTTGCAGCGGCAGCGCGCGCGCTATCTGCGCGCATCCAGCGCGCACCATGGCGGAGGATCGGGCAGAGGATCGGCAAGGGCGCCGGAATAGCGGCCGGCGCTGTTTTCGCACTCTTTGCCGCCACAGCGTTGTTCGACTGGAATCTTTTGCGCGGGCCGGTTTCAGGGCTCGTATCGGCGTCAATCGGACGCCCGGTCAGGATCGAAGGGCCGCTCGATGTAGATTTGTTCACATTCAATCCGCGCGCGGAGGCCAGCGGCATCATCATTGGTAATCCAGACTGGGCGCGCGCCAAGGGCATGACCGGCAACAATGTGACGATCGAACGCTTTGAAATCGCGACTCGTCTGCTCCCACTGCTGATCGGCGATGCGACACTGACGCGCCTCGAACTGGAAAAGCCGGTCCTTAACTTCTACCGCGAAGCCGACGGTCGCGCGACATGGAGTTTTGGCGGTTCGCAAAAATCAGACAAGCCGTTCAGCCTCCCGGCCATCCGCCATTTCTTGCTGAAGGATGGCCGTCTCAATCTTCGCGACGAGCGGCGCGAGCTGGTGCTTGAAGCCGCTCTTAGCTCAACAGAAAGCGCCGACGGCGGCGCGCGCCCGTTCTCGCTCAATGGCACGGGCCAGATCAATGGCGAACCATTTGTGCTTCGCGGTTCCGGCGGAGCCTTGCTCAACGTGCGCCGCGATCGGCCTTATGCGTTCCAGGCCGATATCCGCGCCGGTCCCACGCGCGCGCGCCTAAGTGGCCGCATGGAGCGTCCATTCGATTTCGGAAAACTCAGCGCGGGCGTGCGCGTCACCGGCGCCGATCTCGCGCACCTCTATCTGCTGACTGGCGTGACGCTGCCGAATACGCCGCCCTATAATCTCACCGCCCAGATGCGCCGCGACGGCAAACGCACGGACTTCACGAAGATTGATGGGAGTATCGGAGACACAGACCTGCGCGGAGAGTTGAGCGTCAACAAGCCGGCCGATCGCATTATGCTTACCGCCAGCCTGCGCTCGAAGAGCCTGGACTTTGACGATCTTTCCACGGTTCTGGGCGCGCCGCCCTCAACACGCCGCGGCGAAACTTCTTCAGCGGCGCAAAAAGCCGAAGCCAAAGTTATGGCGGCCAATGCGCGGCTGCTTCCGGACGCGACGCTTGATCTGCAACGCGTGCGCAATATGGACGCCCGCGTCACATACCAGGCCGATTCCGTGGAAACCCAGATGTGGCCGCTCCGGCGCGCCTCCGCCACGATAACGCTGGATCACGGCGTGCTCACGCTCAGCCCGCTGGCGTTCTCACTGCCGCGCGGCGACCTGGCCGGCCGCATCAGCATCGACGCGCGCGAGGATATTCCGCGCGTGGATTTTGACATGCGGCTGACTAACGCACGCATCGAGGATTTCATGGCGAAATTTGGCAATCAGAATGCGCTCGAGGGCGTGTTGCAGGCGCGGGCCAAACTAGTTGGGCGCGGCAATTCCGTACGCAAAGCCGCGGCCAGCGCCGATGGTCAGGTTACGATCGTGTCTCCGCGCGGCGAAGTGCGCGAGGCGCTAGCGGAGTTGCTGGGGGTGAATGTGGTAAAGGGCCTTGGGCTGCTGCTGGCAAAGGACCAGGGGCAAATCCCCGTACGCTGCGCTGTGGCGAATTTCACCGCCCGCAATGGCATCCTCACCGCTGAGCAGATCGTGTTCGATACCGGGCCCGTGATTGCGTATGGTTCGGGAACGGTTAGCCTGCGGGATGAAGCACTCGACCTGAGCCTGCAAGGCCAGTCCAAGGAACCCCGTCTCATACGCGTCACGGCGCCCATCACGGTGAAAGGTCCGTTGCGTTCGCCTAAAGTGGGCGTGGACGCCGGCAAGGCTGCCGGGCAGGCGGGACTTGCGACGGTGCTTGGCGCATTGCTGACGCCGCTGGCTGCAATCTTGCCGTTCGTGGACCCAGGTTTGGCCGAGGACGCCGATTGCGGCGCTCTGCTGAAGCAGGCCAAGCAAAAGGGCGCACCGGGCAATCTGACGCCAGCGCCCGCGACCGGCGGCTAACGTCAGACTTTTGTTTAAACGCGGCCGGGCCAGCTCTGCAGACGCTGCACCAAAGCGGCGTGCTGCGCCCAAAGCGCCTTCGGCAAACGCGAGCCGAACTTTTCATAGGCCGGCGGGATCAACGAGGCTTCTTCCGCCCAAACGTCGCCGTCCACGGAAAGCAGCAGGTCGAGTTGCTCGTCGGTGATGTCGAGGCCGTCAACGTCCAGCGCGCCTTTGGCCGGCAGGCGTCCGATCGGCGTGTCGACCGCCTCGGCCTTGCCGGACAGGCGCTCGCACACCCATTTCAGCACGCGGCTGTTTTCGCCGAAGCCCGGCCAGACGAACTTGCCGTTCTGATCCTTGCGGAACCAGTTGACGAAATAGATTTTCGGCAGCTTGGCGCCCGGCTTCTCGCCGATCTTCAGCCAGTGCGCGAAATAATCGCCCATGTTGTAGCCGCAGAACGGCAACATCGCGAACGGATCGCGGCGCAGCTCACCCACCTTGTTCTCCGCGGCGGCGGTGCCTTCAGACGCCACGTTCGAGGCCAGGAACACGCCGTGCTCCCAATCGAACGCTTCCGTCACGAGCGGCACGGCGCTCGCGCGGCGGCCGCCAAACAGGATGGCCGAAATCGGCACGCCCTTGGGATCTTCCCATTCCGGCGCGATCACGGGGCATTGGCCGGCGGGAACGGCGAAGCGCGAATTGGGGTGCGCGGCCGGGAATTTCGAATCCGGCATCCAGCGGTTGCCCTGCCAATCGGTGAGGCCGGCCGGCGGGGTGTCCGTCAGGCCTTCCCACCACACGTCGCCATCATCGGTCAGCGCGACATTGGTGAACACGGTGTTGGCCGCCAGCGTATCGAGCGCGCTCTTGTTGGTCTTGGCGCTGGTGCCTGGCGCGACGCCGAAGAAGCCCGCTTCCGGGTTGATCGCGTAAAGCTGGCCATCATCGCCGAAGCGCATCCAGCAGATGTCATCGCCGATGGTTTCGGCTTTCCAGCCCGGAACAGTCGGTTGCAGCATGGCCAGATTGGTTTTGCCGCACGCGCTGGGGAAAGCGGCGGCAACGTAATGAACTTCGTTCTGCGGCGAGGTCAGCTTCAGAATGAGCATATGCTCAGCCAGCCAGCCCTCGTCCTTGGCCATCACTGACGCGATCCGCAACGCGTAGCATTTCTTGCCGAGCAGCGCGTTGCCGCCATAGCCAGAGCCATAGGACCAAATCTCGCGCGTTTCGGGATAATGGACGATGTATTTCGTCTCGTTGCACGGCCACGGCACATCCTTTTGACCCGGGGCCAGCGGCGCGCCGAGAGAGTGAACACAAGGTACGAAAAATCCATCGTCGCCGATGGCGTCGAGCGCCTCTTTACCCATGCGCGTCATCACGCGCATCGAAAGCACGACATAGGCGCTGTCGGTGATCTCGACGCCAAGCTGGCTAATCTTGGAGCCAACCGGGCCCATCGAGAACGGCACGACGTACAGGGTGCGGCCGCGCATCGAGCCGGCGAACAGCGGATCGAGCGTCTGGCGCATTTCATCCGGCGCCATCCAGTTGTTGTTCGGACCCGCGTCGTCCTTATTTTCCCAGCACACATACGTGCGCGATTCCACGCGGGCGACATCCTTGGGATCGGATGCGGCATAATAAGAGTTTGGGCGGATCGCGGGGTTGAGCTTCGTGAGCGTGCCGGACGCGACCAGCTCAGCCGCGAGCGCATCCCATTCCGACTGCGATCCATCGCACCAATAAACGCGGTCCGGCTCAGTCAGCTTGGCGACGTCGCGCACCCAGCGCAGCAGCTTCTTGTTGCGCGTTGGCGCCGCGTCCAGACCCGGCGTTTCCATATCCGCGAGGGCAATTATGCTCACGTACTATTCTCCTAACCCGCCCTGCCCGGCCAAAGCCGGCATTGGCAGAACTCTTCGCGCCGGAAAGCCCCTGCCGCGCGCCTCTCCCCCATTTGCGGGACTGAGACAGCTAACCGGCGCCCCGTCAACATGAATACAAGGGCTTATCGCAGCCCTCTGGCCATATTGACGCGGCAAATGCGCACCGCTCCGCATTCATGCAAGAGGTGGGCCTATAGGCCCCCGCGTGTGGCGGGACCGGCCTATTGCTGGGCGCTTTGTCGCCTGATTATCCGCGGATGAGGCCGGCCTGGGCGCTCGCGGAACCATTGTTACACGGCAGCGTACTTTACACATAATGGGGGCTATTTTATCTGCCTTAACAACGCCATCGTGGCCGCCTTCAGGTGCGGTCGCGCGCGCATTTGTGCTCGTGAACGAAGCCGCGGGAGGGGTGGGTAAGGGCGCCGGCGATAAATTGCTGGCTATTTTGGCAGAAACCGGGGCCGAAGCCCTGGCCGTTCGCGAAGACGTGGCCGACTTGGCCGCCTGCCGCCGCGAAGCCTTCAAGGCGGATGTGATCATCGTCCTTGGCGGTGACGGCACCGCGCGCGCCGCAGCCGAAGCCTTCAGCAACGGCCCGCCGTTGATCCTGTTGCCGGGCGGTACGCTGAACGTGCTGCCGCACGCGCTCTACGGAGATCGCAATTGGGAGGATGCGCTGCGCGCGGCGCTGGCCGGCGGGCGCGTTGTGCGCCTCGTTGGCGGCAAGGCCAATGGTAAGAAATTCTTTGTCGCCGCACTGTTCGGCGCGCCGACGCTACTGGCGCGCGCTCGAGAATCCGTGCGCAAGGGTAATTTCCTCGAAGCGCTACGCAGGTTTAATCACGCCTTCAGACGGATGTTCTCCCGCGCGCTCGCGGTCCATGCCGAGGGTTCAGCGACGGCGCGGGTTGAGGGATTGGGCGTGCTTTGCCCAGCCTATGTCGGCGAGGTAAGCGACGACACGCTGGAATGGGTGCAGCTCGATGTCAGCCGTGTCACCGAATTCGTCCGTGTCGGCATGCGCGCGGTGATCGGCGGCTGGCGCGACGATGACACGATCGAATTGTCTCGTGCGCAAAAGGGTGTGTTGCGGTCACGTGGGGTAATCCCGGCCGTGCTGGACGGCGAGCCGACAACCTTCATGTCGAGGGTGAAGATCGAAATTCTCCGCAACGGCCCGCGCGTCGTTGCGCTAGATTAGCGCCATGCGCATCCTGCATCTGTCCGATCTGCATTTCGGCTACGAGGACGGGGCGGCGATCGCCGCAATTCACAAATTCCTCCATGCCGATCCGGTCGACCTGATAATCGCCTCGGGCGATCTATCAGCCGCGGGCTTGCAAAGCGAACTCTCGGCCTGCGCTGACTGGCTGGCGAGCCTCGGCCCGCCGGTGATCGCCACGCCGGGCAATCATGACGTGCCCTATTTTGAAGTGCTGCCGCGCTTCTACCGCCCGTTCCGGCGCTTTCGCCGCGCCGCGCGCGGCCGCATGCGCGATGAATGGCGCGGCGATGAAGTCTGGATCGTAACGGCCAATACCGCGCGTGCTTGGCAATTGCGCCTGAACTGGGCGCTGGGCTCGATTGCGCCGGCTCAGGTCTGGCGCGCGACGAGCATTCTGGAAGAAGCGCCGCGCGGCGTGTTGAAAATCGTGGTGACACACCATCCCTTGATCTGGCCGGCCGAACCGGCCCTGCCAGGCGCGACCCACGGCGGCCCCGCCGCAGTGCGCAAGCTGATCACCGCCGGCGCCGATCTCTTCCTCGCCGGCCACCTGCACGTGATGCGCGATACGATGGAAACGGAAGGCGAGCGCAAGGCGTTGCTCGTCACTGGCGGCACGCTATGCACCCGCCTGCGCGGCGATCCGCAGGGCTTCAACGTCATAGAGCGCAACGGCGATCTGGTTTTAATCAATCGCTATGCAATCAGTGAAGGCGAGGCCGCGCTGATCGCCGTGCGCCGCGCCAGCCTCGATGCGACGGGGTTGGTGATGGCCGATGACGCAGGAGCGCACCAAAGCACCGCCGGCGAGCCGGCGGTGCTTCCAATGTAGCCAGACTCTAATTGCTGTCCGGCGCCTTGCTGTCGCCGGCGCCCTTGTCCAACCGCTCGCCTAGGTTTTCACCCGGCCCATCGGTTATGTCGCGATTGTTGGTGAGATCGTCCGTGGCGTTGTCGAGTTTTTCGCCAGCTTTTTCCGCCACGCCATCGGCACGCTCGTCACAGCCGGCCGCCAGTCCCGCGCCGCCGACCGCCAGCGCGATCAGCGCCGCCTTCACCGCATTTTTCATTGAGGGCCTCCGCTTCGGCGCAAGCCGCCGGATATCAGACTGATGACGAACAGCACCAGGAACAGGAAAAACAGCAGCTTTGCGATTCCGGCCGCCGCGCTCGCTATGATGCCGAAGCCGAATACGGCCGCGACCAGCGCCAGCACGAAAAAGGTTAAGGACCATTGCAGCATTGCCAAACCTCCAGGTGTTGGAGGGGCAACGCCCTATTGGGATACCCGGTTCCAGCTAGAGTGATCGCATCCAAGAATCGATCTGGTTTTCAGCGTCTTCGCGGGCGACGCCGTAACGCTCCTGAATGCGGCCCGCGAGCTCAACACGCCGGCCCTGCACCACATCCATATCGGAATGGTTCAACTTGCCCCATTGGGTGAGAGCCTTGCCGCGGAATTGGTCCCAACGCGCTTCGATCTGATCCCAATACATTCCTGCCCTCCCTTCCGATACATTTTTAGTTGACCACAATAACGCCGTTTTGGCGAAATGGTTCCCGGCGAAGCCTCGCCTCTGGCGGCAATACTGCCAAAAAGGTACGTATTTAGGTAGATGATAACCCGAACACGACCTTTGGTCGATACCTACGGCCGGCGCATTGAGTATGTCCGTCTTTCGCTGACGGACCGCTGCGACCTGCGCTGCGCCTATTGCATGGCCGAAGAGATGTCGTTCCTGCCCAAGGCCGACCTTTTGAGTTTCGAGGAGATCGAGCGGCTGGCGCGCGCGCTCATCCACCGGGGCGTTCGGAAAATGCGGCTGACAGGCGGTGAGCCGCTGGTGCGAAAGGGGGTGATGGACCTGATCGCGACACTCGGCGGCCATGTCCGCACTGGCGAGTTGGAGGAGCTAACGTTAACCACGAACGGCACGCAGCTGGCCCAGCATGCCGAGGCGCTGGCGTGCAGCGGAGTCCGCCGCATCAACGTCTCGCTCGACAGCCGCGACCGCGCCACGTTCTCCCGCATCACGCGGCGTGACATGTTGCCGAAAGTCCTCGAAGGCATCGAAGCGGCCCGGGCCGCGGGCCTTGAAGTGAAAATCAACACCGTGGCGCTGGCGCACGATAACCGCGCCGAACTGCCCTGGCTGATCCGCTGGGCGCATGAGCAGGGGTTCGACATCACGCTGATCGAAACCATGCCGCTCGGCGAGATCGAGCAGGATCGCACGGACCAATACGTGTCCCTCCGCGACATTCGCCGCGACCTGGAGAGCTTCTGGACGCTGAAGGATTTGCCGCTACGCACCGGCGGCCCGGCGCGCTATGTGCGCGTGAAGGAAACCGGCGGGCGCCTCGGCCTGATCACGCCGCTCAGCCACAATTTCTGCGAAAGCTGCAACCGCGTCCGCGTAACGTGCACGGGGGTCATGTATATGTGCCTTGGCCAGGACGACTCGATCGACCTGCGCGCGCCGATGCGCGCCAGCGCGGACGATGATCTGCTCCACGCCGCGCTGGACGCGGCGATGCGCGCCAAGCCGAAGGGCCATGATTTCGTGATCGAGCGGGGGGCGGCGCCCGCCGTCGCGCGCCACATGTCGGCGACCGGCGGATGAGCGACCTCACCCATCTCGACCGCGAGGGCCGCGCCCGCATGGTCGATGTAACAGACAAGCCCGCCACGATCCGTGAAGCCATCGCCGAGGGCCGCGTGCGCATGAGCGCCGACGCGCTCGCCCGCGCCATTGCCGGCGACGCCAAGAAGGGCGACGTGCGCGCCATCGCCGAAATCGCCGGCGTTATGGCTGCAAAGAAAACCGCCGAGCTGATCCCGCTCTGCCATCCCCTGCCGCTATCCTCCGTGCAGGTGGAGGTCACGCCCGATCAGGCAGGAGGCGCCATAAACGTCCGCGCCCGCTGCAAAACCACCGGCCCCACCGGCGTCGAAATGGAAGCGCTGACCGCCGTCTCCCTCGCCTGCCTGACGCTCTATGACATGCTGAAAGCGGTCGACCGCGCGATGGTGATCGAAGGCGTGCGGTTGGTGCAGAAATCCGGCGGCGCCAGCGGCGATTACTGCGTTGGCTGAGCGGCCGCTATTGGCCGAGGCTGTGTGAAAACGTTAGAGAACGGATCAAATTATGCTTAAAGCCGAGCCGCCAAAATTTCAGCTTCAATGAAATCAATGCTTTGGCGCCGACACGACCGCCGCCTCTTGGGTCATCGCCTCGCCGGTCTGCTTGCGCTCGCGCTCGATCGCGTCGAGAAAGCGCGCGAGCTCCTCCGACGTAAACGCAGGTTCACCGGGTTCACGCACCAGCCGCCGTGCATCGCACCGAGCAGCAGGCGCAGCGTCATCAGGCCGTTGGGCATGACCAGCGAGACGGTGTCGCCGGGCTGCGAGCCGTGCCGGCGCAGCAGGGCCGACACCTGCCGGCACGAACGCGACAGTGCCAAAAAAGTGATCCCGCGCTGCCCTTCGCCATCAACGGCGTAGACCGCTTCGGGCCGCTGCGCCGCCTGGTATTCGATCAGTTCACGAACGGTGGCGGCGGCGGCCTTCATGCGCGGCCGAACT
>JANNOO010000036.1:0-79833 GCA_031399165.1 Alphaproteobacteria bacterium | reverse complement strand
CGCGATAAAATCTAAGCGTCTCACTCCCCCTTGTGGGGAGGGTTGGGGTGGGGGGAACGACCGATCGACTGGGCGAAACGGAATAAACGCGCGCTTGAACGATCCGTGGTTCCCCCCGCCCCTAACCCCTCCCCACGAGGGGGAGGGGAATAGCGTTGGCGCATAGCTTTCGTTAGCGGTCGAGCGGGGCGTAGCGCGCTACGCCGCCGCCGGCGAGGCGGTCAAGTTCCACCGGCTCCTGGCCGAACCGTTTGCGGCACAGCGCCATGTGGCTGATCACACGTTCGGCGTAGTCGCGGCTTTCGGCGCGCGGCAGCGCTTCCAGGATTTGTAGTGGATCGGTAAGGCGCGGCTGCGTCGCGAGCCAGCGCGAAAGCCAGCCAAGCCCGCCATTATAGGCCGCGAACAATTTCACCAGATCGCCATCGGGCGCGCTCTGGCGCTGCAGGAATTCGAGATAGGTCTGGCCCAGACGCAGGTTGAGATTGGGATCGAGCAATTTATCGGGGTTGGCGCGCGCCGAGGCGTCAAAATCACCGGCGGTAGAGGGCAGTATTTGCATCAAGCCGCGCGCGTTGGACCGCGAAATGGCGACGGGGCTGTAACGGCTTTCCTGGCGCATCACGGCGAACACCATCGCGCGGTCCAGCCGCCAGCCGTCTTCCGGCGCGAAGGTGGTCGTCGGGCAATAGCCCCAGCCTTCATTGGCGCCGCCGAACTCGGCCGCGCGCAATTGGGCGCTGGGCGCCGCCAGAGCGTCGGCGAAATCGAGGAACGTGCGGTCTTCGCTTGGCGCGATGCGCGTGTGCAGATTGCGCAATTCGAGTTCGACATCGGAGAGACGGCCCGTCTGCGCCAGTGCGGCGGCGCGGCGCGCCTCGGGATGGCGCGCCATGAACGCAAGCGCGGCCTGTTCGTCGATCGCTGGCGGCGCGAACACGAGTGATGACGCGACGCCGAGCTGCGCCTCGGCGAGTTGGCCGTAGAACGTCGCGGGATAAGCAAGCGCGGCTTTGAAGCGTGCAAGGGCGAGCTTGGCTTGCCCCGCCGCCAGGTGCGCGCGGCCCGCCCAATAGCGCGCAGCGGCCGCGCCCCAGCCGTCCCAATGGCGCCAGGCGCTTGCCGCATCAAAGCGCGCCGCGGCGTCAGCGTAACGGCGCTCGCGAAAGGCAATGAGACCGAGCTGCCATTCGGCCTGGCCCGCGCGCGGACCGCCAAGCGCGGCGCTTGCCTGCGTGGTTGCGCTCACCATGTCGCCATCGGCGAACGCCTGCGCGGCGAGATCGAGTTGCGCGCGCGCTTGTGCTGTATCGCCGGGCGGCGTGCTGGCTGCATTCGGCAAAGGGCGCCGGCCCAGGGGCTCGGGCGATTTTGGCGCTGCCGCGCCGGGCGTGCGGCGGGTCTGCGCCATGGCGTAAATATCTGGCGCGAGCGCGGAGTCTGCGTTGGCGTTGAGCCAATCGGTCAATTCCGAATAGGCAGGATCGTAGACGCCGGCCAGCAGACGGCGCGCTTGCAGATAAGGCACAAGCGTGCGGTCGCTGACATCGCGCACGGCCTCGCTGGCGCGTTCCCAGCGATTGGCCTCCACCGCCTCGAACGCCCTGCGATAAGCGGCCTCATCGGACTCGGACAATACAAGGATGCGGCCTTCGGCGCGCGCCGCTTGCGGCGCCAGGATGATGAGCGCGCTGATGAGCGCGGCGATCATACCCCTCATAGCCGCGGCCCGCGGGCTATGCCTAATTCTTCAAGCCAGCTTTCCAGCATCAGAAGATCAGCCCAGGCCATGCGCTTGTCCTGCGGGCGGCGCAGGAGATAGGCGGGGTGCAGCATCGCCATCGCATCTATCGGCGCGCTGTCGCCGTCTTTGTAGGCGAGGCGTTTGCCGCGCAGACGTGTGATGCCGGTATCGCGTCCCAGCAGCGTCTGTGCGGAAATTCCACCGATCATGACCACAACTTTGGGACGCTTGAGTTCGATCATCCGGCGGATGAACGGCAGGCATGCGGCGGTCTCGCCCTGTGTGGGCGGCCGGTTTCCCGGTGGGCGCCAGAAGATCGTGTTGGAGATAAAGAGGTTCGTGCTGCGCGACAGGCCGATCGCGGCAAACATGCGGTCAAGCAATTGGCCGGAGCGGCCAACGAACGGCTTGCCCACTTCGTCCTCATCCTTGCCCGGCGATTCACCCACCAGCATGATTTCGGCGTCCCCGGCGCCATCAGCGAAGACCGTCGAGCGCGCTGTCTTTTTCAACGCGCAGCCTTCGAACGCATCCAGCGCGGCGCGCAATTCGGCAAGGGAATTGGCGGCGGCCGCCGCCTTGCGGGCGTCTTCCACAGCGAGTGCAGCGGCGGGCGCGGCCGCCGGCGTCGCTGCTCGCGCTACGGAAGGACTAGCCGCCGGCTCAGAGACGGCAGGCGGCGCCCGCATCAGCGCGCGCGCATCGCCGAGATCGACGCCGGCCATCGCCCACCAATCGAGCAATGCTTCGGCGGCGCGGCGGCGGGGATCGGTGTCGATCATCCGCTTTTGTTAGCGGCTATCGAAGCCTTGGGGGAGAGGGGTTTCATTGCGCTGAGGATAAAGTCATTCTGAACAAGGTTCTGGAGTTGCTTCCTGATGGCTGACGAAACGCGCGCCGAAACGCTTGGGCGCGAGGCGATGGAATATGACGTGGTGATCGTGGGCGCGGGTCCGGCGGGCCTGTCGTCGGCGATTCGGCTCAAACAATTGTCGTCCGAAACAACCGTCGCGGTGCTGGAAAAAGGCTCGGAGGTCGGCGCGCATATTCTTTCGGGCGCAGTGATCGATCCATGTTCGCTCACGGAATTGCTGCCCGGCTGGAAAGCGCAAGGCGCACCGCTTGAAACGCCCGTGACCGAAGACCGCTTCCTCTATCTGGGGCCAGCGGGCGCGATGCAGATTCCTTCGTGGCCGATGCCGCCGCTGATGAGCAATCACGGCAATTACATCGGCTCTCTGGCCAGCCTCTGCCGCTGGCTGGCGGCGCAGGCTGAAGCGCTTGGTGTGGAAATCTACCCCGGCATGGCGGCGTCCGATCTCGTGTTCGACGAAGGCGGTGCGGTGAAGGGCGTTGTGGCAGGCGTGTTCGGCGTCGCGCGCGACGGCCATCACAAGGGCGATTACCAGCCCGGCATGGAGCTGCACGGCAAATATGTGCTGATCGGCGAAGGCGCGCGTGGCTCGCTCGCCAAAGTGCTGCAGGCAAAATACGATTTATGCGCAGACAGCGAGCCGCAAAAATACGGCATCGGGCTGAAGGAAATCTGGGAAGCCGCGCCCGGCAAACACGTCCCCGGTCAAGTCACGCATACGCTTGGCTGGCCGCTCGATGACGGCACAGGGGGCGGTTCGTTCATCTATCACTGGGGCGACAATCTGATCTCGATCGGCTTCGTCGTTCACCTCAATTACAAGAATCCGTACCTTTCGCCGTTCGATGAATTCCAGCGCTTCAAGCATCACCCGGAGATAGCCAGTTATCTCGAGGGCGGCCGGCGGCTTGCTTATGGCGCGCGCGCCATAACCGAGGGCGGCTATCAATCCGTACCAAAACTAACGTTTCCGGGCGGCGCGCTGATCGGCTGTTCGGCGGGCTTCATCAACCTGCCGCGGATCAAGGGCAGCCATAATGCGATGAAGTCCGGCATGCTGGCGGCTGAAGCTGCGTTTGAAGCGTTGCAGATGGGACGCCAGCGCGATCTGCTGGAAAGCTACCAGCACGGCTACGAACAAAGCCGCATCTGGAAAGACCTGCGCCTGGTGCGCAATGTAAAGCCGTTGCTCACCCGGTTCGGCACAACGATCGGGATGATGCTGGGCGGGTTCGATATGTGGGTGAACACGCTGTTCGGCGGGTTCTCGTTTTTTGGTACGCTCAAGCACGGCAAGACCGACGCTGCGGCCACAGAGCCGGCAGCCAAACACAAGCCGATCGCCTATCCCAAGCCCGACGGCAAACTCAGTTTCGACAAGCTATCGTCGGTGTTCCTGTCGAACACCAATCACGAGGAAGACCAGCCGGTTCACCTTGTTCTGAAGGATGCCGGCCTGCCGATAGCACTGAACCTGCCGGTCTACGCCGAGCCGGCGCAGCGCTATTGTCCGGCCGGGGTCTATGAGGTCCTGTATGACGAGGCCGGCGCCAATCCGCGTTTCCAGATCAACGCGCAGAACTGCGTCCACTGCAAAACCTGCGATATCAAGGACCCTTCTCAGAATATCGTCTGGAAGACGCCAGAAGGCGGCGGCGGCCCCAATTATCCCAATATGTAGCAAGAGCGTGAGCGGCGCGGTAATCTTAACCCGGCCGCTTCACGCTCCGGGCTTTTGGCGTAAGCTCCTGGCGCTAGGGAGTCGTTCAATGAAGCAAAGCCTGGCCGGCCTGGCCGTCCTGATGGCGCTGACCACGGCGCCGCCGCCTGTCGCTTTGGCGCAAATTCCGCCGGCGCCGGCCGCCAAGCCTTCACCCGCCGTCCAGGCGGAAATCGATCTAATCCTGGCCGCCGATATGGATGGCTACCTGGCGATGGCGCGGAAGAATTTCGCCAGCGCGCCGACAGTCGTTCACGCGGTGGCGCTGGGCGTGGATGAAATTGCACAAAACGATCCGGACGCCGCAGACGAAGTGATCGCGGGCCTTGCGCCCCGCCGGAAGACCGCGGCGGGCGATCTATTGGAAATGTGGATCGCGCTTGCGCGCAATGATAAAGACGCCGCACTGAAACGCGCCGCGCTCGCCAGAACAAGGCTCGCCAAGCCATTGGGCGATGTCGCGCCAGCGCTTTTGCATGAAGCCAATGGCGATCTCAAAGAAGCCGCTGACGCTTACGCCGTGGTGATTGAAAGGCTGGACACGTCGCCTTTACCGCCCGCGCCAGTGGGCCGCGAGGCGACGGAGCGGCTGATCGAAGCGCCGCGCGCGGCGCAGGTGATCTACCGCGCGGCGCAGGTGAACCATCGTCTGGGGCGTGCGGATGAAGCGCTGAGGAATTACCTGCTTGCCGAGCAGTTCGCGCCGGATTCGCCCGATATCGCCGCCAATATGGCGCGGCTTGCCCGTAAGGAGCAGCCGTTCGAGCTTGCGCTCGATCGCCGCTCTGGCCTTGGGCGTTGGCTGCTGTTCGCGTCGTTTCAGTATTCGCGAGACACAGCCGAGCGCGCGGCGGGCCAACCGCCGGGCGCGGCCGACGGCGCGACGCAGCTCGCTGAGCTTGACAGCGCGCTGCTTGGGCAACTCGGGTTCCGGCTCGATCGTTCAGCAGATGATTGGGTCGTCGCCACGGCGTCGGAACTGACCGGGCGAAACGCTCTGCCGGGTGCTGAAAAGCTCGCGCGCAGCGTGCGCGATGACAGCCCTTATGCGCCCGATGCAAAACTTGTTCTCGCCCGCCTCGCCATAGCCCGCGATCGTGACACCGAGGCCGCCGAACTGCTCGCATCGGCGATGAAGCTGGGTGCGGGGCGCGGCTCCGTTGCGCTGGAAGCGGGACGCAATCTGGCGGTCGTCGGCCGATACGATGAGGCGCGGCGCGCGCTGACCTCAGCCATCGATGAGGCGGCTCCGGGCCGTGATAAGGCCGAGGCGTATCTCGCTCGCGCCGGCGCCAATTATCAGGCCGGGCACATTGCCGAGAGCGCAGCCGACGCCCGCGCCGCGATCAAGGCTGACGGCAGCGATGGGGTGCGTCTGCTGGCAGCGGGCCTTATCGCCACTGCGCCTGACGGATGGTATGAAGCGGTAAGGATCGGGCGGGAGCTGCTGCTTCAGCGTCCGCGCAATGTCGATACGATGAATACGCTGGGATACGCGCTGATCCAGCGCGATCAGGGCCTCGACGAAGGCTATAAGATACTCCGCCGCGCGGTAGATATCAGTCCGGACTTCTTCCCGGTCGTCGATAGCCTTGGCTGGGCCTACTACCAGTATGGTGATTACGAGCAGGCGTTGAAGTTTGTCGATAAAGCGAATGAACTCAGCGACAAGGCGAACGCTGAAGTGTTGGACCATTTAGGCGACATCTATTGGCGGCTGAACCGCGCCAAGGAGGCGCGGGACGCGTGGCGCAAGGCGCTGGACTCGCGCCCTGAAGCGCTGCGGCGCGCGGAAATCGAACAGAAGCTCACGCAGGGACTGGCCAAGCCTGCCCCAGTCAAGCGGACCACGCCGCCCGTGGATGGCGGCGGCAGGCCCGTCGCGCCCAGCAAGACTTAGTGGCGCCTTCGGCCGTCAAAGGACTATAGGTTTCGGAATGAAGTCTTTACGCATCGGCGGCGCCCTGGCGTTGCTATTGTCAGGCGCGGCGTGCAGCACCGCGGACACCCAGGCCCAGCAAACTTCCGCGGCGCTCTATGGCGATTACCTCATCGGCCGCTACGCAGATTTGCAACGCATCGATGGCGACGCCACCACGCGCTACATGAGCGCCTTAAGGCTCGCGCCGAACGACGAGACCCTGCTCAAAGGCGCGGTGGAGAGCGCGCTGGCGGCCGGGGATATTCCGCGCGCGCAGATGGCCGCGCAAATGGCGCAGAAGCAGAATGTGCAAAGCGAGTTGGCGCGTTTGACGCTGGCCACGCTCGCTGTGCGCGAAGGCCGGTACAAGGCCGCCGCGGGGCTGGTTACCGGCATGGCTGGCGGCGCTTTCGATCGCGCGGCGGCGCAATTGCTGCTGGCCTGGGCTCAGGCCGGGGACGGAAAGATCGACGATGCGCTGGTCACAATGTCCGCTGGCCGCGTTGATTCAGCCTTCACCAGAATGAGCACGGGACAGACCGCGCTGGTGCTCGACAATGCCGGCCGGACCGACGCTGCGCTCGCTGCGTACGCGCGCGCCGATCAGAATGGCTTTCGTAGCTCGGCGCTCGTAATCCGCCACGGCGCCTTGCTTGAGCGCGCCGGCCGCGAGGACGAGGCGGCGGCGCTCTATCGAATGATCCTAAGCGGGACGACTGACGATCCATCGGCGCGCGCCGCGTTGGCGCGGCTTGAAGCGGGGGGCAAGCCCAGTCCAGCGCCGACGATCGCCGAAGGTGCGGCGCTCAGCCTGTTTACGTTGGCCGGCGGCCTCGTTGGGCAGATCGATGTCGATTACTACCTTCCTTATCTTACGCTCGCGCGGGTGCTCGATCCCAAGCTCGAGAGCGCGTGGCTGGTGTCTGGCGAGGCGCTGCGTCAGATCGGCAAGTCTGAAGAGGCGCGGGCGGCACTGGGGCAGGTCGGCGCCAGTTCGCCTTGGTACGAGGTGGCGCAGACGCGCATCGCCTGGTCTTACCGCGAAGAGGATAAAATCGCGGAAGCCTTAAATGTGGCCCAGGCGCTTGCAACACAAACGCAGGGGCGCCTAGCGCGCGTCACGCTCGGCGATATTCAACGCGCTGCCGCTCAATGGGCGCAAGCCGAGGCGGTTTACGACCAGTTGATCGCCGATTCGCAGCCGGCGCAACCCGCCGACTGGACGCTCTATTTCGCGCGTGCGGCGTGCCGCGAGGAACTCGGCCGGTGGGCGGAAGCTGAAGCCGATTTGAAGCGCGCCCTCGCGCTTTCGCCCAATCAGCCGGAGGCGATGAACTTTCTAGGCTATTCGTGGGTCAGCAAAGGCGTCAATTTGAATGAGGGGTTGGCGCTTCTGGAGAAGGCCGTCGCGATGCGTCCGGAATCCGGTTACATCATCGACAGCCTCGGCTGGGCGCATTTCCAACTCAGCAATTTCACCGCCGCCGTCGAGGCGCTTGAGCGCGCCGTGGCGCTCGATCCGCAGGATCCAACGCTGAACGATCATCTTGGCGACGCTTATTGGCGCGTTGGCCGGCGCATCGAGGCGCGCTTTCAGTGGACGCGGGCGTTGAGTCAAAAGCCGGAGGAAAAAGAGAAGGCGGCGCTAGAGCAGAAACTCAAAGCCGGGCTTTCGGCGCTTCCTCCGCGCGCTCCGCATTGAACGTGCCGGCTGTAACGGCGTTTGCACCCGCCAAGATCAATCTGGCGCTTCACGTCGGTGCGCCGCGCGCCGATGGCCGCCACGATCTCGTCAGCGTCGTCGCCTTTGCGGACGTAGGCGACCGCGTGACGATCGAGGATGGGGCGGCGGCGTTCTGCGTTGAAGGACCGTTCGCCGCGCAGCTTACAGATGAGCCGGACAACCTCGTCACACGCGCGCTCGGGCTGATGCGCGGCGCAAGACCTGCGCGCGTTACGCTGGAGAAAAATCTGCCAGTAGCGTCAGGCATTGGCGGCGGATCGGCCGACGCCGCGGCGGCGTTGCGCGCGGCGCGCCTTTATTTCTCCGGAACGGAAAGCGATGCCGATCTCGCCCTGCTGGCGCGGCGTTTGGGTTCGGACGCGCCGGCCTGTGTGTTCTCGCAGGCGGCGCTGATGCGCGGCGCCGGGGAGGATGTGACGCCGATCGCACTGCGGGATTTGCACGCCGTGCTCGTCAACCCGGGCGCACTCGTGTCGACGGCCGCCGTTTACCGGCGGTTCGACCAGCGGGGGGCATTCGGCGCCCTGGATATTGAGCCGCCAGTGGGGGATTTTGCCTCGGTGGTCAACGCGCTGAGCCAGGCGCGCAACGATCTGGAGGCGCCAGCTTGCGATCTCGAACCGGCGGTGGCCGATGTGCTCGCGGCTTTGCGGGTGGGCCCGGAAACCCGGCTGGCGCGGATGTCAGGAAGCGGGGCGACCTGTTTTGCGCTTGTCGCTGATGCTGCGGCGGCGATCAGCCTGGCGGCGTGGCTCGCCGATAGGCGCCCCCAATGGTGGATACGCCCGGTGCGGCTAGGCGCGATTGACGCGGCGGCGAGGCGGGTCTAACGCGCCTGTCATGCGTTGGGATTTGCTTGCGGTTATGGTTCTGGCTGGCGCTTTCAGCGCCGCCTTATCGCGGTTTGTGATTGCCGCTGGCATACCGGACGCGCCCGACAGCGCGCGCAAGGCGCACGACCGGGTCACGCCCACAAGCGGTGGGCTGGCGATCGGCGGCGGCTTTGCGGCCGCCCTGGCGATCCTGGCGCTTTGGCCATGGGCGCGCTGGGAGGAAATACTCGGCGTCGAAATGATCGGGCACCTTGCCTGGGCGGCGGCGGTTTCATTCGCGGCGCTGTTCATCGGTGTTGCGGACGATTTGCGGCCGCTTGGACCCCGGCTGAAATTCGGCATGATCGCGGCGCTTTCATTGCTTACGGCGCTGCTTGTCGCGCGCGCTGAAATACTCCCGCTGTTTGCCGGCGCGGTGGTTCCGCTCGGGTTTCTGCTTGGCGTGCTGGGTTCAGCGCTCTGGATGTTCACCGTCATCAACGCCACGAATTTTACGGACGGCGCCAACGGACTGGCGATGGGTTCGATGGCGGTCGGTCTGATTGGCCTGGCGGCGATTTCGCTTTCCGCCGGCGCGCCGGAAGCGGCGATCCTTTCGCTTGCGGGGGCAGGCGCCGCTATCGGTTTTCTGGTCTGGAATTTTCCGCGCGGTCTTTTGTTCGCCGGCGATGCGGGGGCGTTGTTTGCCGGCGCGCTGGCCGGCGTCGCCGGGCTGGTGGCGATCGAAAGCGGCGGCGTGTCGCCGTTCATTCCGCCGGTCCTGTTCTTTCCGGTGCTGGCCGATGTGCTGCTGACGCTGGCGTGGCGGCTCAAGCGCGGGCGCCCGTTGCTGGCGTCACACCGCGATCATCTGTTTCAGATCGGCCTGCGCGCCAAGCTCGGTCATGCCCGGGTTTCCCTGATCTACTGGGGCCTAACCGCGGTTTGCGCGATGCTGGCTCTGCTTGCCAATTGGCTGGAGCGGGCCAGCCCTTCATTCGTCAATATTGGCCAAGCGCCTGGCGCGGCGCAGCAAGCGGCGGCCACGCTTGCCTCCGGCGCGCCGTTTATCGCATGGCTTTTTCTGGCGCTGGCCTCGGTGGCGATTGCAGTGAAAGTGCGCGCGCATGCGCGCCACAACGGGCTCGACTGCGTCTGATTCAGTAGGCGCGATCGACTACGAAGTCAGCCAAATCCCACAATGCTGTGCGGTAATCGTTTTCCGGCGCGCCGGCCAGCGACGCCTGCGCCGCACGCGCATATTCGCGCGCGGCGTCCAGCGTGTGGGCGATTGCATTGCGTTCGCGCAAATAGCCGAGGGCGCGCTCGAAATCGCCGTCCGTCTGCGTTTGCCGGGCGCCCATCACGCGCCGCCAGAAGATGCGCTCTTCTTCCGTTCCGGCTTCGCGCGCGATCACCACCGGCATGGTGATTTTGCCTTCGCGGAAATCGTCGCCGACATTCTTGCCCATGGTCGCGGCGCGCCCGCCATAATCGAGCGCGTCGTCCACCAATTGAAACGCCAGGCCCAGATTGCGGCCGTAATCGGCAAGCGCGTCCGCGGGCGCGCCGGGCTTGCCTGCGGCCATGGCGCCAACGCGCGCGGCGGCGGCGAACAAAGCGGCGGTTTTGGCGTCGATGATCTGAAGATAGGATTGCAGCGACGTATCGGCGTCATTGGCCGCGGCGAGCTGCATCACTTCGCCCTCGGCGATGATCGAGGAGGCGCGCGCCAATACGTCCAGCACAGCCAGATCGCCAGCTTCCACCATAAGGTTGAACGAACGGGCGAACAGGAAATCGCCGACCAGCACGCTTGCCGGATTGCCCCAGACGCGGTTGGCGGGCGCACGGCCGCGGCGCAGGGCGCTGCCATCGACTACGTCGTCATGCAGCAGCGTCGCCGTGTGGATGAATTCGACAGCGGCCGCCAGCTTGCGCGGCGCATCGCCTCCGCCGCCAAACAAGCGCGCCGCGGCGAGGGTGATCATGGGCCGGATGCGCTTGCCGCCGGAATCGATCAGATAGGCGGCCAGATTGGGGATCATCCCTACCGGACTGGACATGCGGTCGTGGATGATCAGGTCCACGGCGTGCATGTCGTCGCGCACAAGGCGTATGAGCGCCTCTACGGCGTCAGGGCCCTGCACGGCTTTCTCGGGGACGGCGCTCGTAGCCAAGCGGTTCCTCTTCCTCCAACGCCCTGAAACATATCTACGGCGCCTAATGGTCAAGCACACTAAGACCTCTAGCCGCAATCACGGGCATAACATGAGCGAGATCACGGAAGACGGCTTTCTGGCCGGGGCGGTGCGCCTGCGCCAGTTTGCCAAAGGCTATCGCGCCGGGGCGGATGCGATCCTGCTTGCCTCGGCGCTGGAGGCCGAGCCGGGCGAAACCCTGATGGAAGCCGGGTGCGGGGCGGGCGCGGCGCTGCTGGCGGCGGCCCATCTGCTGCCGGGCGTGAGCTTTGTCGGCGTTGAACGGGACGCTGCGGCAGCGGGGCTGGCGCGGGAAAACGTCGCGCTGAATGGGCAGACCGAGCGCGTGGCGATCGTGGAGGGCGACGCGCTGGCGGCCGGGTCGAGTTTTGATGGCGTGTTCGTCAATCCGCCTTACGACGAGGCGGATGGGGCCCAGGCGCCGCATCCGGCGCGGCGCGCCTCGTATCTGACGGAGGCTTCGATTGATCACTGGGTCAAAGCGCTTGCCAACCGGCTCAAGGGCGGTGGGACGCTGACGCTGATACAGCGCGCCCAGCACCTTCCCGCGATCCTGGCGGCTTTTGAGCGGCGGCTGGGGAGCGTCGAGGTGCTGCCTGTCCGCCCGCAGGCCGATCAGCCGGCAAAGCGGGTGCTGGTCCGGGCGCGCAAGGGCGGGCGGGCGCCGCTGCGGCTGCTGAAGGGGATCGACCTGCACGATGCGAGCGGGGCCAAGTTTACGCCGCAGGCGGAGGCGATCTTTCGCGGCGAGGCGCGGGTGATCTGGACCTAGCGCGCTTGCTCCACCTCTCGGGCGCCTGTACCAGCGCGCCATGGCGGCGCCGGCAAAAATCACCTGTTTCCAGGACGTGATCCTGACGCTCCAGACCTATTGGGCGGGGCAGGGCTGCGCGATCCTGCAGCCTTACGACATGGAGGTCGGCGCCGGCACGCTGCACCCGGCGACCACGCTGCGCGCGCTGGGCCCGAAGCCGTGGCGCGGCGCTTACGTGCAGCCGTCGCGCCGGCCGAAGGATGGGCGCTATGGCGAGAACCCGAACCGGCTGCAGCACTATTATCAATATCAGGTGATCCTGAAACCCAACCCGCCGGACATTCAGGACCTTTACCTCGAAAGCCTGCGGCTGATCGGCCTCGATCCGCTGGAGCATGATGTACGCTTTGTGGAGGACGATTGGGAAAATCCCACGGTTGGCGCGTGGGGGCTGGGCTGGGAAGTGTGGTGCGACGGGATGGAGGTGTCCCAGTTCACCTATTTCCAGCAGGTCGGCGGGCTGGCGGTGGAGCTGGTCTCGGGCGAGCTGACCTACGGGCTCGAACGGCTGGCGATGTACGTGCTCGGCTATGACAACGTGTTCGATATGCCGTTCAACGATCCGCAAAGCGAATATCCGATCACCTATGGCGACGTGTTCAGGGAAAACGAGCGCCAGCAATCGCGCTTCAATTTCGAGCTGAGCGATGCGGAGATGTTGCTGCGCTGGTTCGGCGATGCCGAAACGCAGGCGGGACGGCTGCTGAAGCAAGGCAATTTTCTGCCGGCGTATGATTACACGCTGAAGGCCTCGCATTTGTTTAATCTGCTGGACGCGCGCGGCGTGGTGTCTCCCACCGAGCGGCAGAGCTACATCGCCCGAGTGCGCGATCTGGCGAAAGGGTGTGCGAGTGCGTGGGTGGAGGCTGGACGGTGACCGGCTCTCTGCATGTTTTTGGTTTGGCCGCGCTGCACTGGTTTGACGTTGTTGCGAGCGGCCACCATCAGTTCCCAAACGATCGACGAGTTGCACTCACAGGGTCTTTTGTTGCGACCTTTGATCCGGGTGGCGACTTTGAAACGAAGGTCTTTATTTCCGCCGGTAATGATGATGACGAGCGATTGGGGTTTGTCGGCCAAGTGACTGGCGGTCCAAACGATATCGAGTTGCGAATCTCGGAGGCGCAATGGCGGATGCTTTTGGATGCGCGCTTTAGCTCACGAAAATCAGACCTAAAATTGTCAGCCGTCGCCGACACGCGCGAAGAGGAGCAATCCCTGGACGTTGGTGCTCTTTTTCCAGTCATGACCTATTCTATGTCATTGTCTGAGTGTCAGTCATGATGCCGCATTCGGATAACGGCATTATCGCGGGCGTTTTGACGACGATTGTGTTTGCGGCGTTTGTTTTAGCGCTGTGGCTGCGCAGCAGGAAGCCGCGCTGATGCCGTCCTTCCTGCTTGAATTCTTTTCCGAGGAAATTCCGGCGCGGATGCAGAAGCGCGCGGAGGATGATCTGGCGCGGATGCTGGGCGCGGAGTTGGAGGCGGCGGGGCTGGGCAAGGTTGCGCTGAGAACGCTTTCGGGGCCGCGCCGCATCGCGGTGATGGCCGATGATCTGCCGGCGCGTGCGGCGGATGTGAACGAGGAGCGCAAGGGGCCGCGGGTCGGCGCGCCGGAGAAGGCGCTGGAGGGCTTTCTGAAAGCGGCGGGGCTTGCGAAGATCGAAGACGCGCAAATCCAGAAAGACCCGAAGGGCGATTTCTATGTCGCGCGGATTGCGCGGAAGGGGCGGAGCACGCCGGAGATCGTGGCTGACGCCGTCCCGAAGATCGCGAGGGATTTTCCTTGGCCGAAATCGATGCGCTCGGGCTCCAGCGATTTTATCTGGGTGCGGCCGCTGCATGGTGTGTTGTGCCTGTTCGACGGCAAGCCGATTGCGTTTGAAGTGGGCGGCGTGAAGAGCGACGCGCAGACGTGGGGGCATCGTTTTCATTCGCAGGGCGCGATCACCATCGCGAACGCGGCGGAATACGAAGGCAAATTGCGCGGCGCTTACGTGCTGGCAGACCGCGAGGCGCGCAAGGCGAAGATATTGGCGGACGCGAAGGCGGCTTGCGCGGGCAAGAAGCTCGAACTTGTCGAGGATGCGGGGCTGCTGGAGGAGGTGGCGGGGCTCGCGGAATGGCCGGTGGTTGTGCTCGGCGACATGGACCCGGCGTTTCTTGATCTGCCGGCGGAAGTGATCCGCCTGACCATGCGCACGCACCAGCGTTATTTCGCGGTGCGCGACGGCAAGAGCGGCAAGCTCGCGCCGCATTTCATCACGGTGGCGAATGTCGAGCCGCGCGACGGCGGCAAGGCGATCGCGGCGGGCAATGCGCGCGTGCTGAGCGCACGGCTGAACGATGCACGGTTTTTCTGGGACGGCGACCGGAAGATCAAGCTGGAGGATCGCGTCGCCAAGCTCGATCAGATCGTGTTTCACGCCAAGCTCGGCAGCGTGGGCGACAAGGTGCGTCGGGTGCGTGAGGGGGCTCACCTGCTAGCCACTGCACTAAATGTCGACCAACGCTTGGCTAGGCGCGCTGCGCTTCTGGCGAAGGCCGATCTCGTGACGGAAGTCGTCGGCGAGTTTCCAGAACTGCAAGGGTATATTGGCCGGCAGCTTGCGGAGCTTCAGAACGAGAACAAATCGGTCGCATTAGCGATCGAAGACCATTATCGCCCTTTAGGGCCTAACGATCGAATTACCACTGATCCAGTCGCATTGACGGTCGCCATAGCTGATAAGGTAGATACGCTCGTCGGATTCTGGATGATCGACGAAAAGCCGACGGGCTCAAAAGACCCTTATGGTCTTAGACGTGCTGCATTGGGCTTAATTAGAAGTATTCTTGAGAGCGGCGTCCGACTGCCGTTGGGCGGCGCAATTGAAGGTGCTGCACGCTCGCACAGAAGCCGGCTGCTACCTGAAAGGCGCTGGCGCGACCTAAGCATTGGCCCTGCCATCTACCTCGAAGCCGGCGAAGACCTTATCCCAGAACGTGTTTGGCCTTACGAGAATGCCGAACGCGCTCCGCCTGTGTTGGAGGAGGCGCGCGTATTTCTCCTCTCTGTGCCTTCCTCCTCGAAGATTCATCTGAAATCTGTCGATATCGCGAATGTTGACAGGGAGGACGTTCTCGATCGCGACGCAATTGATTGGGAATTCAGGTCGCCTGAATTTCTTACGACGCTCAAGGAGGCGGGGGATATTCCCACGTTTACCGGGACGTCTGATCTCCTGGCATTCCTAGCCGATCGCCTCAAAGTCCAACTCCGCGACCAGGGCAAGCGGCACGATCTCGTCGATGCGGTCTTCGCGCTTGGCGATGACGACCTCGTTCGTATCGTTGCGCGGGTTGAGGCGCTCGATAAATTCCTCCGCACCGATGATGGCGCGAACATTCTCGCGGGCTATCGCCGGGCGGCGAACATCCTGGCGGCGGAGGTGAAGAAGGGGCAGGGGGTTTCGGAGGGCGCCTATGAGGTGGGCGTGCTCGATAAAAACCCCCAGCCGGCGGAACGGGCCTTGCTGGATGCGGTTAACCGGATCGGGCCGCTGGCCAGAGACCTGGTCGAAAAGGAACAGTTTGAGGCGGCGATGACGGCCCTGGCGGGTCTGCGCGCGCCGCTCGATCTCTTTTTTGAACAGGTGCTGGTGAACGACCCCGTTCCGGACGTGAGACGCAACCGTCTATTGCTTTTGACCCAAATCCGCGATGCGCTGAGCGCGGTCGCTGATTTTTCGAAGATCGAAGGATGAGTTCATGAGCGCCGCTGTCAAAGCGAACCCGCAACAAGCCGAGGCCCAATGGGTCTATGCGTTTGGCGCCGGAACGGCCGAAGGCGACGCGTCGATGAAAAACCTGCTCGGCGGCAAGGGCGCGAACCTGGCCGAGATGAGCAATCTGGGCCTGCCGGTGCCGCCCGGTTTCACGATTACAACCCAAGTCTGCACCGCGTATTACGACAATAATCGTGATTACCCGGCGAGCCTCGAAGCGCAGGTCGATGCGGCGCTGGCGATCGTGGAGAGCCATGTCGGCCGCAAATTCGGCGACGCGTCCTCGCCGCTGCTGGTGTCCGTGCGTTCGGGCGCGCGCGCCTCGATGCCGGGCATGATGGATACGGTGCTCAATCTGGGCTTGAACGATGAGACGGTGGAGGGGCTGGCGAAGCTCGCCGGAGACCGGCGCTTTGCGTTCGATTCCTATCGCCGCTTCATCCAGATGTATTCCGACGTCGTGCTCGAACTCGATGACGGCGTGTTCGACGAAATCCTCGAAGGCTACAAGGAAGAGCGCGATTTCAAGCTCGACACCGAATTGACGGCCGGGGATTGGGAGAAGATCGTCAAATCATTCAAGGACGCGGTGCAGCGCGAATGGGGCAAGCCGTTCCCGGTCGATGTCAAGGAGCAGCTCTGGGGCGCGATCGGCGCCGTGTTCCGCTCGTGGATGAGCGACCGGGCGATCTTCTACCGTAAACACAACGACATCCCACAAAGCTGGGGCACGGCGGTGAACGTGCAGGCGATGGTGTTTGGCAATATGGGCGAGACCAGCGCGACGGGCGTTGCGTTCACGCGCGATCCGTCCACCGGCCAGCGCCGCTTCTATGGCGAATATCTGATCAACGCGCAGGGCGAGGATGTCGTCGCCGGCATTCGCACGCCGAAGCCGATCACCCGCGCCTCGCGCGAGGAGATGGGCGAGCCGGGGCTTTCACTCGAAGAGGCGCTGCCGGAAGTCTATGGCCAATTGGTCGAGGTCTATCAGGCGCTCGAAGGCCATTATCGCGACATGCAGGACATCGAGTTTACCGTCGAGCGCGGCAAACTCTGGATGCTGCAAACCCGCAACGGCAAGCGCACCGCGAAAGCCGCGCTTAAAATCGCCGTCGATATGGCCAGCGAAGGGCTGATCACCCAGGCCGAGGCGGTTGCGCGGATCGACGCAAGCTCGCTCGATCAATTGCTGCACCCGATGATAGCGCCGTCCTACAAACGCGACATTCTCTGCACTGGCCTGCCCGCTTCGCCGGGCGCGGCGGTGGGGCAGGTCGTGTTCGATCCAGACGAAGCGGCTGATCTCGGCGCCCGCGGCGAGGATGTGATCCTGGTGCGCGATGAAACCAGCCCGGAAGATATTCACGGCATGCATGCGGCGCGCGCGATCATCACGGCGCGCGGCGGCATGACCAGCCATGCGGCGGTGGTGGCGCGCGGCATGGGCCGGCCCTGCGTGTCCGGCGCAGGCGATATCCGTATCGACCGGGAAGGCGAGATGTTCACGGTGCGCGGACGGCCCGTGCGCAAGGGCGATGTGATCACGGTGGATGGCTCCAAAGGCGAGGTGCTGATGGGTGCGGCCGACATGGTCCAGCCCGAGGTCGGCGGCGATTTTGCGGTGCTGATGGGCTGGGCGGACAAAATCCGCAGGCTGAAAGTGCGCACCAACGCCGAAACGCCGGAAGACGTAGCGACGGCGAAGAAATTCGGCGCCGAAGGCATTGGCCTCTGCCGCACCGAGCACATGTTCTTCGACGCCGCGCGCATCGCGGTCGTGCGCGAGATGATCCTGGCCGAAACGCAATCGGGCAGGGTGGCGGCGTTGAATAAGCTGCTGCCGTTCCAGCGCGCGGACTTCAAGGCAATCTTCGAGATTATGGGCGATCTGCCCTGCACGATCCGCCTGCTTGATCCGCCGCTGCATGAATTCCTGCCGCACTCGGAAGAAGAATGCTTCGAAGTGGCAAAGGCCACGGGTCTTGATCCGAAAGTGCTGTTCGCGCGCGCGCGCGATCTGCACGAGATCAACCCGATGCTCGGCTTCCGCGGCTGCCGCCTGGCGATCGCGTTCCCTGAAATCTACGAGATGCAGGTGCGGGCGATCTTCGAGGCGGTGGTTGAAGTTTCGGAAAAAGGCGTGACGCCGACGCCCGAGGTGATGATCCCGTTCGTGATCGCCAAGGCCGAACTGGCTTCGATCCGCGCGCGCGTGCATGCGATCGCCGACGAAGTGCTGGGCAAGGCGGGGATTGCTGTGCCTTATCTGGTCGGCACGATGATCGAACTGCCGCGCGCGGCCTTGCGCGCGGGTGATATCGCCGAGGCCGCGGATTTCTTCTCCTTCGGCACCAACGATCTGACCCAGACGACGCTCGGCGTGTCACGCGATGATGCGGGCAAGTTTCTTGGCGCTTATGTCGATAAGGGCCTGCTGGAAAAAGATCCGTTCGTGTCGCTCGATCAGGACGGCGTCGGCGAATTGATCAGCATCGCGGCCGAGCGCGGACGCAAGACACGCCCGGATATCAAGCTCGGCATTTGCGGCGAGCATGGCGGCGATCCCGCCTCGATCCTGTTCTGCGAACGGATCGGCCTCGATTACGTGTCCTGCTCGCCCTACCGCACGCCGATCGCGCGCCTGGCCGCCGCGCAAGCAGCGCTGGCGAAATAATCAGCCGCAGCGGACCTGTTTGATCGCGCCCGTGTCCTCGTCAAAGAAGATATTCAGCCGATCAGGACGGTAATCCATCGTCACGGCGCAGGTGGTGCATGCGGTGCGCCAGTTCTCGCCGGACGGCGTGGGCGGTATTTCACTCCTGTTCTTGCCGACAAGCGTCTGCCGCGCCGACGCGCCACAGGAATCTGCTTCCGGCGGCTTGTTCGCCAGGGCGACGTCTTCTTTCGAGACGCTGTTCGAAAAATCTGCGGCGCTGGTGGTATTTGTCGTTGTGCATGCGGCGAGAATGCTGAGCGCCAGAGCGTGCAAGACGTGCGCTTTCATGTGCTGGCTCCTTTTTCCCTATGGTTGCAAAAAATTCACGAACTAGCGCGTGAGCGTTATCGAGCGGCCAAGATCACGCGAAATTGCGGGTCTGCAAGGTTGCATAGCCGCTGCCCCTGACGAAAAAATGGGCAGATTCCCCCGGTTGGCGCAGCGCAACCGCCCACGCAAACTTGTGATTTACTCACAGCTCAGATCAAGGGCCCCTTGCGGAATTGAACAAGCAAATCGGCGTTAATGTTTTGGTTCATCGGGGCTGGGCTGTGGGAAAGTTAAGAAGAATTGAATTTGCGCGGGCGACTTACGCGTGTAACGGGGCCCCTCTGCTGGCTAGTGCGCGCGGAGGTGCGCGGGCCGGGATTTGTGTGCGCGACGGGGCTGCGTGGCGCCGCTTCTGCACGTCGTTAAGACGAAATTAGGGAAGCTGCGATGTTCTGGCGACTTATAGCGTGCCGAATCGGGACGGGCTGGACCGACTTCATGGACGAGCTTGAACGCAATCAACAGGCCCTAAAACAGGGCGCCGTCGCTGTAGTGTGCCTCACGGCCGCTGCGGCCGGTATGAACGCGATCTCGCACCGCGGCGCCGAGCAGCGCGCGGATGCCGAATGGGGCGCCCGCGCCCTCGCGTTCCAACAATCTCTTAACTCTACGAAATTCGCTGACGCGAAGGTGACTCCGACCGCCACGCGCATTCAGCTTGCTTCGTACGCAACAACCACTGGTTATGCGGCCCGCGCGCAGGCGCGGTTTCACGATCGCGCCGATGAAGCGCCCGCGATGTTGATCTCCGCCAGCGTGCGCGATTCCAATGCGCTAGGCGCGTTGCGGCCGTTCGAGCCTGCGGTGCTGGCAGAGGCCAAGCGCGTTGCGCGGGAATCGAACTGTCTTGCCGAAGCGATTTATTACGAGGCGCGCAGCGAGAGCTATAACGGGCAGATGGCGGTTGCCGAAGTTATCGTGAACCGCACGCGGTCGAGCGTTTATCCCGACACGTATTGCGGCGTCGTCTATCAAGGCTCCGAGCGCACGACAGGCTGCCAGTTCACGTTCACCTGCGACGGTTCGCTGAACCGCCGGCCGCGCGGCCAAGCGTGGGATCGTTCGCGCGCGATCGCGGCTGAAGTGATGATGGGCTTTGCCCGTCCGATCACGCACCGCGCCACGCACTACCACACGACCGAGGTTGACCCTTACTGGTCTTCCAGTCTGGTCGAAACCACACGGATCGGGTCGCATGTGTTCTACCGCTTCCCGACGCGCGTGGAAAAACGCAGCCGCCTCGAACAACCTGGCGCCTAGCATCCGCTGAAGCCCGCGATTTTTCGCTGCCCGCCAGGGCTGCATAGAGGCAAATTTGACCGCGGGCGCACGAAGCGTTGCTTTTTTGTAACATGTGGCCGGTCTCTGTCGGCGTTTGTGAGTTTTCCACCTTTCCACAGGCGCGTGGAGGGGGTTCTCTCTGCCTCGCGATTGTGGCGGGGGAAGCGGCGGACGCCACGGGGGCAAGGGGATGAGAGGCGCGGCCGGAGGGGGTCGCGCCTCTTTCTTTTTGGCTTATGCACGGGGCGCTGTGGACACACGGGCGGCTGCGGTTAGTCTGCCGGCATGACCGACGTTGCGGCCGGCGCGCCCGTTCTTGAACTCACCAACCTCAACGTGACGTTCGACACTCCTGACGGGGTGGTTGAGGCGGTCAAGGATGTTTCGCTCAGCATCTCACGCGGCGAATGCCTCGGCATCGTCGGCGAAAGCGGCTCCGGCAAGACCCAAACCTTCCTCGCTGCATTTCGCTTGGCCGCCGCCAATGCGCGCGTAACAGGCGATGCGCGGTTTGGCGGCGAAGACCTCCTGGCGATGCCGCGCGCGCGCCTCGACAAGGTGCGCGGCGCCAAGGTTTCGATGGTGTTCCAGGACCCTTTGACCGCCTTGACCCCACACCTCACGGTCGAGGCGCAGATGATGGAAGTGCTGCGCCATCACGAATTGAAGGCGGGCGCCGCGGGCAGGCTCTATTGTATCGAGTGGCTGCATAAGGTGCGTATCCCCGAAGCCGAGCGGCGCTTGCGGCAATATCCGCACGAATTGTCGGGCGGTATGCGCCAGCGCGTGATGATCGCGATGGCGATGATGGGCGGCCCCGAATTGCTGATCGCCGACGAGCCGACGACCGCTCTCGATTCAACGGTGCAGGCGCAAGTGCTCGATCTGCTGGAGGATTTGCAGCGTGAAACGGGCACGGCGATCGCGCTCATCACGCACGATATGGGCGTGATCGCGCGGTTGGCTCAGCGCGTTTGCGTGATGCGCTATGGCGAAATCGTCGAGACAGCGCCGGTGCAGGATTTGTTCGCCAGCCCGCGCGAGGCCTACACAAAGACGCTGATCGAAGCGGCGCCGCGCATAGAGGACGGCCGCTCGGCGCTGGTGTCCGCATTGTCGCCCGATGCGCCGATCTTGTTGGATGTGCAGGATTTGAAGGTGCACTACCCGATCCGGGTAGAGGGCGGCCTTTTCGGCAAGCGCAAAATGCTGCGCGCTGTCGATGGCGTGAGCTTCACGCTGATAGCGGGCGAAACACTTGGCGTCGTGGGCGAGAGCGGCTGTGGCAAGTCAACGCTGGCGCGGGCGATCCTGCGTCTTGCGCCGATCACCCAAGGCGCGGTGACGTTCCTTGGCCGCAGCTTCAGCCGGGCAGATCAGACTGAAGTGCGCGCCGTTCGCAAGGACTTGCAGATCGTGTTCCAGGATCCGCTCGCCAGCCTCGATCCGCGCATGAGCATTGGCACGTCGATCGCCGAACCGCTTACCTCGTTCCGGCCTGATCTTACGGTTGAGCAGCGCGAAGAGCAGGTGCGGGAGATCATGGCGGCGGTGGGCCTCGATCCCGGTATGATCAACCGCTATCCTCATGAATTGTCGGGCGGACAGAACCAGCGCGTTGGTGTGGCGCGAGCGATGATTTTAAAGCCAAAGCTCGTTGTCTGCGATGAAGCGGTTTCGGCGCTGGATGTTTCGATCCAGGCGCAGATCGTCCGCCTGCTGATCGAACTTCAGCAAAAGTTCAATCTGGCGCTGGTGTTTATCAGCCATGATTTGGCGGTAGTGCGTGAGATATCGCACCGCCTTATGGTCCTTTATCTTGGCCGCGTCGTTGAGCATGGTCCGTCCGAAGCGGTCTATTCGCATCCGCGGCACCCCTACACGAAGGCGCTGATGGCTGCCGCCCCGGTGCCTGACCCCGTGCTAGCGCGCAGCCGTCCGCGTGTCGCACTCGGCGATCTGCCTTCGCCGCTCGATACGCGCGCAAGTCTCAGATTCCTGAAGTCGAAGCTGATCGACGATCCCGATGCAGAGCAATATGTGCCCGAGATGGTGAATTACGGGTCCGGTCATTTCGCCGCTCAGTTCGACGCGGACCTCTCCGTCGACTGACGGCCTAGCCGAGCACGACATTCCACGTGCACAGCGTCGATCCTGGTTCGCCGCCGCCGTTGTCGGTTAGCCGCGAAAGGAGCGGCGAACTCTGTGGCGATTGCCCGCGAAAAACGAAATCCGACGCGAGATAACGATCATCCGGGAAATACATCTGCGTGGTGAGATTATCGGCTGCGTTCTTGAATTTGAAATGGATGTGCGCGGGGCGCATGTTCCGGCCCTGGCGGTAGGGCGCGGGCTTTATCGTCAGGAACCGGAAGCGGCCCTGGCCATCGGTGCGCTGCGCGCCGTAGCCCTGGAAATTCGGATCGAGCGGGGCGGTGGCGCTGCCGGTCTCGCCGGGATGATCATAGCGGCCCGCCGCATTGGCCTGCCACAGCTCCACCAGCACATTTGCTGCAGGCTTGCCGTCCCGGTCGGTCACGCGGCCAACAAGGTCAAGCACCTGGCCCCTGGCGCGATCCGAATGACCCTTGAGGCGCGTCAGGTCGAAATCCTGCTCCATCGGCCGGACGTAGGGGTAATAGGGGCCTTCGACCTGGGACGGCGTTGGACTTAGGGCTTGCGCGCGGGCCGAGATTGGCGCCGCCAAACTCGCGCCTGCCGCGGCGATGAATGCGCGTTTCGTTAACAGCATGGGGCGCTCCGTTCGCTCTTTCACCTTATGCGGCGCGATAGGCCTCCAGGGGAACGCACAGCGCCGTGATCCGTACGTTGCAACCCCAGTCCCATCCCACTAGGGTCCGGCCGCTCATGGCCGATACAGCGCTTTCCCTGCCCAACCAGACCGTTTCGTTTGACGACGTCGCGGCGGCCGCGGCGCGCCTGAAGGGCGCGATTGAGCGCACGCCGATGCGCCTATCGCGGACGCTGTCGCACATTACCGGCGCCGAAGTCTGGGTGAAGTTCGAGAATTTGCAGTTTGCAGCGTCCTATAAAGAGCGGGGCGCGCTGAATAAATTGCTGCTGCTTTCGCCCGTTGAACGTAGACAGGGCGTCATTGCCGCCTCCGCCGGAAACCACGCGCAGGGCTTGGCCTATCACGGCCAGCGTCTTGGCGTGCCGGTGACGATCGTGATGCCGCGCGCCACGCCGTTCGTGAAAGTAGAACAAACGCGCTATTTCCGCGCCGAGATCATCCTGCACGGCGACAGCTTCGATGAGAGCCAGACGCATGCGCTGAAAATTTGCGCCGAACGCGGCCTCACTTTCGTGCATCCGTTCAACGATCCTGACGTGATCGCGGGGCAGGGTACGCTCGGCATTGAGATGCTGGAACAGGCGCCGGACCTTGAGATATTGCCAGTGCCGATTGGCGGCGGCGGGCTGATTTCCGGCGTCGCGACGGCGGTAAAGCATTTGAAGCCGCAGGTGCGCGTGATCGGCCTTGAGCCGGCGCTGTATCCCTCGTTCACCGCGCGCATGCACGGACAGCCAACGAAAATAGGCGGGACGACCATTGCTGAAGGCATAGCGGTCAAGCAGGTCGGCGATCTGACTTATGCCGTCGCGCGTCCACTGATTGAAGACGTGCTGCTGATTGAGGAGTCGTATTTCGAGCGCGCGATCGCGCTCTACTGCAACGTAGAGAAAACGGTCGCGGAGGGCGCCGGCGCGGCCTCTCTGGCGGCGTTGCTTCAATACCCTGACCTGTTCCGCGGCAAGAAGGTTGGCGTGATTTTGACGGGCGGCAATATCGACACCCGCCTGCTTACTTCGGTGCTGACGCGCGCCCTGGTGCGCGAGGAGCGGATCGTCTCGCTTCGCCTGATAGGTGATGACCGGCCTGGCTTGCTGGCGACGGTGTCGACCATTCTTGGGGCTATGGGCGCCAATATCATCGAAGTCGCCCACAACCGGCTGGCGCTGGACGTGCCAGCAAAAGGGGCCGAGTTCGACATTCTGATCGAGACCCGGGACGCCCAGCACACGGCGGAAATCGTCGAGGCGCTATGCGAGGCGGGCTATCCGCCCCGGCGACTTTAAGCGGCCGCATACACGCCGCGATTTTCCTGTGCTAAGTAAGCGGTAAGCCGGCCCCCAGCCCGGGGGCCGCAGATGAAGGTTAGGGGGCGCTCTCATGAAACGTATATTGGTTTCCGCGGCCGTTTTTGTCGGTCAGGCGAGCCCGGCCTTTGCGGCCGACAAAGCCGACGCGACGGCGATCCCGAAATGCTCCAAGCAGATCGGCACGGCGATGATCATCAATGGCGACCAGCAGGGCTGGCAGGCGATGGGTTTGCAGCCGCCAGCGAAATTGTTGCGCGTGTTTGTGCAGCAATCAGGTTGCTTCAAGCTCGTCGAGCGCGGCGCTGGTCTGGATGCCGCCAAACTTGAGCGTGATCTTGCAGGCGGCGGCGAACTGCGCGCCGGCTCTAACGTCGGCAAGGGGCAGATCACCACGGCCGATTACATCATCCAGGCTGAAGTCGCCGCACAGAATTCCAATTCCGGGGGCGGCGCCGTGGGTGGCGCCCTGGGCGGAATCGTCGGCGGACGCTTCGGCGCCGTGCTCGGCGGCATCAATATGAAAAACATGACCGCTACGGCGATCCTGTCGCTCATCAATACCAAGACGACGGAAACCGAAGTGGTCTCGCAGGGTGATGCGAAGAAGACCAATCTGGCCTTCGGCGCCGGCGGCTTCCTCGGCGGCGGCGGCGTGATCGGCGGCGGTTATGATAACACCGAAGTCGGCAAAGTGGTCACGCAGGCGTTCCTGAACGCCTACGTGGACATGGTCGGCCAGACGGGCGGCGGAAACGTCGTGCTCGCTTCGGCGCCGAAGAAAGCCTACGCGGTTTCCTCGAAAGCCTCGCTGTGGAAGTACCCCACGGGCTCGGGCTCGAAAGTGCGTGACCTGTCGGCCGGTGCGCTCGTTTACCCGACGGGCAACAAGGAAGGCGTCTATTGGGAAGTCACCGACGAGAATGACAATGCGGGCTGGGTGAACAACACCGATCTCGCGCCGGCTAAATAGTCAGTAAAGCAGTGATCGGGCGCGCTGCTTCGCGGCGCGCCCAGCACTCAACGGCCCGCTATAGGCGGGCTGTTTGTTTTCTGCGATACAGCGCGGATAGGAGCCCGGCTTGGCGACGCTGTTTATCGGCAACAAGAATTATTCCTCCTGGTCGATGCGTCCCTGGCTCGCGTTGAAATGGGCGGGCGTGGCGTTTGAAGAGCAGGTCCGCCGCCTTGGCGATGACGCGGGCTATGGTCATCAACGATCGGCGCATATTCTCGAGATCAGCCCATCAGGCCGCGTGCCGGTGCTGCACCTTGACGGCGTGGCGATCTACGACAGTTTGGCGATCTGTGAATGGGCGGCGGAGCAGAACAATACGCTTTGGCCGGCTGACGCGAAGGTGCGGGCCATGGCGCGCGCGGCGGCGGCGGAGATGCATTCCGGCTTTCCAGCGCTGCGCCGCGATCTATCAATGAACATCAAGCGCCGCCTCGATCAGGAACCGAAATGGGGCGATGATACGCGCCGCGATCTGGATCGTCTCTTTGCGCTTTGGAAGGGCGCGCGCGCGCAGCACAGCGATAAGGGGGCGTTTCTGTTTGGCGTGCGTTCCATTGCTGACGCGTTCTACGCGCCGGTATGCACACGCCTGCGCACGTACGCCGTGGTAATGCCTGATGAGGTCAAGGCTTATTGCGAAACGATTTTCGCTGACGGGGCTTTCCGCGAGTGGGAAGCGGCGGCGCTTAAAGAATCCTGGGACTTGCCCGCAACGGATGGATTGTATCGATGAGAAAAATGTTCGCTACGCTCGCACTTGCCGCGGCGCTTGCCGCGTGCGGCCAGCAATCCTCGGTGATGGAAGAAATCGACAAGCAGAACAAGGCGGAGGCGGATGCTACCGGCGCCGTTATCGCGGAGGGGCAAAAATTTCTCGTGGAGAACAAGGCCAAAGCTGGCGTGACGACGACAGCGTCTGGTTTGCAATACCAGGTGGTGCGCAAGGGTGACGAAAAACTGGCGCCGCCTTCGGCGCAGGATACGGTCAACGTGATGTACGAAGGCAAGCTGGTGAACGGCAATGTGTTCGATAGCGCATACGAGCGTGGCGAGCCGATTCAGTTCGAGGTCGGCGGCGTGATCCCGGGCTGGACCGAAGCGCTTCAGCTGATGCATCCCGGATCGGAATTCCAGCTCGTTCTGCCGCCCGAGATCGGTTACGGCGAGAACGGTAGCCCGCCCGCGATTCCTGGTCAGTCGGTGCTGATCTTCAAAGTTGAGCTGCTCGGCTACAGGACGCCGGACGGCAAGATCGTCGGCAAATTCTAGATGAAAGCGCCAATCCGGCGGGCCGCGCCGGGCGATGAGCGAACGCTTGCGCTGATCGGCGCGGCGACATTTCTTGAAACCTATGCCGGCGCGCTCGACGCTGCCGACATCAGCGCCCATTGCGTCGTGAAGCACGCCGCGTCGTTTTATGGCGAGCTGCTGGTTGATCCGGCTTGGCGCCTATGGCTGGCGGAGGCCGAGATAGGTTATGCGCCGGTTGGATTTGTGTCGCTGGGCCCGCCAATCGACCCCGCGCCAGGACCACGCTCGGACGATGCGGAAATCCATCGGCTGTACGTTTTGCAGCCGTTTCACGGGCGTAAGCTCGGGGGCAATCTGCTCCAAGTGGCGGCAGCCGCTGCGCAGGAAATGGGCAGGGCGCGCCTTATCGTTGGCGTCAACACTCTGAACGGCTCGGGTGTGGCTTTTTACGAGAACGCCGGCTTTACACGGCTGGGCATGCGCAAATTCACCATCGGCGCCACCGCGCACGACGACGTGGTGTTCGCGCGCGCGCTATGAAGCCTGTGTGACGGCGTCTATAGATCAAGCCATGTCCAGGCAAAGCGCCGCCATCGAGATCCTTGAGCGCCTGATCTCTTTCGACACTACGTCGCGAGATTCGAATCTGGCGCTGATCGAGTGGGTAGAGGCGTTTCTTCATGCGCGGGGCGTGAAAACACGCCGCGTGCCGAACGCTGACGGCTCAAAGGCAAACCTGCATGCACTGGTCGGGCCGGAGGCGGCGGGCGGCGTCGTTCTTTCGGGCCATACAGACGTCGTTCCCGTCGATGGGCAGCCGTGGACGTCCGATCCCTGGACCCTCACGAAGCGCGACGGAAAATATTTCGGGCGCGGCGCGGCTGATATGAAGGCGTTCCTGGCGCTGGCGCTGGCGCATGTTGACGAGGCGCTGGCCGCGCCGCTGAAGCGGCCGCTGATCCTGGCCTTCTCCTATGACGAGGAGATTGGCTGTTTTGGCGCGCCGGGTCTGATCGCTGACATTGCGTCGTTCTATCCCAGGCCTTCCGCCGTGATCGTCGGCGAACCGACGAGCATGAAGGTAATTTCCGGTCAGAAGGGCGTCTTGACCGTGGAAGTCACCGTGACCGGCAGAGAAGCCCATTCCAGTCAACCCCATCGCGGCGTTTCGGCAAACGCCGAAGCGCTCAAGCTGATGCAGTTCGTGCTGGGCATGGCCGACGAGGCTTTGGCGAACGCGCCGAAGGATTCGCCGTTCGAACCGCCATCGGCCACGCTTACGATCGGCAAGGTCGTAGGCGGTACGGCAAGCAACATCCTGGCGCGCGAGTGCAAATTCCTCTGGGATGTGCGCTGGCCGCCGAGCGAGGACGCGCAAGTTTATGTCGATCGCTTCGCCGCCGCAGCCGCGAAACTTGATGCTGAGATCAAGCAGCGCGCGCCAGAGGGCGGCGTGCGGTGGGAACGCCGTTCACTGACGCCGCCGTTAGCGTTCATCGGCAATGGCGAGGCCGAAGCGCTAGCGCGGGCGTTAACCGGCGATAACGAGACGCATGTAGCGTCCTACGCTGCTGAGGCGGGCTTGTTTCAGCTGTCCGGCTTTTCAGTGGTGTTGTGCGGGCCCGGCTCAATCGATCAGGCGCACCAGCCTGACGAATGGATCGCGGAAGAGCAAATCGGCGAAGGCGCGCTCTTCATGCAGCGCCTGATCCAGCGCCTCAGCGCCTAAAGGATGATATCGCGCAATTTCTGCTCAACGCTTGGGGCGTAAGCGAAGAATCCGCGCACCAGGAAATCAGGCGCGCGCTGGCCATACGTCATCGGCGAGCCGTCACGCCGCATCAACTCACCGCCCGCCGCACGCAACACGGCGTGGCCCGCCGCGATATCCCATTCGTTGGTCGGGCCGAAGCGCGGGTAAAGCTCGGCTTCGCCGGCGGCGAGCAGCGCCAGCTTGATCGAAGAGCTTATCGCACGCTTCTGCTTCACCCCCAGCAGATCGAGAAACTGATCCATTGATGAGGAAGCCGTGCGATTGGTGAGTGCGCGAATATTGTCTGCGCTGGAGACGTAGATGGGTTGGCGCGGTCCCGTGCGCTCGGATTTCGCCGGATCGCACATTGTGTGGAACGCCTGGCCTTCAGCGCCAGCGTAGAGCGCCCCGGAAGCCGGCGCGTAAACAACGCCAGCGATCGGCTTTCCATGTTCGATCATGCCGATATTGACGGTGAACTCGCCGGCGCGGCGTTCGACGAAATCGCGCGTGCCATCGAGCGGATCAACGAGAAAGAAAGTATCTTTCAGCCGCGGAAGAATGCCCGCTTCCATCTGTTCTTCGGCGACGACGGGGGCGCCGGGGAACAATCTGTTGAGCCCCTCAAGGATCAGCGCTTCGGCGCGTTGATCGGCGAGCGTGACGGGCGATCCATCGGACTTCGTGATCGTCTCGAAATCGGTGGCGTAGACAGCCATGATCTCGCGGCCAGCCGCGAGTGTCAGGTCCTCCAGCGCAATCAGGTCTATCGCCATCCCAGCGCTGCTTAGACGCAAAGCCGGCGCGCGTCACGCCATGCAGCGGTCATGGTACGTTTTTCCGTAATTCCTCGAGCCATGGCGCGGCGCTGGAATCGCTGGGGGCCCGCCAATCTCCGCGCGGGCTGAGCGAGCCGCCGGAACTGATCTTGGGACCGTTGGGGATGGCCGAGCGCTTAAACTGGCTCTGTGCAAAAAACCGCGTCAGGAATACCTCGAGCCATTTCTTGATGGTGGGTAGATCGTAGCTGCGCTTGTCGGCGGCGCTGGCGTTCGGCGGCCAGGCGCCGCGTGTTTCGTCTTCCCATGCCTCCAGCGCAAGAAAAGCGATCTTCGACGGGTTCAGTCCGTAGCGCGTCAGATAGAACAGGTTGAAATCCTGCAACGGATACGGGCCGACGACGGCCTGTGTGCTCTGCATCTGACCAGACGCGTCCGCCGGCACCAGTTCAGGGGAAATCTCGGCGGCCAGCACGCGGTGCAGCACTTCACTCGTCGCTGCGCCGAATATGTGTTTGGACGCCACCCAGCGGATCAGGTGCTGGATCAGGGTTTTGGAAACCGAAGCGTTCACCGCATAGTGCGACATGTGATCGCCGACGCCGTAGGTGCACCAACCGAGCGCCAGTTCCGAAAGATCGCCGGTGCCGACGACGAGTCCGCCTTCCTTGTTCGCCAGCCGAAACAGTAAATCCGTCCGCGCCCCGGCCTGCACGTTCTCGAATGTCGTATCGTAGACTTTCTCGCCGCGCGCGAAGGGATGGCCGATATCGGAGAGTATTTGTTGCGCCAGCGGCTTGATGTCGATCTCGCGCGCATCGACGCCGAGGCTGGTCATTAAATCCCACGCCGCCTGCTTCGTCGCTGCGCCGGTGGCGAAGCCGGGCATGGTCACGGCGACGACGTTCTTGCGCGGCAGTTTCATCAGATCGAGCGCGCGGCACGCCACGAGCAGCGCTTGCGTGGAATCCAGGCCGCCCGACACGCCGATCACCGCCTTGTCTATGCGCGCGGCCTGCATGCGCGTCATCAAGCCGGAGACCTGGATATTGTAGGCCTCATAGCAATCGCGATCGAGCCGCGCCGGATCGTCGGGCACGTAGGGAAAGCGATCGATTTTGCGCTCAAGGCGGACTGTTGCGCGGGGCGGATCGAGTTTGAAGGCAATGCGCCGTATCGCCGCCAGTTCGCCGTGACGGATCAGCGCTGCATCGCGAAACGTACCGTAGCGCGCGCGTTCAAGCGTTATGCGCTCGACATCGATGTCCGCGGCGATCATTTCGCTTTCGATGCTGAACCGCTGGGATTCGGCGAGCTTTTCGCCCATCTCGAAAATCGCTAGATGACCGTCCCACGCAAGGTCCGTGGTTGATTCGCCGTGGCCAGCGGCGGAATAAAGATAAGCGCACACGCAGCGGCGCGATTGCGCGTCGCACAGGATGTTGCGCTCGTCGGCTTTGCCGATGACAATGTTGCTGGCTGACAAATTGGCCAGCACCGTGGCGCCCGCCAGCGCCAGTTTCGTGCTTGGCGGATCAGGCGCCCAGACGTCTTCGCAGATTTCAACGCCGAGTGTGTAGCCAGGATAGTCCTCCGCTTCAAATAAGAGATCGGCGCCAAATGGAATGTCGGCGTCGAACAGGCGAATGGTTTTGCGCAGCGCGTGCCCCGCGGTCGCGAAGTGCCGTTTCTCGTAGAACTCGCGGTAATTCGGCAGGAAGGATTTTGGAACCACGCCCAGGATCGCGCCGCGGTGAATCACCACGCCGCAATTGTAGAGCGCCCCGTCCGTCGCCAGCGGCGCGCCGACGATCAACGTCGGGAAAAGTTTCCAGCTGGCGTCGATGATCTTCGCAAGCTGCGCCTTGACCGCTTCCTGCAACGCGTTCTGCAAAAGCAGATCGTCAATCGCGTAGCCCGATAGGCCAAGTTCGGGAAATACGAGCAGTCCGGCGTGGGCTTTGTCGGCGCGCCGGGCCAGAGCCAGCATTTCCGCGGCATTCGCCTCCGGATCGCCAGGCGCGATTTTTGGCGCGCACGCGGCCGCCCTGAGGAAACCGTGAGTGTAGAGGGAGCGGAAATGGGTCATTTGACCTTATGCTCAGTTTGAGCATTAAAGGGGGCTCGGGTCAAGGTCAGACGATCTTCTGCCCTGAAGCGTTCCAATCCTTCATGAAGGCGGCGAGGCCTGAATCCGTCAGCGCGTGCTTGTAGAGGGAGCGGAACACGGCGGGCGGGATCGTGCAGCAATCCGCGCCGGCCAGGGCGGCGTCGCGGACATGGCCTACCGTCCGGATCGAGGCGGCCAGGATCTGGGTGCTGAAGCCGTAATTGTCGTAGATCTGCCGGATCTCGCGAATCAGCTCCATGCCATCCTGCCCGCCATCATCCAGCCGGCCGACGAAGGGGGAGATGAACGTGGCGCCGGCCTTTGCCGCCAGCAGCGCCTGAGGGGCCGAAAAACAAAGCGTTACGTTCACTTTCGCGCCGTCTTCCGTGAGGGCTTTGCAGGCTTTTAGACCCTCCATCGTGAGCGGCACCTTGATCACGACGTTCGGGGCGAGCGCGCGCAGCTCTGCTGCTTCAGCGAGGATGCCCTCGGCGTCCTCCGCGACAGCCTCCGCTGAGATGGGCCCCGGCACGATGGCGCAGATTTTCTTGATCGTCTCCAGGATCGGCTGGCCGGCCTTGGCGATCAGGGACGGATTGGTGGTCACGCCGTCGATCAGGCCTGTGGCGGCGAGTTCGGCGAGTTCTTTGGGATCGGCGGTATCGAGGAATATCTGCATGGCGTCCTCTTAGCGGGATTCAGCGCGCGGCGGCCATACCAGGGCGATTCGGTCACAACTAAGCGCGATTCAAGCGGTCCAGGGCGCTCTGGCGGGGTGACGCGAGCCGGAATCCGGTTAAGAGCAAGCAAAATTTCCGAGCCAGGAGAATCCTGATGGCCGACGACGCCTCAGCCATGATCGGCACACGCCAATTAGCCAACGCCATTCGTGCGCTCTCAATGGACGCGGTTGAAGCCGCCAAGAGCGGCCACCCCGGCATGCCAATGGGCATGGCCGACACCGCAACCGTCTTGTTTTCCAAGTTCCTGAAGTTCGACGCGTCCGCGCCGCACTGGGCCGACCGCGATCGCTTCGTGCTCTCTGCGGGCCACGGCAGCATGCTGCTTTACGCGCTGCTGCATCTGACCGGCTATCAGGACATGACGCTCGATGAGCTGAGGAACTTCCGCAAGCTCGGCTCAAAGACCGCAGGGCATCCAGAATATGGGCACGCGTCAGGCATCGAAACGACAACCGGCCCGCTTGGCCAAGGCCTCGGCAACGCCGTGGGCATGGCGATCGCGGAGGCGCATCTGCGCGCGCGCTTCGGCGCCGATCTGGTTGATCACCGCACGTATGTGATCGCCGGCGATGGCTGCCTGATGGAGGGTATTTCGCAGGAGAGTCTTTCACTCGCCGGTACGCTCGCGCTGAACAAGTTGATCGTGCTGTGGGACGATAACGGCATTTCGATAGACGGCGCGGTAAGCCTGTCTGACAACACAGACCAACGCGCGCGCTTCGAGGCCTCTGGCTGGAAAACGCTGGCCTGCAACGGTCACGATGCGGCAGATGTTGAGCGCGCGCTGAGTGACGCACAAACCAGCGACAAGCCAGTTCTGATCGCATGCAAAACAACGATCGGCTACGGCGCGCCGAAAAAGGCCGGCACTAACAAAGCGCACGGCGAGGCCCTCGGCGCCGAGGAAATCGCCGCCACGCGAAAAGCGCTCGGCTGGCCGCATGCGCCGTTTGAAATTCCAGAATCCATCCGCGTCAGCTGGCGCGCGATCGGCGCGCGCGGCGGAAAGGCGCGTGTGGCCTGGGAGCAGCGTTTGGCAAAGGCCAAGCAGAAGGGCGCTTTTGAAGAGGCGCTCTCCGGCGCCATTCCGGAAAAAGCCCGCAAGCTGCTGGCGGCGCATGCGCGCAAGGTCGCCAAGGAAAAGCCCGCGCTGGCCACGCGCGCATCCTCCGGCGCGGCGCTGAATGCGATCTTCGCCGCGGCGCCGGGCTTGATCGGTGGCTCAGCCGATCTCACCGGCTCGAACAATACTTACGTCAAGGACACGCCGATTTTCTCGGCGCAGAATTACGCCGGCCGCTACATCAATTACGGCATCCGCGAACACGGTATGGCCGCGGCGATGAACGGCATGGCGCTGCATGGCGGCGTGGTTCCCTATGCCGGTACGTTCCTGACGTTCGCCGATTATTCACGCCCTTCGATCCGCCTGGCGGCGCTGATGGGCATCCGCGTCGTGCATGTGATGACGCACGATTCCATTGGCCTCGGGGAAGATGGGCCGACGCACCAGCCGGTGGAGCATCTGGCGGCGCTGCGCGCGATTCCCAATCTCTACGTTTTCCGTCCCGCCGACGCCGTGGAAACCGCCGAGGCGTGGGACGCTGCACTAGCGCTCACGCAAGCGCCCAGCCTGCTTGCGCTTTCCCGCCAAGCGACGCCCGGACTGCGCGAGAGCGCCGCGAAGAACAAGGTTTCACTTGGCGCCTACGAGCTTGTGAAGGCCGAGGGCGGCGGCCCTAAAGTTTCGATATTCGCCACCGGCACGGAGGTCGCGATTGCCGTCGCGGCGCGGGCGCTGTTACAGGCCAAGGGCGTGCCGACACGGGTTGTGTCTTGCCCATGCTTCGAATTGTTTGCCGCACAGGACGAACTTTACCGCGCCAAGACGATCGGGCGCGCCAAGGTGCGTGTCGGCGTGGAAGCGGCGATCCGCCAGGGCTGGGACGCGTTCCTGCGCCATGACGATCCGTTTGTCGGCATGACAGGGTTTGGCGCTTCAGCCCCGGCCAAGGACCTTTACGGGTGCTTCGGCATTACTGCTGAAGCAGTCGCCGAGGCTGCACTAGCGAAGCTCGGAAAGAAGTAGCGGCGGGCCTCCCGCCGGGGAGGCGCCCATGGCCGAGAGCCCTACAGTCTTGATCAATGCGATTGGTGTGGGCGCGGCGCTGTGCTCGATGGCGAGTTTCGTGCCGCAGGTCATGAAGTTGCTCCGCGAGCGCGACGCATCGGGCATTTCCGTGCGGATGTATGTCGTGGCTGCCGTAGGTTTTGTATTGTGGTGCGCGTATGGGGCGCTGACCGGCGCTTGGCCGTTAACGCTATCGAACGCGGTCAATCTGCTACTGGTGCTGACAATTCTGTTCTTGAAGGTGCGGTTTCGTGGCCGTTAGCGGCATACACCGCGCCGGCTAGCCCTCCCGCTAGAAACAGCGTTGCGACCCACCATTCCTGCCAGATCGCCCACGAAAGGAAGGCGATCGGGGTTAGTGCGCAGATCGTGCCGACAGCGGCGGCGGATGCCGCTTTTTCACCACGCAACGCGTCGGCGCTGGTCCATGCAAGCGCGGCCAGGGCGGCTGACACCAGCGCCGCGCCGACAAGCCCGGTCTCAAACCATATCTGTAGCGCCGCATTGTGCGTGTGCTGGGCGGTAATTTTCGTACCTTCAAAATCAAACGAAAGCGCTACCTCGCGGAAGGAGCCAAAACCCGATCCGAACAAGGGATTTTGCATGATGTGATCCAGCGTCTCACGCCAGATCATAACGCGCATATCCCATGAAGCTCGCATCTCGAACTGGTCCAGGATAGGCAGCACGGCTGAAAAAATTGCTGGCGTCAGCAGCACAAAAGCCGCCAGCGCGAACGCAACTACACGAAACGCGTGGTGCTGAAACACAAGGCCGGCTGCGAAGCCCGCAGCGCCGAACATTATCGCTACGCCATTAGCGTCCATATCGCTGTTGAACGCGAGAATTGTGGCGCCGAGTGCGAGCGCGCCGGCGGCGTAGCGGCCCATTTTCCCGCGCGACCACATTATGCCAGCCACGCCCCAAAGCGTCGCCACGAGCACGGTGACGCCTTTCATCGGCCCGCGCATGATCAGATCGACGCGCATCTCGGGCTGAACCAGCCGGGCGATCGGCGCCTTGCCGAAAATTTCAATGAAGCCGAGCGCGAGTGTGCCGAAGGCGAAGGCGATGGCGGCGGTGCGCATAAGGCGAGCGTCGCGTGCTCCCGGATCATGCATAAACGCCGCCAACAGCAGCAGCCCTGTCAGCACGCCACCGGCCATGTGGCTGGACACTGTGAGGTCGTAATGCGGCGCCCAGAGCATGCTGACCTGGGCCCACAGGAAGAATGCCAGGAACAGGACCAGCGCCAAGCCGCTATTGCGCGCGATCGATCGCAGAGACCGCCACGGTGCAGCTAGGACACCGACCACGGCCCATAACGGGGCGAGCAGCAGCGCCCCGCCCATGGCGCCAGGCGCCGAAAGCAGGAAACCGAACACCATTGCGCCCGATCGCCACGTCAGCGCCTTTTGGTCTGCGTTGTTGGTCAAGCCGCTCGATCCCACCCTGCTTGCCCGGTTTGCGCCATCCTTCCGGCCCGCGCCAGCGCTCGTGTTGTCGCGCGCGGCGCCTGCGATGCTTAACTTTCTCAGGCGACCGCCGTAATGAGGGAAAATGAAGGCGATCCTATTCTATATCGCTGTCGCGATCACGGCAGCTGGTCTTATCCTATTGTCGCTGGGGCAGATGCTCTCGCCTGCACTCCCGGCGCCTCAGGCGGGCGCGGTCCAGGGCGGGGCGCTGCACTTCGACGCCCGGGCGCTGTCCCACTACGCACCAAGCGCCGCCCAATACGTCCACGTAAATCAGGAATGGTTCGCCCCGCCGACCGGCCTGCAGATTGCGACGAAAAGGACGTGGCGGATGCCCAGGCACAGCGCACCGGGCGTGCGGCTTGAGATCACGCCCGAAACAAGCGCGAAGCTGCTGGGCAAGCCGCTGCGCATTTCAATTGGCGTTCTGCCGTTTCAGGGGGGTACGACCGCGCGGGAATTGGCGATCAGTGTTCAGGATGGCGGTCCGGTGCGGTGGGTGCGTCAGCCAATTACAACTGAAAGCGGCAAACTTGTGTTCAGCATCCCGGCGAGCGGTCAACCGATCCGCGCAATTGGATTCTGGCCGTTCAGCGATGCGCAAGACTGGAGCTCTGATTTTGGCGTTGAAATCACCAGCGTTGCTGTGACGGCTGGCTAGGGAACACAACGATGTCTGACCGTGATACGGCGCTTGAGCCGGAAATTACGCCATGGGTTGTCGAGGGCTCCCGCACAATCATAAAGGATCGCTGGATCAATTTGCGCGCCGATGATTGTGTTCGCGCCGATGGCGTGCGGATCGCTCCGTATTACGTTCTGAATTATCCCGAATGGGTTCATATTGTTTGCATCGACAAAGCGGGGCGGGTCTGCTTGGTCGATCAGTATCGTCATGGCGCACGCAAAGTCGTGCGCGAGCTTCCGGGCGGCATGCTTGAGCCGGGGGAGGATGTGCTTCAGGGCGCGCAGCGCGAATTGCTGGAAGAGACGGGTCTTGTGGGCGAAGACTGGGCATTTCTCGGCGCCTACAGCCCTAACCCTGCAACGCATTCAAACAACATTCACATCTACGCCTGCGTTACGAAAACCGATCTGCGCGCCGCGCGCGCCACGCCGGACGCTACGGAAGAATTGCGCGCCTACTTCGTCGATTGGGCCGCGCTTAGCGCCTATATCGATGATGGCTCGTTCGGCCAGTTGAGCCATCTGGGAATCTTGTTTCGCGCTAAAATGTCCGGCCAGCTCGGCTGGCCCTTGCCATGATCCTTGTAAGCCGCGGACCGAGCATTTAAACCCAGAGGCGAATTTTTGGGGGCGGGGACTAGGTGGCTAAGAAGCGCAAGGGAATTGTCCTGGCGGGCGGATCGGGCACGCGCCTTTATCCCGTTACCCAAGCCGTCGTGAAGCAATTGCTGCCGGTCTACGACAAGCCACTTATCTATTATCCGATCTCGACGCTTATGCTCGCGGGCGTGCGCGAAATTCTGATCATCACTACGCCGCGGGACATAGAGGCGGTGAGGGCGCTGCTTGGCGATGGCGCTCGCATCGGCCTGTCTTTTACTTATGCGATCCAGCCCAACCCAGAGGGACTAGCGCAGGCGTTCATCATCGGCCGCGATTTTATCGGCGATGATCTGGCCAGCCTTGTGCTTGGCGACAACATTTTCTTTGGTTCGGGCCTTGAGCAAAAGCTCGCGGACGCATCGGCGGTGGAGGACGGCGCCAGCGTGTTCGCCTATCGGGTCACAGACCCGCAACGTTACGGCGTGATCGAGTTGGGCAAGGATGGCAAGGCGATATCGATCGAAGAAAAGCCGGTGACGCCAAAATCCAATCTCGCGGTTACGGGACTTTATTTCTACGATGCGCAAGTCACGGACATCGCCGCCAAGCTAAAGCCGTCCAAGCGCGGCGAACTCGAGATTACCGACCTTAACCGCATCTATATGGAGCAGGGTAAACTGTTCTCGCAGACGCTTGGCCGCGGCTATGCCTGGCTGGACGCCGGCACCCCCGACAGCCTTCTGGAAGCAGCTCATTTCGTGCAGACAATGGAACGCCGTCAGGGCTTGCGGATCGCCTGCCTGGAAGAAATCGCCACGCGTCGCGGCTACATCTCGGTAAAGCAGCTAGAAGCGATTGCTGCGCCCATCGCCAAAAGCGATTATGGGGCTTACATGATGGGCGTGGTGCGCGAACTGAAAGCGGAAGCCTGATGACGGTTCTTGTAACGGGCGGCGCGGGGTTCATCGGCTCGGCACTCGCGCGGCTGTTGATCGGCGAGGGCCGGCGCGTCGCCGTCGTTGATAAGCTGACCTATGCCGGCAATATGAGCTCGCTGCGCGAAGTGGCGGATAATCCCTGCTTCAGTTTTGTGCGCGCCGATATTTGCGATGGCGAGGCAATGCGCCGGGTGTTCGCCGAATATCAGCCCGAAGCGGTTATGCATTTGGCCGCCGAGAGCCATGTTGATCGTTCGATTACCGGCGCCGGTGCGTTTGTTCAAACCAATATCGTTGGCACGTACACGCTGCTGGACGCTGCGCGCGAGTATTGGGAGAAGCTGAGCGGCGCGCGGCGCGATGGCTTTCGCTTTCTGCATGTGTCGACCGACGAGGTGTTCGGCTCACTGGGCCCCGAAGGCGCGTTCCGGGAAGACACGCCCTACGATCCGCGCTCGCCGTATTCGGCCAGCAAGGCTTCGTCCGACCACCTCGTGCAGGCGTGGGGACACACCTATGGCCTGCCTGTTCTCATCTCCAACTGCTCGAACAATTACGGCCCTTATCATCTGCCTGAAAAACTGATCCCGCTGGTTATCCTCAATGCACTCGATGGCAAGCGGCTGCCGGTCTATGGCGATGGCGGGCAGGTGCGGGATTGGCTCTATGTCGAAGATCATGTCCGTGCGCTGGCCCTGATGGTGGAAAAGGGGCGCGTTGGCGAAACCTATAATGTCGGCGGGCGCAATGAGCGGGCCAACCTTCATGTCGTTCAATCAATCTGCGATTTGCTTGACGCGCGAACGCCGGCCAGCGAACCGCGCCGCGGCCTTATCGAGTTTGTCGCCGACCGTCCCGGACACGATCGCCGCTATGCGATTGACGCGAGCAAGCTGGAGCGTGAACTCGGCTGGCGCGCGCAGTTGAATTTCGAATCCGGTCTCGCCGCCACGGTCGACTGGTTCCTCGCCAACGAATGGTGGTGGGGTCCGCTGCGGGCGCAAGGGCACGGCGCTGCGCGGCTGGGGCTGGTTCAGGGCGCTGGCCGCTGATCATGCTTGAGGTCGTGGCGCTCGCTATTCCCGACGTAAAGATCATCAAACCCAGGCGCCATGGCGACGCGCGCGGATTTTTTTCAGAAACCTACAAGGCGAGCGCCTTTGCGGCGGCGGGGCTGCCGACAGATTTCGTGCAGGACAATTGTTCGTTTTCCGCTGACGTTGGAGTTCTGCGCGGGTTGCATTTCCAAACGCCGCCGGCGGCGCAGGGCAAGCTGGTGCGCATCAGCCATGGATCGGTCTTCGATGTCGCTGTGGATCTGCGCGTTGGTTCGCCGACCTATGGTCAGCATGTCTCGGCGGTTCTGAGCGAGGCGGAATGGAACCAGATCTGGGTGCCTCCCGGCTTCGCCCATGGCTTTCTGACGCTCGAGCCCGACACCGAGGCCCATTATAAGGTGACGGGCAGCGAATATGCGGCTGACAGGGAGGGCGGCCTGATCTGGAACGATCCGGCGCTCGCCATCGCCTGGCCGGCTGAGCCCAAAATTCTCTCGGACCGCGACCGGAAGTGGCCTTCTCTGGCGAACTTTCAGTCCCCCTTTGTCTGACAGGTATCGCTCTTCAGGTTGCGTGATATAGGTCAGGGCGAGGAGCCTTCATGAAACGAGCTTTGATTACCGGCATAACCGGCCAGGACGGCGCCTATCTGGCGCGGCTCCTGCTCGAGAAAGGCTATGAAGTCCATGGCGTGAAACGCCGCTCATCGTCCTTCAACACGCAGCGGGTCGATGATCTCTATGTCGATCCGCACCTGCCGACGTCGTTCTATCTGCATTACGGCGATATGACCGACGCGACCAATCTGATCCGCATCGTTCAGGAAGTGCAGCCCGACGAAATCTACAATCTTGCAGCGCAAAGCCATGTGCACGTGAGCTTCGAGACCGCCGAATACACTGCCAACGCTGACGGGATCGGTCCGCTGCGCCTGCTCGAAGCGGTTCGGATTTTGGATATGGCCGATCGCGTGAAATTCTATCAAGCGTCGACGTCCGAGCTATATGGAAAGGTGCACGAAACGCCGCAATCGGAGAAGACGCCGTTTCATCCACGCAGCCCCTATGGCGCCGCCAAACTCTATGCCTATTGGATCACTGTGAACTACCGTGAAGCCTATGGCATCCACGCTTCGAACGGCATCCTGTTCAACCATGAAAGCCCGCTGCGGGGGGAAACCTTTGTAACCCGCAAGATCGCCCGCGGGGTTGCCGCGATTGAGCTGGGCTTGCAGGACAAGATGTACCTCGGCAATCTCGACGCCGAGCGTGATTGGGGCCACGCCCGCGATTACGTGGATGGCATGTGGCGCATGTTGCAGCAAAAGAAGCCCGACGATTACGTGCTCGCCACCGGCGAGAAGCACTCGGTGCGCGAATTCGTCGAGCGTTCCTTCGCCGAAGTCGGCCGGCAGATCGAATGGTCAGGCAAGGGCGCCCAGGAGGTCGGGCGTGATCCGGCCTCCGGCGAAGTCGTCGTCGCGGTGGATGAAAAATATTACCGGCCTACTGAAGTTGAACTACTGCTCGGCGATCCTGCCAAGGCGCGCAAAGTGCTCGGCTGGAAACACAAGACGACCTTCAAGCAGCTCGTCTCCGAAATGGTGTCTTCCGAAATCACCAGCATGAAACGCGAGCGGATCACGCGCGAGCGCATCCACGTCGAATAGGCGATGGCCAATCCCGTCTTCAGCCTGAAGGGCAAGCGCGTTTGGGTTGTCGGCCATCGTGGCATGGTCGGCGGCGCTATCGTGCGCCGCTTGGCGGGCGAGGATTGCGACGTTCTGGTCGCGACGCGCGCCGAGCTGGATTTGCGCGATCAGGCTGCCGTGCGCGCGTGGACGGAAAAGCATAAGCCGCAGGCGGTCTTTCTCGCGGCCGCCAAGGTTGGCGGGATTCTGGCGAACGACACGTATCCGGCCGATTTTCTCTACGAGAATCTGCTGATTGAGACCAATGTCATTGGCGGTGCGTTCGGCGTCGGCGTCGAGAAGCTGATGTTTCTCGGGTCGTCGTGCATTTACCCGAAATTCGCGCCGCAGCCGATCACCGAAGACGCGCTGCTGACCGGACCGCTTGAGCCGACAAACGAATGGTACGCCATCGCCAAGATCGCTGGCATCAAGCTCTGCCAGGCTTTCCGGCGCCAACACGGCTGCGATTACATCAGCGCCATGCCGACCAATCTCTATGGTCCCGGCGATAATTTCGATCTGACATCAAGCCATGTCGTGCCCGCGCTGCTGCGCAAGGCGCACGAGGCGAAGAGTTCAGGCGCGCAGAATCTGACGATATGGGGCAGCGGCTCGCCGCGGCGCGAATTCCTGCATGTCGATGATTGCGCCGACGCTGTCGTGCATTTGATGAAAGTCTTTTCCGGCGACGAGCACGTCAATGTCGGCTCTGGCAAGGATTTGCCGATCCTCGAACTCGCGCAACTCATCGCCGAGATTGTCGGGTTCGCTGGCGGCATCGACCGCGATCTCTCCAAGCCGGACGGCACGCCGCAAAAGCTGATGAGCGCGGCCAAGATCGAAGCCCTCGGCTGGAAGCCGCGCATCTCCCTGCGCGATGGCTTGAGGGACGCCTACGGCTGGTACCTTCAATCGCTTTTGGGGCAGGGCGCGGCCAGGGCGTGACGTCTGCGCGTCAAGTGGCATCAAATTCAACGATGCCCTGGATGCGTTAGGAATTGTCGGCCTTCGCGATCGAAGGTTGGCATTACGCGCTCTAAACCAAATCAACTGTCGGCGTGTTATAGGCGTCTAGCTTGTACTCGTTGGAGACTTGGCCGATGGCGAGGTTGGAGGCGATCCTGTCGCCATCCATCTGCCAGATCGAGACGAAGCCGTTGGTATGGCGCCAGATGATGTCGGATTTTCCGTCGCCATTAAAGTCACCGATGGTTTCGAGTTTCCACTCGTTGGGGACGTCGGCGATCGCGGTGTTCGTGGCGATGTTGTAGCCATCCATCGTCCAGAGCGAGACGAAGCCTGAATTGTGCCGCCAGACAATGTCGGTTTTGCCGTCGCCGTTGAAATCGCCGACGCCGGCGACGTGCCAACTAAGATCGACCTGGGCCTGTAGCGGCTGGTTGTCGATAATGGTGCTTCCGTTCATCTGCCAGAACACAACCTGACCGGACGTGTGACGCCAAAGCACATCGCTCTTTGCGTCACCGTTGAAATCCCCGATGCCCTGGAGCTTCCAACTATTGTCAATCTCGGGCATCGCGGTGTTGGTGGAGATCGTCGTGTTGTTCATGGTCCAAAGCGAGACGTCGCCCGCATTGTGCCGCCAGACCACGTCGGCTCTGCCGTCTCCATTGAAGTCGCCAGCGCCCTGATAGCGCCAGCTCGCATCCAATGACGCAACGAAGGACGGCGAAGTTGGATTGTCGGCGCTGGTGACCCAAACAGCTCCACTCGGCGTACGGCCAAGGAGGTCGGCTTTGCCATCGCCGGAGAAATCACGCGCCGTGTCGAGCAAGGTGAGATTCGCGTCGCGCGTGCCGGCGTTGGTGTTCGCAACGACGCCGTTGCCGGACATCGCCCAGATCGACAGCGATCTGTTTGTGTGTTCCCACACTAGGTCGGATTTAGCGTCACCATTGTAGTCGGAGATAAAGGCAGGCGGCGTGGGCTGATTACCGTTTAGAAGGAAGTCCTCCCGGCGCAGGGATGAAAGGCTTGCATCCCGGATCATGAGCGTGGCGTCAGCGCCCAGAGTCAGCAATACGCCGCCCGAAACGGCGGTCGCGTGTCCGAGAATGTCGGCGAGGCTCGTCCAGGTCGTGTCGCGAATTGAAATCTTGTCGCCGGCTGCGCTGCTGAAATCGGTGATGGTAACTGCAGGGGACATTTCGGCGCTGATCAGGAACGTATCGCTACCAGCGCCTCCCGTCAGGAAATCCCCGCCGCCGCCCCCGTCAAGTGCGTCGTTTCCCGCACCCCCCGTCAAAACGTTGCCGTTAGTATTGCCGTTTAGGATGGCCGATCCGACCCCGGCGAAGGTTAAGTTTTCCACGTCGATGTATGAGTAGATGGAATTCGTTCCGGCAAGCGTCGTGATGACGGTATCGGTTCCCGCGCCACCGTAGACCAAATCACCGGCGTCATCGACGTAGAAGATGTTATCGCCGCCCATACCATTCATCGTGTCGGCGCCAGCCTTGCCGTCGATCACGTCGTTACCAGCGCCGCCGGCTATCCAATTGTTTAGCCCGTTACCGATGCCGGTGAAATTAACGACCGGCGAAGAATCGATCAGGTTGGAATAAAACAGGCGCTCGATATTGTCGCTGAGCGTAAAGTTGGCTACAGGTGTGTTGACGATGTCGTCGCCTTCATTGGCGTTCTCGAACACGAGGTCGCCAGCGTCTGTTACAAAATAAGTGTCGTCGCCCTTGTAGCCGTACATCTTGTCGGCGCCGCCGAGGCTGAGGAACAAGTCGCCCGAGGTTGCGTCGTCCGCGCCCGTCATTATGTCGTTTTGCGTTGTGCCCCACATCTGTCGGCCGAAGCCTGTGGTGTTGACGATGTTGACCACATCGTTGGCGTCCCAGTTTACGAATGTGAATGCCTGCGTTGCATCGCCAGCGGACGTCGTGACATTGACCCGTAGCGTGTTGGCGGCGCCGACCGCCCCGGTCACGACCGTGTCCAGTTCGTAACCGCCAAAGATTTTTTCCTGCGCTATCGTTATTTGTCCGCCAGCGCCGAACGTGAGTGCGCCGATGCGGGAAATGAGAGTAGCTGCGGTGAGATTTAGCGTGCCGCCATCGGCGTAGAAAATCTCGTCGTGCTGACCAGCTGGATTAGATAAATTGTCGTTCCCCCAGATAGTGACGCCGACTTCCTCACCCGTGTGCAGAACGAAGCGATCATCGCCGGCGCCACCCATCAGCGTATTGACGCCAGACCCTCCGTCCAGCGTATCGTTTCCATTGCCGCCGCGCAGCGTATCGTTGCCGCCATTGCCGTTGAGCGTATCGTTGCCGTCGCCGCCGTCGACGTTATCGGGCGCATTATCGCCGTCGAAAATGTCGTCCCCGCTCGTGGGTCCCCCGTTATTCCACGTTCCCATGTTGCCCTCTCAAGGCAGTTGCGTGTTTAGGCGAAGCCACCGCTGCGTGTGGTAAAGCGTCGACGTGGACCGGAATGATCAAGTTGCAAGAGCATGCGGCGGTCGCTCTTTGGCGATCTCCGCTGTTTCGCATTGCTAGCGGCGTGGCGGACGCAGAATTCGCCCATATACATAAAGCTAATCTGCATATACATTAAGCTAATCTGCATAATCCTAACCGCCCGATATATGGTCGCGAACGCGCCCTCCAGTCCAACTTCGCCCCAGGCAGCCCAGTATTGCAGAGTTCAGCGCCTCACCATTGCAGCGTTACCCATGAGGGCCTTGTGACAGGCGTTTCTCTTAAGTGTTCGGCACCATTCTTGCGTACGCTTGCCCTGCTACTGGGCCTAACTACCGCTTTTACTTGCTTGCCGCGCCCCGTTGGGCAAATTATCCAGCCGGCGCAAAAGGTCAACTAGAGGCTGCGTACGGGCGACATCTTTGGAGAGGGACCGCGTGGCTGGCGAAAACGGTGCGGCGGGGGCTGAGCGTGACCTGAGCCTCGCGATGCGAGCCACACGACCAATCGTGCTCTACGCGTTCCTTCTCGGCGGCGCGGTAGCTTTGCTGTATCTGGCGCCGTCGTTGTTCATGATGCAGGTCTACGACCGCGTGCTGGTCAGTGGCAGCCTGACAACATTATGGCTGCTGGGTTTCATCTTGGCCTTCGCATTGCTTACCTTGTCAGTGCTCGACATGGTTCGCGTGCGGCTCTTGCAGCGCGCCAGCTTGCGGCTCGATCGCATTGTTACGCCAGTCTTGTTGACGGCGGCGCTGCGGCGCTCCGGACGCGAAGGCGGCGCTTCGCAGGCGCAAAGCGTTCTCCGGGAATTCGACGGTCTGCGTCAAACTCTGGCGGGCCCGGCTGCGCTGGCCATCCTAGACGTCCCCTGGGCGCCGCTCTATCTCGCGGTTTGCTTTCTGATTCATCCCTGGCTTGGCGTGCTGGTCATTGTCGGCGGGGCCATACTGCTTCTGATCGCGTTTCTGAACGAGCGCGCGCTGCGGCGGGATATCGCTGATCTGTCCGCCCGCGCCCCCAAATATTACGCCGCTCAGGAAAGTGAACTGGGGGCGGCCGGCGCTATCCGCGCGCTGGGTATGCAAGGCGCCTTTCTTCGCCGGCAAATGTTGGCGCGGGGCGCATTGAGCGACGTCCAATCCGAAGCTGCGTTCCGCGGCGCGGCCTATAGCGGCGCCACAAAATTCTGGCGGCTGATCCTGCAATCGGCAGCGCTTGGGCTTGGCGCTTATCTCGCGGTGAAAGGCGAAATTTCTCCGGGGGCGCTCATTGCCGGATCGATCCTCACGTCGCGCGCATTGCAGCCCATCGAACAGATCGTCGGCGCGTGGCGGCCGCTTATGCTGGCGGGCGCGGCTTACAACAAGCTGGCCAAAATTCTCGATGCCGAGCCGCCGGCCAAGACTCCGATGGCGCTGCCAGTTCCGCGTGGTGAAATTCGCATGGAGCGCGCCTCCGTGCGCGTCCCCAATTCCGAACGCTGGGCGCTGTTCGATGTGTCGTTCACCATTCCCGCGGGTCAGATGGTCGCCGTGATCGGGCCCAGCGGCGCCGGCAAGTCCACGTTTGCACGCCTGGTTTCCGGTGCGATCGAGCCGGATGTCGGCATCGTTCGTCTGGACATGGCGAACATGCGCGATTGGGATCCGGACGCGTTGGGCGTCCATGTCGGATACATGCCGCAGGAGCTCAGCCTGCTGCCCGGCACGATTGCGGACAACATCTGCCGTTTCTCGCGCGACACCGGATCAAAAGCCGCGGTTGAAGCGGCGATCGTTACAGCTGCCAAGGAAGCGGGTGCTCATGATCTTATTCTGCGCCTGCCGCTCGGATATGACACGGCCCTGGATATCGGTGGCGCCGGCCTGTCGGCAGGGCAGGCCCAGCGCATCGCACTGGCGCGCGCGCTTTACGGTTCACCCGCCTTGATCGTGCTGGACGAACCCAACGCTCATTTGGATTCGGATGGTGAATTTGCGCTGATGAACGCCATGCGTAACGCCAAGGCGCGGGGCGCTACGATTTTCCTTGTCGCGCATCGTCTGCACATTTTTGCGGACGCCGACCAGATGATGGTGCTCCGGGACGGGCGCGTCGAGCATGTGGGCGAGCGCGACGAAATTCTCCGCCGCCTGCAGGGCGGTGCGGCGCCGGCTGCTGGTCAACGGGCGGAATTGCCGCTGCGTTCGTCGGTGGCCGCCCGGAGCGAAGGCCCGGCTTTCAGTGGCGCAACGCCGAACGCTACGGTGGTCGCGGCCGATGGGCCGACGAGCAACGTCGCGACGCTGCCGCGCCGGCCAGGTCCGGGCCCGTCGACGCCGCAACCGTTCTCGCCGATGGCCCCGGCTGTGCTACCGCCGGACAACGCCGCCAATGCAGAGCAGGCGGCGGCGCTCGAATCGAAACCGCAGCGCTACCGCGATCTCATCAAGCCGGAATTGACCATTGGCCTCGCCGCTGCGGGGGTCTTTTTCGGTGTCGTGGTCGGCTGGGGCGCGTTCGCGCCGTTGGATGCGGCTATCGTCGCGCAAGGAGAGATCGCGGTCGCTGGCGACCGGCAGGTCGTGCAACACAGGGACGGCGGCATCGTGCACGCGATTTACGTCACTGAAGGCCAGCGCGTGGCGCAAGGCCAGGTGCTGGTCGATCTCGTCGCGGCGGAGACGTTGGCGCAGGAACAGGCCGCGGCTTCGCAGATGTTCGATCTGCAGCTGCAGCGCGCGCAGCTGATCGCCGAGGGGGCGGGGCGGCTGAATATCACGCGGCCCGAAGAATGGGCCAAACTCGAAGGGCCGGACCGTGCCCTCGCCGACGCCGCCTTCGCGCGGCACCAAGCAGAGATGCGCGCGCGCGGCGCTTCGGCGAGGGCGCTGGCCATCGCGCCAAGTGAACTGGACGCGCGCATCACCGGCGCGCGCCAGCAGATCGCCGCCATCGATCGGCAAAAGGTGCTGCTCGCCGAAGAGCTCGCCGGCATGGAAAAGCTGGCCGAGAAAAATCTTGTCCCGCTGTCGAGGATACGGTCTCTGCAGCGCGGGATGGCCGAGCTTGATGGCCAGCGCGGGCAGCTTACCGCGCAGATCGCGCAATTGCGCGACGATCGGGCCCAGAGGCAGCGCGAGGTCGAAGCCAGTATCGCCCAGCTCGCACCGCGCCTGCAGGGCCTTCAGGATCAGTTGGAGCGGACCCGCCTGCGGGCGCCCGTCGCGGGCGTCGTGGTCGGCCTCGCCGCCCATACAGCGGGCGGTGTGATCGCGCCGGGCGCCAAAGTTATGGAGATAGTACCCGATTCACCGCGTCTGCTGATCGCAGCGCAGGTCGCGCCGCAAGACGCCGATGATCTGATCCCTGGAATGAAAACCGAAGTGAAGATCACGGCGCTGACCGGCCGGAATTTGCCCATCGTTCATGGAATCGTGCGGAAAGTATCGGCCGACCGCCTAGTAGACGATCGCAGCGGCCGGTCCTATTTCCGCGCGGAAGTGGAAGTGCCGGAAGCCGAATTGCGACGGCTCGTCGCGATCGAGCACGGGCGGGGGCGCACGCTACGTCCTGGCTTACCGGCCGAGGTCGTTATTCCCACCCGCAAGCGCACGGCGCTACAATATCTGATCGAGCCGCTGACGCAGACGTTCTGGCAATCGTTTCGCGAGAGATGATAGGCGTCGAGGCGCTTGCGGCCTGTTGGTAGCAGGATCGCGGTCACGCGCCCGCCTCATCGGCGGTGTTGGCGATGCGCATGTCAGCGTATAAGCAGCCCCACGTATGTTGCATTGAGGGTCTGAGCCGCGTGAGCACCAAGCAGGACGATCCCTTTAGCGGTCGCAATACGATACGGGCGCGATTTGCGGCTGATCTCCTTCAGGGGGAGGGGTTTGAGATCGGCGCCGGCCCGTGGCCGCAGGTATTGCCGCCAGGTGCGACGTGCAGCTATTTCGATATGCGCACGCGCGAGCAACTTGACGAATATTTTGGTCGTGAAGCCGTGCGCGTGGCGCCGATAGCCGACTTGCCGGCGCGGTTTTCACAATCGGCCGATTTCATGATCGCACACAACGTGCTCGAGCACAGTCCGGACCCGATCGGCACGCTGATGATCTGGCATCGCGCGATCCGGACCGGCGGCCTCGTGGTGATTTCGTTGCCACACTACATTTTTTGCGAACCGGACCGCATGCGCGTTCGGCAGGATATCAACCATATCATCGAAGATTTTCTCGCGCACGCAGACGGCGCTGATCCTGCCTCGCGCGCCCATGTTGCAGATTTCTATCTCGGATGGTGGCAGGACACGACCAAATCCTATGGTTTGAAATCAATTGAGGAGTTCGCCAACCTTGGCCTGAGTACGTTGCGCAGCGAAAGCGTAGACGTGCACTGGCATACGTACGATGCGTCGCTAACCCTGGAAGTGATTCAGGTGGCTGCAATGTTCGCTGGCGATAGGGTCGAGATCCTCCGCGTCTGGACGCCCGATCGCGGTGAGACGGTAGGAGACGTTCTCGTTGCCTACAAAATTGTCGAACGCGACAGCGAGCCCGGGTCACTCGCCGCCAGCACCATAGAAAGCCACAATGCGTGGGCGACGGCCCGTAAGAATTTGGTCGAGGGCGTGCGCCGTCAGATCGGGGCTCATCGGCCCGATTTCGATCGCGACGGCATCTTCATCAAGATATTGCCGAAGCCCTTCAGGCTGGAGAACGGTCATTGCTATCTCGCCGACCTCGACGAGGAGATCATGGGACTGCTCGCGCGCGGCGGGCGACTGGAATTGCTTGAGAACGATCGCCCGCTTGGGCCGGCGGAAAGTCTGCATGACGATATCCGCGCAAGCGGCGGAGGCCGCTATTCGGTGTGGGGGCGAGCGATCTATTTCTCCGCCTCCGATTCATCGGACCCGCGATCGAATGGGCGAATGTATACGGTCGTTGTGAAGCGCAACGTTTTACCAGCGGACGGTCGGGCTTAACTGAGGATTTTCTCAGCGAGGGTAGCGTCGAGTTGGCCGCTCCTCGCCATGTGAAACACGCGCAGCAGGCCTGCCACTGTCATGGCATCGGAAATCTTGCCGGATGTCGCGAGGTCGAGCGCTTTCTGAAAGGGAATTGATGCGCGCTGCAGCATTTCCGTTTCATCCGGCGCCGCTTCTCCCGCGACCAGTCCCGTTGCGAGGAACACGGCGGCGCGCTGGTTGGTAATAGCGTTCGATATCGAAAGATCGAGTATCTGCCTTAGGTGGGAGCAAGAGAGGCCAGTTTCCTCGCGCAACTCCCGGCGCGCGCAATCGGCCGCTACCTCGTCATCGTCCATCCCCCCTTCGGGAATCTCCCATGAGAATTGACCGATCGGCAGGCGCCATTGGCCAACGAGGTCAACGTGGCCATTGTCATGAAGCGGCACCACGCCGACGGCGGCATGACGAAAATTCACTATGCCGTAGATCCCGGGGCGCCCGAACGGCGTCAGCACCTCATGGTGCATCACCGTGATCCAGGGGTTCTGATAAGCTTGCGTACTGGAAACGATCGTCCAGGGGTTTTCTTTTCGATCGTCGAGCATCATCGGTCCCGCACTGCGCTATTTGCCAATGGATGCAGGTTCAGTTGCCTAAGGGCCTCCTGAAGCGCCTCAAAGCCGTCTGTCTGCACTGCCGTGATCCCGGAGCGGCGGGCGGCAAGCACGTTCTTCAGGGAATCGTCGAAGAACACGATCTGGTCTGGTGCGCACCCAAGCTTGGCGATCACATATTGGAAGATTTCGCTGTTGGGTTTCACCATCCCGCACAGGTGCGACGAGAAGGGATGATCAACGCAGGTGACAATGCCGTCCATGCGGGCCCAATGAACGCTGTTGCAATTGCTTAGCAGCGCAATCGTGTAGCGATCCCTGAGCGACCTCAAAAGATCGAGCGCGCCTGGAAATGGGCCTTTGATCCATTGCGAGAAACGCTCGAGAAATTCATCCGGTGTGATGCCTAACGTCCACTCCTGAACGAACCCGATCGCAAACTCTTCTTCATCAGTCTCACCACGCTCGAATTTCTGCACCGCCGGCGAATCGAGCCAGCGATCATGCAGCGGCGTTTCCTCGGGAATATCGCAAATGAGCTTTTTGAGCTCATGGAACGCAGCGTTCTCAACCAGAACGCCGCCGAGATCGAAGAGAAGCACTGATGGCTGAACCATTCAAACCCCAACCACATTTGACGACCTGTAGGCGAGCCGCTGATGAGCGTGCAAGGGCGACGTATCTAAATGGGCGCAACGCGGTTCGTGCCTTTTTCCCAGATCCATTCGGCGCGGTCGCGGGCTTCGGCCCGGTTGACGATCAGTGCGCCACCTTCGCCAGAGATAACATTTTTGGTCTCATGAAAACGGCGCGACAACGCCTCGCGAATGAACACCAGCTCCTCTTCCTCGAAGACGGGGGTGTTGAACGGTATCGTCACATTCAATTCTGAGTAGGCGGTGAGCTGCTAGACATTACTCGACATCATGCAGTTCCGCGTCAGCCTTGGCGAGCGTTTCCACGACGGCGCAGGCTAGGGAGAAGCTGGGACCGCAGGCATCGCCGTGGCGGATTGCGGCGATGAAGGTTTCCACGGCGACGGTTAAGGGGGGGCCGGCTTGCGTCACCAGAATCTCGCCCGGCGCGTCGGGTGGGGCGCCCGTGACGGGGCAGCGTTTGAGCGGGGCGCCTGCCTGGTCCGAATAGATCAGGGTGGAATCGGCGAGGTCGACGGCGAACCAGCGGTGGCGGGCGTCCTTCGTCGAAAAGCTTAGCGCCACGGGCGCGCCTGCAATTGTGAGATCGAGGGCGATCCGTTCGGCGCGGCCTTCGGGCTTGTCTTCATGCGCCAACCGACGCGCGGCGCGGACGATGGCGGTTTCGGCGCCGAACAGGTCGAGCGCCATCGCTACGTCATGCGGACCCCAATCCCACAGCACGGACACGTTCGGCCGTATCGGGCCGAAATTGCCCGCCGCAGCGCGCACCGCGCGGGCGCCGCCAGCAGCGCGGGCATGGTCGACGAGGGCGCGGAAGGCGTCGTGGAAGAGGTGCGTGTGCTCAACCATCACGACGCCGCCGTGGCGGGCTACAGCGCCTCGCATGGCGGCGAGTTCTTCTGGCCGGTCGGTCAGCGGCTTTTCGGCCAGCACCGGCTTGCCTGCCTCCACGGCGGCGATCAGCGGGGCGGCGTGGGCGCTGGGCGGGCTGGCGATCACCACGGCGTCCACGGACGGGTCAGCAACCAGATCGCGCCAATCGGCGTGCATGCGCGCGCCTGATGGCAACAAAGCCGGTGTTTCGGGATTGCGGCTGGCGACCGCAGCCAGATGCGCGCCATCGACCGCGCCGATCGTGCGGACGTAATTGCGGCCCCAACGCCCAACGCCGATCAGCCCGAGGCCAAGGCTCGCGGTCATGATAACCTATTCGGCGCCGACGAAGACCTTGTCGGTCCATCCGAGGAACCGGCCCAGCCCGTCCTTCAGATTCACGTGCGGCTCGTAGCTCAGCTGCAGGCGCGCTTTGCGGATATCGGGGCAGCGGCGCATGGGTTCGTCGGCCGGATAGGAATCCGGATATTCGATGACGTTGTACTCGAGGTTGCCGCCCCGCGTTTCGCCGATCAGCTTCACCAGATCGAGCATGGTGATTTCTGGAGTCGGATTGCCGATGTTATAGGCCTCGCCGGGCACGCCTTTCAGCAGCGTAAGAATGAAACCGGTCATCGCGTCCGTAATGTAACAGAACGTGCGCGTTTGCCCGCCGCCGCCATAGACGTTGAGCGGCTTGCCGGCCTTGATGCGGCTCGCAAAGTTCGGAAGCACGCGATAATCCTGCTCCTGCATGCCAGGTCCGTAAACATTGAACGGGCGGATGGTCGTCGTCGCGGTGCCGTATTTGTCATGATAAATCTGCGCCAGCGTTTCGCCGACGCGCTTGCTTTCGTCGTAGCAGGCGCGCGGGCCGCGGCAGGAGACGTGGCCGCGATAGCTTTCCTGGGTGGGCACGTGCTTGGCGTCCGGGTCGCCGTAGATCTCGGACGAAGAAAAGAAGGCGAAGCGCGCGTCCTTCGCAGTGGCTAGATCCAGCATATTGCGCGTGCCCGTGATGGCGACGTCGAGCGTCTCCAGCGGGTAGGCGCGGTAATAGAATGGGCTGGCGATGCCCGCGGCGTGGATGATGTAGTGAACATCGCCCTTGAACGGCATCTGCTTGATGACGTCGTGCTGCATGAACGAGATATTGTCGTCGTTCTCGATCTTTGCGCCGGCCGCGCCTGCGGTAATCATGTTGTCGGCGCCGATGAAGCGCACCGGCTTTTTCAGCACGTTCGCGTTCAGGTAGCGGAACACTTCCGTGAAATAGCGGCCGAGAAACCCGCGCGAGCCGGTCATCAGAACGGTCTTGCCGGAAAACATTTGTGCGTCGTCACCAAGATTCTTGGCGATCTCGGCGATGTCAGAGGCCAGTAGGCTGTCGCTCATGTCAGATTACTTTCAGTTCGGGCACGGGGACGATGAAACGGCCGCCGCGGGCTTTGAAATCCTGGTTTTTGGCGATGATCGAGTCGGCGAAATTCCACGCCAAGATCAAGAGATAATCGGGTTTCTGAGTTTCGATCGCCTTGGCCGGCACGACCGGGATGTGCAGACCGGGCGAGAATTTGCCTTGCTTGAGCGGGCTGTCGTCGACGATGGCGGAGATGTCGTCCTTGCCGAGTGAGAAATGGAACATCAGCGTCGTGGCTTTCGCCGGTGCGCCAAAGCCCATGACGGTCTTGCCTTCGGCTTTGGCCTTGGCGAGTTCAACCTTCAGCGCTTTGCCGAGCGCGGCGATCTGGCCGGCGAAGGCGCGATAGGTTTCGATCTTCTCGAGGCCGCGTGCGGCTTCCTGTTTCAGTGCTTCATCTACCGAAGCGCCTCGCTTGCGTGGTCCGCCCTTGAGCTGCGCGATGCCGCGCAGACTGCCGCCATGAGAAGAAACGCGTTGCGCCTCGATCAATTCCAGGCCGTGGCGATCCAGGAAGGGGATCAGCGGGCGCACGGCATGGTAGGCGAGGTGCTCATGGTAGATCGTGTCGAACAGTGTCTTTTCGACGACGTCGAGCAGATAGGAGACTTCAAACACGAACACGCCATCGGGCGCTAAGGCAGCGCGCACGGCATCGGCGACACCGCCCAGATCATCAATATGGGCAAAGACGTTGTTGGCCGTGATGATCGCTGCTGGCCCTTGTTCGGAGACGATTTTGCGCGCCAGATCGACCGTGAAGAAATCCGCGATCGTAGGCAGCCCGTTGCGCGTCGCTTCCGCGGCAATATCGCGTGCAGGGTCTACGCCTTGGACCTTGGCGCCCAGCGCCTTGAAAGGGGCGAGCAGCGTGCCGTCATTCGAGCCGATGTCCAGCACCAGCGCGCCATCTTGCGCCTTCGCGAAGGTCCAAACGCTTTCGGCGTAGTCCTTGAAGTGCTTCACGAAAGCCGGGGAGGTGCCGGATACGTAGACGTATTCCTCAAACAGTATGCGCGGATCGACCACGTCGAGCAATTGCACGTGGCCGCAGGCGCCGCAGAAGAATACGTCGAGCGGGAACGCCTTTTGCGGCGCACCAACGCGATCGGCGTTGACAAACGCATTGGCGGGCGGCGTCGGGACGAGCGAAAAAGCCAGCTCGAACCGATCGCTGTCGCACAACCTGCACGTTGTCCTGCGAAAAACGTCCCCCGGCAAAAGCGGCCTACTCGGGTTTCAGCGAAGGAACGCGGATGACGTCCGCCTCGTAGACCTCTTGCGCGCGCGGATTGCGCCCGAAGGTCAGGAAGCTGGTCTCTTCCAAAAAATACATTGTGTGGTCGATGTCCGGGCCGGTGAAAAACATCTGGCCCTTGTCGATGACGGTTTTGGTCGGCGTCTCGTTGGTGCCGTGCGGCTTTTCGTAATATTCGATCTTGCCTTCCAGCACATAGCAATAGTGCCAGTCGGTCTGGTGGAAATGGTTGGCCCGCTGGGTGCCCTTCTTGGAGGTGATCAGCACGCAGCTTTCCATTGGCACGTCGAGCAGCGGATAGATTGCGCCGCGTTCATCGACGAATGGTTTTTCCAACTCGACGATTACGCTCTTCGGATACGTATCGGTTTCCGCCTTGGTGACGGGGCGAATTCTTGCATGTCCCATTGACCCAACTCCTCAACCTAAAAAACGGCGCCGGAAGATCATTCCGATAACCGAAATCGCGTGATGCGCCCGGATTTTCTTGCCTTCTTCGTAGCTGCGCCCGTGATACGAAATCGGCACTTCGTACATAGACTTAGCCTTGCGCGTCGCGCGAGCCAAGATTTCCGCGTGCTGTTCCCAGCCAAAGGAGACCAGTTCTTCCGGCTTCACGAATTCGCGCTTGTAAAGCAGATAGCAGCTATAGATGTCGGTGAACGTGGTATTGAACAAGATATTGAAAGTTAAGGTAATCAGGCCGTTTCCGACCTTGTGATAGAAGTAGAACACACGCGTGTAACGCGGCGCAATGAAGCGGCTGCCCATGACCAGGTCGGCGCCAAACTCGCGCACCGGATAGAGCAGATCTTTGTATTCGGACGGCGAGTATTCGAGGTCCGCGTCCTGGAACAGGATGTAATCGCCGGTTGCGGCCTTGAGGCCGGCAATCACGGCAGCACCCTTGCCGCCGTTTTTAGGTTGCTTGACCAGACGGGTGTAGAGGTCAGGGTTGGCCTCCAGCAACTCGACAGTACGGTCCTTGGAGCCGTCATCGACCACGATTGTCTCAAACTCGAACCCCTCGACCGCCTGAGCTTTCACCGTACGAAGCAGAGTGAGGATTGAGGCCTCCTCGTTGTAAGCTGGCACAATGATGCTCAGGCGTCGGATCGCGCTCATGATGTCCCACGCGCCAGCGACGCGCGGGAGGACGGCCACGCATTGTGGCACTGTCTGTTCGCTGACGTCACCAAGACCCCCGTCACGCCTGCCGCCCGGAACGCGTGTCTGCCGCATCCTGCGTTGCAGGCTGGCGCCCCCGAGCTTGACCAAGGGCGAGGGTGATTAGCCCAACCAGTGTGACGCTGCCAAGCAAAAACACCTGCGTCGCTGTAGCCACGACGGCCGCCGGAGCGGCCGGAAGGTCGACCGCGCCGAACGCCAGTACAAAAGCCGCCTGCAATGAGCCGACATAGCCCGGGGCGGAAGGCAGCAACGAAGCCAACGCGCTTGCCGACTGAAACAGGGCCAGTGCGTGCAGATCGGCCTTCACCGAAAAGGCGCTCAGGAGCGCCATGAGCGCGCTGCTTTCGAGCGCCCAGATGATTGCTGTCAGCATGAGCGTGAACGGCAATTGTTTCTGCGCGCCGCGCACCGATCGCGCCAGATGCTCCACGCGGTCGCGCACCCAGGGGATTCGGTCCAGCGGCAGCCGCTCATGCCAGAGCGCCAACATCCAGATGCCAACGACTGCCACAAAAAGACCGGCGCTCGCCAGTGGCGCCAGCCAGGTGAAGGGCCCGGTGAACGCCGTGCGTGCGACGCCAGCGAGCCCGATGTTCAGAAGCAGTACAACGAACGCCAGGTCATGCAGCCGTTCGACGATAACGCAGCCTAGCGCCGCCGAGCGCGCCACGCCGTGGCGGCGGCAAAGGAAATCGGCGCGGAATATCTCGCCTAACCGGGCCGGCAGAACGTTATTCACGGCATAGCCCACGATCAGGTTCTCGCCCGATTGCATCAGCGTCAGGGGCTTGACGCTGGTCAGCAGCGCCCGCCACCTGAGCACTCGCACGCCCATCCCAAGCCAATAAAGGCCGATCGCCGCCAGGCAGCCCAGCCAGTTCATCCGGCCGACGATTGGGCCGATCTGGCCGGGATCGATCTGGCGCACTGCCAGCCAGAACAACAGCCCGCCGATCGCAATCCCAAGAATGGCCCGGAATAAGGTTCGCACGGAACGGAGGCTCTTCAGGCGAGGAATGGGACACTGGCGTTTAACCCAGAGCGAGGGCAGCGAGAAGGCGGCGCCGGTTGTTTTATCGGTATTGCGACCTGCTATAGAGGAGTGGGGGCGGTGAGGGCTTAGAAGGTGCTTAAGTCGAATTGGATTCGGGCGCTGGGCGTCGCCTTGGCTTCCGCTCTGGCTTCCGCTTCACTGTACCTGGCGTTCGTGGGGGCGCCGGCAAACGTCAAAGTCGATCCGGCGCAAATCTCGGTCAACGAACGCAATGCCTATACCCTTGGCGTCAAGAATGCTGTCTTTCCGTTCGACATCGCAAGTGATGGCGGGCCCGCCGGCTACATCGCCAGCGTCGTTCTGACGGAGAACGGGCGCCCACTCGGTCCCGCGCATGCCCTGCACGATGAGATTCGCCACATAGGTCAGGGACGTTTTTCGTATTGGGACCACACGATCTATTTCGCGACTAGCGACAACACCGATCCCAGAACCAACGGGCGCGCCTATGTGCTCCAGCGTTCGGCGAAGCTCTCGCCGGGTGTCGCGATCCTGGGCGTGTTGCCATTGGCGATCCTCCTTGCGTTCGGTTTTCGTGATCAGAACAGCAATTTGCGAAAAGGGTGGCGAGGCGTCGGCGAATTTGTCGATGCGAGGCTTGCGGGCCGCCTGTTTTGGGCCGCGTCCGGCTTGGTCTTGCTGATCGCGCTGGCGATCAGGGTGTTCTGGACGGCGACGTTGCAGACGCCGTTTATATCGCCCGACACGGCGAGCTATGTTTGGGCGGCGATGGAAAATCCGGCGCTTCCGTTCGGCGAACAAAGAACGCCCGGATTTCCGCTGGCTATTTCAATCGCGGCGATAGTTTTCCATCACCCGATCGGGTTGCTGATCACGGCCAATATCGCGTGGCTCGCCGCGACGGCAGCGCTGACATTTGCGCTCGCTCAATGGACGCGGCTGCGCGCCGTTGCGTTCGCCATGCTGGTCTACCTTTGCTTCTCGCCGAAGGATTTGACCTTCGAGTATTACTTGATGAGCGAGCATTACTCGCGCGTGATGTTCATGCTTTACGTGGCGGCGGCGCTGCTTGTGGCGCAGCGGCCGGCCTCCTTGCGGCGGGCTGGCGTGCTGGCGGCCGTTACCGCCGCAAGCCTCCTGGTCAAGCCGACGGCAATGGTCTGTTTCGTTTCCACACTATTGCTCTACGGCTATTGCTGGTGGCGCCGGGCGACGGAGCGCGGCGCCATCGTGCGCCATGCAGCGCTGGTCAGCGCCGTTGCAGCGGCGACACTGGTCCTGTTCATGCTCGCCTTCGATCTGCGTTTCGGGCAATTCGCGCTCACCAATTTCTCGGGGACAAATCAGTTTTCTCATTCCGGACATCTGATCGATTACGCATCGCCGCGAAACGCGGAACTGAAGGCGCGTTTAAGGCCGATCATGGAGCGCTACACCCGCGAGTATGTAGCCAAGGGAGACTTCCAGCCGAATTGGCTGATCTATGGATCTACCACGGACAAACTACGTGCTGACTTCGGCGAGGTTAGCCCCCGGTCGATTATCGAGGAATATCTGCGCGATCACGGCACGATCCCTGATACCTACTCGATGGACAGGGCCTATGGCGCCATCGCATCAGAAGGTCTTAAGGCGCACCTCCCCGAATATCTGTCGTTCGCCTTGAATCGCGCCGAGGCGTTCATGCGACAGGGGTATAGCTTCAAGTATTCCTTGTTCCGCCCCTCTGCTCTCGATTTCGCTGACCACGCCCGCCAGGCGCAGGAAACGCGCGCGATGCTTTACGTCAAGTGGAACACGCCGCCGCCGCCGTGCAGCGCCAGCCCGCCGCCGCCGCCGCAGACATTTTTTGTCGCGCGCTTTTTGCTTTCAGGTCCGCTCTCGCCTTGCGGAAAAGCCGCCGGCGCCGATCCAGAAGACGTGACGCGCGCGCACATCGTCGATCAATGGTTTCAGATGGTGGCGGGTGCGATCGAGCCCATCTTCGCTATCCTGCCAAGGATTGCGTGGTTTTTTCCGCTTGTTCTGCTGGCGCCCGCCGCGCGGACGGGTGCGGCCATGAGGGCGCTGGAAGTGGCGGCTTTCGCGGGCGTATTGTCTCTTGGCTATATCGCGTTACACGGCTTGATCAATACGGCTGAACCGCCGAGACTTTTCGCGCCAATTCAGGATGTCGTCGTGCTTATGTTTCTTGCCGCCATCGCCTCTGGCGTCGCCGGCGCCTGGGCGATTGTAACGCGCACCAGACAGGGGTGGCAGTCATGAGCGAGACCAACCAATCAATCATTGCGGCCGCGACCCATGCGGTGGCGCTGGCGGGGTATGCGCTTGATCACATAAAGGGGCTCGGCGCGCATGTGGATGGCGCATCGTTCCTTGAATTGGGTCCTGGCAACAATTTCGGCACGTCGCTGATCATCGCGGGGCTTGGCGCCCGCTGCGCCGTGGCTGATCGGTTCCTGCATAGCTGGGACCCGTCCTATCATCCAGCGTTCTACGAAGAGCTTCGCCGGCTCTGGGGCGCGCCGTGCGCGCCCCTGGATGCGGTTCTTGATCGCGGCGGATACGAGGGCGTTCTGGCGATGCATCTGGAATGGGCCGAGGAATTGGACTCTGTTCCCAATGAATCCGTCGATATCGTTTATTCCAACGCGGTGCTTGAGCACGTGATGGACCTCCCGCAAGCGTGCCGCGAGGTCTTCCGCGTAACCAGACCCGGCGGCGTTAACTCGCACCAGGTGGATTTCCGCTTTCACGGTAATTTTGATCGCCCGCTCGATCACTTGATCGGCGACGAAAGCGCCGCCGCCGCGTTTATCGCCAGCACCAACGGCGAAAAGGGCACGCGCTGGCGGCCGGTCGAGGCGCGGCAATTCCTGCGCGGCGCCGGCTTCGAGATTCTCGATGAGGAGCATAATGGCTTCGCGACGGACGAGTACCTCGCAGACGTCGCTCCGCGCCTTCGCGCCAGCGGGTCGCGTTACGGAAGATGGCCGGTCGACGAGTTGCGCCTAACCGGCGTGCGCTTCATGTTGCGACGGCCCCGAAATCAGCTCAGCGCATCGTGAAATTGTTTTCTCGTGTTTAGGTTGCAGTAAGCCTTGTACACTTATTTTCCGCTGATCCGACCATACAATGAAGGCGGTGGCGCCGGCTTCATCGCGAAGCTGCCTGCCGCCGTGTTCGATGGTGCGGAGGCCGTGCTGACCGAAGACGATACACCCTTGGGCCCATGGGACTCGATCCACGACAACATCCGCCAATACGGTGGAGGGCGTTACTCCGTTTGGGATGGCCACGTATTTTTTTCCGCGTCGGACAGCTCAGACTGCAACAACAACGGCCGCGGCTATGCGTTTCGTGTTCTCAGTCCTGAAGTGCGGGCGCGACTTGATGCAGAGGCGGCCCGACGCGACGAATTTGAGCGGGTTGAACTGCCACGGCCGTTTGCCAATGCAGGCGCTGCCGCATTTTGTGCTCCCGCGCCGACCGAAGCGCTGAACGAGGAGGTAAAGTCCGCTTCTCTCCTGTTTGAAGACGGGACGGTCCTTGGACCTTCCGGTGTCACCCATCAGGAAATCCGCGATTTCGGCGGGGGACGTTTCTCAATCTGGGATGGAAGCGTATTTTTTTCATCCTCGGACGCCTCAGACCCCAACACCAATAAACGTCGCTACGAGTTGCGTATCCCGCGCGTGCGCGTGATTCAGGCCCTACAGGATCAACTTCAAAGCGCGATTGCGACCGACGATCAGAAATTGCTTGAACTCATCCTCGCCAATAACGGCGTGAACAACAGCATATTCTCGAATTTCTTCCGGTATTTTGAGGAGATTACCAGGGACCTACATGCGTTTTCTGTTCCACTGCCGACGACAACATTGGAAATCGGATGCGGATCGAGGCCATTTTTGGGCCTGCGTTGCCGGGCGGAAGGGTGGGAACGCTTCATTGCCAATGATCTCGGGCATATCAACGCCGATTTCGACGGAGAATTCCTCGAAAAGCTGATCGCGGCTTCGCGCCTATTTTCTTCCGATCTCTCTCTTGCGCTTGAGCGTGCGCTTTCCACCCCTGATCGTGCTGGTCGCCGCGGTGTGACTGGGCTGGAGACGCACGGCAAGACGCGATTCCAGGATCTGCGCATCGCGCCCGAAAGCGTCGATCTGATCATCTCCACGTCAGTGATGGAGCACGTCTTCGACATTGAGGAAGCGGTGGACGTGATGTGGAAGCTGCTCCGGCCGGGCGGCGTGATGAGACATGCGATCGATCTGCGCGATCACCTGACCTTCTGGGATCCGCTGCGCTTTTTGACTGTCTCCGCGGAGGAGTATGCCAAAACCGGAGCGGAAAACCGCTTGCGTGCCTCCGATCACGCCAAGCTTATCGCACAACGCGGCTTCAAAATTATCGACGCATCCTACGGGATTGCGGAGGCCGGATTTGAAGCATGCGCCAAGACGGGAAGATTGCCCGGAGCCGTTCAGGTCAGCGATCTGACGGATGTCGCGCCGACCGTAAGCGCCGCGATGCGATCGACTTTCCACCCGCCGTTTGACAGCTACGATCTGGTTGATCTGTCCGTGCTCGACGTCAAGTTCTTGTGCGTCAAGCCTTAGCCTGCCTCAGCGGCCGCGGTCGTGGAACGTGACCTCCAGATTGACGATCGACGCGTGATGCAGCTGCGGCACCGGATCAACGATCAGGTCTGCACAATCGAAGCGGACGTCTTCCTTAGTCTGGTCGGGATGGGCCAGCGTCGCCGATACGAAGTAGTGGCCCTGGTTCAGATTGCATCGAAAGCTGATCTCGACATCGCGGGATTCGCCGGCCGCAAATGGGCCCAGTGAACCTGCGCCGCTATTGTGCGAATCCCAGGCGAACACTTCCATGCCCTGCGTATTGCGGACATGAAACCCGACGCCAAGGCCCGAGCCGGCTTCCTTGGCGCGGATGCGGTAGATGATGCGGTATTGTTGCAGCGACTTCAAGGAATGAACCGGGACGCCATCCTGGTTTACGATCGTCACGTCAACGATTTCGATCTGCCGCCTGCCGTAGCGGTGTTCGCGCGGGTTTTCCGGCGTTGGCTCTGGTGGGGGTAGATCATCTTCGCCTGAATCAACAGGCTCGCCGACGGGCTCAACATGGGTTGGCGCTGGCGGCGGAGAGAGTTTGGGCTGCGCCTCGGCGAACAGCAACTCGTGATACAAATTCGTGACGGCGCTTGGATCGCCTTCGCTGATCATCTGGCCGGCTTCAAGCAAGATCGCGCGATCGCAAATGGCGACGATCGAGGAAATGCTGTGCGAAACCAGGATGATCGACTTGCCGCGCCGTTTGAAGTCGCGAATGCGATCGAAGGATTTGAGCTGAAACCGCGCATCGCCGACGCTCAGCGCTTCGTCCAGTATCAGTACTTCAGGATCGACGCAGGTTGCGACGGCGAAGGTCAGCCGGGCCTGCATGCCGCTGGAGAACGTCCGGAACGGACGATCCATGAAGTCCTCCAGTTCGGCGAACGCAACGATCTCATCGTACCGCTTTTCGACCTCCGCGCGCGTCAGACCAAGGCACAGACCGCCAAGAAAGACGTTTTCGCGGCCGGTATATTCGGGGTGAAAGCCGGTGCCGAGTTCAAGGATGGCGGAGACTTTGCCCGCCACAGACGCATGACCGCTGGTGGCGTCGAGCGTGCCGGCGATGATGCGCAGGAGCGTGCTTTTGCCCGCGCCGTTTCGGCCCAGCAGGCCTACGACGGAGCCGCGCGGGACGATAAAGGAAACATCCTTCAGCGCCTGAAACTCGGAATGCCGTTTGCCGCCGAACAGGGAATCCATCAGCATTTCGCGCGGGTTCGACCAGACGCGATAAGCCTTGCTGATGTGGCTGACGACGACGGCCGGCTGATCGGCAGCCACGTCTCCAGCGGCGGGGTGAGAAGGCATGTTCACGCGCTCTACAACACGTTGCCGAAGCTCGGCCTGAGCGCGCGAAACGTGCGCCAGCCTATCGCGAGCGAAAGAGCGCTCCAGACCGGCGCGACAGCCCAGACCCAGAGATGCGTGACCGCTCCGTAGTAAAGCGCGTCGCGAAAACACCAGATGAAATAGCTCAGCGGGCTCGCCAAGAAGACATTCGCCATCCATGGCGGAACCGCTTCGGGGGGGTAAAAAATTGGATGCAGGAAAAGGCCTGCCGAGAGCAGCACGCCGACGATGTCCTTGAGATCGCGAAAGTACACGCCAATGGCAGCCAATAGATAGCAGCAGCCGGTCAGGAACGTCATGAAGAGCACGAAGGCGATCGGAAACAGGATCAGCAAACCAAAAATGCTGCCGTTGCCGGTGAATGCTGCAACGCCAACGACCAGAGCGGCTGTGATCAGCAGCGTCGGGACACTGGCGATCGCCAGCTTTACCGGCAGGACCTCGCTCGGAAAAACGATCTGCTTCACGAGATTGCCGTTGCTGGCGATTACCGAAGAGGCGCGGCCGACCGCATCCGAAAAGGCCATCCAGGCCGCCATGCCCGAGAGAACAAACGCCGCATAGCCCGCGCCCGTATCGCCCGGGTGCAGCCGAATGCGGAAGATATACAGGTAGGCGAGCAGGTTGGCGCCGCTGATGAGCAGTGGCGACAGGAACGTCCAGACCGCGCCGAAGGCGCTGCCCGCATAGCGATCGAGCAGGTCGCGCTTGGTCATTTCCAGCGTGAGTGTTCGATAGCGCCAGAGCTGCGTCAGGGCGCTGAGCAAGGCCTGCACGTGACCTGGCAGGTCAAGCACGCGGATCACAGAGTTAGCCATGGAAGCCCCTAAGCCGCGTCGTACGCGAGACGATCGGCGTATTTGTTGGCTACGTCGATAAAGCGCTGGGCCATCGCTTGCCTGGTGAAAGCGCGCACGTGCTCCTTGCCCGCTTCCCCCATGCGAGCGGCCAAAGCGGGATCGGACAGGATCCGCAAGCAATCTTCTGCGAGTCCGGCAACGTCGCCGATCGGCCGGATAAAGGACGACAGACCCGCCGCGCTGGTTTCGCGCGTCGCGCCCGCATCGGTGGCGACTACGGGCAGTCCGACAAATTGGGCTTCCATCACGGCGTTCGGCATGCCCTCAAATTTGGACGTCAGCAACAGCAGCGATGCAGCGCCCATGAGCGCGTTGACGTCGCTTCGCCTGCCCAGAAGGCGAAAGCGCCCGCTGAGGCCGGCCGCCGCGGCGCGCTCAGCGATCTGCGCTTCCAGCGGGCCAACGCCGGCCACCAGAAATACCGCGTCCGGCGTTCTCGCGGCGATACGGGCGCACGTATCGACAAACGCGAACGGTTCTTTCTCCTCGGACAGGCGGAAGACGCCGAGCACGACAGGCGTCTCCTTTGTCAGCGACAACTCAGCCCGAACGGCTTCGATCTGAACCGGGGTGGGCGGCGGAAACATTTCCGCGCAGATCGCGTTGGGTGTGAGCGTTACGTTCGCCCGCGGCATACCGATCCAATCGGCGTAGTCGTTGTTCGCATCCGTGCAATTGCCCGAGAAGCTGATCAGCGGGGATTGCGCCAAGGCGGCATAAGCCGGTTGATACCAAGGTGTGTCGAGATAGCTGAAGCGGCTCGGATTATAGTTTCGAAAAGACAGTACGGCCCGAGTATCATGCAGCATGTGCGCCGCTATGCCCGCGATCAAATTACTCTCGTCGAGCGCCGCAAAGATCACCTTGGGCTTAAGCTCATCAAAAACGGCCACCGCCTCCACGAGGCGTCGTGCAATTGGAAGGTCGGCGATATCGGCGTTGCTGTAACGCAATTGCAGAAGCGATAAATCTCGCGCAACGCGCACGGGAATGCCTGCCGCTTCGAGATGGGGGAGATAGTGGCCGTCGCGTCCCGTCAGTTCATTGTTGACGACGAAAGTCACTTCGTAACCCATCTCCTTCAACGTCTGCGCCAGCAACACCCATTGTCGCTCCGCGCCCCCTGGCGGCAACGCATGGGTGAAGACGACGACACGGTCGCCTGGCTTCAGCGGCGTAAAGCTGGCGTTCTGCTTGGCGGCGACGACGCCCGAAAGCGTCGGGGCCTGCTCCTCAGCTTGAACGTGGCTGACTTCCCGGCAAAGCATTTCAAGCAAATCCGGGTCAGTTTTATCCACCTGCGAGACGAAGTATGCTGCGCGTTGCGCCGCGCCCGGCGTCATCGGCGAAAAGTAGCAATGCTCGTTCCAGATTGAATTGCGCCCGTCTCCGCGATTGACAATCTGTTGGTGACCCCCGGGAATCGGCGGCATCTGCCGATCATTTTCAAACACCAGGTAGGTAGAGTTCATTTCTGTGTCGGGCGCGCCCTGAAGCGCTGGGAGGTGAATGCTCCTCCACATCTCTCCTTCGACGTGCACGACTTCGCTGCCTTGCTGGGTGAAGACCCCAAGCAAGGGTTTGCGTCCGAATGTCGCAATCGCGCTCTCGCTCAGGCGGCGGACGTTGGCGCGCCGCTGCGCGGGCGTGAGCCGTTGCATGCTTACTTCGAGATAGCTGTCGGTGGGATAGCGCATCAGCGCACGCGTAAATCCGAGCGCAGATAGATTGTCGAATGACCCGCGGCCAAAGTTACGCCAGACGTCTTCATTCAGGAGGATAACCGCGCCGTCACGCACGACGGGGGTCAAGGTCGACTCTTGCGCCCAGCGCGTCCATTTCGGAAGACTAAACTTTGTGTGCTGGAAATCGCCCTTCCCCGTGTAGCGGTTAACGGCGCTCATCATGGAATATGAGTCCTTGAATGCATCCAGCACGGTTTGCTCGGGGTCCGAGTCCTGCGGGCCCTCTGCAGCGATAAATACACCATTACGTATGCTGACGAAATGCATCGTGCGTTCGTCGGGCGGTGTCGTCCGGCGGGACGCGTCTGTTTTCGCGCGCGGGACATCATCGAATCTGGCCGGGTGTTTGCGCAGCCACGCTTCCAGCATCGCGACCGCCCAAACCTGATAGGCGGAGAAGCGGCCGTCCGTGCGCTGGCGCTGTAAAAACGCATCAATCCCGTCGGCGCCGAAAGCGGCGCGCAGGCGGGACTCTTCTCCGTCCAACAATTTCCCCGCGACGCCGAGCAGGCTCTCGCGCGCCCAATCGGCCATCGGTAGGCCGAACCCCTGTTTGGGCCGGTCAATCAGGTCGGCGGGCAGATAACGATATGATACCTCTCGCAGCAGCGCCTTGCCTCGGCCGCCCTGCACCAACACGCGATCCGGCAGCTTTTCGACAAAGCGGGCGAGATCGACGTTCAGGAACGGCGTACGCACTTCCAGCGCGTGGCGCATGCTCATCCGGTCGACCTTCGGCAGCACGGCGCCGGGCATGTAATTGTCTACATCCGTGCGGCGTAGCGCCGCGAGCAGGTGCGGCGCGTCGTTAATGTCCGTGCGCAGACGCTTCAGGTGAGCTGCATATTCAGCCGGTACAAAGCCGAGCACTTCCTGGATGTGCGGCTCGGTCGCGACCAGGATGCGATCTGCGTAATAGGTGTCGCCCGGTGAGAATCCGGGCTGCGCGGCGGCGGCATCATCGAGGGTTGAGAAATACCGGCCGTAACCGCCCAGCATTTCGTCGCCGCCATCGCCAGAGATCGCGACGGTAACCTGCTCGCGCGCGAACTGCGAGAGCAGATAGGTCGGCAGGCAGGAGCTGTCGGCGTTTGGCTCGTCGAGAAGATCGCCGGCGTGAAACAAAAAGTCCGCGCCCTGCGGAGAGAGCAATTTTTCGTGGTGCTCGGAGCCGATATGGGCGGCGAATGCGCGTGCGATTTCGTGCTCGCTCTCGGGCGCGTCGGTAAAGCCGATCGAATAGGTCTTCAGCGGTACGCCGATCCGTTTGCGGATCAGCGCGCAAACCGTCGAGGAATCCACGCCGCCGGAAAGAAAAGCACCGAGCGGCACATCGGAGATCAGCCTGCCACGCAGTGACTTAACCAGGATTTCTTCCAGCTCATCGGCAAGGTCGCTCATGCTCCGCGCTGTTTCGACGGGCGCGGGCGTGAAATTGAAATAACGCTGAATGTGCATGGCGCCGTCGGCGTCGATGCGCATCCACGATCCCGTCGGCAACTTGTGTGTATGCTGGTAGATCGTCCGCGGCGCGCCGATGTATTGGAAGCTCAGGACCTCGGCGACGGCATCTATATTGCCTTCGAAGTTGAAGTTCGGAAGTTTTTCGAGCGCCTGCAATTCCGATGCGAAGGCGAACAGATCGCCGATCTTTGTGTAATAGAGCGGCTTCTCACCGAAAGGATCGCGCGCAAGCCACAGCGTGCGGTCAAGCGTGTCGTAGGCGGCGAAGGCGAACATGCCGTCGAGCCGCTTCAGGAAACCCGGGCCCTGCCGGGCGAAGCCCTCGATCAGTATTTCAGTGTCGGTGCGGCCGCGTGCACGAAATCCTTCGGCTTCCATTTCGGTGCGGAGCGTAGCGAAATTATAAATCTCGCCATTGAAGGTGATCATCCAACGCCCATCGGCGCTGGCGAAGGGCTGGCGGCCAGCGTCGGTGATGTCGATGATGGCGAGCCGGCGATGGCCCAGCGTGCAGGCGCCTTTGTCGTCCGTCCATAGGCCGCTGGCGTCGGGGCCGCGATGAACGATTGAATCGGTCATCGCCTTGACGAGATTTTCGGCTTGCTCCCGCGATATTCTTTGCGGGCCCCGCTGAAAGAGTCCTGCAATACCGCACATGGAAGGCGCGCCCGTCCTTGATTATAGCGAGGGTGAAATAGCCAAACCCCCTGATATTGGCAACTTTACGCCGCGGGGGTCTATTGGCTTCCGGGATGGAGAAAAAGCACGTCGGTGTAGGGATTGGCCTTGAGCGCTTCTTGCAAGCCAGCGCGGGAGAGCGGCGCAGCGCCGCGTGAGGTGAGGCGGTGCATCTCGTACCCATGACCCGACAATAAGGCGATGATGCGCTCCGGAGTCGCGCCGAAACGGGCAAGGCCTTTTTCGTCGATCTCGATGATCAGGGCGGGAGCGTGGCGGGAGAGCGTGTCGGTTGCGCCGCTGAGCACCATCATCTCCGCGCCTTGCACATCAATCTTGATCAGCGTGATCGGCCGGCTGCCGACCCGCTCGGCGAGCAGATCTATTGTTGTGGCTTCAATCACCGGGCCTTGGCCGTCCAAAGCAATCTTGTGGTCGCCCGGATGAGTCTCGTTCCTGTCGAGGTGTAACTGTCCGGGTGCGTCGGCGCAGACAGCCGGCACCATTTCCACGCGGCCGGCGAGGCCAATGCCGTCCATTTCTTTTTTTAAGGTCGCGAAGTTCACGTCTTCCGGTTCGACGGCGATCACTTTGCCCGTGGCGCCGACCCACTCGGCGAAACGCTTCGTCATGACGCCGATATTGGCCCCAACGTCAATGACCGCGTCGCCGGGCCGCACATAGGCCGAAAGCCTATGGATTGGGCCCGTTTCGAAGGTTTTGTAAGCCCGGTAAAGCGGCACGAACATTGCCCGCACTAACGGCGTCTGCATCAAGCCCGCGCGCATCAGCAAGCCGTAGCCCCAAAGTCCCAGACTGCCGAGGGTTGTGCCAAAGCTTGCCATGGATCAGGTCTTTAGGGTCAGCCAGGCCGGCAGCCCGGGCAGCGCCGCAACGAGCGCGCAGAGACCAAACACGACAGAAAGCACGACGGCGTTTGTCGGGTCAATTCCCGCGCCCTGAAGCATGATCACGGCGGTCATCTCCCGCATGCCCCACCCGCCAATCGAGATCGGCAATATCTGGGCCAGTAGCATGGCCGGTCCGGCCGCCGCCGCCGCGATCAAGGCAGCGCCGCCCATGCCCATGCTCAGGGCGCAGAAATAGATCGCTGCGACTGAAATGACATGCACCGCGATGGACATTGGAAAGAGGCGCGTTAGCGCGACTTTGGAAAAAAGGCTCCAGCGCAAGCTGTCGAGAGCGTGCCGCAAAGCATCGGGCGCCGAGCGCCAGAGCCTCATGCGCCTGATGAGAGGCAACGCAGCTGCAAAACCGAACACCGCGCCGAGACTTCCGATTCCGATCGCCGCGAGCACAAACGCCGCGTCGGACCCGGCGAGGCGAAGAACAAACGGGACCGACGCCACCAACACAATCATTAGGGATACCAGCGCGAGCGCTCGGTCCAGAAGCACGCTTATGACCGTTGCGCCAGGCGCGGCGCCCAGGCTTCGGAAGTATAGCGCCCTGATCACATCTCCGCCGATCGAGGGAAGAACCTGCATAAAGAATAGCGCCGAATAATAGACCGCGTACACGGTCTTGAGCGCAGGCTTGGCGTCGAAACGCGCAAGCAGGAGGCGCCAACGTTGTGCGTTCAGAACAGGCTGGATAAGCAGCAGGGCGGTGGCGATCGCTGCCCACGCCAAATTAATGCGGGTGAAATGTTCAGCGCTCGGCGCGTAACGCGTGATCAGGAACCAAAGTAGAACGCCAGAAACCGCGCACTTCGTGACAATGAGCGCCCGCTTTAGCCACGCGCGCGCGCCGCGCGCTTGCCCGCCCAGGTCTGCGCTTTCGGTCAGTGGCGTTTCTACCACGGCGTGGCCCTCTGGCGGTCAGGTCCGGATTGTTCGGCCCGCGCCCCCACGGCGCGCCGGAACGTTCGGCCTAGCACACCCGTTCCAAGTCTGTCATCGGTGCAATGTTGTTCGGGCGCGTCCTGGCACATCAGGCCGTGCGCTCAAGCGCGACGAAGAGGCGGAAGCCGAGGAATTTGCGCATCCATTCCGGGAGCGCATCCTCGATCCTTAGCGCCGTCCGCGTCAGCTGCGCGGGCATCAGGCACCAGTTTTTGAAGCCGCCGCTCAAGGGGAACGCCGCCACGCTGAGCCATTCGGATCGCTTAAGCTTCAGTTCCGGCGTGTTTTTCGCAACCTCGGCCCACACCCGGCTGCGGCTGAACAGCAAAGTCGGGATGGCCTGGTTGGAATCGAAGGGGTCCTTCGGCCCGTCCGGAAACAGCGGGCGAAACGGATCGGCGCCAAGGTCCGCCGGCTCCTGATGTAGATAGCGGTAAAATGGATACGAGGCCGGGCTCATGCCAGGTTCGATCATCGCCAGCACGCCGCCAGGGCGCAGCACGCGCGCTGCTTCTTTAAGGAATTCGGTTGGCCGGTTGAGGTGATGCAGCACGTCAAGCATCACGATGCCCGCGAAGTGCCCGTCCCTGAACGGCAGATGATGCGCGTCGCACACCGCGTCGAGGCCGGCGCACGGGATGATGTCGATCGAGACAGCGTCAGGGCGCGTTTCCTTAAGGTGCCCAATGCCGCCGCCGATATCGAGGATTGGCCCCGGCGGCACCGCTTCGAGCAGGCGGCGATGGTAGTCCTGATAGATGATACGCAGCGTCGGCTTGGCCTGCCAGGCGTGCTGGTGGTCGGCCTGACGCTCCAGTTCTTTCACGCCGGTCAAAGGTCAGAGCGCCTTGAGCTTGCGGAACGCGAACACGACCATTTGCAATAGCTTGAAGCCATCACGGAAGCGCGAGATTTGCGTTTCGCCATAGGTTCGCGCCGCATAGTGAATGGGAATTTCCACGATGCGCATGTTCTGTTTGGCTGCGCCCAGTATCAAGTCGAAATCGCCGAACGGATCGAATTCGCCGAAATAGTGCCGGCCCGCGGCGATGCGGTCGTAGTCGGTCTTGCGCAGCGCCTTGGTGCCGCAGAGCGTGTCGCTGAAGCGCTGGTTGATCAGGAACGAGAAGATCGCAGCGAACGTGCGGTTGGCCATGAAGTTAAGCGGCCGCATCGCTTCTTTTTCCATTGGATAAACGAGGCGCGTGCCGTTGATGAACTCGCCCTTGCCGGAAGCGATCGCGTCATAGAATTTCGGCAGCGCTTCGGGCGGCATGGTCAGATCGGCGTCGAGGATCATGATGATCTCGCCCTTGGCCTCGGCGAAGCCTTTGCGCACCGCATCGCCCTTGCCCTTGCCTGTCTGTTTGTAGACCGTGATGTCCCGGTTGCCGGCATAGGCTTCTTTCACGCGCAGGCATTCTTCGTAGGTGTTGTCGCTGGAATTGCCTTCGACGAACATGATCTCCTGCTTCGTTCCGAAGCGGGGTGTGCGCCGCACGGCGTCCTCAATGTTACCGCGCTCATTACGGCAAGGGACCATTACAGTGACGCTGTAATCGCGCGCTACGATCGCCTGACGCGAACGGGCGACCATGTAGGTACGCATGCATAACGCGTTGATCAGCGGCAGCGGCGCGATGTAGCGGTTTATCAGGCCGCCCAGTCCAAAAAGGCTAAACGGGATCAGTTGGCGCCGCTCGATCCGGATCGGATCGAGATCGGCCAGGTTCATGATGTTCAGCAGGTCATTGCGCGAAAGATAGTTCAGCGGCGGCTGCGGCATGCGCCGGCCAACCTTTTCTGCCGCTTTCAGCGCCGGCTCCCATGTCTGGGCGTGGTACGCAATGACGATGCGGGTGTCGGCGCGGCAGAAGCGATGCAGCTGGCGCAGCGCGTTCTCAATATCGTCGAACAGACCAATCGTGTCGGACAGCACGATGTAATCGAACGTGCCTTCTATGCCGGCCAAGAAGGCGGTATCTTCGGCGTCACCGGCATGGAAATCGAGGTGCGGATATGACTTGCGGGCGATGTCGATCATCGCCTGGCCGAGATCGAGGCCGACCCCGCGGCTGGGCTTCAGCGCTGCCAGCAATTCTCCAGTGCCGCAGCCGACGTCCAGCACGCTTGCGCCCTCGGCAACAAGGAAGCGCATATAGGTCCGGTCAGCCTCGTAATAAGCGCGGCTGTTCTCGATCCACCTATTGCGCTCGGCGGCGATTGAATTGGCGTGCTGGCGGATGGCGCTCTTTCGAACGCTCTCGCGCGGCACGCTCGTCACCGCAGCGCTCATAGGCGGGGTAGAGGATTGCGCCGCCGGCGCTGCTTGTGCTGACGTCATAGTTGTTCCTTCGTTCCCGCATGGATAGCACGGCAAATCCGGGTCTGTCATGGCTCGCCGTCACCCTGGTGTCGTAACGGTCGTGCTGGCCAGCGTCCGGCCGCTCCCTTAGAACGGCTCAGCCGCGCCGGCACAGAACGGGATATCAGCGCCAAGATGCTACAGCGTACCGATCCGGTGGTCAGGGCCCGCGAGGGCGGGTGGCTCAGGGCGATGAAACGCCGGGTTGCGCGAACGCCACTGGGTCCAGCCGCTCGGGACATATGGCGGGCGTTAACCGGGGCCGCGCAGACCGATCTTCCTGTCGCTACTGTCGCTGGAAAGTCTCCCACCCCTGGCGGCGGTACTCCGGCCTATGCGATCCGATGGCGTGATGGCAATTGCCTGTGGCGTACCCAGATTGCGCCGCACCCCCGTGCGTCCAGGTGGCGCCAAACGCCTCTGACGGCGGGCAGCGCGGTCCGTTTCGAGATCGCTGCACCGGCGGCAGAGGTAGATGCGCTGGCGATTTCGGCGGGGGCGGCAAGCGATGCGCAGATTGAATACAGCATAGCCGGCGATGACGGCGTCGTCATGCGGCAAGGCGTCCTGGTCGTTGCGGCAGGGCCGGTTCGCGAGTTGATCCTGGCTGACTTGGCCGGCCTGGTGCTTCGTATAGGGGCGAAGTATCACGTCACCCTGAGCTGCCGCGATAGCTGCATCATTGAATATCTTGACGGCGCGGGCGGCCTGCCGTTCGAGGTGTGGCGGTTAATCGAGCGCTACTCAGACGAGCGTATTTTCGCCGCGCGCACGCCTGCCGCCGCGTTGACCTACGTTATGGTCCTGGATCCGAACGCGCCCGAAGCAGCCGCAGCGTGTGCGCTTGCACGCGCCGCTGCGCCCGAGGCGCATCTCAAGGTGACTGTCTGGGCGGCGCGAGAGAAGATGTGGCCCGCGCTCAAGAATGCCGACATCGTCCTGATTGCCCGCAGCCCGAATGTTTCGCGGGCCGATTACGGCGCGCTTTGCTTTGCCTTGCATCGCCGCGGCGTGGCGACGGTGTTTGTTGAAACTAGCATGTTCGCCAGCGACGCCAATTTCATGGGCGAGCTTCGGCGGCAGGCCGAGGAGATGCGCACCGAGCGCCGGCGCTGCCGCTATGCGCTGATGCCCGGCCCGGTGCTGGTCGATGCCTTTACGGAGGCGCCCGCAGCCTTGGCGCGGCCCGATGAACCGCCGCTGTCCGCCGCGAACACCGCCGCGCTTGTGGCGTCGGACGCGGCGCGCCGCACGCCGCACGTGGCGATCGTATCGGTGCTCCATCGCAAGGCTGACGTAATTGAGTCTTTCCTCGAACACGTCGCCGCCCAGACTTATTCAGGCCAGATCACCGTCTCGCTCGTCGATGATGTTTCGCCGGAGAACGACGCAGAGCGGGCGCTGGCGTTTGGCGAACGGCTCAAGTCCAGCGGCGTGAAGAACCGTAGCGTGCAAGTTCTACCGAACGCTCAAAACAGCGGCAATTGCCTCTCGCGCCTGGCGGGCCTCAACGCCGTCCAGGCCGACATCTACATCGTCATGGATTGCGACTGCCTGATGAATGCCGATTTCGTCGCCGCTCACGTGTTCGAGCACTGGTTTGATGATGTCGACGTGGTAATCGGGCCGCTCAACATCGAATCAAACGATCGCGACCCGGCGGCTCTGGTGAAGGAACTGGCGGAAAATCCGGCGCGCCTTGCCGCCGAGGCCGATCTGCAGGATCCAGTACAGCGCGACGGCTTTCTCAACTGCATCACGCGAAACTTCTCGATCAAGCATCGCCGCGTAGCTGAAGAAAATCTGTTCGACGAAGATTTTTCCTACTCAGCGAAGCCCGACACTGGCTTTGGCTGGGAAGACGTGGAAATGGGCTATCGTCTCTACGCGAAAGGCGCGGTGATCCGGTTCACCGAAAAAGCTTTCGCCGTACACTGCACACATCCTTCCTCAGCCTCCGAAGGCGTGAAGGCGGCGGGCTCGATGCGCAATTTTCTGCGCCTGTTCGAAAAGCATCCTGATCTGGCGTTCGCCGGAAGGCGCTGGGCGTGCGGCACGTACGAGAAGATCGCAGATTGGGCCGATCGTATTGGCGCGCCTCCCAGCCCGACGCGGACGAAACTCGACGCGCTGTTTGAAAAGCAGAGTGCCCATTTCGGGCCGCTCACCCGATCACATAGGCCCGGCGCACGACGCCTGCGCATCCTTTCCTATCGCTGGCATGCGCCCCATCAATACGAGCTTTACAAGCTGCCGCATGATTTCACGCTGGTCACCGGCGCGGGCAACAGCATGTCCGACGCATGGTCTTATGATCAGCGTCCCTTGCGCGACAATGTGCGTTGGCTTCCGGTCTCCGCGATCAACCCGCGCGATTTCGATCTGGCGATCCTCCACTTTGACGAGAATGTTCTGTCGCCGCATCTCTGCAATGGGATCATCCCATCGAACTGGGGCGATTGTTTCTCATGGTTGCTGACGCAGGATCTGCCCAAGGTCGCGATCTGCCACGGCACGGCGCAATTTGAAGGCCAGTATGGCCTCGATCCCGAGCGGAAGACGTCATTCCATCTCTACGAGGATGAGCGCCGCAAGCTGGTTTCCGCGCTGAGCGATGCGCATGTGGTCTGCAATTCGCACGAGGCGCTGGCCGAGTGGCGCTTCCGCAATGCGCGGGTCATCTGGCACGGCTTCGATCCGCAGGAATTTCCTTTCGGCGTGCATGATGGCGGCGTCCTCGCCACAGATGCCGATTTCTATCGCCCGCATTATCGCGGCGCGTGGGAGCATCTGCGCGTCGAGGAATTGATCGGCCCCGGCATTCCCATTGGTACAGCGCGCCATGCCGGCGCGCCGATTGAAATGCTCGGAACCAACGCTTTCGCCACACGCAATTTCCGCGCCTACGTCGATCGCATCGGGCGGTTCAAGGCCTATCTGAATACGACCCTGCGCTCGCCCATGCCACGCTCGCGCGGCGAGGCCATGATGACGGGTGTTATTCCTGTCTGCCTGCGTAATCACGATGTGGATCGCTTCATCGAGCAGGGCGTAGATGGCTTCTACGCCGATACGCCCGAGGAACTGGCGCAATTCCTCACGGAATTGTTTCGCGACGAAGATTTGCGCGCGCGTATGGCGCTCGCTGCCCGGCGCAAGGCGATCGATCTGTTCAATCACGATCGCTATCTTCTGGCATGGACTGAGTTGTTGGACGAATTGGTCAGCCGTCGATAGGCGTCGCGCCCGGACTCAGGCGCTGCGCGCAAACCACAAGCCCATAAAGCGCCAGCATGAGGAGCGGCGTGATCAGCGATTCAACTGCCCGCTCGTAGCCGATCACCAGCGCCGCCATGCCCCACGGCGCAGCAATCAACGCAGCGCTGGCCAATCCCGCCGCGCGATTGCGCAGGCCGAGCGCGAACATGCCGACGAGCGCGAAGATGCAGGCCCAAGGCGTCTTGTCGAGGAGCAGAAGATTGACAAAGCGCACGGGTGGCAGCGGATTGTTGAAGCGGGGATCGGGGGCCTGAAACAGCAGGTTTCGGTCCACGGTCGTCAGGCCGCTGGCGCCATTGTAGGCGGCGAAATGCTTGAGCCGCCACCAGACGAGCCGCGGCAGATCGGGCGCGTTGGCGGTCAGCCACGCGTTCGCCATCGCCGTTGCGCGCGCTTGACGCTCCAGATCAGTAGGCGCCGCCAACAGCTTGCGCCGCTCTTCCTCCGAAAAAGTGCCGGTGACCTGTGGTAAGGTGTCATAGCGCCCGACGCGGATGGGCGCGCCTGCATATTCCCAATAGATCGCCTCTCCGCCGCTCGTGCCTAGGGGAATGAACGCGCCGTAATGCGCATAATTGCGAGCGATCCACGGCGTCCAGATCAGGAATACCCCTAGGCAGAACGCCGCCAGCGGCTTACGCGCTGCACTAGCAATGGTAACCTTTGCCGGCGCGGTCACGCGCGTCGTCAGTGTCGAGCTTGTACGGCCAAGCCGCTCGAGCCAAGCGCGCACATGCGTGCTCAGGAGTGGCGCCAGCAAGAGCACGCCAGGCAGGAATTGCGGCCGGTTGAGAAACAGCATCGCGCCTGCTGACCCTGCCGCCAGGGCGCTCCACTTATTGTTACGCCTGATCGTATGCAGCATGAGCGCGAGCGCAGCGATGATCAGCATTTCGCTGACCGTTTCGGTACAATATTTGTAGCCCCAGAAGATCGAAGGCTTCGACAGCGACACAACCGCCAGGACGCCCGCGCCAATCCAACGGTTGGCGGTCAGCGTGGCCAATTCGTAGGCGAGCGCAATCGTCGAAACGAACAGCAAGCCGGCGATCATCAAGCGGAAAACCATCATCTCGTGCGCGCCGCCGACGATCTTTGCGATCGCGATGAAGCTCGGCGTCACCGGCGTGTAATATGCGTAGAGGTCGTCATTGACGGCAAAGAAGAAGCGCCGGGCGATGTTTTCGCCGACGTTTGCGTAATCGGCCATGTCTGAGAACGGCGGCTCATGAATGCTGAGCCAGTACCAAAACCGTAATCCCCAAAACACTATTGCGAAGCCCGCCAGCGCTTGTAGGGCCGGTTTGTCCAGGCGGGCGCGGATAGCGCTGAGCGCGAGCATTGTTTTTAGCCGTTTGATGAAGCCTTTGCTCGTCTTAGCAAACGTGATCGCCGCGGCAAGGACTTCGTTGAGGCCGGTTGACAGGCGGGGCGCCCCCATTATGTTGCGCGCCTCAAATGCCCCATATTTTGTTGACCGGCGCCGCGGGCTTCATCGGCTTCCACGTCGCCAGCCTTCTGCTGCGCGGGGGCGCGCATGTCGTGGGCGTAGACAACTTAAATTCATATTACACGCCGGCGCTCAAGCGGGGCAGGCTGGATCAACTCAAAGCGTACTCGAATTTCGAGTTCATCGAAGCCGACATCGCCGATCACGATGCGCTGCGCGGGCGCCTCGCCTTGGAGCAGATCGAATCCATCGTGCATCTCGCGGCGCAGGCCGGTGTTCGCTACTCGCTCGATCACCCGTTCGAATATGAGCGATCCAACATCGCTGGGCATTTATCGATTCTCGAGCTTGCCCGTCACGCATCGGCGCTGAAGCATCTGGTTTATGCGTCTTCTTCTTCCGTTTATGGCGACCGCACGGAAGGGCCGTTCCGCGAAGACGATCGCTGCGATACACCCGTTTCCCTCTATGCAGCCACCAAGAAGGCTTGCGAGCTGATGAGCGAGACCTATTCGCGGCTTTATCAAATTCCACAAACCGGTTTGCGTTTTTTCACAGTCTATGGGCCGTGGGGCAGGCCGGACATGGCGTATTGGAGCTTCACCGAGAAAATCCGCGCCGGCAAACCCATCACTTTGTTCGCCGAAGGCAAGCTGTCTCGCGATTTCACATACGTCGACGATGTCGCTGCGGCGGTCGTGAATCTACTGAGCAAGCCGCCGGCGCAATCGCCGCCGCACCGTATCTACAATATAGGTAACTCACGGCCGACGAGCGTGCTTCAGCTTGTTTCGGCGATCGAGCTTGCAGCCGGCAAAAAGGCCGAAATCTTGATGGCGCCGATGCAAAAGGGCGATGTGCACGTAACCTTTGCTGACGTGTCTCGGGCCGCCGCCGATTTCGGTTATGCGCCGACGACAAATATCGAGGAAGGCATCGCCCGGTTCGTGTCCTGGTATGATGACCGCGGCCGTCAATACAGGGCTAACGCCTAGGGCAGGAGCGTCATCGCCCGCGTGAGGGCGGCGCGCAGGGCCTGCAATTGCGCTTCACAATCGTGCGGAAAGCCAACCGGCGCGGGCAGATCGTGCTGCAGCCGGTAAACGAATAACGTCTCACCATGGGTCTTCTGTGCGCCATCGGCTCCGGCATAGGCCAGCAGCTCGGCGCCGTGCCGCGCCAGCCGCAGCGCCGCTGTCACGGTTTGCCCGGCGAGTTCTGGCGTGAAGGCGTGCCAGTGCAGATCGTGCCCTGCATCGCGCCGCCCCTCGGCCTGGACGTTCGCGGCGAATTGCTCAGCGGGATAATTGCCGAACCACGTCTCGCCGCGCCAACCGAGCAGGAAAGAATAGATGTGCTCCTTGGATTCAAACGCGGTATCGCCGCGCTCAAGCAGGTAATCCAGCACCAGATGCTCGATCGGAGGTGCAACGCGACCGCGATCGGCGCAATCGTTCATGTTGGGCAGAGCCATCACGCACACGCCGCCATCGCGCACCCGTCTATGCCAATCCATCAGCACCCCGATCGGATCGGCGCAATGTTCGAGGACGTGGTGGGCGATGATAAAATCCGCGTCGCGAACGGCTTCGTCCAATGCGGCAGGCTTGTAGGTGATGTCGGCGTGAAACAGTTCCTTGAGTTCGCCCACGTCGCGCTTGTCGACATAACGGCATGTCGCGCCGGCCGGGAGCTTTTGCGGACTGGCGCCGGCGCCGATCTCGAAGCCCTGGCCCCTCAGAAACGGCGCCGAAAGCCGCGCGCGCACATCAAAGGCGGATTCCATGCAATACGGGCTACCAGCCGCTGCCCCGCCGCGCAACGGGCCTCGTATCAGACGCCGGCGTAGATGATCTTGTTCAACACCAGCGTCGGTTGCGCGTTCGGGTGGGCCTCGCTGCCGCCGGCGCTGGAAATGGAATTGCTGTTCGTGACGTTCGTTCCCGATCCCGCGGTTCCGGATCCGGAATTGGCCGCGGTCGCCCGGTATCCGTTCGAGCCGCTGTCGCCATTGCCCTGAAACAGTTTTTCGACGTGGATGTGCGTTGGCATCTGGTCGCTCGTCAGCGCGTGCCGATCGACGCCGCCGGACGCCCCGAGCGTCGTCCCGTCAATACCCGGATTGCCGGTTCCGGAATTGCTCAGGCGCGAGGCCGCCACGCCGCCCATATTGTCCTTGCCGGCGACGACGCGGCCGCGCAGGTCCGGCACGTTGAAGGTGGTTGACCCATCCCCAGCGCCGAACGCCGTGCCGATCGCGGCGAACAGCGCGGCGTAGGTCGTGCGGCTGATCGCCTGACCGTAGCAAAGCAGCCAAAGCGCCGGCGCCGCGGCGCCAGCGAAATTCGTGATCTCGCCGACAACGCGGCCATCGCTGGGCGAAAAGCTTTGCCACGCCGCGCCGGTGAACCAGACGAACGAATCCGTGTCGCGCACAAACACCAGCCAGCCTTCGCGTGGCTGGATCTGATCCCACACGCCGTCCTGATAGACCGCGAGCGCGCCATTGCTCATGCCGCTCCAATGGGCACCGGTCTTGCCGGCGGGCAGGATATAGAGCGCCCCGTCGGCGGGGCTGGCGGGTTCGCTGGCGATGGTCCGCGAGATTGCGCTAGCTTGCACCAGCGCATCGAGCCGGATCAGCGCTTCATTGAGGGTGACATGTTTCTGCGCCTGCGCGGCGGCGAGAACGGGCAGGGCGAGATTTGATGTAGTGTCGGGCACTGGCGAATTCCTTGTCTTCCGCAAGATTACGCCCGCTTCCGACTGGGTCGGATTGCGCCGCCACTATCCTCCCTTATCGGCGAGCACCGTCGTTGTGTTTCCCGCGTCATAAGCCTTGTCGCCGTAGGACGGGAACCGCGCGCGTACGCGCTCGCGCCAATGTTCGACGCCTTCAATGTGCATGGGATTGGCGCGGGTCAATTCCCGCTTTAGCAGCGGGCAGCCCGCGTCGATCAGGTCGAACCAATAGAAGTGCGTCTGGTTCAGCGGCGTGTTGCGCTGGGACAGCCACAAAATTTCGGACTCGCCGAGGGCGTGATGCGCACGCGGCGGACGCGGCGCGACCCCGCTGGCGTCCATCCGCTTCAGAAACGCCTCACGCGTCTTCTCGAATGGAAACAACGCTGCCTGTTTTAGCCCAAGCCTGGCGATATGGCGCGCAAGGCCCAGTTCGCCCAATTGCACCACCGCGATCTTTTCGTCTGGACACGGATAATCTTCCCAGAATTGCAGCAAGCGGGGATGTTTGAGCGCCCTTGAATGGAACAGCAGGAAATAGCTCTGCAGATGGCGTGGCGGCTCGGCGCTGTCAGTCATGCCCCACACATCGGCGCTACCTTCGCATCGCGCCAGCATCGGGCCCAGCGGTTCGAACGGCCCGTGCGCGCTGTCGTTCACGACTAGCAGCCGGCTATAGGTTGAAACGTCGCCTAGGCTACGCAGACCATCGCGATAAGAACCAAAGTCATAGCCGACATTGCGGCGATGCATGACCTTCGCGCAGAGCGGCTGAAGCCGCGCAGCCGCTTTTTCATGAAAAACCGGCGCCGACGATACGAAGGTGACGGCAAAGCCCTCTGCCTTCAAAGACCGGAGGTAGTTTTCCAGGTCGGGAGATACTGTTCCCTCCGGATCGAAATGCGCCATCACCGCCACCGAGCCGCCGGGCGTCGGCGTAATCTCGCCCTCCCAGGTGCGCAGGATGCAGTCCTGCGGGATGCCCTCCCGCCGCGCCTTGGTCCGCGCGCGCCGCACCGCGGCTGATACCTCCAGCCAGTTCATCGTCCAGGTGTAGATCGGCGCCAACAGCCAATGGATCACTCGCCATGTGCTATGGATCACACGCCATGTGCTATTGACGATCCAACGCAGGACGGCGCTCAAATAGGACTTGGCCGAAGACCGCTTGGGCATGGTTCGAACTAGGCCATCGCCGTTTGCTTGCCAAGCGCGGTTCGACTTGACTTGAGCCCCGCAATCGCCGCCTAAGCATGCCCCCAGCGGGCTTCCGCCTGTCAACGGGATTGGATCGTGATCGCTCAGCCGAGACCACCGCCAGCCAGCAATTGTCAGCTGCAATTGCACCGTCTATGCCAGCCGGCGCCATACGCTGTCATGGCGCAAATTTATCGCCAGCATCTGACCACTTAGCGAACTTCCACGATGCTCTTCTGCACCCTCAATTGTAGGATCTGATCCATGCGCGTGACGATAATCGGCGCGGGTTATGTGGGGCTGGTTTCCGGCGCCTGCTTCGCCGATTTCGGCCATACGGTCATTTGTGTCGATAAGGATCAGAACAAAATCGACAAGCTGCAGGCCGGGGTCATGCCGATCTACGAGCCGGGGCTGGATGATCTGGTTGAGAGTAACACGC
>JANNOO010000009.1:0-1857 GCA_031399165.1 Alphaproteobacteria bacterium | reverse complement strand
CGAGATCGGCGTCGGATTTTCGTAAGGATGAGCGGAGTTGACATTGAAAAAACCGCCGCCGTTGGTGCCGAGCTGTTTGATAGCAAGCTGGCTCGCGACTGGCCCCTGCGCGATCAACTGATCGGCGCCCTCGATCGTTTTTACCGCTATTGGCGCGTTGAAATTCTGCGGAACGCCCTGATAAATCAGGAAAAAAGCAGCGATCAGACAGATCGGCAGCAGAATGTAAAGAACGGAGCGGGTCAGATCGACGTAGAAATTTCCCACGCTCTTGATCTGCGCGCCGGCGAATCCGCGAACGACCGCCAGCGCGACAGCCATGCCGACGCCCGCGCTCAGGAAATTCTGCACGGTGAGGCCCGCCATCTGGCTGAAGTGAGACATCGTCGTCTCGCCGCCATAAGACTGCCAATTGGTGTTGGTCACGAAGCTCACGGCAGTGTTGAATGCGAGGTGAGGCGACAACGGGCCCAATCCCGCCGGATTGAGCGGCAGCAGATGCTGCAAGCGCAGAATTGAGTAGAGGAGGACAAAGCTTGCCGTGCTGAAAGCTAGCACTGCTCGGGCATAACGCGTCCAATGCTGGCCATCGGTGCGATTAACGCCCAGCGCCTTGTAAATCAAGCTTTCGACGGGAGACAGAACCGGGGACAGCAATGTGCGATCGCCGGAGTAAACACGAAACATATATCCGCCAATCACCGGCGTCAGCGCCAGAATGATCAGACAGAACAGCGAAAGCTGTATGATGTCGCTCCACATGGAATGGCCTTTCAGAACTTTTCAGGACGTGCAAGCACGTAAACAAGGTATCCCAGCAGGAAGCCGGCGATTATCAAACCCAGAATGTAATCGAATTCCATGCATGCTCTCCGTTAAGCGCGTTCGCAGGCTTTGATCGCAAGGAACAAAAGTGCGAAGGAGCCGAGGCCCAATAAGATGTAAACGATGTCGTACATGCCTGATCTCGATGTGAGTGATGACAGCATCCAATAACGCGCAATACACGTAATGGCGCCATATCGACTTGGGCCGGACGCGTAAAGTTTTGGTAGCTTCGTTACGGAATTTTTACGCGGCGCTGACTTTCGGCCCGGGTGTCGCAAGTGCGCTGGCGGGAAAGATCAGTTTCATGGCGACGCCTCCGCCCTGGCGTTTTCGCCGGTGCAGGCGCCCGCCCACATCCTTGAGCAGGCATTTCACCATGGCGAGGCCAATGCCCGCGCCGGGCGCAACGACTGCCCCGCCAACCCGGATCGACGAGGCCTCGGCAGCGCCGCCGGTATCGCTTATGGTGATGATCAGCGCGCCCGCCCGATCCAGCGCAATCTTGAGCCGCACCTGCCCCCCCGGCGCTGTGAATTTTATACTGTTCAGCAGCAAGTTCAGCAATATCTGCTTGAGGCTGCGCTCCTGAATTTTCAGGTCCGGCAGTTTCTCCGACGCCGTCAGCGACGCGCTCAACGACGCCTGCTGGGCCAGCGGCGCGACGAGGCGCAGGCACTCAGCGGCGACATCGGCAGCCGGGAGGAAGGGGGGCTCCAGCGGCCGGACGGCGGGAGGGCCGGTGCGCGCATAGCCGAGCAGATCATTCGCCAGATCGAGCGCGAACATGGCGCTGCGGGAGATGTCGGCGGCGTATTCCGTCATTTTCTCCGGCGACAGGGCGCCGGGCGCGGCGTTTTTCAGGATGTCCGCAAAGCCGATGATGGCCGTCAGCGGGTTGCGCAGATCGTGGCTGAGGCCAGCCAGATAGGCCAGATCCGCGGCTTTGGGCCGAAACGAGCGCTGTTTGGGCGACTTGGAAGTAACCGCCGTCGCACTTTTGCCCTGGGGCAATCTGGCGGTTGCCGCGTT
>JANNOO010000008.1:0-1583 GCA_031399165.1 Alphaproteobacteria bacterium | reverse complement strand
TTGTAGATGAAGGCGAAGAACAGATTTTGGCGGATGTTGCTCATCACCGCCTTCGACAGAGCCCGCGCCCGCACCATGCCCATCAAATCGCCGCGCAGCAGTGTTATGCCCGCACTTTCCATCGCGACATCGGTTCCAGTGCCCATGGCGATCCCCACGTCGGCGGCAGCAAGCGCTGGCGCGTCGTTCACGCCGTCGCCTGCCATAGCCACAACGCGGCCCTCGGCGCGCAGACGCTCCACGATGCGGGCCTTGTCGGCTGGAAGCACTTCGGCTTCGATCTCGGTTATGCCAAGCTTGTCCGCTATCGCTTGCGCTGTGGTCTTGTTATCCCCGGTCAGCATGACGATACGGATGCCCGCGTCGCGCAAGGCGGCAAGCGCGGGCGCGGTGGTTTCCTTGATCGGATCGGCGATAGCGATGACGCCAGCCATCTGATCGCGGATCGCGACGAACACGACAGTTGCGCCTTCGCGGCGTAGAGCTTCGGCGTCAGTCTCCAGTGCACCCAGCGAAACGCCGCGCTCCGTCAAAAACTTGACTGTGCCTATGAGAACTTGCGCTTCGTCGATTTTTCCAGCGATCCCCTTACCCGTAACGGCGTCAAACTCTGCTGCGTCGCTTAACGCCAGGCCGCGCGCCTCAGCCGCCTTCACGATCGCCGCGCCCAAGGGATGTTCGCTGCCAACCTCCAGACTGGCGGCGAACCGCAGCACGTCGTCCGCTTGAAAGCCTGGGGCGGTCTTGATCGCCGTCACCGAAGGTTTGCCAAGCGTCAGGGTGCCGGTTTTATCGAGGATGATTGTGTCGACCTTTTCCAGCCGCTCCAAGGCTTCGGCGTTCTTGATCAGCACCCCGGCCTGTGCGCCACGCCCGACGCCGACCATGATCGACATGGGCGTTGCGAGACCGAGCGCGCAGGGGCAGGCGATGATAAGCACGGATACGGCAGCGACCAGGCCATAAGTGAAGCGCGGTTCCGGCCCCCAGATCGACCACGCAATGAACGCAAGCGCGGCCACGGCGATGACCGCGGGCACGAACCAGCCGGAGACCTGATCGGCGAGCCTCTGCACGGGCGCGCGGCTGCGCTGGGCGTTCGCGACCATTTGCACGATCTGCGACAGCATCGTGTCGCGGCCGACTCGTTTAGCCCGCATGATGAAGCTGCCGGTTTGGTTTACGGCGCCCGCAATGACCTTGTCGGCGGGGTTTTTCTCGACAGGCGCCGACTCGCCCGTCACCAGCGATTCATCGACCCAGGACTTGCCTTCGGTGAGCACGCCATCGACAGGAATTTTCTCGCCGGGCCGGATACGCAAGGCATCGCCCGCGATGATCAATTCGACCGCCACTTCCTCCTCATTGCCCGCGGCGGAAATACGCCGCGCGGTCTTTGGCGCAAGGTTAAGGAGCGCGCGGATGGCCCCGGAGGTCTGCTCTCGCGCTCGGAGTTCAAGCACCTGCCCCAAAAGCACAAGCACTGTGATGACGGCGGCGGCTTCGAAGTAGATGGGAACAGCGCCATCGGCCGTGCGGAAAGCCGCTGGAAACAATCCGGGCGCGAGGGTTGCCACCACGCT
>JANNOO010000048.1:0-69079 GCA_031399165.1 Alphaproteobacteria bacterium | reverse complement strand
CGTCGTCGCGCCGCCGCAACGCCGCCCTCCCGGCCTTCATCGACCGCTACAATCGCAAACGGCCCCATGCTAGCCTCGCCGGCAAATCACCAGCCGACGCGCTCGCGCTCAAACGCTGAACAACGGACTCGGAAACGACAGCTAGGGGATAAAGCGTCGCGCGCTTGGATCGTCGGGCCAGCCGGAATGACGGACGACTTCGGCTCAACGGTGCGCCAAGCGCGCGACGAAGAAACCGTCCATCCCGCCGGCGGCGGAAAGATGGCCCGGATGTGTCCGCAAATCGCCCGCGGGCGTGAGCGCGCCCGCCAGCCCAGCGACCTCCTCCGGCAGGATCGGAACCCGCCGCCAGCCTGCGGCCAGCGCCGCCTCGACGACCTCCGGGCCCTCCTCCGGCTCCAGCGAACAGACCGCATAAACCAGCCGCCCGCCGGGACGCAGCAGGCGCTGGGCGGCGGCGAGCAGGCGGCCCTGGGCCGCGACGAAGCTTGCGATCTGCGCCGGGCTGCGCAGCCAGGCCGCTTCGGGGTGGCGGCGCAGCGTGCCGGTGGCGGTGCAGGGCGCGTCCAGCAGCACCGCGTCGAACGGCTCCGGCGGGTGAAACGCGAGCGCGTCCTCGGCGCGCACCTCCGCGGTCAGGCCCGTGCGGGCGAGGTTCTCGCGCAGCCGGGCGAGGCGCTTTGGGGAAATGTCGAGCGCGGTGACGCGCGCGCCGGCGGCCGCCAATTGCAGCGTCTTGCCGCCCGGCGCGGCGCAGAGATCGAGCACCCGTAAGCCCGCCGCGGGCCCCAGCAGGCGCACCGGCAGCGCGGCGGCGGCGTCCTGCACCCACCAGGCGCCCTCGGCATAGCCCGCCAGGCTCGCAATCGGGCCCGCCTCAACCGGCAGCCGCACGGTCTCACCCAGGCACAGCGTCCCGCCCAGGCGCTGCGCCCAGCCGGCGGCGTCGGCCTTCACGCTGAGATCGAGCGGGGGCTCCCCCGCCAGCCCCGCGGCGATCGCATCCCCGGTCTCGCGCCCATAGGCCGCGCGCCAGCGCTGGATCAGCCAGGGGGGCAAATCCAGGGCGGGGTCGGGCTCGGGCGCGGCGCCGGCCACCTTGCGGAGCACGGCGTTGATCAACTTGGCGAAGCCGCGCGTCGCCGGGCTCAGCGCGGCGACGCTGACGCTCTCCGACACCACCGCATAGGCCGCCACGCCCATGAACAGAAGCTGCCCCGCCCCGGTCCGCAGGATGGCGCGCGCAAGGCCCGCGCTGTCCGGCAGCGGCCGCGCCAGAAACCGCTCCAGGACCCGATCAATCCGGCCGAGGTGGCGCAGGCAAGCGCGGGCGATCGCGGCGGCGAAGGCGCGGTCGCGCCCGTCTAGCCCATCATAAGCGTCCGCCTGGGCCATCGCCTCGTCCAGCGTGACCCGCCCGTCCAGCACCCGGCTCAGCAGGTCCGCCGCCGCGGCGCGCGCGGCGACCCCCTCCGGCAGGCTCAAAAGAGCCCGCGCCTCATCCCCAGGGCCCGGCGGCGGCGGTGACCGGCAAGGCGGTGGTGAAGCCGCCCCCGCGCCCGCCGGCGAGCGCGCGCAGCGCGGCGACGCGGTTGGCGGTGGCGGGATGGGTGGAGAAAAGGTTGTCCGCGCCGCGCCCGGCAAGCGGGTTGATGATGAAGAGGTGCGCCATCGCCGGGTTGCTCTCGGCGGCGACGTTGATGCGCCCGCGGGCGAACGCCTCGATCTTCTCCAGCGCACGCGCCAGCGCCATCGGATCGCCCGCGATCTCGGCGCCGGCGCGATCGGCCTCGTATTCGCGCGCGCGGGAGATCGCCATCTGCACCAAGGCGGCGGCCATGGGCGCGAGGATCATCATGGCGATCCCGGCGATCATGTTGGGGCGGCCTTCCTCGTCGCGCGGGCCGAAGAACATCGCGAAATTGGCCAGCATGCCGATCGCGCCCGCGAGCGTCGCGGTGATCGTCATGGTGAGCGAATCCCGGTTGCGGACGTGGGCGAGCTCATGGGCCATGACGCCGCGGATCTCGTCGCGATCCAGCATCTGCAGCAGCCCGGTCGTGGCGGCGACGGCGGCGTGGGCGGGGTCGCGCCCGGTGGCGAAGGCGTTCGGCTGGGGGGTGTCGATGATGTAGATTTTCGGCTGCGGCATGGCGGCGCGCTGGGCGAGGGCGCGGGTATCGGCCACGTAGGCGCGCACGATCGGGCTCGGGTGGCGCTCATCGGCCTCTTGGGCGTTGAAGTGGCGCAGCACCATCTTGTCGGAATTCCAATAGGCGAACGCGTTCATGGCCACCGCCAGGCCGAACGCGATCACCATCCCGCCGGCCCCGCCCACCAGATAGCCAACGCCCACGAACAGGGCGGTGAGGCCGGCGATCAGGGTGAAGGTTTTGAGATGGTTGGACATCGGGCTCTCGTTGTTTACGCGAAACGAGCTAGATATGAGGAGCGTCGAGGCGGGCGGAAAGGGTCCCATGTCCAAGGAAGCGGAAGCTATTCCCCAACCGGTCAAAACCCTGACGCCGGAAGCCCAGCGCGCGCTGGCGGAGGCGCAAGCGCGGCGGCGCGCAGTGGAGGCTTTGCCCCCGGAGGAAGGCGGCTATCAGGGTGCGGAGCCGACGCGGTTCGGGGATTGGGAGCGCAAGGGATTGGCGGTCGATTTTTAGGCGGCCTCGTTGCACCGCTTTCACGGCGCGCGGGCGAGGAAATCCAGCACGCCCTCCCAGGCTTCGGGCTCCTCCAGCGTAGGCGCGTGGCCCACTCCCTCCACGGTCAGCGACTCCAGGTCCGGCTTGAGGGCGCGCGAGAGCGCCACCCCCTCCGGGGATAGCAGATCGCTCAACGCCCCCCGCACCAGCAGCACTGGCTTGGGCGCCATTGCGGCGAAGAGCGCCGAGAGGTCAACCGAGGCGTCGGGCGCGGTCTCGGCGATGGCGAGGGCGATGTTGGCGTCGTAGTCGAAGCCGACGCGCCCGTCGGGGAGTTCCCGGCACACCCGCGCCGCAAAACGGGCCCAGAACGCCTCGTCCGCCCCCGGGAAGGCATGGCCTTGGCTCGCCTTCACCGCCGCGATCGCGGCGGGCCAATCGGCCATTTCCATATCGCGGCCCACATAGGCTCCGATCCGGGCGAGGCCTGCGCCCTCCAGGCGCGCGCCTACATCGTTCAGCACCGCCCCGGCCACCGCCTGCGGCGCGGCGGCGGCGAGCGCCATGGTGATCAGCCCGCCCATCGACGTGCCGACGAACACCGCGCGCGGCGCCTCCAGCGCAGCCATCACCGCCAGCACGTCCTGCGCATAGACGGGCACGGAATAGCGCGCCGGATCCTCGTCATAGCCCGATCGCCCACGGCCGCGCACGTCGAGAGCCATCGCGCGGCGGCCGAGCGCGGCGATCCGCGGGCCCACGCGCTCGAAGTCCCGGGAGTTACGGGTAAGCCCATGCAGGAGCAGCACCGGCAGGCCGTTGGCCGCGCCCAGCGCGGGATATTCCCGCACGAACAGGGAAACCCCGTCCGCCGCCGCGACGCGATGCTCCGCCCCCGTTTCCATGCACTGCCCTAACCAAACCGCGCGCGCACGCTAGCAGGGCGAGGGCCTGCGCGTCAGGCTTCTTCGTCAGGGCGGGTGATGCCCTCGAGCGCCCGTCCGGTAGTGTGGGAATCGCCGAGGCCCGCGATGTCTGCGAGGGAGACGATGCCGACGAGGCGCTTCTCGCGGTTCATCACCGGCAGGCGGCGAAGCTGCTGCTCGCCCATATTGCGGCTTACGGCTTCGATGTCCTCGTCCTCGAAGCAATATTTGACGCTCGCGGTCATGACCTCCTCGACCATCGTGTCCGGCCCCGCCCCGCGGGCCACCCCGCGCACTGCGATGTCGCGGTCGGTGATCATCCCCACTCAATTGTTTTGCGACAGCATATCACGCGGTATTTGCACGCATTTTTCAGCGAGACCAAACAAACCACCGCCATTTTCTCCGTCGCGCATTTCCGCTTGCCGGCGAATGTTCGCGGATGACCACAAAGACACAGCGACAAACGAATGATCGCACTAGACGCCATGTCTGCGTTGCTCGCGTGAACTGAATGCCATCGTGCTGGTCTCGGCGTCAAGGCGCGCTTCGCTTTCACCCTGACGCCGTCTGCGCGCGATAGCGTCCTGAAGGTGCCGGGACGCAGGGCTTTGTCATTTGCCACTGTCGAGACGTGCGCCTCCGGCGCGGGCCGAACACAGGGCTGAGTGACCGGAAGAGTTCCGTGTGTCGAGTACTACCTGCCACAAACGCCTGAGTACTATTGGCGCTCGGCCTTGCGAGCGGTGCCCTTGCCGCTTGCCCAAGAACGCTGCGGGCGCTTGATATGGAGCGCCCGCAGCACGGCCCTATTGTTCGGCGATCTCGGTGATGACCTGCGTTTCAGTCGCGTTCTTCAGTTCAAACGACACGCGATCCCCGACCGCGATGCCTTGAAGGTCTGCTGGATCTTCAACAGTGAATTGCATCGACATGGCGGGCCAAGAGATCGCGGCGATCGGCTCGTGATCGAGTGAGACTGTTCCCGCCGCCGCATCCACCGCCGTCACCGTGCCGACGCCGTTGATCGGACCGGCGGCCGCCGGCGTCGCGCTTTCCGTCATGTTCATGTCCGCATCCGATTTCGCGGCATCCTCCGCCGCTGGCGGCGAGCACGCCGCAGCCAGCAATGCGATCGGAACGATAAGCGCCTTGAGCATCACGAACTTCCTTCTTCGAGGACGATCCGGTCTTTGGAGCGTGCAAGCGCATCGCGCCCGATGCCGCGGCGCCGGATCATGAAATAGGCCGCGGGAATGACAATCAGAGACAGGAGAGGCGCGGTGAGCATGCCGCCGACAAGCGGCGCTGCAATGCGGCGCATGACTTCTGCGCCAGCGCCTCCGGTCCAGAGAATGGGAAGCAGGCCTGCGAGGATGACCGCGACGGTCATGGCTTTTGGTCGAAGCCGGAGCAATGCCCCCTCTCGGACAGCTTCCGCGACCATGGCGGGCGTTATCTCGACACCGCGATCGACGCGTTCCTGGAGCGCATTCTTCAGGTAGATCAGCATGACGACGCCGAACTCGGCGGCAAGCCCCGCAAGCGCGATAAAGCCGACCGCGACCGCGACCGAGAAATCATAGCCGAGGAGATAGACAAGCCAGACGCCGCCCGTCAGCGCGAACGGCACGCTCGCCATCACGATCGCCGCTTCATCGAAACGCCGAAACGTCAGATAGAGCAGCAGAAAGATGATGGCGATCGTCGCCGGTCCAACCAGCAACAATCTGGCGGAGGCGCGTTCGAGATATTCGAACTGTCCCGAGTACGCCAAGCTCACACCGGCCGGCAGCTGCACATTGGCGCCCACCGTGCGCTGCAGATCGCGTACAACCGACGCCAAATCGCGCCCGCGCACATCCACATAGACAAAGGCCGAGAGCCGCCCGTTCTCGCTGCGGATCATGGCGGGCCCATCTGCGACAGCGATGCGCGCTACTTCGCCGAGCGTCAGGCGCAGGCCCTGGTCGGTCACGATCGGCAGCGCGTTGAGCCGGTCGAGCGAGTCGCGCACCTCACGCGGATAACGCAGATTTATTGGATAACGCGCCCGCCCATCGACAACTTCGCCGATATTCTCGCCGCCGATGGCGCCCGCGACAACAGCCTGCACATTGGCGACGTTGAGCCCATAGCGGGCGGCGGCAGACCGATCGATATCGATATTGATATAGCGTCCGCCGGAAATGCGCTCCGCAACGGCGGAGGAAACGCCAGGCACGCCGCGCGCAGCCTGTTCAATCGCGCGCGCCGCCGCGTCAATGGTGGCAAGGTCGGGCCCGCTCACCTTGACGCCGATCGGACTCTTGACCCCGGTCGCGAGCATGTCGATGCGGTTTCGGATCGGCGGCACCCAGACATTGGTCAAACCCGGCACGCGCACGACGCGATCAAGTTCTTCGACGATGCGCTCTGGCGTCATGCCCGGCCGCCATTCTGAACGCGGACGCAAGCGTATGGTGGTCTCGAACATTTCGAGCGGCGCGGGATCGGTGGCGGTTTCAGCCCTGCCCGCTTTGCCAAAGACGCTTTCGACTTCGGGCACCGTGCGAATGAGCCGGTCGGTCTGTTGCAGCAATTGCGACGCCTCAGCAGCCGACAGACCGGGCAGCGCCGTCGGCATATAGAGGAGGTCGCCCTCATCCATCATTGGCATGAATTCGCCGCCCAGACGTGAGATGGGCCAAGCCGTTGTCGCGAGCACGAGGGCCGCAATGAGCAACACCATTTTGGGCGCCGCCAACGCAAAATCGATTGCGGGCCGATAGAGCAATGCCAGCCATCTATTGATGGGATTTGTGTCTTCGCGCGGGATGCGCCCGCGTATCCAGAACCCCATGAGCACGGGGATGAGAGTCACCGCCAACGCCGCCGACGCCGCCATGGCATAGGTCTTGGTGAAGGCAAGCGGCGCGAAGAGGCGCCCCTCCTGCGCTTGCAGCGTGAACACCGGCAGGAAGGAGAGCGTGATGATGAGAAGGCTGAAGAAAAGCGCCGGCCCAACTTCGACAGACGCTTCAGTAATGACGCGCCAATGATCGGCGCCTCGCGGCATCTCCCCATCATGCTCGTCGCGCCAGCGCTCCAATCGCTTGTGCGCGTTCTCAATCATGACAATAGCCGCGTCCACCATGGCGCCGATGGCGATGGCGATGCCGGAAAGCGACATGATGTTGGCGTCGACACCCTGAAGGCGCATCACCAGGAACGCGGCCATGACGCCGAGCGGCAGGGTCACGATGGCGACGAGCGCCGAGCGCAGGTGAAACAGGAAAAGCGCGCACACGAGGGCGACGACGATGAATTCCTCGGCGAGCTTGTGGGTGAGATTTTCGATTGCACGGTCGATCAGCGTGGAGCGGTCATAAGTCGTGACGATCTCAACGCCTTCCGGCAGGCTGCGTCTCAGTTCATCGAGCCGGGTGCGCACAGCCTGGATCACTTCGCGGGCGTTTTCGCCGGCGCGGATAACGACAATCCCGCCGGCGACTTCGCCTTCGCCGTTGAGTTCTGCGATGCCCCTGCGCATCTCCGGGCCGATCTGCACCCAGGCGACATCGTCTAAGCTGACCGGGACTCCATTCGCGCCGAGGCCGAGCGGAATGGCGTCGAAATCCTGCAGCGTGCGGAGATAGCCCGAGGCGCGCACCATGTGCTCGGCTTCGCCCATCTCGACGACGGCTCCGCCGGTTTCGCCATTGGCTGCGCGCACCGCATCGGCCACCTGTTGCTGCGACACGCCATAGGCGGCCATGCGCTCTGGATCGAGAACGATCTGGTATTGGCGGACCATGCCGCCAATCGAGGCGACTTCGGCGACGCCCGGCACGCTCTTCAATTCAAACCTGAGCAGCCAGTCCTGGATGCTGCGCAACTGGCTAAGATCATGCCGGCCGGTGCGATCGATCAGCGCGTATTGATAGACCCAGCCGACGCCTGTCGCGTCGGGGCCGAGCGACGACCGCGCAGCGGGCGGCAGACGTCCCTGCACCTGATTGAGATATTCGAGGACGCGCGACCGCGCCCAATAAAGATCGGTTCCGTCTTCGAAAATCACATAGACAAATGAGTCGCCGAAGAACGAATAGCCCCGAACCGTGCGCGCGCCCGGCACGGAAAGCATCGTGGTGGTCAGCGGATAGGTGACTTGATCTTCAACGATCTGCGGCGCCTGGCCCGGATATGTTGTGCGAATGACGACCTGCACATCCGAAAGGTCCGGGATCGCATCGACAGGCGTCGACCGGATCGCCAATGCGCCCGCAACTGCGAGCGCAAGCGTCGCCAGTACGACAAGCAATCGATTGGCGACCGACCAGCGGATCAGCGCGGCGATCATCGCGGCGTCTCCGTCTTGCGGATTTCGCTGACGACATAGCGCGAGCCATCTTGTCGGAAGCGGAACTGCACGGTGTCGCCTACGCCGAGACCGCGCCTTAACGCGGCATCATGCAGCACGAACGCCATGGTCATGCCCGGCCATTGCAGGCTTGGCACCGGCCCATGCGCGATCGTGATGTTGACGCCGTTGATCGCGGTGACGCGGCCGCTGGCTTGATGCGCGTCGGCGGCCGCCTGCGGCGCCGACGACGCCTCCAGACTTGCCAGCGCGCCCGTCAGGCTCGCTTCGGAATCGATGAGGAATTGCCCGGAAGCGACGACGCGCTGACCTTCGCTGAGACCGCGGCGCACTTCGATCCTGTCGCCGGATCGTCGGCCGATCTCGATTTCGGTCGGCGCGAAACGTCCGCCATCCAGCGCAACGATAACGACGGTGCGTCGCCCGGTCCGGATCACGGCTTCAGCGGGCACGAGCAGCGCGGGACGCGCATCGCCTTCGGCAAGCTCGACTTCCGCCGTCATGCCCGGCCGCAACCGACCTTGTGGATTTGGCAAAGCGATCCGCACCTGGATTGTGCGCGTGGCTGCGTCCGCCGCCGGCAGGATGCTTTCGATGCGACCGGCGAAACTCTCGCCTGGATACGCCGGCACACGCGCCGTGACGCGGCCTCCGGCGCGCGCGATGCTGGCGTCGGCTTGCGCCAATGACACCGCGAGCCAGACCGGCGATATGCCGTTGATGGTGGCAAGCGGCGCGCCCTGAACGATCGTCATGCCGTTGCGGATGTCGAGCGTCGTGATGGCGCCGGCGACAGGCGCAGTCACGGTCACGACCGGGCGCGGCGCACCATCGCGCTCGACACGTTCGATGAGCGACGCTGGCATGCCCAGCATCTCAAGGCGCCGGCGCGCCGCCGCGGCGAGATCGCCGCCGACGCCCCGAAGCGCCAGATATTCGGCCTGCGCCGCCGTCCATTCCGGCACGCGGATATCGACAATCGGCGCGCCCGCTGAGACGACATCGCCGACCGCGCGTCCATAGGAGCGTTCGACGAAGCCCGCGGCGCGCGCCTGCACCACCGCGACCGCGCGCTCGCTGAACACGATGACGCCCGCCGCAGTCACGGTGCGCGATACCGGCGCGCTCTCAACGGCGGCGAGACGCACGCCGAGATTTTGCACGACGCCTGGGTCGATGCGCACGCCGGCTTCGGCAGGACCCCCATCAGCGTAACGCGGGACCAGCTCCATATCCATGAATGGTGAGCGGCCCGGTTGATCGAAGTGCTGATCAGGAACCATCGGGTCGTACCAATAGAGCACCCGCCTTCCGTCCTCGGATGCGGCGGGCGCATGCCGACTCACACCGAGCCAGTAGCCGCCGGCGCCGATCGCAAGCGCGCCGATGGCCGCCGCAGTTGCAATGATTGCGATACGCGCAACTTGCACTCTCGCTCCCGTCATGGCGTGCGCTCCGCATATTGCAGCGTCAGCGCAGCCCCAAGCATGGCGCGCCGCTCGCTCAGGGCGATCACATCGAGTTCGGCTTCAAGCGCGTCGCGTCGCGCGGCGATCAACCCGTCCGCGCTCATGGCGCCGCCAGCAAAGGCGCCCGCCGCCGCTTCGGCGCGCTGACGCGCGAGCGGCAGCCGTGTGGCGCGGGCGCGTTCCAGATTGGCCTCTGTGGCGGCATAGTCCGCCAATCCGGCTTCCAGCATAGCGACGTGCTCGCGTTCGGCTGCAGCGCCTTCGGCGGCGACGCGCCCCTGATCGGCTTTGCGCGCTTCCACCAGAGGGCCTTGGCGCCACGCCTGAAAGAGCGGCAGACCGATCCGGACTTCAACGGACGCCATGTCGCCAAAGGAATCGTCGCGACGCTGATACATCGCCGTCCACGACCAGTCGGGAATCCGTTCAGCGCGCGCCATGCGAAGGCCTGCGTCGGCGGCCTCGGCTTCCGCCTGGAACGCGAGCAGCGCGGGATGACGGCGCACATGCGCGCGCATATGTTCTGCATCGACAGCAAATTGCGGTTCTTCCGCCGTGAGAGAGTCGCTGGCAGCCTCGCCGATCCAGCGGCGCAACTCCGCGCGCGCTGCAATCAGTGCGGCGGTCGCGTCACCCCTACGATCCTCAATGCGCGCCGCTTCGATTTCAGCGGAGATAGCTCCATCGACGCTGCCCCCGCCCGCCGCCAGGCGCCCGCGCGCCGCTTGGGCGGATGCGCGCGCTTCGCGCGCCAAGCCGCTCAGCACGTCAACGCGGCGCCCTGCAAAATAGGCTGCGATCCATGCGCGCGCCGCGCCAAGGCGCGCTTCTAGGCGCGCGATGTCCAGACCCACTTCGGTGCGTCCGGCCTCGGCCTCCGCCATCGCCCGGCGCGCGCGCCTTTCGGCGCCGCTCGGCATGTCCTGCATGACGCCGACTGTCTGCATCGTCATTTCATCGCGGCCAAGACGATAGGCGTCAGGCCCTTCGATCGGCACGTTCTGCAGGCCCAGCACAAGTTGCGGATCGGGCAATTGCCCAGCCGGCCGCACCGCGAGTTGCGCGCCGCGCGCGGCCTCACGCCGGGCAATGACGCTTGGGCCATCTTCAGCGCGCGTGACGGCGTCCTGAAAACTCAATTCTTGCGCATGTGCGATCGGCACGACGCCGATGACGCAACATGCAAGCCATGCGATGCGCATGAGCGTGCTCCAGATGATCTGACAAACCAAAGCGCAGGCGCGCGCGGACGCGCGCGTAAAGCGCCCTATCGCGGTGTCAGATCGTTCGTGGAGGCCGCCAGAATTCGTCGGGCGCGCGCGAGACCATGCTCTTATCGGACATGACCGGCTCGCGGACGACGATCGCGGAAACGATGAGAGAGACAGGCTCAATGGTCGGCGCCACAGCCGGTCCGGCTCGGCACGCCTGCGCCATGGCGCAATCGCCCATCTGCTTGGCTGGCTGATCGTCTGGCGCGGCGGGCGCGTCATCGGGGCAGCAATCATGGCCGGCGCTCATCGCCGGCTGGGCGGAGGCCTGCGCCAGCATCGGACAATCAGCCATGACCACGGCGTTCGCGACGCCGCCTGAGGCGAGCGCGATAACCATAAGCAGGGAAAGCCAGAAGCGGCGCATGACGCCACGATAATGGGCAAAGGTCGAAACATCGTCAACGCGGCGCATCGTCCGGGAGATCAGGCCAGAACGGCACCGATCGCTCGAACGAGCCAAAAGCTCGGCTGAAGCGGACCCGCGCCACCGCTTCAGTGCTGATAAATCATACATTTCCCTCAGCCACCGTGCTCGGCGGCGTCAAGGCACGCTTACGCTTTCCGCCCTGACGCCGCCTGCGCGCGATGGCCTTCTGAAGGTGTCGGGACGCAGGGCTCTGTCATTGGTCAGCGGCGAGCCGTGCGCCACCGGCGCGGGCCGAACACAGGGCTACGTGCGCGTCAGGTTCAGCACAACCACGCCGGCCGTATGAGATTGTCGTGGCCACCGCTCGGCCTAGTGTCGTCCCATGCTCGCGCCGCTCGCCAACGCCGCCTATCGCCATCTCTTCGCCGCCCAAGTCTCCGCGCTCCTGGGGACGGGATTGGCGACAATCGCCTTGGGGCTGCTGGCGCACGATTTAGCGGGCGCGCAGGCGGGCGAAATTCTCGGCGCAGCGCTCGCGATCAAGATGGTCTGCTATGTCGGCGTGGCGCCGGTTGCGAGCGCGATCGTAGCCAATGTGCCGCGCAAGACCTTGCTTGTTGCTCTCGACTTGGTCCGAGCTGGCGTCGCCATCTCGCTGCCGTTTGTCTCTGAGGCGTGGCAAATCTATGCGCTGATGGCAGTGCTCTATGTGGCATCGGCGGCGTTTACGCCGGCATTCCAGGCCATGATCCCCGACATCCTTCCCGATGAGGCTGATTATACGAAGGCGTTGTCCTTGTCGCGCTTGGCGGCCGACCTTGAGAGCGTTGCAAGTCCCATCCTGGCGGCGGTGCTGCTTGGCTTTATGACCTACAACAACCTGTTCGCAGGCACATCGATCGGGTTCGTGTTTTCGGCATTGCTCGTCGTGACCGCGGTTCTGCCTGCACTATCACGCGCCCAGCAGCGCCCTTTCATGAAACGTCTAACATCAGGGCTCAATCTCTTCGTCCGAACGCCGCGCCTGCGCGCCCTGATCGGCTTGTCATTGGCGACTGCAGCGGGCGGCGCCATGGTGTTCGTCAACACGGTCGTGCTTGTCCAAAGCGCGTACAGCCTCGACGAACGGGCGACCGCGTGGGCGCTCGCAGTCTTCGGCGCCGGATCAATATTTTCGGCTCTGGCGTTGCCGCGCTTGCTTGAGAACCAGCAGGACCGCACCGTGCTGCTTGCAGGCGCGGTGTTGATGTCCGCTGCGCTGGGCGCGGGAGCGTTTCTCGTTCGCGACTACGTTTCCTTGTTGGTGCTCTGGTGCATTCTGGGGATCGGCTATTCGCTGACCCTGACACCTATCGGGCGCATTTTGCGGCGCTCGTCCCATGCAGAAGACAGACCCGCGCTGTTCGCCGCGCAGTTCGCTCTGTCACATGGCGCCTGGCTCGTCGCGTATCCGGTATCTGGTTTCATCAGCGCCAGCCTCGGAACCGGCGCGGCGTTCGTCGCACTTTGCGTGCTCTGCTTGGCCGGCGTCGCCGCCACCGCTGTGCTCTGGCCGGCCGATGACCCCGAAAACATTCCCCATCGCCATGACGATTTACCGGGCGATCACCCACACGTCGAAGGCGCGGCGCATGCGCACCCCTTCATCATCGACGAGTTGCACACAAGGTGGCCAGGCCGCTGAGCGCGCTCCGCCCGCTACATCACGCGGCGGACATCGGTGAAGTCGCCGCGCACACGCAGCACGATGTTCACTGTCTGCCCGGAGCGATTGCGCCAGAACCATCCATGCGCGCCATCGAAAGCGGCTTCGAGTTCGCCTGTGACACGCGCATCCGTCCCACGTGTGTAGCGATGATAGTCAATGCCCGGCCCATCGCCATGAAGGTCGAAATTCACGCGCGGACCGTCGGTCTCCCACTCGAACGCGATCGTTCGGCCTGCAAGCATATCGACTTTGATCTCTGCGGCTTCGTCCGGCGCCAGAGTGACCGTGACTTCGCGCGCCGCCTCGGCAGGAGCGGCTTGCGGCGGCGCGGCGCTCGCCGGCGCGTCGGCGGGCTCACCCAAATCGGCGTGCGTCGCAGCATCCGCCTCTTGCGCCAGCGCGACTTTGACTTCGCCCATTTGGGTCAGGCCAAGAAGCCGGCCGATCCCGGTCGGGTCAATTGCAGATTCCGCCGGCAACACCAAGGTCACGAGCAAACCGGCGGCGACAACCACCGCCACAAGCGTTGAGCGCAGCAATTGCGCTGGCGAAGGCAATTCGTTTTCGGAAGGCAATCGATTGTCAGACATTGTCAGATCTCCCGCCTTACGAATTGAAATAGCCAACGAGCTGATAGCCCGTCAGCGCTACGCCAGCGATGGCCAAAGCCACATTGGCGAGACCCGCATGTTTCGCGAAGCTCGACATGCGTCGCCAATAGCCCATCAGGATGAGAATGCCGGCCAAGGCCAGCATCTGCCCAAGCTCGACGCCGACATTGAAGGCGATGAGGTTCGCGAGCAGGCCGTCTTCCGCGAGTTCGAAGTCCTGCAGCTTTGTCGCCAGACCAAAACCGTGGAAGAGACCGAACACCAAAGTGGCGGCGCGTGCGTCCGGCGAAAAGCCAAACCAGCGCTGGAATGCGCCCAGATTGTCGAGCGCCTTGTAAACCACCGACAGGCCTATGATCGCGTCGATCAGATAGGCATTGAACTGGATTTGAAGCAGGACACCGGCGATCAGCGTGATCGAATGGCCGACGGCGAACATCGTCACATAGAGACTGACGGCTTTGAGCCGGTAGAGATAGAAAATCACGCCAAACAGAAACAGCAAATGGTCATAGCCTGTGACCATGTGCTTGGCGCCCAGATAGACGAACGGTCCGAACAGTATTCCGGAGCTTTCCTGGATGTAGCCCTTGTCGCCGTCGGCGACGCCGTGCGCGAACGCTGCTGTGAAGGTCGCATTCACAGCAAGGGCGAGCACGCAAACGAGCAAGCCGAGCCACAATGATCGCTGCGGCGCGGACCTCTGCTGATCCATGTCTTTCTCCAATTCAGTCGAACTCTGTATCGATTGCTATTCCGCAGGCGCACCGGCGGCGCCCCGCTCCCAGGATTCGCGCTCTTGCTCGGTCTGCCGATGCGCCATGCGATAGAGCGCCGGCAAGACGAGCAGCGTCAGGATCGTCGAGGAAATGATCCCGCCGATCACAACGGTTGCGAGCGGACGCTGCACCTCCGCTCCCGCGCCGACATTGAACGCCATCGGGATGAAGCCAAGACTGGCGACGAGCGCCGTCATCAGCACGGGACGCAGGCGCGTGAGCGCGCCTTCCCGGATGGCCTGGTCGAGACCAAGTCCTTCCTCACGCAGCGTGCGAATAAAAGTCAGCATCACCACGCCATTGAGCACCGCAACGCCCGAGAGCGCGATAAAGCCGACGCCGGCAGAGATCGACAGCGGCAAGTCGCGCAACACCAGCGCCAAGACGCCGCCCGTCAGCGCGAGCGGTACGCCGGAGAAGACGATCGCGGCATCCTTGGCGGACCGAAACAGCATATAGAGCAAGCCGAAGATGAGTAGCAGCGCGGCCGGCACCACCAGCGCCAAACGCTGCGCGCCCGAGATCAATTGCTCGAACGTCCCGCCATAGGAGATGTAATAGCCCGGCGGCAGTTCTACTTCGGCGCCTACGCGGCGCTGCACCTCGCTCACGAAGGAGCCGAGATCGCGCCCACGCACGTTCGCTGTGACCACCACGCGGCGAGAACCGTTCTCACGGCTGATCTGGTTCGGTCCGACCTCAAGCTCTATCGCCGCCAATTCCTGCAATGGCACAAAACCGCGCACGCCATCCGCTGCGCCGGGCAAGGGAATACGCAGACGGCCGATTGCATCGACATCCTGTCTGATCTGCTCCGGCAGACGGACAACAACGTCGAATCGACGGTCGCCCTCAAAGATTTGCCCGGCGACAGCGCCGCCAAGCGAAGCGCGCAGAACGTCCTGCAGGTCCGATACGTTGAGACCATGCCGCGCCAAGGCGTTGCGGTCGGGCGTGATCTGCAACACCGGCAGGCCCGTGATCTGCTCGACCTTCACATCCGCCGCGCCGGGAATGCTGGAGACAATGTTCTCAATCTCGCCACCGGTCGCAAGCAGCGCATCGAGGTCGTCGCCGAACACTTTCACAGCGACATCGGCGCGAACGCCGGAGAGCAATTCATTGAACCGCATCTGGATCGGCTGCGTGAACTCGTAATTGTTGCCGGGGATTTGGTTCACCGCAGCCTGCATCTCCGCCACAAGATCGGTGCGCGACTTCCAGCGGTTTGGCCACTCTTCCCTCGGATGCAACAAAATGAACGTGTCGGCGACGCTTGGCGGCATGGGATCGGTGGCGACTTCCGCCGTGCCTATCTTTGACACCACGCGCTCGACTTCCGGAAATTGTCTGAGCCGCGCTTCAAGGGCGGTCTGCATCTCGACCGCCTGGCTGAGACTTGTGCCTGGAATCCGCAGGGCGTGCATCGCAATATCGCCCTCGTCGAGATTGGGGATGAATTCCGAACCCATACGCGAGGCGACAAAGCCAAAGAGAAAGACCAGGCCGACGGCGCCCGCGACGACGAGGTTGCGCGCTTTGAGCGCCCAATCCAGCGCCGGCTCATACCAGCGACGCGCTGCCCGCATCACCGGGCTTTCCTTCTCTTCGACCTTGCCCGTAACGAACATAGCCACCGCAGCCGGGACGAAAGTCAGGGAGAGGATGAGTGCGGCCGTCAAGGCGAACACGACCGTGAACGCCATCGGGTGGAACATCTTTCCCTCCACGCCCGTCAGCGCGAAGATCGGCACATAGACAAGCGCGATAATCATCACGCCAAAGATGGACGGCTTGATCACTTCCAGCGTCGCCCGCTCCGCCAATTGAAAGCGCTCGTCGCGCGACAAGAGCCGCCCCAGCCGGTGTTGCTCCATCCCGAAACGCCGGAGGCAATTCTCGACGATGATGACCGCGCCATCGACGATGAGGCCGAAGTCGAGCGCGCCAAGGCTCATCAAATTTCCGGAGACACGGTTCTGCACCATGCCGGTGATGGTCAGCAGCATCGACAGTGGGATGATCGCCGCCGTGATCAGCGCCGCGCGGATGTTGCCGAGCAGCAGGAAGAGCACGACGATCACCAGAAGCGCGCCCTCGACCAGATTGGTCTCGACCGTCTGGATCGTGCGATCGACCAATTCCGTGCGGTCATAGATGGGTGTGGCAACGACGCCATCGGGTAAGGCGCGCGCGGCTTCTTCCAGGCGCTCGGCGACGGCGTTCGCAACCGTGCGGCTGTTTTCGCCCATCAGCATGAACACAGTGCCGAGCACGATCTCGCGGCCGTTCTCGGTGGCGGCGCCCGTGCGCAGCTCTTCGCCCATGATCACGTCGGCCACATCGACGATGCGGATGGGCACGCCAGCACGGTTGGAGACGATGATGCGCTGCAAGTCTTCGATGCCAGCGGCTTGTCCAGAAGAGCGGACCAGCAATTGCTCGCCATAGCGCTCGACGTAGCCGGCGCCGACATTGGAATTGTTTTGCGTCAGCGCGGCGATCACGTCTTCCATACTCAGGCCCGCAGCCGCCAGACGGTCGGGCCAGGGCGTGACATGGTATTGGCGTTGATAGCCGCCGATCGTGTTGACCTCGGTGACCCCAGGCGTGTTGCGCAATTGCGGCCGGATCACCCAGTCCTGGAGCGTGCGCAGATCTTCCGGCGTCCACGCCTCGCCATCGGGGCGCGTCGCGCCCTCTTCGGCTTCAATCGTGTACATGAAGATTTCGCCCAGTCCCGAAGCGATCGGGCCAAGCTCCGGCTCCACGCCTTCAGGCAATTGGCTGCGAACGCTCAGCAGCCGCTCGTTCACAAGCTGGCGCGCGAAATAGATATCGGTGCCGTCTTCAAAAACGACCGTCACCTGCGAGAGGCCGTAGCGCGAAACCGAGCGCGTATAGTCAAGGCCCGGCAGGCCGGAGAGCGCAGTCTCGATCGGAAACGTCAGACGCTGTTCGGATTCAAGCGGCGAGTAGCCGTCCGCTTCGGTGTTGATTTGCACCTGCACATTGGTGATGTCCGGCGTCGCGTCGATCGGCAGACGCTGAAAACTCCAGACGCCGACGCCCGACAACAAGAGCACAAGCGCCAGAACAATCCAGCGATGGCGGATGGATAGGTGAACGATACGATCAAGCATGTGCCGCCCCCTCAATGGTCGTGGCTCGCGCCGGACTTTTCGACGTCCGCGCGAATGAGGAAGGCGTTGCCGCTGACATAGGTCTCGCCAGGCGTGATGCCGCTGAGCACTTCGGTCCATTCAGGCGTGCGCCGGCCCAGTTCCAGCATGCGCACCTCGTAGGTCGCTCCTACGAGCGCATAGACGACCGTGAAATCCCGAAAGCGTTGAAGCGCCCGTGATCGAACCGCCAGCGGCGCGGCATGCGTCGCCACCACCGCCTCGCCTTCAACCGCTTGTCCAGGGCGCCACGCGCCATCGGCGTTCGGCAGGTCGACATGCGCCACGATGGTTTGCGTCATCATGTCGGCGGACGGCAAAATGGCTTCGATCGTCGCGCGCACGCTGTGCTCTCCGCCGAGATTGCGCACCGTCACGGCCTGGCCCGCACGAAGTCGCTCGGCGTCGCGCGGATAGACATAGAATTCCGCGTGAACCTGCGTTGCGTCGGCAAGGACATAGATCGGCGCGGCGCCGGCCACGTCGCCGACATTGGCGTTGCGCGCCATCACCACGCCGGAGATCGGCGCCGGGATGGTATAGGTTTGAAGGCTATCGCTCGATGTTACGCGCGCGAGCGGCTCGCCGCGCCGCACCCGCTCGCCGATCTGCTTGGTCATGGCGACGATACGTCCGGGATACCATGCGGTGACGTCGGCGCGGCCTTGCGGCTGCAATTCCACACGGCCCGAAAGCGCGACGGTTTCCTCCAGCGTGCCGGGCCCCACTTGTTCGACTTCGATGCCGGCAGCCTCGGCCTGCGCGGCAGCGATGGTCGTGCGTCCCTCATAGGATTGATAGGCCCAATCATGCGTCGCGCCCCCGTGAACGGCGCGCACCGCGACATCAAAAGAGTGCGGCTCGATCACCACCGCATTGCCGCGCAGAAAATCCTCCTGCGGCGCGAAGGCGAACTGGTCCGTGCGACCGCCCAAGCGCGTCAACGTGATGCTCAACTGCACTTCGCCCGGAGGCAGCGGCCGATCGTTCTGGTAGGCGTACACGCGATACTCGGGTGGCACGCCGTCCTCAAAGATCGTGACTTCGACGGCAAAGGCGCCGTCGCGCAGCATACGCCCGCGATGCGGCCCGCGTTCGTAGTCGGCGGCCGCGGCTTCGCCATGCTCGCCTCCGGCGGACGATCCTCCGTTTCCGCAAGCTGAGACCAGCGATAGAGCGGCGAACCCTGCGGCGATCAAAAAATGGCGAGCCATCATGGCTGTGTCCCTCGCAATTGGTCAGGCTCGATGCGCGCGCCGCCGAGGCGCGCGATCGAAGCTTCAGCACGGTGAAATGCACGGAGCGCGGAAATGCGCCGCAGGCGCGCGTCCACAACCGCGCGCTGGGCGTCCAGAACGTCGATGTAGGAAAAGCCGCCCATGGCATAGCCCTCGCGGGCCTGCGCGAGCGCGCGTTCGCTCGCGGGGATGATGCGCGCGTCGAGCGCCTCCACTTCGCGCCGCGCGGTGTCGGCTTGCGCGCCAAGCATGGATTGCTCGCGCGTGAGCGCCCGCTCGCGCGCGGCGCGTTCATATCCCGCGCGCGCGCTTTCCGCACGCGCACGCGCGACGCTTTCCCCGTTGCGATCCCAGATTTGCAGCGGTACCGACAGACCGAAAACAAGCGCGGTCTCGTCTCGTTCGCTGAACTGACGCCAGCCCGCCTGCAGGTCGAGATCGGGAATTGCGCGCGCGCGTTCCACATCGACTTGCGCCGCGGCGCGCGCGGCGTCGGCGTCGGCGAGCGCCAGGTCCGGCGCCAGATCATTGGCGTCGCTCACGCGCGGCGCCAGCACCTCGAACGAGCCGCGTTCCAGAGAAAAGTCGCCCGTTCCACCCCAATACGATGCGAGCCGCGCGCGAGCCGCAATTGCCGTGTGACGCGCCGACTCGGCCTCGACCTCGGCTTCGGCAAGCCGCGCTTCGGCGCGAGATCCGGCCATGAGCGGATCACGCGCCGCGCGCACCCGGCGATCGACCGCCGCCGCAAGGTCGCGCGCAACGCTCAGGCGCTCCTCGGCGACGGCAAGCGCTGCATCCGCCGCCTGCGCGTCGATGAAGGCGTGTTCGACTTCTTCGATCAGATCCGCACGGCGAACGCCGGCGCCTACGCGCGCTGTATCGAGTTCGCGCTCTGCTAAACGACGGCGCGCGCTCCGGTCGCCGCCGAGTTGAAGCGGCTGCCGGAAGGAATAGGCCGTCTCTGCGCGGTCACTACCCCGATAGGCGCCGGAGCCGGAGACGTTTTCCTGCAAGATGTCGAGCGTTGGATTGGCCCAACGGCCGGCTTGACGCGCGCCAGCTTCCGCCGCAAGGCGCGCGGCATCGGCGGCGTCAACGCCGGGATCGTCCCCTAACGCACGCGCAATCGCGTCTTCGCGCGTCAGCGACGCACTCGGCGCCTGCGCAGCCGCTTCGCCGATGATGCCGGCGACACATGCGACCCCGACAAGGGCCGCAACGGAATGAGATGACAAGGATCAGCCTCCTCTGTCGCAAACAGATGCAACCCGCCTTACGGCAGGTGCGCGTTCGGATCAGAGGATGGCGCGGGGGGGCCTGAGAGGCGGGGCCGAAGCGTGCGTCGGCGGACCGGCTTGTGACGCTGGCCAAGAACTGCGCACACATAAGAGCGCCACCACTGGAATAGCTTGAGCGCTGGTCTGCGTGAACTGTGGGCAGGAATGAACGTGGGTCAGAGACTCCGTGCCGTTCTGCTTTGACCCGCCCTCGTCCCGTTCGCCGTCAGCGATATCGTTTGGCTCGTCATGCTCGTGACCGTGATGGTCGGAAGCAATGACGCTCCATTCTGACGACGTCTCAACAACGTGGACGGCATGATGGGCGCCCTCTTCATGGGCGTGCGCCGGCGCCGCCGCCAGAACCCCGAATTGGGCAATGGCGAGCGACAGGAGCACGGTCAGGAGGCGATTAGCCCATTCCATAATGCTTTATTACCGCCGATTCTTTACCCAGGCATGAAGGCACGTCGTCACGCCGTCGCTAAAGCTTAGCCGTCAAGGCCCCCGATTGACCAGTGCTGAGCCTACAAGAGGCGAATCTGCCATTAAATTTCTCTCCGCTGGCGGCGCATCTCCCGTCTAGTTCAGGCGCACGCCGTTGAGGCGCAGCGAGTTGGCGGTCACGCTGCGCCGAACATCATGAAATGCGCGCCGTATCGCGCATGCTTGGGAAGCTCGTTCACACTTGTGACGATGAGGACCGCCCCGATTGTCTGATCCCCGTCGACCTCGCGGGGGCACCGCGGAGGCCGCCCAGGTGAGTCGAACACCCGACCTTCGCATTACGATTGCGCCGCTCTACCACTTAGCTTGGGCGCACATCGAGAAAGCATGGCGTGCGCCGGGGAGCACCGACAAGCGCCGCTGGCGCATGCGCCAATTTTACTTGGCGTGCGAGGAATGGCGTCATCGACGCGTGCGGGATGTGTCAACGTCGTGCGTAAAATTAAGATGGCCGTCCACGCTCGCTGACGCGGAGTTGGAAATCGAATGACGAAGCTTCACCGCGCAAGGCGTCGCCTATTGCAAAAGGCTGTCCTGGCTGCATTGATTGCAGCTGCGGCTGCCTTCGTCTGGCTCTACTGGGCGGGGCCCTATCGCGCAGTGGTGCTCAACAGGGCCGCGCTCGCCGCCGAGGCGCCGAATGCGCTCGATTATGCTTCCGGCGAGCGCATCGCCACACCCAGCGCCTGGCAAGCGCGGCGGCGGGAAATCGCGGACGGACTTCAAGCGGAGGTCTATGGACGCTTCCCCGCCGAGGTGCGCGCGCTTGTTGTGGAGCGTGCGCCAATCGCGCCTGCGGACGCTCGCGGCATTGCCAATATCGAACAGATCGAGGTCGAGACGGGCGACGGGGTCCGCTTCAGCCTTGTCCTGGTCATGCCAAGAGGAAGCGCGCTGGCGCCGGTGATCGTGATGCAGAATTTCTGCGGCAATCAGGTAGCGTTTCCCGGACGCCCGCGTGCGATCACCCCGCCTCGCAACGCTTATCCCATTCCATGCCGAAGCGGCTTCTTCGACCCGCCTCATCGCGCGGTGTTTGGCGCATGGATGCTGGGCCCGCCTTTTGAGCGCATCACCGCACGTGGCTATGGGCTGGCGATGTTCTATGGCGGCGATGTCGTCCCAGACCATGCGCCAGATGCGCCGACCGCTCTAGAGGCCCTAGACGCTGAGGGCGCCATCGCTGCCTGGGCATGGACGCACGCGCGCGTCGTCGATGTGTTGGAGGCCGATCCGCGCATCGACCGGGATCGTATCATCGCCTGGGGCCAATCGCGTTTCGGCAAGGTCGCGTTGCTTGCCGGTGCGCTTGATCTGCGCATTGACGCGGTGGTCGCGCTGCAATCGGGCCGCGGGGGCGATGCGCTGACCGCCCATCGCGCTGGGGAAAGCGTGTCGGCGATCACACGCGCCTATCCCCATTGGTTCGCCCCGCGCTATGGCGAATATGCACTGCGCGATCCGCCAGTCGATCAACACCAATTGCTGGCGCTGATCGCTCCGCGCCCGTTGCTTATCGTGCACGCGGCCCGCGACGGCTGGGCCGATCCCGCCGGCGCCTACCAAGCGGTCGTGGGCGCGCGTCCCGTCTTCGACCTTAATGGCGGGCCTCCTCCGCGCTTTGCTTTGCGTGCTGGCGTTCATTCCATCACCGATGAGGATTGGCGCCTCACGCTCGACTTCCTGGACGCCACACTGCGTTGAAGGCTAGCTGCGCCGATCGAGAATCTGCTTCATGGTTTCGATCTCCTGGCGCTGGCTTTCGATGATGGCGCCGCAGAGCTCTCGCACTTCCGCGTCGGTTATCGACGCCTGCTGGCACATGAGGACGGCGCCCGCATGGTGCGGGATCATCGAACGCAGAAACTCATCATCACCGATCGCGACCTGCTGGCGGATTGCCCAAAACGCGCCGACCAGGACAAGCGCACTGCCGGCTAGAATGAAAGCGTTGGTTCGCTTGCTCGGATACATCGACGCCATCAGCACGATCTCGATCGCGACCATGGGCGCGGCCATCAAGGCCGCCATGTAGGCTTGATTGAGACTCGGATAGATGTCCGAGAAGCGATCGACCATCGCATACATCAGCGCAAACATGGCGGCAAAGGAGAGCGCCGCCATGATCGCCAGACGCATATAGGGTTTGTGGTGTTGATGCTTTGCTTCCATGACAAACTGCATTCAGCGCGGGCCATGCAAAGTTTGCACGCCCATCCGCAACACCTGCCGCACCTTACAGACCCTGTTCGATCACCGAGGGATCAAGCGGCGTAATCACATCATCGATCTTGAAGGTTTCAGCCTTCATTGCAGCGTTGCCTCGGCGGATCCGCAAACGCATCGAAAGGAAGCTGCGCCGGCACATCAAGCCTGGCCACGCCGATCCGGTTGTCGGCCATTCCATAGTAAACGTCGAAGCGATCTGGCGCGCCAAGATCGTCGCGACGGTCAATGCCGGTGGGAAAGACAACATTGGCCACCGCGCCGACGCGCTCGTGGGCTGATTGTGGCGTCAGCACTGGCTGCAGCGAACGATAGCGGACGAGGTGTGGAAATTGCTCCGACAGCACGAGCACGCCAGCGGAATAGCAAAGCGCCGCAGGCGAACCGGGAGGCCCCGGCGCCGCGCTCACGCCGTGGTAAACGGTGAGCCAGCCATGACGGGTCAGGACGGGCGGGGTGCCGCCGCCGATTTTGAGCCGTTCCCAGGAGGCAATTGGCGCCGCCAATCTTCTATGTGCGCCAAAATGCCGAAGGTGGGAGGTCTCACATTCCGCCATCGCCGTCGAGCAATAGGAAATCCAGATACTTTCACGTTGAACATCGCACGCTGGGTCACACGCTGTTTCCTCTGGACGCGTACCGGGGAAGAGCGGCCGCTGCAGGATGGCCATTGAGAGCTGTCCTGCAGGGTCTGGAATGGCGAGGGGAAAGATGCTGGCGTCTTTATTGTCTACGCCTTCAAACTCAATCCCCTCGTAGGGGCGGAACGTCGTCAAACCCAATCGCCGCCAGTGAAACAAATCCTCCGATATCGCCAGCGCGATCCGCGGTCCTTTCGGCGATAACGCGGTGTAGGTCATGACATATTGACGAAGTGGTTCGACGAACGTGACGCGAGGGTCCTCACATCCCCCGCCGCCGTCGGCGCGAAGCTCATAATCCGCTTCCGGCTCGAGTACGATACCAAGCCGCTCGACGCCTGCGGGATCACCGGCCGCGTTGAACAGCACGCGCGCGATGCCGATTCGAGAATAATTGCCCCGCGCGACAAGCCTTGGAAAGAGGTAGAGGTGACCATCCGGGCCACGCGCGGCAGCCGGATTCAATACACCCTCGGCCTCCATCGGATTGCCGGGCTCGGGTTGCATCACAAGCCCAAGACGGCGCAATTGGAAATCACTCATGCGCCCCACTCACGAAGGCGAGCGGGCGTTGTAGAAGGGCAACGCGCGTCGTGAAGGGCGACAGCATCGGCCACGCCCTTGCCTATGACGCCGCAGCCATTGATTGGGACGCGAATTTTTCCGAGGGCCTGCATTTGCCGCCTTAAGGCGCAGCTCAGCAGCCAGCGCGCACCTCATTTAGGAACTCTTGGCCCCTTGTAGGGTTCCGGCGCGTTACTCAAGATCAGCGCCATTCGCCAAGAAGCGAGCAGTCTTCTCGCTGCAACGCGCCAACTCATCCAAGCGAGCCCATGAAACCGGTCGAAGCATGAAGGTCGCCGTATTCGAAGCCGAGCAATGGGAGCGTCAGGCCTGCCACTGGCTCGAACCGCGCCACCAAATCTCCTGCACGTCCGCCGCTCTAAATGAGACGACGGCGCGCGCTCATGCCGAAGCCGAAGTGGTGAGCTCTTTTATCTATTCCACGCTGAACGCTAAAGTGCTCGTGCAATTTCCCACTCTGAAACTCATCGCCACACGCTCGACAGGCTTTGACCACATCGATTTGAATTATTGCCGCGCCCACGACGTGACCGTGTGCAATGTCCCGGACTATGGCGACTCCGCCGTCGCGGAGCACGCTTTCGCCCTGCTGCTAGGCGTCGCAAAGAATCTCGTGCAATCGGTCGAGCGGACCCGGCAAGGCAATTTTACTCAGACGGGCCTTCGCGGCTTTGAGTTGCGCGACAAGACGCTCGGCGTGATCGGAACAGGAAGAATCGGCCGCCGCGTCATCGAAATCGCCAACGGCTTCGGCATGCAAGTCATCGCCGTCGACCGCCGGCCCGATACCGCCGCCGCCCAGCGGCTTGGATTCCGCTACGCGCCCATGGATGAAATGTTGAAGCTTGCCGACATCATCACTCTGCACGTGCCGGCAAGTTCTGGCGCAGACAATCTCATTTCCGACCGGGAATTTGCTCTCATGAAACCCAGCGCGGTCCTCATCAATACGGCGCGAGGGTCAATCATCGACGTCCCGGCCCTGGTGCGGGCGCTGGCGGAGGGCAAGATCGGCGCGGTCGGGTTGGACGTGCTTCCCCAAGAACCAGCCATTCGAGAGGAGGCCGAAATCTTCAGAACCTCCGCCACTACATCCGAACAGGACCTCAAGGCCCTGGTGGCCAATCATGTCCTGTTGCGGTTTCCGAACGTCTTCGTCACCCCACACAACGCCTACAATTCCGCCGAAGCCGTGCGCCGCATCATTGAAACCACTTTGGAAAACATCGACGCGTTCGCGCGCGGCGAGCCACGCAATGTGGTTTAGGCTAAGGAGCATCGTCTATGACAATCGATCGGAAATGGCTGCTGTTTGCGCTTTCACTCGCTTTAGTGGGCGCCTTCTTCTTGCTGCGTGAACATTGGGGGCACGCATTGAGTTTCGCGCCCTATCTGCTGTTGCTGGCCTGTCCGCTTCTCCACCTTTTCATGGGGCATGGTCACGGCGCACATGGGAAAACTCATGGGGCCGCCGCGAACAAGACCGAGACGCAATGACCTACGCCCAGACCGATCACGTCATTGTCGATGTCTCGGCGCCGCCAGCGCAGGTTTTCGATCATCTGGATGATCAGACACGGCTGGGCGCCCACATGGAAAAACCCTCCATGATGATGATGGGCGGTCGAATGACCTATCAATTCGACGCCGAGAAAGGCCAAGCTGTGGGCTCTGTCATCAAGATGGGCGGAAGCTTCCTGGGTTTGGAATTGGCCGTGGACGAGATCGTCACCGTGCGCGAACCGCCGCGCCTGAAGATTTGGGAGACGCGAGGCGCTCCGCGCATTCTCATCCTGGGCGCCTACCGCATGGGATTCGAAATCACCCCCGCGGGGGACGCCAGCCGCTTGCGTATTTTCATAGATTACGACCACCCCAAAAAGGCGATGGGGCAAATACTGGGCGCGCTTTTTGCACCCATGTACGCGCGTTGGTGCGTCAAGCGCATGGCTGATGACGCGGCGCGCAAATTCAAGACTTCGGTTCCGACGCGCCGGGGCGGCCAATGAACCTTGAACGGATCTCTTCGGGATCGCTCATTGGCGGCGGTCTTACTCTGATAGGCATGGGGCTCTATTTCGCATTCTTGCGACCGGCCTTGCTGCCGGAAGATTTGAGATATATCGGCGCGTCCATGGCAGAGTTACAAAGCTCAATGCCTGCCCTGCTCCCTTGGCTCGATCGCGTGTTTGGCGTGCTTGGAGGCTTTATGGGCGCGTCGGGCCTGCTCGCCGTCTATTTCGCTGCAACAATCAAAGGAAACCCCGCCGCACTTGGCGTTGTGGCTTTCTGCGGGCTGGTGGCGGTCGGTTGGATGGTCGTCGTCAATTTCGCAATCGACTCTGACTTCAAATGGCTACTTCTCGCACTGACGCTCCCTTGGGCTTTTGCGTTGGCGTTGCTGGCTGCGTCTAGGCTTAAGGCGAACGCGCAGACCTAATCACACGGGGTTCGGCGGCGCCCGCCGAGCGAAGGGAAAGGCCCCATGTCCAATACGCCTGCATCAATTCCGGACATCGTCCCGCCCGGTCGCGCCGCGGCTGAGCAGCTCAATCGCGAGTGCTTCTGCGTGACCTTGGACCAGGCGGCTTTGGGTGGCGCGTTGCGGGCCGAGGCGGGCGATACGGAATTTGCTCAGCGATTAATGACCACGCGGCCGCATCTCTTTTCACACACGCCGGTGTTTTTGCCGAAGAGCGATGGCGCCGCCATGCGCGCCATCGTCGATGCGCTGGAGACCGCAGCATCGCTTGAGGGATACCGCGATGCGGCGATGGCCTGGGCGCCGGACATCGCGCGTTCCGACTTCGGGCCCCGAGGCGCCTTCATGGGCTATGACTTCCATCTTGGCGATGACGGACCAAAGCTCATCGAGATCAACACCAACGCCGGCGGCGCCTTTCTCAACGCGTTTTTGGCCCGGGCGCAGATTGCGTGCTGCGCGGCAGTCGATCGCGCCTTGGCGAGTTCGACGCTCGATACGTTCGAGGCCTCCGTCATCGCCATGTTCGAGGCGGAATGGGGCCTGCAGCGGGGCGGCGCTAAATTGCGGCAAATCGCCATCGTCGACGACGCGCCCGAGGAGCAATATCTGCACCCCGAGTTTGTCCTCGCCCAAAAACTTCTCGAACGGCACGGCTATGAGGCCGTGATCGCAGACGGCCGAACACTCCGCTACGAAGGCAATGTTCTTCAGGCGGAGGGGCGGACGATCGATCTCGTCTACAACCGTCTCGTCGACTTCGCACTCGAAGCGCCGCAACACGCGCCGCTTCGGTCTGCCTATTGCGACGGCGCCGTCGTGCTCACGCCCAATCCCGGCAACCATGCGCTATTCGCGGACAAGCGCAATTTGACCCTACTCTCTGATCAATCCGCGATGCGTGCTTTCGGCCTCGCTGACGCGCACCTTGCTGTTCTTGCCGGACTGCCCGCTGCTGTCCGCGTTAACGACGCCAACGCCCCCCAGCTTTGGGAACAGCGTAAGCGCTATTTCTTCAAACCGGCCTCTGGGCATGGCGGAAAGGCCGTCTATCGCGGGGACAAACTGACGAGATCTGTCTGGGACGCGGTGCGCGCCGGAGAATATATCGCGCAGGAATTTGCACCGCCGAGCCAGCGTACGATCATGCTGGGCGACGAACGCGTCCAGCGAAAGCTCGACGTACGGCTCTATACGTATCGTGGCGAATTGTTACTCGCGGCCGCCCGGCTTTATCAGGGTCAGACCACAAACTTCAGGACACCGGGCGGCGGATTCGCGCCGGTGTTCATGCTTTAAGCGACGAGAGCCCTGTCGCCACCGTGTATCGTTCCGCCTTCATCCTGCATGCCGGGTTGATGCCCGGCCATCGCGCCGTCGGCGCGCTAGCGCACGCACTTATGGCAAGGCTGAGCGCTGTGGCCACCAAGCGCATACGCATGAGTCTGCTCCGATTTGGGCTGGCGAGATGACTGACGGATCACGTTGGCTTGCGCCTGTCATTGCGCTCGATAAAGCAGTTCCAAGCACCGAGGGTCCGTCTCGATCCGAGTTCCCCTTAAGCCAATTCGCAGTTCACAGTTCGCACTGAGTTCGATACATTTGAACGGATCTAGAGCTTCACCCATCGCAGCAATAGCGCGTTGCCCGCCACGATCACAGAACTTCCCGACATCGAAAGCGCGGCGATCTCGGGACTGAGCAGTAGCGGGTAGAGCACGCCGGCGGCCAGCGGAAACGCCAGAACATTGTAGCCCGCCGCCCACCATAGATTCTGATGCATCTTGCGCAGCGTCGCCCGCGACAATTCGATGGCGCGCACGATATCGTAAGGGTCGCTGCGCATCAGCACGACGTCGGCGCTTTCCATGGCCACGTCCGTGCCCGCGCCGATGGCGAAGCCCACATCGGCTTGGATAAGGGCGGGCGCGTCATTGACGCCATCGCCAACCATGCCGACCTTCTTGCCCTGCGCCTGCAATTCCTTGATTTTTTCAGCCTTCTGTCCGGGCAAGACTTCGGCAAGGACGATATCGACGCCGAGTTCGCCGGCGATGCGCCGGGCCGTGGCCAGATTGTCGCCGGTCATCATCGCGACTTCGACGCCTTGACGTTTGAGACGTTCGATTGTCGCCGCCGCGGTCGGCCGCGCTGCGTCCGCGATGGCGATGAGGCCGATTAAGTCCCCGTCGCGTGAGATGTGAGCGACGGTGCGCCCAGAGCCCAGGAGACGATCGGCTTCGCTCGCGAGTGCTCCGAAGCCGACCTTATTGTCGGCCATGAGCATGCGGTTGCCGGAAAGGATCGTCGCCCCGCCGATGCGGCCGCTGACGCCCTTGCCTTCGAACGAAGCGAAGTCGGATACTTCTGGCAGCGGCAGATCCTTGGCGCGTTCCTTGAGGGCGACAGCGATGTGGTGCTCTGACCCGCCCTCGACGGCGGCGGCCAGTGCGATCAGTTCGTTTTCGCTTAGCCCCTCGCTCGCGACGACCTCAACCACCTTTGGCGCGCCCAAAGTTAGCGTGCCTGTCTTGTCGAAGACGACGACATCGAGCTTAGCCGAATCCTCCAACGCGACTGCGTCCTTGATCAAGATGCCGTGACGCGCGCCGATGCCAGTGCTGACCATGATGGCCATGGGCGTCGCAAGCCCCAGCGCATCGGGGCAAGCGATGACCAAGACAGTGATCGCCAGGGTGAGTGCGAACAAAAGCGGCTGGCCAAGCGCCAGCCATGCCGCGAACGTCGCAATAGCGATGACGATGGCCGCGATCACCAGCCATTGCGAGGCGCGATCAGCGAGCAATTGAGCCGGCGCCTTCGAGTTCTGCGCTTCTTGCACCAGCTTGACGATCTGCGCCAAGGCCGTGTCGGCGCCGATTTTGGTGGCGCGGTAGCGGATCATGCCGCTTTTGTTCATGGTGGCGCCAATGACCGCATCGCCAACGCTCTTGCTCACCGGCAGCGATTCCCCCGTGAGCATGGATTCATCGATGTCCGAGCGTCCCTCAATGATGACGCCGTCGACTGGGGCCTTGCCGCCCGGCTTCACCACGACGATATCGTCGAGCTTTACTTCCGCCGTTGGGACCACGACCTCTTCGCCATCGCGCACGACTATCGCCGTGGGCGGCGCCAAATCCATCAGCCCGCGTATCGCCTCGGAAGCACCTGCTCGGGCGCGCATCTCCAACCAGTGCCCCAGTAGGATGAAGACCAGCAGTACGGACGAGGCTTCGTAGAATTGCGCCCCGCCCCAGATGAAGGTGGCCCCAACGGAAAAGAAATAGCCTGCGCCGACACTCAGGAGCACCAGAACTGCCATGTTGAAGACGCCGCGGCGCAACGCGCGCACGGCCGCCGCGAAGAACGGCCAACCTGGGTAGAAGATCGCCCCGCTCGCCAGGAAAAAAAGCGTGACTTCGAGGTCCCAGCCAAACGGCGGGTCGACCCGCATCGCCTCCATGCCCATAGGCGCCAGGAGGAAAATTGGAATGGCAAAGCCCAGCGCGACGAGGAACCGGTTGCGCATGTCGGCCGCCATCGCAGCCATATCCATGCCGGCCCCATGGCCCATCTCATGACCCATGTCGTCGGCGCTTTGACGCCCACGCGCCTCGTCAGTTGGCGCTTCGCCGCGCCGATGGCTCTCATGCTGCGGTTCGTGCGCGTCGGCGATGCGAGGCAGACGGGACGGCCCGCGGCAATGAAATCCGCACGCAATTACCGCCTCGCGAATTTGAACGACGCTGGTTTTGGTGGGATCGAACTTCACCGTGACCGATCCCGACGCGAAATTGGCCTTCGCGTCCGCGACTCCAGGCGTGCGTTTCACGTGCCGCTCGACGACGAGGGGATCGAGCGGCGTAATGAGGTCATCGAAGATTAGCGTCTCAGTTTGCATGTCGATTATTCCCCGCTCGCCGTGCGACGGCGGCTCGCATTCACGTGGCGGCGATGGCGAGCGCGCGATCGGTCTTGGCTATCGACTTCGCCGCGTCCGGTTCTGCGCCCATCAGGGCTCGAACGGCGTCGATGGTTTCTGGGATTACGATCGCTTGGTTGTCGACCATGTAAGCGCAGAACAACTCGCCATTCTCGACTGTCAGCGTCTCTTCTAAAATGGCGACTTCGTAGAGGTCGCCCCGAGGGCGGCCAAGATCGAGCATGCGCTCTTTTACGGCGTTGATGGCGCCCAGACCATCGCGTTCACGGACAAAGACAATGCGCGACGAGGCTGCAAGCACGTCGCGCACCTGTTCACGGGTCGGCGCGCCATTGAGATCGGCTGACCAGAAGTGCATGTGCCCGAGTGTTTCAGGAACTTTCACTGCCATGGTGACGAGATCGAGCGCGGGGTCGACGGTGCGCGCGTCCGGCCCCTGATGGCTCGGTATGTGCGGTTCGGGTACGAGCGTGTTCATAATCCCGCCGAGATGGCTTTCCCACGGATCGAGCGCACGGCGCAGCAAAGTGCCCCGCGCGCGGCGCAGTAGGCCCGCGCGCCGCAGCGCGCCGAACACCCGCACGATCGAAGTCGTGTTGCACGAGACCACACGCGTCGAAGGCCGATCGACAGCGCTCGCGTAGCTCGCATCAGCGACAAAGGAATGGCCGGTGACGTCATGCTTTTCGCCACCCTGCACGATGAACTTCACGCCAAGCTGACGATAGAGCGCGGCGTTCTTGGCGGCGACGCCCTTGGGCGTGCAGTCCACCACAAGATTGGCGGCGCGCGCCATGTCCTCAAGCGATCCCGCCCTACCCTCGCCCGAGGGAGAATAGACTTGGACGCCGAGCGCGCGTGCGACGCCGATGCGCCAATCGTCGGCGAGGTCGCACACACCCACGAGTTCCATGTCGGTTTGCAGCCTTACGGCATCGGCGACGCGCTTGCCGATGACGCCATAGCCGTTGACGCCCACTCGTATTGTCATGGGTTTCCTCTTTGCGCGGCGCCAACCTGGGCGTCAGATAATGCGGTCGGCGCGGGAGACGAGATTATAGACCGGCGCAAAAATTAGCGCCGCGAACCAGGCGGCGACCGCGCTGAAAATGCTTCCCTCGATCAGTTGCGCGATTGAGCCTTCGGTCTCTGCGGAGAACAATTGCAGCCAAGCATGCGCGAATGGCGCCGCGTACGGCGAGGCTGCGACCAACCAGCATGCCGCATACGCGGCCAGAAGCGTGACCGCTAAGGCTATTCCCAAGGGCAGAACGCCGATTCCCGAACTCCGCTCGGCGCTTGATTGCTGGCTCATGTGTCCCTCCTCGTAAGAGCGCCGCCCTCGGCCACGTCCCTTAGTTAATACGCGCCTAAGCGCCATCGCCCTGGCCGAGGCCGACAATGCTGCCGGCGCGGTCAGCCCAGGGAGCCAGCGCCGGGCCGCGTATAGATTTACGAGCGCGACAAACCGGGCGACCGACTGCCTCTTCCCCGCCCTGTCATGCCTGGTGCGGCGCGCTCACCAGAACCGGCGTCCAAAGGACCAGCCACATGAGCATGCACGCCCATCATGAACCCGCTTCGCCGGCGCCTCCGGTCAGCGGGCGTCCACGCACGCCCTGGCTCGTGCGCCTGCTCATGTTCGCCTTACTTGGGGTGGGCGCCTATTACATCATTGCCGAGCACGGCGCGCATCTATTGGCGGCATGGCCGCTCCTCATTCTACTCGCTTGCCCCTTGATGCACATCTTCATGCACGGTGGTCACGGCAATCAGGGTCAACCCCAACAGCGCAGCGACGGAGCGGCAAATGACTGAGCATGCCGCCTTCTCAGGTTATGGGCTTTGGCTTTTGGCCTTCGTCAATTCCGTCTTTTTCATCGTGTTCGCGCTCAGTTTTGTAAAGCCGCAATCGGCGCGCGACTGGCGCAGCCTTAGCGCCTTTTCCGCCTTCATCATCGCGCTCTTCACCGAGATGTATGGGTTTCCGCTCACGCTCTATTTGCTGGCGCCTTGGCTGCAGAGTTTTGCGCCCGGGGCCGATATCCTGACGCACAATGGCGGACACTTCTGGCCCACTCTCTTGGGCTGGCGCGGCGATCCGCACTTTACTCCGATTCATTGGCTGAGCGACGGGCTCATCATTTTGGGGCTCTGGCTCTTGGTAGAATCCTGGACGGTGCTGCATCGGGCGCAGGCCGCCGGCGCGCTCGCCGTCGAGGGACCGTACAAATCGATCCGCCATCCGCAATATCTCGCTTTCATCCTGGTGATGATCGGCTTCCTGGTGCAATGGCCGACAATCCTGACCGCACTCATGTTTCCGGTGCTGGTGTTTATGTATCTGCGCCTTGCGAAGAACGAGGAACGCGATGCCGATGCGCAATTTGGCGAGCAGTGGCGCGTCTATGCTGCGGGCACGCCGGCTTTTCTTCCCCGCTTCCTGGGCGGGCGCGCGAGACCGCCCGGCAGCGTCGCCTCGGCGTTGTAGCAGTGCGTCCAAGCTGTGAGCGTTCGTCCCCGCCTGGCTCGCGCGCGATCACGTTCGATGGGGTTCGGCTAAGCACAAGGTGGATGTCCGGCTCTACGTATGAGGGTGAGGTTCTGTTGGCGGTGGCTTCGCGTCGATCTCTATTATCTAACGAAAGCACTTCAATCGCGTCGCACGGCGTCGGCAAGGAGGTCGGCGACGCTGATCCCGTTTGAGGGGTGAACGATCGTGTCGGTGGTGACGATACGCGCCATGGCTTGGCGAAGCGCACTGTAGGAATCCTCGGCGACCAATGAGTGCACGGCAAGACAATAGGGCTTGGCGAGGCCCTGCGCTTCGATTCCGCGCGCCGCCTCGATCATGCTTCGTCCCGATGAGATGATGTCATCGATCAACACTGGCTGAAGAGCGGCGAACGCACCGAGATCGGGCGCGACGACTTCAACCTGTCGGTCGCCTAAGCGGGTCTTGTTTAGAACCACATACGGCGCGCTGGCGCGCTCAGCCACCGCCGCCACCCATTGTTCGCTCTCCGAATCCGGACCGATCACCAACGGTGCGCGCACGTGAGCGGCGATCCAATCGGCGAGGAGCGGCGCCGCATGCTCGACGCGGGTTGGAATGGAGAATATTTCGTCCAGATCGCGGCGGCGATGCAGATGCGGATCGACGGTGATCAATTCATCGAACAAACTCGACAGGAGCGAAGCGAAGTGGACCGAGGAGACCGCCTCCCCGGGCTTGAAGCTCTTGTCTTGGCGCATGTAGGCCAAATAGGGCGCGACCAAATTGATCCGCACCGCGCCAAGCTCGCGCGCCGCGGCGGCCGCGAACACGAGCGGCAAGAATTGCGCATCGGGCCGCGCCAACGTGCACACGACATCGAGTTCAAGACCCGCCACGTCGCCGGCGATGCGGACATAGGTTTCCCCATCCGGAAACTGGCGCGTTTCCAGCGCGATCAGCGCGCGCGAGGTCTTTGCGGCGAGTGCTGCGGCCATTGTCTCATTGCCAGGCATGGCCAGGAACGCGCGCATTTGCTTCAATCCTCGAGGGTGAACATGTCGGCGTGGGCGTTTGCGTATTCGAGCGCGTATTCGAGCTCCCCGCGCGCCTCGGCATGGATGGTGGCGAGCGGCTGGCCGGCTTCGACAACAGCGCCCAGCTTTTCATGCATCTCGACGCCGGCCGCCTTAGCTTCCGGCGCGCCCGCGAGCTTTGCCAGACGCGAAATCTTGCGATTGTTGATGGCCGCGATCCGGCCGGCGCGCGGCGCGGCCCAGATATGGGTTTGCGCGGCTCTGCCCGGCCGGCGCATGCCCCCTTGCGCCTCGCAGATGCGCTGAAACTTGGCCCAGGCGCTGCCGTCATCGATTGTCTTTGCCGCAAGCGCTTCGCCTTGCCGAGGCGCGGCGCGGCCGGCGAGTTCAAGCGCCGCGCCCGTCACCTCGATGGCGCGCGCGCGCAAATCGGCGGGCGCGCCAGCGCGGCCCTGCAACACAGCGAGCACATCATGGGCTTCGAGCGCGGGACCGATGCCGCGACCAACCGGCTGGGTCCCATCGCTCAGAACGCAGCGCGTCTTGAGGCCGAAGGCGGCTGCAACCGCCGACAGCCGATCGGCGAGCGCTTCCCCGGCCTCGCGCGTGCGCACTTTCGCGGTGGGGCCGATCGGCAGATCGAGCGCCACATGCGTGGCGCCGGCGGCGATTTTCTTCGACAGCACCGAGGCGATCAATTGGCCTTCGGTGTCGATGTCGAGCGCACGTTCAATGCGAATGAGCGTGTCGTCGGCGGGGCTGAGCCGCACCGCACCGCCCCAGGCGATGCAGCCGCCTTCGCGCTCGACGACGCGGCGCATCTGAGCGATGTCGAGATCGACCGGCGCCAGCGTCTCCATCGTGTCGGCCGTGCCCGAGGGCGACGTGATGGCGCGGGAGGACGTTTTTGGCATGGTGAGGCCGAGGCTGGCGGCGACGGCCACCACGATGGGCGTAGTGCGGTTGCCCGCCAGTCCGCCGACGCAATGTTTGTCCAACACCAGTGAGGACGGCCATGTAAGGCGGTCGCCCACCTCCACCATCGCCCCAGTGAGGTGCTTGATTTCGTCGAGGTCGAGGGGAAACGCCGAGCAGGCGGCGATGAACGTGGCCAAGTGAATGTCGGCGTAACGCCCGCGCACGATGTCGCGCACGATGCCGGAAAAGGCCGCGGCGCCGAGACGGCGGCCATACATGCGCGCGCGCACGTCGGCGAATGAGTCCAGTTGCGGCGGATGGCGGGTGAAGATCGCCTCGCCAGGCTTGAGCGCAAGGCGCCGCCAGATGTTCTCAGAGACACCGGCCTCATCGAGCTCAAGCCAATCATTGTCGATCTGGTAGAGCGTCGCAATGATTTCGGCCCCGCTCGCACTCGTGAGCATGACGCGCGCCCGCGAAGCGAGCCCCTCCGACCGGCAGACGTGACAATCCGACCGCATCAGCACGATCGGTTCGTCCTGGGTGAGTAGGCCGATGCGCCTTGCCCGCAGCGACGGCGCCTGGCCGTCCTTCATGGTCACGCTGCTCTCTGGTCGAGTTCGTACTTGCGCGCCGGATCGACGACAGAGGCGCGCCAGTCGAGTTCGCGTTCGATGCGCACCCGGAGCGCGTCCGACGCTGCGGGCTCGCCATGAACGATGAACGTCCGGCGCGGCGGCCTTGAGAAGCCGCCAAGCCAGCGGATGATCTCATCGGCGTCCGCATGCGCCGACAAGGACGGCAGCGAGGTGATCTCGGCGCGGATCGGCACCCATTGGCCAAACATCTTGAGCTCTGCAACGCCCTCCAAGAGCTTTGCGCCTCGCGTTCCGACGGCCTGATAGCCGGCCATTAGGATTGTGTTCTTCTGCTCGGGTCCAAACGCCTTGATGTGGTGCAGCACGCGCCCGCCCGTGGCCATGCCGCTTGCCGCGATCACCACTTTCGGCATCGGATTGGCGGTGAGCGCCTTTGAGTCGGCGACGTCGCGAACGTAAGTGGCGACGGCGCACGATTGGCGGCACACATCGGGCGCCAGGCGATGATCCTCTAGATGTCCGCAGAGCATTTCGGTGGCGTCGATCGCCATCGGGCTATCCAGGAAGACCGGCACGTTGGCGAGCCTGCCCTCCTGTTTGAGCATCCACAAATGGTAGAGCAGCAATTGCGCGCGCCCGACCGCAAACGCCGGAATGACGACCGTGCCGCCGCGGCGCGCGGTGCGCTCCACCACTTCGCCCAACGCCGACATCGGATCGATCTTGGGATGGAGGCGATCGCCATAGGTCGACTCAACCAATACATAATCGGCGTCCGCCACCGGTTCTGGATCAAGCATGAACGGATCGTCGTAGCGGCCGAGATCGCCAGAAAAGACGATCCGCTTCTCCTCCCAGTGCAAGTCCACGGTCGCAGCGCCGAGAATATGGCCGGCCCGGCGCAGCTTGAACGCAGCGCCGTCGATGAGCGGCGTCTCCTCGTGAAACGCAACCGGACGGATTTGCTTCAAAGCGCGCTCGGCGTCACGCACCGTGTAGAGCGGCAGCGCCGGGTTGTGCGAACTTGTGCGTTTTCGGTTTGCGTACTCAGCGTCTTTTTCGCCGATATGAGCACTGTCTCTCAGCAGAATTTCGCACAATTCCGCGGTCGATGCCGAACAATAGATCGGCCCTTCAAATCCATCGCGCACCAATTTCGGCAAATAGCCGCTGTGATCAATGTGGGCGTGAGTGAGCACAACCGCGTCGATGCTGGCCGGCGGAACAGGCAGCGGCGCCCAATTGCGCTCGCGCAGCATCTTCACGCCCTGGAACATGCCGCAATCGACCAGGATGCGGCGCGCCCCGTTCTCCAGCAGGTGTTTTGAACCAGTGACAGTTCCAGCGCCGCCAAGGCCGCTCAGCATCAAGGTCATTTCAGCTCCATCGCGGCGAACTCTAAGCGTCCCGCAAAATGTCAGGGTCGCCGCGTCCATCGAGCGCGCGCATTTCCGCGTCCGACAAGAATTCGGCGCGGTCGCAGCCGATAATCTCCGACGCCGCTTCGAGCGCATGCGCCCAGGTCGAGCGATTGGCGAACAACATGCCGAAGACGTCGAGCGTGCCGCCGCGATTGATAAAACCGAGCGCGCGTGTGCGTCTGGGTCCGCCATCGAGGCGCCGCAGCGCGCCCAGCATCGGCTCAGGCCGCGTGTGTGTTACCAAGACGCGGCCGATGTCGGCGGGGAAGTAATTTGCCAGCATTGCATCATCGGCCGCATAGGCGGCTTCGAGAGGATCACGGGGGCTGCGAAACCGGCCGGGCTCCAAAAGCACGGTGATGCAGATCTTGCGCCCGCGAGCGCGCAGACTTTCGCCCGCGCGTAGCGCCTCGCGCGTCTGATAGGCGCCGACGGCGACCAGCTGCAGCTCAGCGCCGGCCGGATCACCATTAAGATGCGCCGCGCCCACGGCAATCGCCTGCTCGGCGGCGGCGCCGGACAAGAGCCGCGCGACGGCGCGCTTGGGCGTGATGAGACACGCGATCTGGCCGTGCGAGGCGTAGACGCTGCGCAGACCAGCAAGCGCCGTATTGGCGTCAATCGGAAACAAGACGCGCGCGGTGTCCGCCATCTCGGCGAGCAGCGCTTCCGGCAGCGTCGGATCCTGGTGCGATTGCTCGTTCTTGGCGTTTTCCCATGTATGTGAGGTTGCGATCAGGGCGAGCGACAGCCATTGCGGCGGCGCGCCAATCTCGCGCTGACGACGGGCGAAGATGATGTCCTGGCGCAGCGCGCCCAGCATTTTCATGGCGAACGCTTCGTAGCTCACCGCCAGATTGAGGCCGCCCTTATTGCCGAGGGCCGCGCCTATGACCGCCTCTTCGTTAAGCGCGGTGATCACCGCGCCGTCGATGGCTTCCGGCGCGTTGGGTTCAGGCGCGTTCACGCGATGGCGCAGAAACTCCAGCGTCCGCCCCATGTGATTGCTCTTGAGCTCATCTGGATTGCCGACGCGCACCCGCAAATGCGGATTGGCTTTCACCAGGTCAACAAAGTGACGATCGAGCGCTTCCATGGCGCAACTTGCGCCCTCTTGCGGCTCCCATACCGGCGCCGGCAAGGATGGGAGCGCAACGTTGCGTGTCGCAAGCGCATGGCCGCTCTCGCGCGGACGCTTCTGCGCCTCATGCACCGCGAAGGCGCGCGCAGCCGCTTCAAGTTCGGCTGGCGGCACGTAGAGCGCGCGCGCGCCTTCATTGAAGACACGTCGGGCATCGGCGTCGGTGCGCGGGTTGCCATCGAGCGGCAGGTTGTGCGCGCGGTTCGATCCCGCGCCCGGAAAGCCAAAGCCTTTGACGCAGCGCGCGATGACATAAGGCAAACGCGCCGGGTAGGCTCGCTCTGACATGGTGGTGAAATGAACAAGCGACGCCTCCGCTTCGATGATCGCCCACGCATAGGCGAGCGGATCGTGGCCATCGATGATGATGGGGTCGAAGCCGCTCAAGCGCAGGTGGGCCGCTAGCCATTCGACGCCGCCTTCCTGGCCAATCTCGGTACGTTGCTCGATGCGCCGCCCGTTGAGGATCATGATCGGAACAGCAAAGCCGCTGTCTTCGGCGCGCCACCAACGCGGCGACCAGTCCGAACCGCGTTGTTCCTCGAACGCCCCGTCGCTCAAGAACGCGACCAGATGTTCGCCGCGCAGAGGCATGTGAATGTATTGTGTCTCGGCAAAGCCCAAATAGCCGCCTTCGGAAATCCCACCGGCGGTGTGCGGATTGACATGGCTGCCAAGCGGCGCGGCCGGGCGCCCGTCAGGCGTCATTGCGTAAGAGTAAAAATCCGCCGCGAGCCGCGAGAGGCCCGCCTCGCTGCTGCCATATCGGCCGCGCTGAGCAGGCGAGAGATCTTCCAAAAGCGCGTTGACCGCTTCGATCGCCGCCACGCAATGGCCCTGCCCCATTGTCCAAGCGCGCGTCTTTCCGCTCAGCGCATTGGCCAGATGATAGCCGATAAAGGCGATCGCAGCGTTGAGCGAGCCGCCCATGTGTCCCTCGGGCTGCGCCTTGAACGCTTCGGCCGGCAGCTCCGTCCCGCTTAAATCGACCCGGGCAGCATAGCTCATGTGCGCGACGACCCACATCGCCGCGTTGGCCAAGCGATCGGCGGCCGCGCAGAGCGCAAGCGCCGCGTCGCGATCGGCCAGCGCTCCATCCATCCAATGGCGAGCGACGAGATTTTCTATTCGCTCGATGGTCTCCGGGTGATGGCGGATCACGCCATACCCATCTAGCCATGCGCCCTTCGCTGCTGACACGACAATGATCCCGCTGAGGCCGGCGCGCGCCTTCAGTCTCGCCACAAATCAATACGCACGCCGGCCTCCGCGCCCTGAGGCCTGGTTTCACCGCGCTAGCCCAGCGACGCCAGGACCACCCGGGTCTCGCGGGCTATCTCGCCTTCTTCGTCGGTGGGGCGCACCTCGACGATCACGTCTGCGCCGTCAGGGGAAATCACGCGAGCGCCCGCCTCATTGCGCGCCGCATCGAGTTCCAACCCCATGAAGGCGAGGCCCTCACACATATCAGCACGCACGCGGGGCGCGTTCTCGCCAATCCCTCCGGTAAACACCAGCCGGTCGACGCCCCCGAGCAGGGCGGTAAGGCCGCCTAGCCAGCGCAGGCCTGATCGACAAAAGACATCAACGGCATCTTTTGCGCGCGCCTCACCCGATGCCAGCAATTCGGCCATATCCGCGCTCAATCCGGACACGCCGAGCAGGCCGGACCGGCGATTGAGCAGGTCATCCACCTCCTCGACGGATCGGCCCCCGCGCAACAGGTGCAGCACCGCGCCTGGGTCGATGTCGCCGCTCCGCGTCGCCATCGGCAATCCCGACATCGTGGAAAATCCCATCGAGGTCTCGATGCTGCGACCGCTTTGGATCGCCGTCATCGACGCGCCGGCGCCCAGGTGCGCGACGACGATACGTTCGCGCTCGACAGCGACCCCATCGCGCTTCAGCGCCGCCAGAATTGATGTGATCGACAGACCGTGGAAGCCGAACCGGCGTACGCCAGCGTCGAACAAATCCCGCGGCAGCGCCATCATCGCCGCGGCCTTGGGCAAACTTGCGTGGAAGGCGGTGTCAAAGCAGGCGATTTGGGGACAGTTGGGCCAGCGTGCCCGCGCCGCCGCGACGCCTGCGACGTTCGCGGCTTGATGCAGCGGCGCAATGGCGGCGAATTCGAGCAACCTTGCTTCTATGTGCGGCTCAAGCAGCGTGGGCGTCACAAAATCTAGGCCGCCATGAACGACACGGTGGCCAATGGCGACAGGCGCAACAATGGGAATAGCGCTGAAGAGCGTTTCAAGGGCTTGGCGGTGATCTGCGGCGGGTGGTGGTTCGGTCGCCTCGATCTTGCCGGCGCGCGCGACGGTGAGCCGCGGCGTTGCACGGCCAACGCCGCTAAAGTGCGCGCGCCACAGCAAGCTGGAAGCGAAGCACGCCACGCGCACGCTCGATGAGCCGCAATTGACCGTAAGAATGTCACCGATCGTCAAGGAGGCATCAACCGAAAGATCCCACGTCTTGCGAGCCCGCGCTAGCGGCGCGGCGCGGCGTGGCGCGACGGTCAATCTCGGCCGCAAGCAGTACCCGCGCCCGGTGCACGCGATATTCGAGGGACTTGACCGAGCAGCCCAGAGTCGCGCTGGCGGCTGCCTGCGAGAGACCGTCGACGGCCGTCAGCATCAACGCCTCGCACAGATGCTCTGGCAAAACCGCAAGCGCCTCGCGCAGCGCCCTCAACTCAGCGCGGTTCACTGTTTCTTGTTCCGGCGATGGCCGCTCATCGGCGACGCGCATGTCCTCACCTTCCGGACAAGAGCCCCAGAAGGCCCGTCGGGTCGCCGCCCGCCGCGCCGCGTCACGGCACTTGTTCAGCGCAATGGCATGGAGCCAGGTTTTGAATGACCGATCCGGATCAAAGCGCGCCATTGCGCTCCACGCCGCGACGAAGGCGTCTTGAACGATGTCGCTTGCCGCATCGGCATCGGCGAAGCGTCGCCGCACGAAACGATAAAGATCATCCTTGTGGCTGCTCATGAGCGTGCTGAATGCGATTCGGTCGCCGTTTCGGGCGCGCGCGATCAGATCGTCAAAACCGCCGGAGAAGACCACACGACGCAGCTGCGAATGGGCCTGCCCCAACAGCGCCAAAGGCTCGGCCTTAATGCGTTTCATGGACCCTCGCTGGCCGCCAGGATCGCGGCCTTTCGGCAGGGTCGCGGCAAGGCCGCGCCTGCGCCTTGCTTTGGATCAATTCCCCGCACACTTACGCGAGAGCATCTGGCTCTTGTTCGGTAACGCGCCCATCGGCTAGCTGTTCCAGGGGCCCGCATCGCCCGGCCCGTATATGCACGTATATGTAAGTGTAATCGCCGGAGGCTTGCCTGACCGACCTTGATCGCCAACTCGCCGCCTTGGGCCGGGTGGACATCGATGCTGAATTGGACGGGTTGGAGACGGATGTCTGGGTCCAAATTGACTCGCGCGCCCATGGCCGGGCAGGCGCCAACGCCGCAATTGCAGGCGTCTGCGCCGTCGTTCTCATGGTCAGTTCCGCCATTGGCGTATCGACAGCCGCTGCCTCGGCCACGGTCGATGCCGGACCGTTTGCGCTCAGCCAGCCCTATGCTCCCGCCACGGCGCTCGGACGATAGGTCATGCTGAAAACCTGGAAGGTGCTCGCCCTTGCCGTGTTCGTCGGGTTCGGCGCAGGGCTGGGGGGCGTTTTTGTCGGCACAGCGCTCACACGTTCCGAAACCCATCGAGACACACTCGATGCAGCCGTGCACCGCGAACTTGATCTCACGCTCGAGCAGGACCGGCGACTGGAGGCAATCGAAGCCAGCTACGCTACGCGTAAAGCCGCGCTTGACGCTGAACTGCGCGCGGCCGCCCGAGACATCGCCGCCGCTGTGGCGGAGGACCACGCCCAAAGCGATCGCCTCACCCAAGCCATTGACCGCTTTCACGACGCCATGGGCCAGACCCAACACGAGGCAATCGCACACGTCTTCGAAATGCGCGCCGCGCTCGATCCCGATCAACAGGCGCAGTTCGATGTGATCGTGCGCGAGGAGTTGCTGCGCGGCGTGGAGGAAGAGTGACTGAGTCCGCCTGCAGCGATCGAACGAAGGCGCGCGCGTAAGCCTTCGCCAGGTTGCGTTGCCTTTACCAAGCTTGAGTCCATCATCTGTGCATGACGCCGTTCCGGAAAAGCCGCCGCCGCGCGTTCACTCCGTCACACATCTTGCGCCCGACGCGCGCGCCAAATGGTGATGGCGCCGGTGGGCGTCGCCACGCGGCCAACGATTTCGCTATGGGCAAAACCTACGGCTTCGATGAGCTGGGGAATGACGCCCAGGCGGTTGTGCTCGGTCGCCTCGAAACCATCCAGGGTCTGAACCAGCAGAAAGCCCAGCCGCATCAAGGCGTCCGGCTGAGCCCCGTAGTCCGCAAGCACCAATCGTCCGCCAGGCTTTAAGAGGCGCACAGCGTTGGCGAGAATGGCGCGTTTGGCGTCGAGTGGGCATTGGTGCAGCACCAATGAACAGGTCACCGCGTCAGCGGCGCCGGCAGGCACAGCGGCGATCTCAGCGTCGCCCATGGCGGTGACGTATTCCAATCGAACGCCGGCGGCGAGCGCCTTCGCCTCGCCGATCTCTCGCACCTGGCGGTCCGGATCGACGGCGACAACCCGCGCGGCGGGCGCTTGCCGTTTGATAAGCACGCCCAGCGATCCCGTGCCGGCGCCCAGATCGACGATAGTCTCGCCGTCTATGGGCGCGAGCGCATCGATGACCTCCGCACGCCAGATACGCTCGCGCGTGAGCAGGGCGATCAATCCGTCGTAGAGTCCGGTCAACCCGCTGTGACCGAGAGCCGGCGTAAAAGTGGGCGCGTTCATTGAGAGCTCATGCAATCTTGAGACCGCCCAGGCGCAGCGAATTGGCGATCACCGATACCGAGGAGAGCGCCATGGCCGCCGCCGCAATCATCGGCGACAACAGTTCTCCCGTAAGCGGATAGATCGCCCCGGCCGCGATCGGAATGCCGGCGATGTTGTAGGCAAACGCGAAGAAGAGATTCTGCCGGATGTTGCGCATGGTCGCCCGCGAGATCGCCCGCGCGCGTACAATGCCGCCCAGATCGCCGCCCAGGAGCGTGACGCCGGCGCTCTCAATGGCGACATCTGTACCCCCGCTCATGGCGATGCCGACATCAGCCGCCGCCAGCGCCGGCGCATCGTTGACGCCATCGCCAGCCATCGCGACCACTCGCCCTTCCCGCTTCAGCCGCTCGACAATGCGGGATTTGTCCTCCGGCAATACTTCAGCTTCCACGACATCAATCTTGAGGCCCCGCGCCACCGCCTCAGCGGTGGTGCGGTTATCGCCGGTCAGCATCACAAGCCGCAAACCCTGCGCGCGCAACGCCTCAAGCGCCGCCGGCGTTGTCGCCTTCACTGGGTCGGCGATGGCGATGACGCCGGCGAGTTTTTCGTCGAGTGCGACATAGATCGCGGTCGCGCCGTCACGCCGCAACGCCTCGGCTTCGGTCTTCAAGCTGTCGACTTCGATACCGAGTTCAGCGAGGAAACGTTCAGCCCCGATCGCGACCTTGCGCCCGGCAACGACGCCGATCACCCCCTTGCCGGTGGGCGAATCGAATTCACTCGGTTCGATCAAGGACAGGCCGCGTTCTTGTGCGGCGGTTACGATCGCGAGACCGAGGGGATGCTCACTGCGATTCTCCAGACTTGCTGCCAGTTGCAGCAAGGCGTTGGGATCTTGGCCATCTTTTGCACGGATCGCCGTCACCGCCGGCCTGCCTTCCGTCAGCGTGCCGGTTTTGTCGAGCACAAGCGTATCGACCTTTTCGAACCGCTCGAGGGCCTCGGCATTTTTGATCAGGACGCCGGCGCGCGCGCCGCGCCCGACGCCCTGCATGATCGACATCGGCGTGGCCAGGCCCAACGCACACGGACATGCGATGATCAGCACCGAAACCGCCGCGATCAAGCCATAGGAGAAGGCGGGCGAAGGTCCGAATGCCCACCATGCAATGAACGCGAACAGCGCCACGCCAATCACGGCCGGCACGAACCAGCCCGCCACCTTATCGGCCAAGCGCTGGATGGGAGCTCGCGAGCGCTGGGCTTCGGCCACCATCCGTACGATCCGCGAAAGCATGGTGTCGGCGCCGACGCGATCGGCTTCGATCACCAGCGCGCCGGTCTGGTTGAGGGTGCCGCCAATGACGCGGGCGCCTATGTCGCGCGTCACTGGCATGGATTCGCCGGTCACCATGGATTCATCGACAGACGAGCGTCCGTCGACGACCACGCCGTCGACGGGGATCTTCTCGCCGGGGCGAACCCGCAGACGATCGCCGACGGCGATCTCTTCAAGTGGAACTTCTTCTTCGGCTCCATCCCGCAAACGGCGCGCCGTTTTTGGCGCCAGATCAAGCAGTGCGCGGATGGCCCCGCCGGTGCGCTCGCGCGCCTGCAATTCGAGGACTTGTCCGAGTAAGACGAGCACGGTGATGACCGCGGCGGCTTCGAAATAGACCGCGACCAGACCGTGCGCGTCGCGAAACGCCGCCGGGAACAGCGTCGGCGCCAAGAGCGCGACGACGCTGTAAAGCCACGCGACGCCCGTGCCCAACGCGATCAGCGTGAACATATTGAGATTGCGCGACCTGAGCGACGCCCAGCCGCGTTCGAAGAACGGCCACCCGCACCACAACACGACGGGCGTCGCCAACAAGAATTGGATCCAACCGTTCCAGGCTGGCGGCACGATACGATCGACGCCGAACAGATGTCGGCCCATTTCAAGTGCAAGCACCGGCAAGGCCAGCGCCGCCCCGACCCAGAAGCGGCGCGTCATATCGATGAGTTCTGGGTTTGGCCCCGCGTCCGCAGTCGGCGTCATCGGCTCCAGCGCCATGCCGCAGATCGGGCACGAGCCCGGACCGTCGCGCACGATTTCGGGGTGCATGGGGCACGTCCACTGAGCGCCCTTCGCAACCTCCACCGGCGCTGCATTTGCCGCCGCGTGGTCATGCCCATGCGCATGGCACGCCGCGTGGGCGCCTTCGACGTCAGACTTGACGTACTTTTCAGGGGCGGCCGCGAACTTGGCTTTACAGCCGGCGCTGCAGAACAACACCTCTTCGCCGTCGTGCGGCAGCCGATGCGGCGTATCTGGCTTGACGATCATTCCGCAGACGGGGTCGCGCAGATCAGCGCCTTGGTGGTGGTCGTGTCCGTGCTGGTGGTGAGCTTGGGCGTTCATGTCGTGCTCGCGAGAGAACTCGCGCTCCTGATTTCACTTGCCGCAGAGCCTGCACCTTCCCACAATGGAAAGGTCAACACGGAAAATAAGGTTCTAACCTCATGAACATTGGCCAAGCTTCCGAACAAACGGGCGTCTCGGCCAAAATGATCCGCTATTATGAGGAGATCGGCCTGCTGCCATCGGCGGCGCGGCGCGCCAATGGCTACCGCGATTACGGCGACCAGGAGGTCGCCGTGCTTCAATTCGTGCGGCGCACCCGCGATCTGGGTTTTTCGCTGGAAGAAGTTTCCGCCCTGCTTGCGCTCTGGAGCGACAAGAAGCGGCCCTCGCGCGAAGTAAAGCGCTTGGCGGAAACGCACATCGCCGATCTCGAACACCGCATGCGCGAGATGCGCGCCGTGATGAAGACGCTCCGCCAGCTCGCGCAGCATTGTCACGGCGACGAGCGTTCGGATTGTCCGATCCTCGATGATCTCGCAAAGCCGCGCGCGCCAAGTGCGAGGCGAACACGGCGCACTTGAGCGCGCGACCCTGCGATCAACGCTTGCTAGTGAGGTGGGGACGCCCCGCCTGCGCCCGCGCGCATTTCGGCGCAGTGACGCATCATGTCCTCATGGCTCATGCCGCCGTGCCGCGCCGAATCGTGATTGGCGGGCGCCGCAGTCCCATCGCCAGCATGCTCCTGCATCATCTGACAATGGCGCATCATCTCTTCGTGATTCATCGCGCCCTGACCCATGCCTTGCGCGCTTGCGCAGCCGCCGAGCACGGCCAAAGCGGCCAAAGCCGCCATCCAACCCAATTTCATGATCTGTTTCCTCGTCAATCGCGCGCGGGATAGCGCGCGAAAATGCGCCGGGCGCCGTCGCCCGAAAATGCGATGACCGCGAACGCCTCGCGGCCGATGCCCGATTGCTCCATGCCCGGCGAGCCGACCGGCATGCCGGGAACGGCGATGCCGCGCACGCCTGCTGGCCGCGTCTCAATGAGACGTACGATGTCCTCCAGGGGAACGTGGCCCTCGATGGCGAAGCCCGCGACGGTCGCGGTATGACAGGACGCCATATCGAGCGGGACCCCGAGGCCCTGCTTCACAGCGCTCATATCCGCTTCGTTCGTCACCGTGAGGGTGAAACGCCCGCTGCGGCGCATGATCTCGGCCCAGGCGAGACAGCATCCGCAGCCGGGGTCGCGGCGCACATGCATGGCGTGGCGCGCCTCTTGCGCCATGGCGAACGGCGTAAAGAGTGCCGCGCCCGCACCAAACGCGAGCGCCAGCGCGCCGCGCCTGCCCAGCCCCGATCTTTCTTGCCTCATGCGTCGCTCCAGGTTCCTGTCACTTCCAATACGCGCCCAGGGCGCGATCCCCTCCTGTGAGGACTGAGGGAACTCCAATCGTCCTGCGTAAGGTGTGTGCAGGGCAGGAAGTAATCCGATGCAAACAAACCTTGATGAGGCGCTTTCCGCATGGCGTGAGCGGCGCGCGCCAGCCGACCTTAGCCAGCTAGAGCCGCGCGTGTGGGCGGCGATCGCGGCGACGCGCGCCCCGGATGTCGCGGGCCTCCTCAGCGTGCGCGCCGCCTTTGTCGCCGCAATGATGATCGCCGGAATTGCCGCAGGCGCGGCCTCAAGCGCGGCGCCGGCGGAAGCCTCGCCGTTCGCTCTGCATTCGCCTTACGCGCCCTCGACGCTGCTGGAGGGCGCGCGATGAATCTCTCCTGGAGGGGACTGATCGTCACCGCCCTCGTCGCTTTTGCGGCAGGGCTTGGCGGGGTGTGGCTGGGCACGAACGTATTTCAGCGCAGCACGCCAAGTCTCCACGACATCGTCCATGAGCGCCTGGATTTAACGCGCGACCAGATTGGCCGCATCGAAACCATTGAGGCCGCGTTCGCAACAAGGCGCCAGGCGCTTGAACTGGAAATGCGCGCGGCGAATGCCGACCTCGCCACAGCCATTCGCGAAGAGCACGGCTACGGCCCGAGGGTTACCGCCGCCATTGAACGCTTCCATCGCCCCATGGGAGAGCTTCAGTCCGAAACCATCCGTCACGTCTTCGCCATGCGCGAAGTGCTGACCCCGGATCAGCAGGCGGTGTTCGATTCCACCGTCGTTGAATCGTTGACCGCCGAAGAGCGATGAAGGAGGCCGATGAGCGCAGCGACGCCGCGCTCATCGCGGCCGTGCTGGCAGGCGAGGAGCGCGCGTTCACACAGCTGATGCGTCGCCACAAGGAAGATCTCTACCGTTTCGTGCGCGCCTACACGGGCGATGCCGGCGAGGCCTTCGATCTGGTGCAGGAAAGTTTTGTTGCAGCCTGGCGCGCGCTGCGGCGATTCGACGGACGGCGGCCCTTCGGCATCTGGCTGAAGCGCATCGCCATTAACAAGTGCCGCGATTGGCGACGCCGCCGCGCTGTCCGCAGTTTCTTCTATCGCGCCGAAGACATCGACCGCCCGGGTCTGGAGATCGAACACCCGATCGCCGCCGCCAATGATCGCGAAGTGACGCTAACGCGGCTGGATGAGGCCATTGCGGCGCTGCCCGATGGGCTGAAGGCGCCCTTGCTGCTTTCGTTCACCGGCGAGACTTCCTATCGCGAGATCGGCGAGAGCCTGGGACTTACGGCGAAGGCGGTCGAAGTGCGCATTTATCGCGCCAGGCGCGCGCTCTCGGAGACTTTGGGCGCTCGCGATGAGGGATAAGCGGCCTACATGCGTATATGTGATACTCACAAACAGGCTTGACCTTCCAGTGATGGGAAGGTGCAGAACACAAGCGCCATGAGCGGCAGGCAAGGAGATTAACGTGTCGGTAGAGCGCCGGACAGTCTTGAAGGCCTTCGCTGGCGGCGGCGCGCTCGCCGGTGTGGCCGGTGTGCAGGCGCTTTTTCCCGCTTGGGCGCAGACAGGATCGCGCGGCGTTGCGCCGACGCTCGCAACGCTCAACGGACCGGATATCGCGCTCACCGTCGGCCACTCGCCCTTCAGTGTCGGCGGCCGCACCGGCCACGCCATCACCGTCAACGGCACACTGCCGGCGCCGCTCATTCGACTGCGCGAGGGTCAGCACGCGCGCCTCACCGTCACCAACACGCTGGACGAAGACACCTCCATCCACTGGCATGGCGTTCTGTTGCCCTTCCAGATGGACGGCGTGCCGGGCGTCAGCTTTCCCGGCATTCGCCCGCGCGAGACATTTGTCTATGAATTCCCAGTCCGGCAGGCCGGCACGTTTTGGTATCACAGCCATTCGGGCCTTCAGGAAGCGATGGGCCATTACGGCCCCATCATCATCGATCCAGCGACGCCCGATCCCGTCGCATATGATCGCGAGCATGTTCTCATCCTCTCTGACTGGAGCTTCCTGCATCCGCACGAAATCCTGCGCCGCCTGAAGGCAAGCCCAGGCTATTTCAACCAGCAACGCACGACCGTCGCTGGCCTGCTCTCCGGCGAAGACCGCATGAGCGCCGAGGAGCGGCGCATGTGGGCCGGGATGCGCATGGACCCGCGCGACATCCTCGATGTGAGCGGATCGACCTACACCTACCTCGTCAACGGACACGGCCCCGCCGAAAACTGGACCGGCCTTTTCCGGCCCGGCGAACGCGTGCGCCTGCGCATCATCAATGCCTCGGCGATGACGATCTTCAATGTCCGCATTCCCGGTCTGCCGATGACGATCGTGCAGGCCGACGGCGAGAACGTGCGCCCGGTCGAAACGGACGAATTCCAGATCTCCATCGCTGAAACATATGACGTGATCGTGCAGCCGACAGAGGATCGCGCCTTCACGATAGTCGCCGAAGCAATGGATCGCTCCGGCATGGGACGCGCTACGCTTGCGCCGCGTCTCGGCATGAGCGCAGACGTTCCGCCGCTGCGCGAAATCCCCAACCTCACCATGCGCGACATGGGCATGGATATGGGGTCAATGGCGGGCATGAGCGGCATGGACCATGGCGGCATGGATCATGGTTCGGGCGGCATGAACATGCGCGACCCTACTCTAGCGCCGCCCAATATGGCCGTTGGCGTCGGCGTTCAGACGATTTCGCCAATGCCGGAAAATCGTCTGTCCGAACGGCCAACGGGGCTTGAGACCGTCGATCATCGCGTCCTCGTCTACACCGATCTTGTCGCTCTCACTCCCAATCGCGATACGCGCGCGCCTTCGCGCACCATGCAAATTCATCTCACCGGCAACATGGAACGCTTCATGTGGGGCTTCGATGGCCGCCGCTTCAGCGAACTCGTGGAGCCAATACGCTTTGCGCGCAACGAACGTGTGCGCGTGACGTTGATCAACGACACGATGATGTCCCACCCCATTCACCTGCACGGCCACTTCTTTGAGCTTGTGAATGGCCACCTAGGTCATCAGCCGTTGAAGCACACCGTCAATGTCGCGCCGGGCGGGCGCGTCTCGTTCGACCTCACCGCCGACAACCCAGGAGACTGGGCCTTCCACTGCCACATGCTCATGCACATGCATGCTGGCATGTTCAATGTTGTCACGGTTCGTCCGCTCGATGAGGCCGCATCGTGAGAGTCTTCGCCACCGCCCTCGCGCCGCTCCTTCTCACCATAGCGCCGGCCGCCGCGCAGGATCATTCCGCTCATACCCAAACGCCACCGGCACAAGTCACGCCGGCTCAAACGCCCGATCCGCATGCCGAGCACGACATGCAGTTGCCGTCTGATATGCAAACGCTTTCCGTCTCTGCTTCTCCGGGGCGTGGTCCCGCCGACGCCGCCGACCTCTACTTCGACCCCGCACTAATGGCGCGCGCCAGAGAGCAATTGCGCGTGGAGAACGGTGAAGTCATTACGCACGCCATCATCCTCGATCGTCTTGAAGCGACGTCCAGTGATGGCGCTGAGGGCTACGCCTGGGATGCCCAAGGCTGGTATGGCGGCGACATCAACCGCTTCTGGTGGAAGTCGGAAGGCGAAGGCGCGTTCGACGGCGATCTCGAACATGCCGAGCTTCAACTCCTCTACAGCCGCGCGGTCACGCCCTATTTCGATCTGCAGGGCGGCGTGCGTCAGACCTACCGTCCGGAAGGCGACCGCACCGACCTTGTGCTCGGCGTTCAGGGCCTCGCGCCCTATTGGTTTGAGGTCGATGGCGCGCTGTTCGTCTCGAACGAAGGCGAACTCACCGCCCGTGCGCAAGCGGAATATGACCTGCGCCTGACACAGCGCCTCATTCTGCAGCCTCGCGCAGAAGTTACGCTGTCCGCGCAGGAGATACCGGAGTTCGCGATCGGCGCCGGGGTCTCAAACGTCCTGGCCGGAGCGCGGCTTCGCTACGAATTCACGCGGGGCTTTGCTCCCTATGTCGGCCTCGAATGGAGCGGCGCCGTTGGCGACACCCGCGATCTCATCAAGACGAACGGCGACGATGCCGAGGCGACACGCGTCGTGCTCGGCGTGCGCGCCTTGTTCTAACACACAGGAGAAATCGATGCGTAAAGCTCTTCTCGCTCTTGCCGCCGGCCTGGCGCTGGCCTCGCCGGCGCCGCTCGCGTTTGCACAGGCGCACGACCACGACGCGCACGCCGCGGCGACTGCGGTGCAAACCACGCCCGCCGACGGCGCAATGGGCGCGGCGCCGGAACGGTTCAGCGCCACCTTTCCGCACGCGATGCGTTTGACGAGCCTGGTTGTAACACCCCGGGGCGGCGATCCTTCGTCCGTTGATCTCGCCGGCGCCACCGCGGGCGCGACGGTTTCGGCTGCGCTGCCGCGCCTCACGCCGGGCAATTACACGATCGTCTGGACCGCTAGCGGCGCGGACAATCACACCATGACCGGACGCGTCCGGTACATGGTCCATTGAACACTAGGAGGACACGTTCATGAAACGCCTTTTGATGGCGCTTGTCGCTGCCTTGCTCTCGATCGCCGCGCCTGCGCTGGCGCACACTGCCGTGCGCGAAACCAGCATCACCAACAACGCGACGCTCTCCGCGCCGCCCACGAGTTTCACAATCACCTTCTCCGCACCCACTGGGCTGGCGAACGTGACGCTCACAAACGCCGCGGGTCGAGAAGTTCCGATCAACTACGCGCCGTCGCGCGCAATGGCCGCTTCTTTCGCGATCCCACTGCCAGCTCTGGCGCCGGGCGCCTACACGATTTCCTGGCGAACCATGTCCCGTGATGGTCACGTCATGCCAGGCGCCGTGCACTTCACCATCGCTGGCTGATGGAGGCCGATCCGCTCGCGCCCTTGCTGTTTGCGATCAAGCTCGGGCTCAATGGATCGGCGTTGCTGGCGGCGGGTCTTGCCCTGCAAGCAAGCTTCCACATCATCGCCCGGGAGGGCCGATCGCGCGCGCTGCGCAGCGCGGCGGCGGCCGGTGCGGTCGCAGTGCTCTTCGCGGCGCTCCGGTTGATGCTCGCCAATGCGCAATTGGGCGGCGGCGATGCTCTTCTCGATCCCGCGACACTGGCATGGACCTGGCCCCAGCTTGGACCCGGTTCGATGGCGGTCGTCGTCGGCGCCGTTGCGCTGCTGGCCGGATGGCTGTTGCGGTCGGACGTTGCGGCGGCACTTGGCGCGATCGCGCTGGCGGCGAGCTTTGGCCTCAGCGGCCACACGCAAGCACTCGAGGCGCCGGGCCTTGCGCCGTGGTCGGTGACCGTGCACGTGCTGATCGCCGCCTTCTGGTTCGCCGCGCCGGTGACGCTCTGGCCGACAAGCAATCTTCCGGACGCTACGCTTCTTGCGCGCGTGACCCGCTTCTCGGATGTCGCTGCAGCGGCGATACCCCTCCTTTTCGCGCTTGGGCTCTGGCTCGCCTGGCGTCTCGCCGGCGGTTGGACACCGCTCTTCACGAGCCTCTATGGCCAATTGCTGCTCGCCAAGTTGGGCGCGGCTGTCGCCGCCCTGGCGCTAGGCGCCTACAACAAAATGATTGTTGCGAAGCGCTTGCGCGCCGCGCCCGAAATGGGGCGGCGTGCGCTCGTGACGACGCTTAGCCTCGACACGTGTCTCTTTTTGCTTGCGCTCGGCGCCATCGCTGCGGCGACCAGCCTGACGGGGCCGCCTTCACATTGATCGTCTTATCGCCGGGGGAATTTTCATGTCGCTCGCACGTATCGCGTCCTTCGTTCACAAATGGCTGGCGCTCCTCGTTGGCGTTCAGATCGTGTTTTGGGTGGTCAGCGGGCTGTTCTTCACGCTCTTTCCCATTGAACAGATACGCAGCGAGTCCTTGGTCCGCCCGGCTGAGGCTCAACCCATCGACACCGCAAATTTGGCGTCGCTCGCGACCTTCCGCGGAGGCCAGGACGAGCTACCCACGAAGCTCACGATTGAGAGACGGCCGAGTGGCCCGGTCATCATTGCCGAGTTCTCCGATGGGCCACCTGTTCTCTATGAAGCCACGACGCTGGAGCAACTTTCGCCCTTGAGCGCGGCGCAGGCCAGCGCCGTCGCGCGCGCGCACGTTACACTCACCTCCGAGCCTACGGACGCGACGCTCGTGACCGAGGCCTCGGCCGAGTACCGCGGCGCATTGCCGGCGTGGCGCGTTCAGTTTCCGGACGGCAATCTCTCGGTCTACGTCGCCCAGAACACCGGCGCGGTGACGGCGCGCCGCTCCGATCTATGGCGCATCTACGATACGCTTTGGGCGCTGCACATCATGGACTGGGAAAATCACGAAGACTTCAACCACCCGCTCATCATCGTCGTCACTGCAATCACCTTGCTCTCGGTGATCGCAGGGATCGTGCTCATTCCCTATCGCATTCGCTTCAGGACGCGGCGGCAGACGAAGGCCATTCCGGGTTAGTGGGCACGCCGCAGCAGCGCTCTATGGCTATACCCCTACTCGTCGTCCCTTGGGCGTCGCCGCCTTCGGCGGCCGGGCTCTTGTGCTGACGCGCGAAGCCGCACGAACCGCGAACTTTAAGCGCGTCTTCGCCCTTCGGGCTGCGATCCCTGACGCGCAGCGGCGTGTAGCGCAAATCGGCGACGTTAATCGAGCGCGTGCAGCGATAGACCGCGATCGTTCGCGAATGTTGGCGAAACCAGGACGAACCGCGCCGCCAACGCGCGTTAGATTCTACACGCTCCTCGCCTGCATTGCATCGGCTGACTGCCATCGTGCTCGGCGGCGTCAAGGCCCGCTTCGCTTTTCACCCTGGCGCCGCCTGCGCGCGATGGCGCTCTGAAGGTGTCGGGACGCAGGGCTTTGTCTTGGTCGTCGGCGAGCGATGCGCCTCCGGCGCGGGCCGAACACAGGGCTTCATGCTTCCCGCCCGCTTTTATCGGCGCTCACGCGCCGAGGTCAGCACTTCGGCGAGCACATTCCGCAGGCCATGCACCTGATCCACTAAGTTCAGGACGACCCCGACGCCCTCCGCGTTGACACCGAGATCGTCCATGAGGTCCCGGATCAATTGCGCCCGCGCCAGATCGGCCTCTGTAAAGGCGCGCTCCGGCGTTGTTTCGCTGGGGACCAACCATTCTTCTTCGATCCATATCTCGAGGGTTTCACGGTCTACTCGCGCGCGTGCTAGAAAATCCACCGTCGTGAAAATCATGACACCATGTCCTTCCGCGGATCGTCGCTGCTTGCAGTCGACCATGTGGAGAGAAACGCCTCCAGCTCAGCGTTCGGTTCTGACGGCAACATGACCCTTAGCTTGACGAGTTCGTCGCCATGGCCACCGCGCCGCGCGACACCTTTGCCCTTCAAGCGAAGAATTGCACCGGTGTTTGATCCCTTGGGCACCGTCAACATCACAGCGCCCGTTGGCGTTGGCGTTTTTACGCGCGCGCCCAGCACTGCTTCCGAGAGTGTGATCGGCAGTTCGATATGAATGTCGTCGCCCTCGCGAACAAAGAAGCGGTGGGGGTTGATCGAAATTGCCACCAGAGCATCGCCAGGTTCGCCCTCGCCGCGCGCCGGCGCGCCCTTGTCCCGCAGGCGCAACGTCTGGCCCTCTTGAATGCCGGCGGGAATAGTCACATCGAGCGAGCCGCCATCGGGCAAGGTGAGCCGCTGCGTCGCGCCGTTGACGGCGTCGAGAAACGAGATCGCCAGACGGTAGTGCAAGTCCGCGCCGCGCGTGCGCCGCGTTTGTCCTGCCTGGCGGCGAAACAATTCCGCGAACAGATCCTCGCCATCGCCGAAGTCCGCGAACCCGGAACTGTTTTCGTAAGGGCTCCCGGCGCCCGCGCCCCCGCTCGCAAAATCCTTGTAGTATTGCTGGCGAGGGCGCTCTGCCCCCGAGGCGTCGATTTCGCCACTGTCGAACTTCTGGCGCTTGTCCGGATCGGAAAGGAGATCGTTGGCGGCCGTCACGTCCTTGAAGCGCGCTTCCGCCTGCTTGTCTCCCGGATTGAGATCAGGATGCAGTTTCTTCGCCAGCCGGCGATAAGCCTTGCGGACGTCGTCGGGCGTGGCGGCGCGTGCGACCCCCAGAACCTCGTATGGGTCTCTCACGATCTCTCCGTCTCTCCGTTCGAACTAAGAAGGGTTTGACGCGGCCACAGCGCGAGGCTCGAAACGCGATCCAACCGTCCGCGGTTAAGCGGCGAGCACGGCTTTGAGGTGGTCTGCAACATCACTATTTGGGATCTTCGTTAGATCATGTGCCACTTCGCCTGAGACTTTTGCCCGCACGTGATCGGATAGCGCCGCCCGCAGATCGCCCAGCGAGACCGGGGCGGCGGCGATGATCAGACGGTCGAAGGATTTCCGTTCGAGCGCGCCAGCCAGGACATCGGCGAGGTGATGGGCGAAGGTAGTCTTGAGTTCGCGATGCGGGTCTGAGCGGGACTGCACCGCAGAGCGACCCGGCCCATGCGAGCTATGGCTTCTGCCCTCGCGATCGGAGACGAGGTCATGGGTTGCGGCGTGATCGCCATGAAACACCATGCCCTCCACCGGGGTCAGCCCGTGACCGGGGCCTGTGTTTTCGAGAATGCGCGCTCGCGCGCCATCCGCAATGAGTACCCACGTCCGAACCGCCTTCATGAGGAGCCTTTATTGGTGAGAGCGAGAGAAGCGACGTAAGCGCGCCGTGGCGCCCGGCGAGGAGACACTGTCGGAGGAACGTCTGAGAGAGACTACAGGTCCACGGCCCTAGAGCGCGGTCCGCGCCCGCAAAGCGACGTAAGCCGCCACGATCAAGACAGGTCCGCGAACCCGCGCCGGCGGCACTGCGCGCGTGGCGACCTTCTTGGCGACCATGCCTGCCGCCGATAAATCGACTAGGTGTCCCGCGTTCTAACCAATTCGACCGTTGATCGGTCGCCCGGCGACGGAACAACCACCCTTCTGGGGCCTTCTGCTTAAGGCTGGCCATGCGCATCAGCCCGACCTGTTTCGGCGCTGGACGCGATGATCGCGTCATCGTGCTCGATCCGATCTGTCAGGGCTTGGCGAGCTTGTCGCTGTTCGGCCTCTTCGCCGACGCTCCCCCTGCTCGTCATTCCGGCGAGCGACGTGGTGACGCGCAACAACAGCCAAGGGCAAGGCGAAGGCGACGCCGCGAAGCGCGCTGAGTCTGATCGAAGGAGAACCGTACATGACCTATTACTTCGCAAAGACCATCGAGGCGTCGTTCCCAGAGGCGGTAGCGCGGACAAAGACAGCTCTCTCAGCGCAGGGCTTCGGGGTCCTTAGCGAGATCGACGTCGCCGCCACGTTGAAAGCCAAGCTTGGCGCAGACATGCCGCCCTATCTCATTCTTGGCGCCTGCAACCCACAATTCGCGCACCGCGCGCTCCTCGCCGAGCCAAAAATCGGAACCATGCTGCCCTGCAACGTGATCGTGCGTGAGGAGTCAGCAGGAAAAATCGAGGTCGCAGCCGTCAATCCGGTCGCCTCGATGCAAGCGGTCGATAACCCTGCGCTTACGGAGACAGCAGGCGCCGTTCGCGATCTGCTGCAGCGTGCCGTCGCGAGCCTTTAAGGCTGCAACCCGTGGAGTAAGTGAATGCACAAGAACTGGCCTGCAATGGCGGAAGAGCTGAACCCACTGGTCGCCGCACTGCGATCCGCGCAGCCCGAGATCATGAAGGGCTTCAGCCAGATGGCGCAGGCCGCGTTCAAGACAGAGGCGCTGGACACCAAGACCAAAGAGCTCATCGCGTTAGCGATTTCCGTCGCCGTGCGCTGCGACCCCTGCATTACCTATCACGCAAAGGCAGCGGTAAAGGCCGGCGCTTCAGACGCCGAATTAGCGGAGACCATGGGCCTGTCTATCTACATGGGGGCCGGCCCAAGCGTCATGTATGCCGCCCAAGCCTTGGAAGCGGCCGAGCAATGGCGTGTGGCGGGAAACACGGCGGCAAGCTTGACTGCATGACTAGGCTACGGCCCTCTCACGCGCCAACGACGCACAAGTCCATACCAACCGCCCGCGACCACGGCGATGAAGATAGCGGCAGCGATCGAAGCGCCGTCCGGCGCCGAGAGCTGAAAAATACGCGACATCAGCGGCACGGTCAGTGCGCTCGTTAGAATGGCGGCGGCGATAGCGCCAACCACCCAGAAGGTGAGGTGGCGCCGATCAAACAACGGCGTCGACGTTTCGGACGCCTCGGCGAGCGCGAGCACAAGGTTGCCGATAACCAGCACGATGAAGCCCAGCGCGCGGGCGCTGTTCTCCGGCATGCCGCTGCTCAAGCTCCACACATATATCCCCAAGACCGCCGCCAGCAGAACGCCGCCCTGCATCGCCGCAAGCACCATCTGACGGCGGCCAAACAACGGCTCTTCGATCGAACGCGGCGGACGCTTCATTGCGGCGCGATCGCTTGGTTCGGATTCGAACACCAGTGAGCAGACCGGATCGATGATCAATTCCAACATGACGACATGCATAGGGTACAGCAGCGGCGGCATGCCGAAGATGATCGGTAACAAAGCGACACCGGCGATGGGCACGTGGATCGCCATCACATAAGTCAACGCCTTGCGCAGATTGGCGAAGATGCGCCGCCCTAGGCGCACGCCGCCGACGATTGAGGCGAAGCTGTCGTCAAGCAGGACCAGATCGGCGGCCTCGCGCGCGACATCGGTGCCACGCTGGCCCATCGCGATACCGACATGCGCCCGCTCAAGCGCTGGCGCATCGTTGACGCCGTCGCCGGTCATGGCGACGATGTCGCCGCGCGCCTTGAACGCCTCGACAAGCGCCAGCTTCTGATCGGGTTTCACGCGGGCGAAAATTCGTGTCGTCGCGATGCGCATGGCGAGCTCATCGGGACTCAAGGCTGCGATCTCGGCGCCTGTCATCACCCTGCTTGAAACATCGAGGCCAGCCTGGCGCGCGATTTCCAGCGCCGTGACTGGGTAATCGCCCGTGATCATGGCGACATCAATCCCCGCCGCGCGCGCTTCGGCCAAGGCGGCGGGCACTTCGGCGCGAATAGGATCAAGAAACCCGATCAGCCCGACGAATGTGAACGTGGCGTCCTTAGGATCGTTGATTGCATTTTCTGGATCGTCTGCCCGCGCAACACCCAAGACACGCAAGCCACTCGCGGCCATGGACGCCAATGCCTCCTCGACGGCGCGCGCATCGGCTGCTTTGAGAGCGCATAGCTTCAGCACCGCTTCCGGCGCGCCTTTCGCCGCCCATCGCGTACCCGAGCCGATGCGCCAACCCTGGATCACCGCCAGCATGGAGGGACGAAGCGGAAAGGTCTTTATCGGCTCGCCGCCACTCGCGACGAGAGTTTGGGCGGCCCTGGCGGCGAGTGCGTCGTGAACAGCGCGGTCCATCGGGTCAACGGGATGCGTCGCCGAAGCAAGCAGCGCGACGCCAGCTACCTCGCCGGCGTCCGCGTCCATGTCCAAATCGAGCAGTGCGCCCTTCGACCAGATCGCGGCGAGCTTCATGCGGTTCTCGGTAAGCGTTCCGGTCTTGTCGACGCACAGCATAGTCACCGCGCCGAGCGTTTCAATCACCGCTGCGCGGCGCACCAAAACCTGATGCCGCGCCAGACGCCACGAGCCGATGGCGAGAAACACTGCAAGCACCATCGGGAATTCTTCGGGAAGGAGCGAGATGGCGACGGTCAGTCCCGCCAAGCCGCCAGCGAACCAATCACCACGCAGCACGCCGTAGGCCGCCGCCACCAACAGGCAGAACACCACGGCGATGACGCTGAGGCGCACCACCAAATGTCCGGTTGTCACCTGAAGCGGTGTCCGTTCAACCTCTCCTGTCAGCGCCGCGCCAATCGCCCCAAGACGCGTATTCGCACCCGTCTGGGTAACTTGCGCGAGACCTTGCCCACGAACCAGCATCGTTCCAGCGAATATCGCGGCTGTGTCTTCCCCCTGCGCGCCGCCGGCTTGCGCCGCGCCTTGTAGTGGCGCCATCCGCGCCACGGGAACGGATTCACCCGTGAGCGCAGACTCGTCGATCGTCAGCACATCGCCAGCCCGAAGCACGCCATCGGCCGGGATGCGCTCGCCTTCGGTGAGCAGCACAATATCGCCCGGAACCAGATCGCGCGCCGGAATGCGCTGCTGCGCGCCTGCGCGCATCACCTGCACAAAAGGCTCCGCCAATTGCCGGAGCGCGGCCAACGCGCGCTCACTGCGCGCATCCTGGAAGACGACAAGGCCAACCGAGACCGCTGCACCACCCAGAAGAAAGAGGCCCTCGCCGAGGTCGCCGACGACAAGATAGAGTCCCGCGGCGGCGAGAAGAAAGATGAACATCGGTTCGCGCAGCGTGCCAAACGAGACTTCGAGCAAGCCACGCGACTTCTTCTCCTGCAAAACATTCGCGCCGTGAACCTTGAGAAGCGTCTCGGCCTCAGTTTGGCTCAACCCGGATAGCGGCGCATCGGTCACGATCTCGACAACCCCTTCATGGCTCAAGTTACGATCCGCCCTGTACGTCGGCACATCCCATTTGAAGATTTGAAGCACCGTGCCGCAGATCGTGGCTTGGCCATCGGCGCAACATCCGCTCTATTTCGGTGAGAGACGATGATCTGCCACATCACTCACCCTGTTTGCGCGCGACACGTTCTCGCCAGACCCAGCCGTGAGTTCGTCACCACACGTTTGTCAAGCCGTTATCCCACCCACACGAGCGGGCGCACTGGAACCGATGTCGCTGCACAGACGTTCATCGGGTGCAATTCCTACAATTCGATGCGTGCCGCGCTATGACGTCTACATCGCGGGCAAGCGGGTTTTAGCGAACCAGCCGGCCGCTCGCCATTTCGGCACGGCTATTTGCGCTGTGCAGCGATTGGCGGCGCGACATGAAGGCCTTGGTTTACATCGGTCCGGGACGAAAGGCGCTCGAAGAGCGCCCTTCGCCGCACATCCAGGCGCCAACAGACGCCATTGTAAAAATCACGAAGACGACAATATGCGGCACCGATCTGCATATACTCAAAGGCGATGTACCGACCTGCGCGCCTGGGCGTATCCTTGGCCATGAGGGCGTCGGCATTGTCCACGAGACCGGATCGGCGGTCACTTCGTTCAAGTCAGGCGATCGTGTTCTGATCTCGTGCATCAGCGCATGCGGAAAATGCGCGCCCTGCCGCAAGCAGATGTACTCGCACTGCCTCACCGGGGGGTGGGTCCTCGGCAACAAGATTGACGGCACACAAGCCGAGTTGGTGCGCATTCCCCATGCCGACACCAGCCTCTATCCGATCCCCGCCGGCGCCGACGAGGAGGCGTTGGTCATGCTCAGCGACATCCTGCCGACCGGCTTCGAGTGCGGCGTGCTCAACGGCCGCGTCCAACCAGGCGCACGGGTCGCGATCGTTGGCGCAGGCCCCATTGGCCTTGCCGCCCTGCTGACTGCGCAATTCTATTCGCCCGCCGAAATCATCATGATCGATCTCGATGCCAATCGTCTCGATGTCGCTAAGCGCTTCGGCGCCACGGCCGTCGTAAACAGCAGCGACGGCAAGGCCCTCGATGCCATCATGCAACTGACCGGCGGCGCGGGCGTCGATACCGCGATCGAAGCAGTCGGCATCCCAGCTACTTTTGAACTCTGTCAGCAGATCGTGGGCGCCGGCGGGGTCATCGCCAATATCGGCGTGCACGGGACCAAGGTCGACCTCCATCTGGAAAACCTTTGGGACCGCAACATCACCATCACCACCCGCCTCGTTGATACCGTCAGCACGCCGATGCTGCTCAACGTGGTGGCGTCTCGAAAGATCGACCCGACGCAGCTGATCACACACCGCTTCAAGCTCAACGATATTCTCGCTGCCTACGAGACCTTCTCGCACGCCGCCAACACGCAAGCGCTGAAGGTGATCATCGAAGTCTAACGCCTGCTCGGTCAGCGCAACACAACAGATTGGAACCTCTCATGAAGGGCTTCATAACCACGGACATCGAAGATCTTGTCGAGGCGAACCGCGATTTTCGCCGCGTCCTTTACACCGGCAAGAACCTGCAGCTCGTCCTGATGTCTCTGCTCCCCGGTGAGGAGATCGGCGAGGAAGTGCACGAAACGCGCGACCAGTTCTTCCGCGTCGAGCAAGGCAAGGGCGAGGTTTGGATCGACGGCGTCAGTTCCAAGATCAAGAAGGACCACGCAGTGATCGTTCCGGCCGGCGCCAGGCACAACATCGTCAACACAGGCGAGAAGTCCCTGCGGCTCTATACGCTTTACGCGCAACCCGAACATCGCGACGGCGTCGTTCACGCCACGAAAGCTGACGCCCAAGCCTCGGACGAGCATTTCGATGGGAAGACCTCGGAATGACTTCCTCTGTGCATCCTGACGGGCCGCAATGAAGCGGCGCAATATTCTGATCGGCGCCGGCGCGCTGGCAGTCGCAGGCGGCGGCGCTGGATTTCTCGGGATGCGGCAGATGGGTTCGATGGAAGAATACAATGCCTCCGTCGCAGTGACGCGGGCCGCGCTCGCACAGAGCCCGGACATGCGAGATATCCTCCGCTACGCGACGCTGGCGGCGAACGGGCACAACACACAACCATGGCGGTTCCGCATCGACGAACGCCGCGTCGAAATCCTGCCCGACCTGACGCGCCGCACGCCCGCCGTCGATCCCGACGACCACCACTTGTTCGCAAGCCTTGGCTGCGCCGCGGAGAATCTATCACTCGCCGCCGGCGCAAGCGGCCGTCCGGGCGACATCAGCTTCGATCCGGCAAACGATGGCGTCGTGGTGTTCGAGTTCGATGGCGCGTCGAACGACGCTTCGCCCTTGTTCGACGCTATCTCAAGACGTCAATCGACACGCGCCGAGTATGACGGGAAACGCGTCAGCGCCGCTGACCTTCGCACCTTGGCCGCCGCCGCTGCGATTCCCGGCGTCGATCTGATCCTGATCACCGATCGCCCGCAGATGAATGAAGTGCGCGATCTCGTCCTTAGTGGCAACAGCACGCAGATCGCCGACGCGGCCTTCATGCGCGAACTCAAAAGCTGGCTGCGCTTCAGTCCACGTCAAGCCCTTGAGACTGGCGACGGCCTCTTTGCGGCCACGACCGGCAACCCAACGCTTCCTTCCTGGCTTGGGCCAATCATGGTTGATGTGGTCTTCAAAGCGGACGCTGAGAACGAAAAGTACGCGGCGCAGATTCAGTCTTCTGCTGGCATCGCCGTGTTCGTCGGCGCGCGCGATGACAAGGAGCATTGGGTACGCGCCGGGCGCGCCTGCCAGCGCTTCGCCCTGCAAGCCACGGCGCTCGGCCTCAAGCACGCCTTCATCAATCAGCCCGTCGAGGTCGCAAGCTTGCGGCCAGACCTGGCCGCCCTGGTCGGCCTTCCCGGGCGCCGACCGGACATCGTCATGCGCTTCGGGTATGGCGCAGCGCTGCCGTTCTCCGCGCGCAGGCCGGTGGCCGCGGTCTTGGCGTAATGCTCGATCCACCTTTCACCGTTGCGCAATTCCTCGGGGTGTTCGTCGATTACAATGCCGCGATCTGGCCTCTCCAGATTGTCGCCTACGGGCTGGGCGTTCTGGCTGTCGTCGGCTTGTGGCTGAGCGGCACGCTCGCCATTCAGGTCATCCTGGCAGTGCTCGCATTCATGTGGGCGGTGAACGGCGTCGGCTATCACTTCCTGTTCTTTGCCGAGATAACTCCGCTCGCCAGAGTTTTCGCGGCCTTCTTCGTTCTACAATCCATTCTGTTCGCGACGTCCATTATGGTCCCGAACGATCTGCGCTTCGAGACCCGGCCCAGCTTCAGATCCGCCGCCGGTCTCTTCTTCATCGTTTATGCGATGCTTTTCTATGAGCTACTCGGATATTGGGCGGGTCATGGACTGATGGCAGGCCCGCTGTTCGGCGTTGCGCCTTGTCCCACAACCATCTTCACGATCGGCATGCTGCTTCTGGCGCGTGGAAAGTGGGTCGCGCTGCTTTCCATCATCCCGCTCCTCTGGTCGCTGATTGGCCTCGCGGCAGCCATCCAGTTGGGCATTCCGGAGGACGCCGGTCTGCCGGCCGCCGGCATCGCTTTGGCCATTGCGTTGATCACTGGAATGAACGGGGCGCGGCGTGACGGCGCCGTGACGACCAAGACGAGTTCACGGTGATGCTGCCTCTCTATCTGCTGCAAACTGTCTTGCCGCTCGTTCTCATCGGCTGGCTGGCGTTTGCGCCACCGCGCAGCGTGATCGGGTTCTGGACGCAGTCGCTCGCAATCGGCTTCACGCTTTTTACAGCAAGCCTTACCGGCATCTGGGCGTTTCCACCCTGGTGGGCGCCATATGTGTTTGCCGCGCTTTTGTTCGCGTCAGTCATTCGCGTCATCATCCGGCAGCGTCAAACACTCTGGCCAAAACACGTGATAGGCTGGCTGTCCCTGGCCGTGTTTGCATCGCTGGCTCTCTACGCCTTCAACGAAGCGCGCGTCGCGCTTGCCGCAAGAGCACTTCCGGGAGATCGTTCGATTGATCTCGCGTCACCGCTCGGGCCCGGCGAGTACCTCGTCGCGAATGGCGGCGCGGCGCCGGCTGTGAACGCGCACGCAACATTGCTCGACCAATCCATCGCCCGACGCCGTCCCTATTGGGGCACGGCCCACGGCGTAGACCTCGTTGCGCTGGATCGCTGGGGCTTTAGGGCTGACGGGATCATGCCGGCAGAGCCGAGTCGCTACGCGATCTTTGGCCGGCCTGTAATCACGCCCTGCGCCGGCGAGGTGGTGGCAGCGGTCGATGGCCTACCTGACATGCGCGTGCCGCAAGCCGACCGCGCCCACCTCGCTGGCAACCACGTGATCCTGCGCTGCGCCAGCGCCGACATCCTGCTCGGACATTTTAGGAAGGCCTCTCTTCTCGTGCGCGTTGGCCAGAGGCTGAGCGTTGGCGATGCAATCGCGGAGGTCGGCAACTCCGGCAACACCAGCGAACCGCATCTACACATCAACGCCATGCAGCCTGGAACGGCAGATGCGCCCTTCGCCGGCGCACCGGTCCCGATCCGGATCAATGGCCGATATCTCGTCCGGAATGATCGCTTCGAAATTCCAACGCGAAGCGGCCAACCATGATGTCGCTCTTCCGAAGACATCCGCTGCTCATCTACTACGCCCTGGTGTTCGCTATCTCTTGGGGCGGCATTCTGTTGGTGGCAGGCCCGAGCGGAATTTTTAACTCCAAGGCCAACCCCGAGGAGCTGACGCAGTTCATATACTTTGCCGCGCTCGCAGGCCCCAGCGTCGCGGGCCTCACCATGACCGGCCTCCTTCACGGAAAGGCAGGCCTTCGCGACTTGCTCGCCCGGATGCTCCGGTGGCGGGTGAACGTGCGCTGGTACTTGGTCGCGCTGCTGACGGCTCCGATCCTGATGGCGGCGATCATCTTCACGCTCTCACTGACATCTCCGGCATTTGTCCCCGCCATCGCCACAACCGACGACAGAATGGGCCTTGTGATCTCGGGCATCGTGCTTGGGCTGGTGGTGTCGTTCTTCGAGGAGATTGGCTGGACAGGGTTCGCCACGCCAGAGTTCCGCAAGCGTCATGGTTTTCTTCCCACCGGGCTCCTGATGGGGGTGGTGTGGGGCGCATGGCACTACCCGCTCTTTTCTGGAAGCGCATCGGGGACGATCCCGCCCGCGCTCTACATCGGCGTGCTTCTCTTCACCTTCCTCATCCCCTTCAGAATTCTCATGGTCTGGCTTTATGACCGCACTAGAAGCGTCCTCGTCGTCATGCTGATGCATGCGCCTCTCGCGGCCGGCCAGCTGATCCTCTTGCCTTCGGCGCTTTCGAACGAGGGCGCGGTGATCTTTGACCTCGTTTTCGCCGCCGTGCTGTGGGTCATCGTTGCTGCGGTCTATGCGAACCGCCGCAGAGATGAGCGAAGCAAACCGCTCCTTTCGTTCGAAGCGCCAAGGCTTCAACAATGACGGCCTGGCTCCGACGACGCCCGCTGCTCGCATTTTCTATTCTTGCGTTCGGCATCAGCTGGGGCGGCATTCTAATCATCGCCGCCGCCATCGGCTTTGATATCGCCGCGCCGACGCCGTTGGCGACCGGCCTGTTCTTTGTGGCGATGCTGCTCGGTCCAAGTGTGGGCGGCGTGACGCTTACAGCTTTAATTGACGGACGCGCCGGTCTCGGCGATTTGTGGGTGCGTCTTGGAAGATGGAAAGTTGGTGCGCCCTGGTACGCCGTGGCAGTGCTCACCGCCCCAGTGTTGCTGCTCGCCACGCTGCTGCTGCTGAGCGCAATCATGGCGCCAACTTTCGCGCCCAAGTTCCAATGGGCGCTCCTTGCGGTCGGACTGATCGCTGGCGGTTTTGAGGAAATCGGTTGGACGGGCTTTGCAGCGCCGCGTCTGCTGGCGCGCCGCGGCCCCGCGACTGCGGGCCTGCAACTCGGCCTGATCTGGGCGCTTTGGCACGCGCTGGTCGTCTTTCTCTTCACCTTTGGCGAGATGGGCGGTGCCTGGATCGTGTCGTTCATCATCGTCTATCTCGCGACTTTAACCCCCTATCGGATCGTGATGACGTGGGTCTATGCGAACACGCAAAGCGTGTTTTTGGCGATGCTGATGCACGCCAGCTACACCGGCTGGCTGCTGGCTCTCTTTCCCGCCACATCGTCCGTGCAGAGTCTGATTTGGCAGGCAGCTTTCGCAGCCAGTCTTTGGCTCGCGGCGGCAATAGCCATCCGCGGCACCGCGCATGGCGACCATCGTCGGCCATCGTCGACAGCCGAGCGCAAACAGAAAGAGACAATCAGATGATCACGACAGCTCTTGCGCGGGACGAACGACTTCCCGCCGCTGTTTACGATCTCGCGGTGCGGCTTGGCGCGGACCCGAAATCCGAACCCCGAGACGTTCGCCTCACGCAAACAGGACGCATGAAGACGGCACTGGACGCCAAATCGTGGATGCCTTTCACGGCCACTCAAACGATTTCGACTCGAAAGCCTGAATTCGATTGGCTTGCGCGTGCTGGACCACTCGGCATGATTTCCGCGCGTGACGCGCTGGCGGCTGGCGAGGGGCGGCTCGATGTGACGGCGCTTGGATTCATCCCAATCGCCCGAGCCGCGCACACGCCTGCGCTCGTGCGCGGGGAGCTCATGCGCTACTTGGCGGAATTGCCCTGGGCGCCGGACGCCATACTGCACAATTCTGCATTGCGCTGGCGCCAGGACGGCCCGGATACGCTGGCTGTGAGCGCTGGGTCGGGTGAGACCGCGAGCGAAGTCGTGCTGAGCCTCGACAGCGACGGGCGGATCGTCGGCGGATTTGCCCGTGATCGGCCACGTTCTGCGACAGAACCAATTCTCCTCACGCCATGGCGAGGAAGGTTCTCCGATTACCGCCGCCACAATGACCGATGGCTTCCATTTGCCGGCGAGGTCGCCTGGGAAATCGACAGCAAAGAAATTGTCTACTGGCAGGGTCGGATCGAGCATTGGGAAATGGTCGAGGCGCCTTCATGAAAACAACAGCGACGACGGCTGAACGAAGGCAAGCGCTTCCCGGCGACACTTTGGTTCATGACGCGGCAGGCTCAATAATGCACGCGGTGACGATCGCGGCGCCGCCGGCCTCTGTGTGGCCGTGGCTGGCGCAAATGGGCGCGGGTCGCGCCGGGTGGTATAGCTATGATTGGGTCGACAACGATGGCGAGCCAAGCGCGAAAAGAATAGTCCCTGAGCTTCAGCAGCTCTGCGTTGGCGACATCATGCCATCGCTTCCGGGCGCGACGGACTCCTTTGTTGTCGCAACCATCACACCTGTCCGCGATCTCGTCTTGACGGTTCCGGCGGCGGACGGAAGCGCTCTCGTAAGTTGGGAATTCTTTCTTGAGCCGATCGAGACGCGCAGCACGCGCCTTTTGGTCCGTGGACGCATCGGCGCACGCTGGCCAGGCGGCAAGGGTGAAAAGCTCCCATCTAAACCGCGCTTGATCGAGCGGATCTACTGGCTGCTCGCGCGCATCCCCCGCTGGCTGATGATTCCAGCCGCCATGTTCGGTCACGGCGTCATGCAAGCGCGCCAGCTTCGAGAAATCACACGCCGCGCGGAAGCATCATGAGGGCGGACTCGAGAAAACTCGCAGGATTGATCGGCCCAACACTGGTCGCTCTTGGCGTTACTGAAGCCATAAACATCGACGCCTTCGCGAACCAGATGGCGCCTGTGGTTTATCTCAACGGCGCAATACTTTTCGTTGCTGGCCTTGCAATCGTTCGCGCTCACAGTTTCTGGACTTGGCGTTGGCCCGTCATCATTACGATGACAGGTTGGGCAGCCTTGCTTGGCGGGTTATGGCGCATGAGTTGGCCGCAAGCGCCGCAAGCTTCTGAGAATCTCCTTACCTACCCGGTGTTGGCTGTCATCGCCGCCATAGGCGCGGTTCTGACTGTCATCGCCTATGGTCCGAAGGCGTTCTCAACACCAAAGCCCACTGATGCCTGAACCTTCACAGACCAAGCAGGTGCGCAGGTCGTACCTCGCGTCGCCATGGTTCTTCTTCGTGCTCGTGGTCCTGTTGTCGATCCCGTTCTACGCGCTTGGGCTGGCAGGCGAGCGGCTTCCGATCGCGACGTTTCTTCCCGTAAGCGCGCTCATGGCGTTCGTCCCGATGATCGCCGCGCTCGTCCTCGTCTATCGCGAAACCGGCATTTCAGGCGCTCGGGAGTTTCTGCGCCGCGCATTTGATTTTCGCAGGATCAAAGGCTTCGGATGGAGTCTCACTGCACTCTTGCTGATGCCGATCGTGTTTGCCCTGGCGTACGGCGTGCTCCGCCTTGCGGGGCGCACGCTGCCTGACGTGCAGCTCTTCCCCCTCATGCAGATTGCCGGGTTCGCACTGATGTTTTTCGTCGCCGCAATTGGCGAGGAGCTGGGCTGGCAGGGATACGCGTATGCTCGACTGAAGATCGGGCGAAGCGCGCTGGCGACCGCACTCATCATCGGCGTGGTCTGGGGGTTCTGGCATGTCATTCCGTTTATCGAGATGGGCCGAAGCGTCCACTGGACTCTCTGGCAATGCCTCGGCGCAGTCGCCATGCGGATCATCATCGTTTGGTTGTTCGAAAACGCCGGCCAGAGCGTTTTCATCGCCGTGCTGTTTCACACCATGATCAATAGCCCCTGGGGTGTCTTTACGGAATTTGAGCCCTACTTCGATCCGCTTGTGATGTTCGCCATACTGGCGCTCGTCGCCGGGTCGGTCGCCGTCCTATGGGGTCCATCGACACTCGCGCGCTTCAGATTCGGCAAAGTCCACGCGTGAGGCGACAATAAGGGCGCCATATCGCCAGCATCGGCGATTAGGGCGCGCTCCATTCAGCCCCAGAGACGCTTGCCGCCAGCCTTGGCGATCTCGGCGGCACGCTCTTCCATCATCTCGCGCTTGTCGGCGGCGCGCAGGCCCTGGCCCTCCAGCGCCATGGTGTGAAACGAAGCGGCAAGCTCCTTAAGCGCGGCTGACTTGGCCGCCGCTTCGACCATCCTGTCGAGGCGCTGATTGGGGACCAACGCATAGACGAGCGTGCAATCCAGCGCTTCGGCCGCGCGCTTCAAGGTGGCGAGCGTAATGGCGCCCTTCGCTTCGTTCTTTTCAAGCTCGGACAGGCTCGCGGCACGGATGCCGAGGCGGCGGGCCAATTGGGCGCCGGTAAGGCCCAGTGCGTCGCGAATGGCGCGGACCCAGCCCATGGGGGGCGGAGACCCGAGGCCGGCAAAGGCCTTGAGGCGCTCGTCGAGCCGACGGCGGGCCAGGTTTTGGGCGGCTTTCACAGGGCATGACCTTATCTGCCAGTCGTTCGACATAGGTTATAGCCTGTCTTTTTACAATTTATTGTATGGTTATAGCCTGATACCAATCCCGTCTGGGCGTCGCCGCCTGAGGCGGCCGGGCGCTTGTGCTGACGCAGGAAGCCGCGCCGCTTAGCCAGTCTAAAGGGCGCATCTTCGCCCTCCGGGCGGCGCTCCCTGACGCGGGACTGCAGGCGCTATAGCTCTTATTTTACAAAACCCTGCAAACCTGGTGTCTTAAAAGACGTTTTCCTGCTAGATTGCGTCTTATGGCGCAGCCCCTCGACGATTTGCCGGAAGTCTTTCTGTCCAGCGACGAGCTCAGTTCTGCGGTGTCGCGGGCGGTCGCGGCGGGCGAACTTCGCCAACTCGGCCCTAGACTCTACACCAAAAACCTCGATGACGCGCCAGACATCGTCATACGCCGCAACGCCTGGCCGATCGTCGCGGCTTACGCGCCCGGCGCCCTCATCGCCGACCGCACGGCGCTTGAGAACCGGCCCGCCGAGGATGGGTCCGTCTTTATCGTCGCGGCGCGGCGCCGCGACATTGAATTGCCGGGGCTTTGGATCCGGCCGCGCTTGGGGCCGGCGCCCTTGGAAGACGACCGCGCCTTCATCGGCGGCTTGCGCCTGTCTTCGCCGGGCCGCGCCTATCTCGACAATATGGCGCCTTCGCGCAAACGCGGCGGCGTCAGCCGCACCTTGAGCCGCGAAGAGCTGGAGCTGCGTCTCGACG
>JANNOO010000004.1:0-11730 GCA_031399165.1 Alphaproteobacteria bacterium | reverse complement strand
CCTCGCCGCTACGGCACAGAACCTCAGGAAGATGGCAAGGCTTCTGCCGGCATAGGCGGCGGAGCACGGCGCCGAGACGCCGGCTAATCAGGAGCGTGAGCCCCGCTGTGAGACACTGGCGGGCTTTTTCAACGGAATAGGGCGGGGCGAGACACTACTCATCGTAGAAGATGAGGTCATCCTTGCGATGGCCCTTAAGGACGAACTCCAAGATGCAGGCTACCATGTGCTGAATCTGACGAGCCGGCACCAGGAAGCGCTTCAGGCCGCAAAGGATAGCAGACCGAGTCTCGCCTTGGTCAACATCAATCTCCGTGGCCCGGACGACGGTATCGCGCTCGCCCGCGACCTTAAAGCGCTCGGCATTCCTAGCCTTTTCATCAGCGGCCAGATCAATCGGGCGAGGTCCGCCCAAAGTGCGGCGATCGGATCTATGCCAAAGCCGTATTCTACCAACGATATGCTTGCGGCGGTGACATTCTTGTTCGGCCGCATGAACGGCGAAGCGTCGCTTCCCTGTCCGTCGGGCCTTGAATTGTTTGATAATGCTCTCGAGGAGGCGCTGCCGATCATTTAGCGCGCCGTAAGCGACCGTGCGACGGCCCGATGCCCGGCTTGCGCTGCGTCCGCGATGCTTTCGGCGTCATCGAGATCAAGTCTCACGGGCTTGGCCCCTGATGCCCGCAACGCGGACGCTTGCTCTTCACGCCGGTACGCCGCGCGCACGGAAAGCGTTCGGTCGGACGCGAGCGCGCGCAGCGTCTCGCCGCGCGACTTTGCCAGTGGCGCCGAGAAGAAGAAGGGTTGGATCGCTCATGTAATGCTCCAATTCGCAGCGTGGACGGCCGGCGAACGAAGGTCCGCCGGCCGCATGACGAGGTTTAGCGGGCGAGAAAGCCGCCATTGACGAAGATGGTCTGCGCCGTCACCCATCCCGCAGCCGGGGACGCCAGGAACGCGATCACGGGCGTCACATCGTCGATTCGGCCAAGCCGGTTCTGCGGGCTCATATGCTTAAGGTATTCGACCGATTGCGGCGTCTCGGCGGGGTGAAAGAAGCTGTCGTCAACCGGGCCGGGGGCGACCGTGTTCACCGTCACGCCGCGCGCGCCGATTTCCTTCGCCAGCGCTCGGGTGAAATCCTCCAGAGGCGCCTTGGACCCCGCATAGACCGAGTAACCCGCGGTCGTAGCGCCCAGCAGTGTCGTGCCGATGTTGATAATGCGGCCGTTGTCGGCGATGCGCTTGGCGGCTTCCTGCATCACGAAGAATGCGGCCTTGGTGTTGATTGCGAAGCCGCGATCGAACTCCGCTTCCGTGATCTCCACAAAGGGCTTCTTGATGACAACGCCGGCCGTGTTGACGACAATATCGATGCGGCCGAACGCTTGCTCGGCGGCGTCGAAAACCTTACGCACCGTCGCCGGGTTGGTCAGGTCTCCGTCCACCAGCCAGGCGCGGCGCGCGGCCTGCTGAACGAGCCCTGCGGTTTCTTCGGCTTCGGCACGGGAGGACGCAGCATTGTAGTGCACGACGACATCAGCGCCGTGGGCGGCGAGTTCGCGGGCAAAGTCGCGTCCCATGTTCCGCGACGCGCCCAGAACCACGGCGACCTTGCCGACGAGGTGTTGCTCAACCCCAGGATTGGATGCCGGCCGGGCCTCAGAGTTTTTTCCGAAAATGTTCACTTGGGTCTCCTGTTTCGATGTTGTTCGCGCTCATTCGCGACACCGCCAACCTAAAGAGTTGCGTATCTTGCCAGTAGTCGGCTTGTGTGAAAGTCGATCTTGCGTAAAATGCAACGCTCATGAGCGACGAAGAACGCACCTTTCTGCGCATAGTTGAGACAGGCAGCGTGACCGCCGCCGCCAAGGACCTCGGCACGGACGTCTCCACCGCCAGCCGGCGGCTGGACAGCCTGGAGCGCCGGCTGGGCGTCAAACTCCTGATCCGCGGGCCGCGGAAGACCGAGCCCACGCGCGCGGCGCTTCGCTTTTATGAAGGGCTGCGCAGACTCATCGACGAACGCGACGCCTTGGAGGCGGACCTAAGGGAAGAGGCGGAAACGCCGCGCGGTCTTCTTCGGATCGCCGCCCCGACCAATCTTGGCGAACGGCACCTCACTCTATGGGCGTATGAGTTCCAGCAAGCGTATTCGCGTGTGTCGGTTGACTTGGTACTTGATGATCGGACGACCGATTTGCGCGCCGGAAGTATCGACGTGGCGATTCGTATCGGACAGCTCCCCGATAGTTCGCTTACGGCGCGCAGACTTGGCGCGATGCGTCTGGCCCTTGTTTGCGCGCCGCAGTATCTCGCGTCGCGCGGAAAGCCTCTAAAGCCGAATGAGCTCGATGAACATGACTTCGTCTTGTTTTCGCTCTTGCAAACAGGCGATCGGATGAAACTGACAAATGCGGCGGGAGAAGCCGCCTCCATTACGATGCGCGCCCGCAGCGGCGTAAACAATGTCGGCGCCATCGAGCACTTGATACTGGCGGGAGCGGGCCTCCATGCGGGGCCGCTTTGGCTCTTCCAGAAGCACATCGACAGCGGCGATTTGGTACACGTTTTGCCCGACTGGTCGCCGCCGCTCTATCCCGTGCACGCCGTCCATGATTACGGTCGCCGCCCGCCCGCTAAGGTGACCCGCTTCATCGATATGGCAATGAAACGGATGGCGGGTCTGCCGGGAATAGAACCGTAATCAAACACAAATGTCAGAGAGACGAATGCGCACTGCACGTAGGGCGATTTTCGGCGAGCTCCGGCCCGATCGGCAGGCCTGGCAGGGGCGGCAGCTATTGAGCGGCCCCGTCGTCCGTCACAATATGGCGGCCTGGCATAAAGTAGAGGTCATCTGTTTTCGCGCAACACTCTTGATGGCGGGGTGCGCAAGGCAGAGAAGCCGGCCACAATGCCGGCTAGGGCGAGTATGAAAATCGCAACGCCAACCACGCTCACCACTTGCGCCGAAGCGGTCGCCCAACTCGCTTTCAACACGAAGACGATGATCGGCGCGGCCGCCGCCAGTCCGAGGGCGGCGCCGATTAACGCGGCCAGCGCCCCCGCCAGCGCCATCTCAATGGAGAACGCGGCGACGATTTGCGCGCGCGTGAACCCTAGCGTCTTCAAGATAGCCGCCTCGTAGAGCCGCCGCCGCGCCCCCGCCGCGATCGCGCCAGCGACGGCGAGCGCGCCGGCTACGACCGCGACCGCCGCGACGGCGCGAATGGCAAGCGTCAGGCTCTGGAAGATTTCAGCCACCGCCTCCAGCGCGTCCCGAATGCGGAGAATAACGACGCCTGGGAACATGCTGGCGATGTCGGTCTCCAGCCTGGTTTGCGGCGCCTCTTCCAGACGCACGAGCACGATCGAACGCGGATTTGCCGCTTCGAACACGCCCGGCGAAAACACGAACATGAAATTCGGCCCCATGCGCTCGCGATCGACCGTGCGCAAATTCGCCACCCGCGCTTCTATGTCCTGACCAAGGGCGGCGAAAGTAAGGGTGTCGCCGGGCTTCACGTTCAAGCCCCGCGCGAAATCTTCCTCCAGCGAAACCAGCGGCGGCCCCTGGTAATCGCGCGGCCACCAGGCGCCTTGCTTTACGGTGAAGTTATCGGGCTGCCCGTCCAGAAAACTGATCTGCGCATCGCCCTCGACGACCCAACGCTGTTCAATCGGGATTTTTTCGGGGATCAGCATCGCGCCATTATGCGCGGTCAGCCGCGCGGTCAGCACTGGCGCGCGCTGATACCATGCGGGCGCGAGCGGCTGGCCGATTGCCGCCGCCGCCAGGTTGTCGAATGCGTCAGTGTCGCCATGCTGCACCTCCAGAAACGCGCCGGTCGCGAACTGGCGCGGCGCGGTTTCGGTGACCTGGGTGACGAGATTGGCCTGTAGCTGCGTCAGGAACACAAGCAGCGCGATGCCCAGTCCGATCGCCGGCGTGGCAGCGGGAGCAAGCGAGCCGCGGCCGCCCAGGCCGGTGATCGCCAACCGCCACACGCCGCGCGCACCGCCGCTTGCGCCGCGCGCCGCGCGTTGCGCCAAAAGGCCGAGGCCCCGCAGCGCCAGGAACGCCGCGAACGCGCCAAGCGCCAGGCCGCCAGCAAACAAGGGCGCTGGGCTGAACAGCGCCGCGCAGCCGCCGAGCGCCAGCAGGCCCAGCCAACCGGCCATACGCTCGGGCAGCGGCGTTGCGGCATTGTCTTCCGCGCCGCGGAACAATACCGCTGGCGGCGTGATCCGCGCGCTGCCGATTGGCCCGGCGGCGAAGGCGAACGCGGCGATCGCCGATAGGGTCGCGGCCACGCCGAGCGCGCGTGCGTCCAGCCCGGCGATCGCTGGCAGGGGAAGCGCGTCGCCCGCAATCGCCACCATGATGAACGGCGCCGAAGCGCCAATCGCGACACCCAGCGCGATGCCGAGCGCCGCCAGCGCGGAAACATTCAGCGCCACGATAGCGCGCACCTCCGCGCCGGAAGCGCCGAGCGCGCGCAGCACGGCGATCTGGCCGCGCCGGCTTTCCACATACGCTTGCACCGCGCCTTGCACGCCGAGGCCGCCGGCCAGCAAGGCGGCGAGGCCGACAAAGCCGATGAACGCTTCAAGCCGGTCGAGCGTTTCTGCAAGGCCGTCGGCCGCGCGCTCCCGTGTACGGACGATGTTTTTGAGTTCCGGAAACGCCGCCTCAAATGCGGCGGCAACCGGCTTGGCGTCGAGACCGGGGCGAAGCGCTACGCGCGTTTGGACATCGAACAGGCTGTCTTCCTGCGCCAGGCCGAGTGATTTCAGCGCGTCAGTCCGCACGATGAATCTCGGCGCCAGCGCCAGGCCCCGCCCGATCGCGTCGGGCTCGCGCGCTATGACGTCGGTGATCACGACCGCGCCGGTCGCCACGGAAATGCGGTCGCCGATCTTGGCGCCGATCGCGCTTAGCGCTGCTTTCTCAACCACCGCCGCCGGCACGCCGTCGCGCGGCGCGAGGGCGGCGTGCAGATCGGCGCCGCTCTCCAGTTCTACTTTGCCGGCGAGCGGATAGAGCGCGTCGATCGCGCGGATATCCATGAGGCGCCGCGCATCGGGGCCGGCGGCCATCGCGCGCGCCTGCACCAGATGCGAGACGCGGCCGCGCGCTTCAAGCCATGCCAACATCGCGGGCGAGGGACGCATCTGCGTGCGTTCAAACGCGATGTCGCCGCCGAGGATCGAGCGCGATTGCGCCGCAAGGCCAGCGCGAAACGCCGCCGCCGTCGATCCGGCGCCCGCGATGGCCGCCGCCCCGATCGCGAGGCACGCCACGAACAGCCAGAAGCCGCGCACGCCCGCGCGCAATTCGGCCCGCGCCACGTTCAGGATGATCGGCCAGCGCATCAGGCGATGATCCGCCCATCCGCCATCCGGATCACCCGGTCGCACAGTGCGGCAAGGTCCGCCTCATGCGTCACCAGCACGAGGCTCGCCTTGTCCTCGCGCGCGAGGCCGAACAGGAGATCGCGCACCGCCGCGCCGGACGCGCTGTCGAGATTGCCGGTCGGCTCGTCGGCGAACAGGATTTTCGGCCGCGCCACCGCGGCCCGCGCCACGGCGGTGCGTTGTTGTTCGCCGCCGGACAATTGGCTCGGGTAATGCCCCGCGCGCGGCGAAAGCCCTACGCGCGCCAGCGCCTCGCGCGCGGCTTCCAGCGGCCGCGGCGCGCCCGCGATCTCGGCCGCAAGCGCCACGTTTTCCAGCGCCGTCATGTTCGGCAACAAGTGGAATGACTGAAACACCACGCCCACCGCGCTGCGCCTGCTTCGTGCCAACTCGTCTTCCGAGCGGCCGACAAGCTCGTTTCCAAGCAGGCGGATCGAGCCGCTGGTGGCTCGCTCCAGGCCCGCGGCGACGGCAAGCAGCGAGGATTTTCCCGAGCCTGAGGGGCCGGTGAGCGCGACGATTTCTCCCGCTTCAATTTGCGCGCTGACGCTTTTCAGAATCTCGACGCGCCCAGCGCCGCCGGTCAGCGCCAGCGATACATCCTTCAAAGCCAGCGTCTGGTTGGGCAGTGAGGTCAATTTATTCCCGCGCATCGCATCCCTATATAGCGTTTCGAGACCGGGAGCCTTTCGAATGAACATTACGCGCCGCACGCTTGTTGTCGCATCCCTCCTCGCTGCTCCAACGGGCGTATGGGGGCAGCCGAAAATGTTCACGTTGGTGATGCTTGGCGACAGTTTAACCTCCGGCTACGGCGTGCGTTCGGAAGAGTCGATCCCATCTCGGCTTGAAGCGGCGCTAAAGGCGCGGGGCCGCGCCGTTCGCGTTGTCAACGCTGGGGCTTCCGGCGACACAAGCGCCGACGTTCTAGGGCGGCTGGAGTTTTCCGTACCCAGGGGCGCGGACGGCGTACTCGTCGCAGTAGGCGGCAATGACATGCTGCGCGGCCTGCCGCCCGAGCGATTGCGCGCTAATCTGGCCGCCATTGTATCCAAGCTGAAAGCGCGCGGCGTCCGCATAGCGCTGGCGGGCATGCGCGCGCCCGAAAACCTTGGCGCTTCGTATCAACGCGCATTCGAAGCTGCTTTTGCCAGCGTCGCGCGCGAACACAATGTGCCGCTCTATCCCTTTCTGCTGGAAGGCGTTGCTCTGAACGCCAAACTTAATCAACCAGACGGCATTCATCCGAATGCCCAAGGCGCCCGTCTTATCGCCGACCGGTTGGCGCCTTTTGTCGACACGGCGTTCAAGCTCGCGCAAAGCCGGCGCTAATTCGGCGTCATGGCGTAGGGGGCGAAATCTGCACGGGCGGCTGAGTGCCTTCGACGATAACGAGCCGGTACTGCAACACTGCCGCGAGCGTCTCAATTGCAGCGCGGCGGTCATCGGTGCTGTCAGCATACGGTGTGTTTGACCGCTTCCGGCGAGATTGTGCCGCACTGCGGCGACAGCAATCAACGGCACCAAAGGAGCGGCGCGGTCACTCTCTCGGATTCGGCGATGCGCGCTGTGCTAGCGCGTTTTGGAAACGGCTGAGGCCGGAGGCGCAGGGTGGCTTATCCGCGCTTGCCGAGCTAACTCCGTAGCATGGCGCGAACCAAGCAGAGCTCTGAGTTTGAAATCGAAGTCGGTGGTGAGCCTTATGTCTGGCGCCTTCACCGTCTTCCCCTGTGGTCCACTGACGCCAACGAGTGGCGCGGTAAGGCGATCGCGGTGCGTCACAAGGACGGCAGCCGCGAAGTTGTGGTCGAGTTTCCGCCGGAACCACCGCCTAAGTTCGGCGCGCCGCCGCTGAAGGCGGCGCAAATCCCCAAGACGCTCGTGGCGACAGCCATCGCGTCGGCCATCGCGGCCGGTTGGAGCCCGATGTCTCGGGGTAAAATCGTTACCATCGTCGTCGATGCGACCGGCGCTTGACGCCTTGATCATGGCGGGTGGACGGACTTTTCCGCGCTCGGTCAAGCTGCGGACGGCGTAGCAGAGCGGAGCCTTTCGGCGATCTCCGGACCGATGAGCGGGGAAGGCGGGAGCGGCAGGTCTTGAGCGGCGCTGCCGTCCGTCACAACATGGCTGCCTCGGCATTGATGGCCCATTGCGGACCTTGGCCGCGTAAAAACATCTTCAACTTGCTGGAATAAACTGGCGCATCCTCGCGTCTCTTTGCGGTCCCATCCATGGAGACCGCAATGGACCAGAAAAAAGAACCGCAAACCGACGAATTGACCGCCGCGCCTTGCTGAAGTGCGGCGCCTGGGCGGGCGCTGGCGTTAAAGGCGCGGCCAGTTTTTCTGCTTGCTTAATTAATCCTTCCAAGAATGGCGCCCGTCGCGACGAGGTCAGTAAGCAAGGCCAGAGTCGCCTTGCCCGAACCTTCGAACGGATCGAGTTCGGCGCGCTTGAAATATCTAAGAAGCATAGCGGGATTGAGCTTGCTGATGCTCACCTGACCCATGGTCCAATTGCCAAATTGACGTTCGGCGATTTCTTCGTAAATCAGCAAGCGAACGTGCTGGTGCCGATCATCGCGGACAATCGCATTGAACAAATCGCAGACTTCGTCGCGACCGCCCTCGATGACCTGGATAAAAAGATTGTCCGATACGCACAACAGGCCGGTGATGCCGAGCGCGGGATTATTCTTGCGCGACTGCTGGAGAATGCCATCCAAGTACGGGCCGGAGAGCGGCTGGGCTGGGCGGCTGGCATAGAGGCAACGAACGAGCATTTGAGCCTCATGTTCTAGTGTTAAGGAGAGTGAGAAACTCACTGCGCAGGTTGTGGTCCCTGAGAAAGGACCCCCGCATTACGCTGTTGACCATCATGGTTGCGTCGTCTTTGACGCCGCGCCAGTGCATGCAGAAATGATCCGCTTCCATGACGACGGCCAAACCGTCTGGGCGGACCTTGTTCATCAACAGCTCCGCCATCTGCGTGATCGCTTCTTCCTGAATTTGCGGGCGGGACATAATCCATTCCGCAAGCCGCGCATATTTTGACAACCCGATCAGGTTCGAGTGTTCGTTGGGCATGATCCCAATCCACAATCGGCCCATGATTGGGCAGAAGTGATGGCTGCAGGCGCTGCGCACCTTGATGGGTCCAACGATCATCAACTCATTAAGGGATTCTGCGTTCGGAAATTCTGTGACCGCCGGCGGTTCTACATACCGCCCGCGAAACACCTCGGTCAGATACATCTTCGCAACCCGGCGCGCCGTGTCCTGAGTGTTGTGATCGCTCTCTGTGTCAATCACCAAGCTTTCAAGGACCCCTTTGAATTTGCCCTCAACTTCGGCCAGCAATTCTTCCATTTCGCCGGGCTGTAGAAATGCGGCGATGTTGTCATTGGCGTGAAATCTCTTCTTGGCGCGCTGGATGCGCGCCCGAATTCTTGCTGAGACAAGCTTCTCTGCCGGGGGTTTTGGCGGTTTTGGGCGATCGTCCATCTCGGTAAGGCTCATTGGATTCTGAATAAAGGACCTTAAGGCAAGATCTCCGCGCCGTCCCACCCGAACAGTCGTCCCGACTGGTCGGGCGTCAATCCGTCGATCACGGTCAGCAGCTTTTGGATCGAGATCGCTGGGGTGAGGAGATTTGTAACGCCGGCTTGAAACGGCGCAGACAGCGTAGTGCTGACGGTTCCCGGGTGGAGCGCAACGCACGCGGCTGATCGATTGCTGCGCGCAAGCTCGATCGCAAAAGTGCGGACCAGCATATTAAGCGCCGCCTTGGACGCCCGATAAGCATGCCATCCACCGAGACGATTGTCCGAGATCGACCCGACCCTAGCTGATAGTATCGCGAACACAGCCTTCTCGGTCTTCGAGAGGCTGGCAAGCAGGTGCTTTGCGATGATGGCGGGGCCGATCGTATTGATGGCGAACGCGCGCGCCAGCGTCTCCGGTCGAAGTGACCGCCAAGTTTTCTCAGGTTGCAGTGCGCCCTCGTGAAGAATCCCGGTCGCGACGACGACCAGGTGTATGGCGCCTTCTCGAGAAATTACCGCTGCCGCCTCGGCGATAGAGGGCTCATCTTCGAGATCAAACGAAAAGTGGCTCAGTTTTGGGCTGGCTAAGTCGCAATCGATCACGACAGGCGGGCTACGATCATACTCTGCTGCCCTCGAAGAATTAGGTCTGCATCATTTGCATCGCCCGGGACGATTGCGAGAAAACAACCGTGCGGAGAACTCGCATCTTCCAATCCGACGACGAGAGCGCAAGATGCAAGGCTTCAAATCGCAAACATCGGCCCAACGTTTTCTCACCACCCACGCGGGAATTTACAACGAGTTCTACACCCAAACCCATCTGATCCGGCGACCGTTCCTGCGGGAGCTCCGGCGCGCCGCGTTTGCGGTGTGGAATCGCGCCGCTGCCTGCTGAATCAAGCGATCGCGGGAGGGCTGCGTCTCCCTGCAGTTAACTTGTCAGTTCTCTCGAACGCTATCGCAGAGACGCCGAAACGCGAGGCCAACTCTCACCGCGCGGCGTTGCGCTTCACAGATTTCCTTCGTGCGTAACGACCAGCGCAACTCCACACGGCCTGAAGCAGTGTGGAGCGCACGGGGAATTGGCAAGCGCACGTAATCGATCGCGCCCCGCCTTCGAGATGTTGAATGCGTCTGCCGACCACGCCGTTGCTCCTTGATCGGAACACCGGATCGGAACACCCGTCCTGTCAGATTGGAAAAAACCAACGCGCCTGTGCAGCTAGCTGCAATCTGGCGGTGCTGTCAGTTTAATACGAATTTGTCTCTGTTTGCGAGGCTTTTGGCCCGCGGGGGAGGCGGTTCGTGACGCGTCGTCTAAGCTTCAAACGCCACCGGTTTCCGCCTGACGTGATACGTCACGCAGTGTGCTTTATTTCCGTTTCACGCTCAGTTTTGGGATGTCGAAGAATTGCTGGCGCAGCGCGGCGTTGAGGTCACCTACGAAACAATTCGCTTCTGGACGATTAAATTCGGACCGCAGATCGCGCGCAATTTGAAGCGCCGCAGAATTGCGCCTTCGCCGCGCTGGCATCTTGACGAAATGGTATATTCGATTGGCCGAGACAAACTCGCGACGAGCGCCGCCGTCCGAACGCGCGGCGCCGCTGACGTCAGCGTTTTGCCGGAAGGTTGCTCATGCAAGCGTTGACGCCTTCGAGTGCATGGCGTGACAGGCAATAAGCGGGTTCGACGCCGTTGGTGACCGACACGCATTGGTAATATTGCAGATGCTGCGCGCGAATACATTCGCGCGTCGGTCGGTCATCCAGCATCCGGGTCATCCGCGTTCGCCACACGACATCGGCGCCCAGCACGCGCATCGCGGCGAGCGTCGCCATGCGGCGAACGATTGCCTCGCGCATCGGGTCGTGCCGCAGCGCCTTGTTCGCCGGGGGCGCCGCGATCGTTGTGGCGCTCGGCTTCAACGTATGCGCTGCTTCGGCCAGCGAGCGGAGGCGCTCTACGCGTTGGGCCTGATCGGTTCCGCTGGGCCAAGTAGGCGCTGCGCCCCCGCCGCCGCCTCCCATTGCGCGCTGTGCTTTTGCAGAGCGCGACCGAGGCCGTCGTCGGCGGCCAGCAGGATACCGACCGCCTCGTCATAGCCGCGCCGACGCGCAGGATAGGACGGGTCGCGGTTCAGTGCCTGCAATACTGCGGCTCGGCCATAACGCGTGCTGACCGAGCGGACGCCGGCGGCGAAGGCGGGCGATTGCGCGGCGATCACGGCGCCGTAAGCAACCCAGCCGCGCGTCAGGGTGTCGGGGTTGTGCCGGGCGCCCAGGGTAAGGGCGCGCTCAAGATCGTCCGCGCTGGCCAGCTTTGACTGACCGATTGCCGTCGCGTCGGTCTGGAACGCGAGATAAGCGCTTGCCGCGTCTAGAACCGGATCATCGAGCGGCGCAGCTGGCGCTGTCGCCGTGGCCAAGATCGCGACGACAATACTGGCCGCAATTTTTCGCCCCATTCACGTCCTGTATCGGGTTTGTCCGGCGGGTTGAAGGCCTCGCGCAGATAATCGGCCCTCGAGCTAGCTTGGATTCAGAGGCGCTCAAGCACCGCTTCCGATTCGCGCTCGCACCTGTAAACCGGGACGTGGCCGGAGAGACTGTTTTGGGGTGTGAGCTCAACTGATCGACGCAACACGTACCTTGGATCGAGGTCGTGGAGCGCAGCCAATGAAGAGAAGCTATCGCCGCCTGTCCGCAGCTCAGAGCGCTGAGTTGTGGGAGCGCTGGAAGAAGGGCGAAGGCCTGAAG
>JANNOO010000032.1:0-1698 GCA_031399165.1 Alphaproteobacteria bacterium | reverse complement strand
CATGTGGTCCTCGTCGATCTCGCCGACCGTCGAGCCGTGGTTGCATTTCACGTCATCCGCGTAAATTTCCAACTCCGGTTTTGAATCAAATTCCGCGTCATCGGAGAGCATGAGCGCCTGCGCCATCTGGCGGCCGTCGGTCTGTTGCGCGTTGGGGCGCACGAGCACCTTGGCCTGGAAGATGCCCTGCGCGCGCCCGTCCAGCACCGCTTTCACGTGCTCGCGGCTCTCGCATCCGGGCACGGCATGATCGATGACCATCGTCATGTCGCAGTGCTGGTCGCCGCGAAGCAGTTGCGCGCCGAGGAAATGGCCGCGCGCGCCCTCGCCCTCATAGCGCAGGAAAAGCTGATGCCGCGACAGCTTGGCGCCGATTGCGAACTGAATGGCGAGGTAATCCGCCTTCGTCGCAAGCTTCACATCCCAATTGCTCAGATGCTGGCTTTCTAGACTCTCGCCCGAATATTTCACATGGATGATTTTCGAGCCTTCCGCCGCCAGCACATGCGTCACGCTCGTCGTCTGGGCCACCGCCTTGCCGAAGGATATAAAGCTCTCCAGCACCATCGCCTCGGCGTCCTTGTGCGCGATGATGGCGTTGCGCATCGCGCTCGACACCGGCGACGCTCCGGCGGCAACATGCACAATGTGCAAAGGCTCGGCGAGCTTGGCGTCCGCAGCGATGTGAATCGCCACGCCATCGGTCATGAAAGCCGCGTTCAGTGCGGTGATGATCTCGTCCGGCGGCGCGTTCGACGCGCTGAAAGCTGCCGTCAGCCAGGATGGCGCGTCCGAAAGCGTTTCTTTCAGCGTGAGGACTTCAACGCCCGGCGTGTCGGCGCTCCGAGAAAGCCCCTGCGCATAGGCGCCGTTGATAAACACGAGTTGGCGGCCCGGCAGCGCAGCAAGATCCCCCAGCGCGCCCTCGATATCCGCGCGCGACACCGGCACCGGCGTGATCGATGGCGCATAGGCCGCCGTCATACCGGCGCGCAGGTCGGTGTATTTCCATTCCTCGACGCGGCGGTTCGGCAGGCCCCGTTCGCCAATCACGGCAAGCCCGGCGCTGCGCATCCCCTGCAACCAGGCCACGTCTGTGCCCGGCAGCCGGGCAGCCGCATGCATGGCTATGAGTTCCGCCGCAACGCCCGTTGGCGCAGAAGCAGCCGTTTCCAGTTTTGCTGGCTGTATCGTCAAGACGGCCCCCTTTACGCGGCGTTTTCGCCATATTCGGCATAGCCGGATTTTTCGAGTTCGAGCGCCAGTTCCTTGCCGCCCGAGCGCACGACGCGGCCGCCCGAGAGCACGTGCACCTTGTCGGGCGTGATGTAGTTCAGCAGGCGCTGATAGTGGGTGATGAGCACGAAGGCGCGGTCGGGCGAGCGCAATGCGTTCACGCCTTCCGAGACGATACGGACGGCGTCGATATCGAGGCCTGAGTCGGTCTCGTCCAGCACGCACAGACTAGGCTGCAGAAGCGCCATCTGCAAAATCTCGTAGCGCTTCTTCTCGCCGCCGGAGAAGCCCGTGTTGACCGGCCGCTTCAGCATGTCCATGGAGATGTTGAGGCTGTCGGCCTTGGCCCGCACCAGCTTGATGAAATCCGGCGTGTTGAGCTCCTCCTCGCCGCGTGCCTTGCGGTTGGCGTTCAGCGCCGTGCGCAGGAACGTCATGGAAGCGACGCCTGGGATTTCGATC
>JANNOO010000034.1:0-26595 GCA_031399165.1 Alphaproteobacteria bacterium | reverse complement strand
CAGCGCCGCGCCATTGCGCTCGCGATCCGCGGGGCCGCGATCGGGCACTTCCTCATAAGCGTGAAGGAAATTTCCGCGCACCGCCAGCTTGTCGGACAGCGGGATGTTGCTGTCGAGCGTGACGCGGCGGAATTGGTCTGTGCCGATGCCGGCTTCGACGCGGTTAAAGTTATAATCTGTGCTGGCGCGCTTGGTGATTGAGTTGATCGCTCCACCCGCCGTGCCACGCCCTGCGAACGTTGAATTAGGCCCCTTGCTGATCTCGATCTGCTCTACCGCGAAACTTTCGCGCAGGGTCATCCCGGGATCGCGCAGGCCGTCGATGAACACATCGCTGCGGGCTTCCTGGCCGCGGATGATGTAACGGTCGCCGAACGCGTTGCCGTTTTCGCCGGTCCCGACCGTGACGCCCGGTTGTGCGGCAAGGATATCGCGCAGATCCGTAAGGCCGGATTCCTTGATCTGCGTCTGAGTGATCACGGTGATGGTCTGCGGCGTATTGACCAGCGGCTTGGTGTGACGCTCGTCGCCGGAGACGGCCGCGAGGTAAGGCGCGCCTTTCTGGGCGTAGGGATTGGTGTCGATCGTGCGGTCTTCCACGCGCAACGTGTCGAGCGCGATTTCGCCATCGGCAGAAGCGGACGCGGCCGGCTGCTGCGCCATCGCATTGGCCGCTATCAGCGACATGGAAGCGCCGAGCATGGCGATCGAAGCCGATCGCAGGCTCGCCGGTCGTCGTACATTGTTTGAATTTGCCATCTGCGTTGTCCCCTCGCTATTTGGTGATGAGTGCAAATTCGATCGGCACGGTCAGCGTCAGCGGACCGCGTGAAATGCTTTCCGGAATTGCCGGAACTGGATTGGCGCGCGCGAAGACTTCGAGCGCCGCCTCGTCGAGCACCGGATGACCGGATGACCGGGTGATCGCGCTGGCCACAACGGCGCCATCCGGATTGATCGTGAAGCGCACCACGGTGACGCCTTGCACACGGTCGCGCCGGGCTTGCGTGGGATATTTTTTGTGCCGGTTCAGCCAGGCCACGAGCGTGGCGATGTATGAATCGCGCGCTTTGCTGTTGGCCGGCGCGGGCGGGCCCGGCGTCACCGGCGCCGCAGGCGGCTGCTCAATAACGCGTTCAGGTTGGGGCGGCGCCTGCTCTATCGGCGGCGCAGCCGCAAATTCGGAAGGATTGGGCGATTTCGGCAACGGGGCGGGCTGCTGCTTCGGCGCCGGCTCGATCTTGGCATGCTGAACTTTGGGCGGCGCATCCTCGAGCGCGACCTCAATCGGCGCGATCGCGCCCTGGGGCTGATCAATCGAAATGCTTCTGATCGAGTGAGCGGCGATCCAGACGGCGGCGATGACAGCGGCATGGATAAGCACCGAAGCTATTGCGCCGTGGGTGGCCGCCTGCCGTTCAGCAACTCTCGCCGGCCAACCCAATTCCGCCACGCCGCTCACGCCGCCCCTCCAGCGGATCTATCCGCGAGCAACGCTATACGTGCGAATGACTCTCATTTGCAAGACGATTTATAATGTTCTTTGCGTCGGGTTGAAGACCGCCCCGATAACGCTGATGCGAAGCATGTGCAATAGACGCTTGCGTTCGCGAGGGCTATGCGGCGCGAACCGCCATTTCGGCGGTGTAATGGGCGCCGGCTGTGCAGGGTTCACAGGCTAGTTTTTGGTGAGCGCGCCGGGATTTGAACCCGGGACCCCCTGATTAAAAGTCAGATGCTCTACCGACTGAGCTACGCGCTCTCACCAGCGCCCACGGAAAGCCAACTAATGCCTTGGGCGCGGGGCGATGGCCTACGGCCTCCCCCCGCCGCTGGCAAGCCGGGAACCGCCGCCGGACGCCTCAGCTCTGGGCAAAAGCCGCGCGAAACGCGGCGGAAGCCGTCCTGACGCGATCGAACGCCGCCTCAAGCTCCGCCTCGCCGATTTCGGCCGTCGCGGCGATTTCGGACTGCAGCACCGCAAACCGGCCTGCAAGCGCCTCCGCCGCGTCCATTGCCAATTCGCCCAACCGCAAAGCGCCGGCAATGTTTTCCAGCGCGGCGGCGATGGAGGCGCGGTTGCTTACTGGAACCAGCGGCAGCGCCGCGGCGAGCACCGCCAGCACGCCCTGCAATTGAAGGATCAATTTTTCCATCGTGCGCTCCTATCGTCCGACAAGCGCGGCAAGCGCCTGCGCTGGCGGCTGGGCTTCGGTCAACGCCCGCGCAAGCGCAGCGCTGGTTGCGCTATGCCGCGCGCGGCTGTGCGCGATGGCGGCGATCTTCACCAATTCCACCGCCGGCGTTGCCCGCTTTTCCGCTTCAGCCAGCGCCATTTTCACCGCTCTCGGCGTGACCGGATCGCCAATCAGCGTCGTGGCCTGATCAAGCGTCAGCGCATACGCGCCCATCAGCGCGAAAGCGCTTTGTTCAACGCTGGTGTAAGCCGGAACGGGGCTACGCAAGCTCGCGCACGCCGGCGTGGAAGCCAGCGCCAGCGCGAGCGCAATCGTGCGAACAAGCCGGCTCATGACAGCGGCCCCTTGGCGCGGGCGCGGCCAACACCAACGGCCAGTAGGCCGCCATAGAACACGATCTGCACGATCGCATCGGCGAACATCTTTATCTGCTCGTCAGGTATGGCATAGCCGAGCCGGCCGGCGACAAAGGCCAGCGCCATAGCCAGCGCGCCGCGCAGCGTGAGCGATGCGGCCAAACTCTTGGCGATCTCCGTAGTGGTGTCTGTCAACATCATCTCTCCCAATCCGGGCAGCACTTTACGGCCGGGTGGGATCGGGTCGGATTTCTTTGCCGCGCCATGGCGAAAAGCACGGCGCAACAAGGCCGATACGCGGACGAAGGTGCGGATAGTCTTGACGATCTCCCCCGCCCGCGCGCCATTGGCCCCATGAGCGCCCCCATACCCCTCGCCATGGATTTCCCAACGCCAGACGCCGCGCGTTGGCGCGCTTTGGCCGAAAAAGCCCTCGCCGGCGCTAAGCTGGAAACGTTGATGACGCAGCTTCCCGGCGGCGTGGCGCTGGCGCCGCTCTATACCGGCGACAGCGCGCCGGCCGGGCGTATCGTGGGACGCGCCGGGGCATGGGATATCCGCCAGATCGTGGAAACGACCGCTCCCGTGCAGGCAAACGTGACCGCGCTGGAAGAGCTAACCGGGGGGGCGACGTCTATCGAACTGCGCGTGGGCGGACGCGGCCTCGCGCTCAGCAACGCCGAAGACCTGGCGCGCGTGCTTGATGGCGTAATGCTTGATTTCGCGCCGGTAGCGCTTGATGCCGGCGCCGATCCGCGGGCGGCGCGCTGGCTGGCGGCGCTTGCCGCACGGCGCGGGGCGAAGGAAGCCGCGCTGGCGTTCAATGTCGATCCGCTTGCCTCTGTGTTAACCGGCGGAACCGCCGCGCACGATGAAGCGCTTTCATTTGCCAAGGAGATCGCCCCGGATTTTGCCAACGCAACGGCGCTGCGCGTCGATGCGCGCGTTGTGCACGAAACCGGCGGCGGCGAAGCGCACGAGCTTGGCTACGCGCTCGCGGCGGGCGTGCTCATGCTGCGCGCCGGCGAACACGCAGGCATGGATGCGGCGCGGTCGATGCTGTTCTCGTTTGCGTTGGGCCCGCACGCAATCGTGGAGATCGCCAAGCTCCGCGCGGCGCGGCTGACATGGGCGCGCGTGCTGCAAGCGTGCAGCGTTTCGGCGCCAATGCGCCTTCATGCCGTCACCGGCCAGCGTATGATGACCCGCAAGGATGCATGGACAAATATGCTGCGCGTAACAGCGGCGGCCTATGCTGGCGGCGTCGGCGGCGCTGACAGCGTTACTACAGCGCCGCTAACCGAAGCGATCGGACACCCTAGCCCGTTCGCGCGCCGCATCGCGCGCAACACGCAAATCCTGCTTCAGGAAGAAGCGCACATTGCGCGCGTGGCCGATCCCGGCGCGGGAAGCTGGGCGATTGAATCTCTGACGGACGATCTGGCGCAGGCGGGCTGGCGCATCTTCCAGGACATAGAGCAGCGCGGCGGAATCATAAATGCACTGCCCTGGTTCGAGAGCGAGGTAGCGAAGGTTCGTGAGGCGCGGCTGGCTGCGGCGCGCGATAAGTCAGCGCCGATCATTGGCGTGACGGTTTTCCCGCCATCTGACGAAAAGCCGTTCGATGTTGAGCCATGGCCCGAGAGCGCACCGCGCGCGCATCTGGCGCCGATGCGCCTCGCCGCCGGACTTGAGGACGCGCCATGAGCAAGGGTTATGGCGCGTTGTTCGGCCTGATCGCGCTCGTCGCCGTCGCCGGGGCGGCGTTTGGCTCGGGCTGGCTCAATCCATGGCTCAATCATTATGTCGCGGGCGTTGATGTTTCCCGCCACCAGGGCGCGATTGATTGGCGGGCGCTGGCCGGGTCAGGCGTGAAATTCGCCTACATCAAGGCCAGCGAAGGCGCCGATCACCGCGACGATCGTTTCGCTACGAACTGGCGCGATGCAGGCGCGGCAGGCATCAAGCGCGGCGCCTATCATTATTTCACGCTTTGCCGCTCAGGCGTGGCGCAGGCGCAGAACTTCATTTCCGTAGTACCGGAATCGCCAGATGCGCTGCCCCATGCGGTAGACATCGAACAAAACTCTCCCTGCCGCGAAGGCCCGCAGATCACCGACGTACCGGGCGAATTGAAGATTTTCATCGACAGGGTCGAAGCCCATTTCGGCCGCCGCCCGCTGATCTACACGACGAGCGAGTTCAACCAACTGCACCTCGACGGCGCGCTTGAAACCGAGCGCTATTGGTTGCGCAATCTGTTCGCCCAGCCGGATTTCCGGCGCGATGCATGGGTGATCTGGCAATACAATCATGCCGGCAAGCGCCCGGGCGTGCAGGGTCCGGTCGATCTCAATTATTTTCGCGGCGATGAAAAGGCGTTCGAAGCCTTCGCCGCCGGAGCGCCCCGCTCATGAACCGCATTCCGGATTTCACGCAGGTTGACTACGCGGCGCCATCACTGGCGGCGCCGCAACTGGCGCCAGCGTGGGAAACGCCGGAAGGCGTCGGCGTGAAGACGGCTTACGGCGCAGAGGATGTCGCCGCGCTCGCTCACCTTGCTGGCCTTCCCGGCCTCACCCCATTCGGCCGCGGCCCCTACCCGACGATGTATGTCACGCAGCCCTGGACCATCCGGCAATATGCCGGTTTCTCCACCGCCGAGGATTCCAACGCGTTCTACCGGCGCAATCTGGCGGCTGGCCAGAAGGGCCTCTCGGTCGCGTTCGATTTGGCGACGCATCGCGGCTATGACAGCGATCATCCGCGCGTGATCGGCGATGTCGGCATGGCCGGCGTCGCGATCGATTCCATCTACGACATGCGCACCTTGTTTGACGGCATACCGCTCGATCAGATGAGCGTATCGATGACGATGAACGGCGCGGTGCTGCCGATCATGGCGCTCTATATCGTCGCCGCCGAAGAGCAGGGCGTGGCGCCCGAAAAACTCTCCGGCACGATCCAGAACGACATCCTCAAAGAATTCATGGTTCGGAATACGTATATCTACCCGCCCGAATTCTCGATGCGAATCGTCTCGGACATCTTCGCCTACACGGCGAAGCAGATGCCGAAATTCAATTCGATCTCGATCAGCGGCTATCACATGCAGGAAGCCGGCGCGACGGCGGACCTTGAACTAGCGTACACGCTCGCTGACGGCGTGGAATATGTGCGCGCGGGCATCGCTGCCGGATTGAAGATCGACGAATTCGCGCCGCGGCTTTCATTCTTCTGGGCGATCGGCATGAACCATTTCATGGAGATCGCCAAGCTGCGCGCCGGCCGCATGCTCTGGGCCAGGCTGATGGCGCAATTCGCGCCGAAGGACGAGCGCTCGTCCATGCTGCGCGCGCATTGCCAGACGTCTGGCTGGAGTCTCACCGCGCAGGACGTGTTCAACAACGCCATACGCACCTGCATCGAGGCGATGGCCGCCACCTGGGGCGGCACGCAGAGCCTGCACACCAACTCGCTTGACGAAGCCCTCGCCCTGCCCACGGATTTCTCCGCGCGCATCGCCCGCAACACGCAGCTCTTCCTGCAAACCGAAGCAGGCTTCCGCGCGCCCGCCGATCCGTGGGGCGGTTCTTACTACGTCGAGCGCCTGACTGCCGATCTCGCCGCCCGCGCCTGGACGCATATCGAGGAAGTCGAAAAGCTCGGCGGCATGGCCAAGGCGATCGAGCAAGGGCTGCCCAAGCTGCGTATTGAGGAAGCCGCCGCACGCACGCAGGCGCGGATCGACACCGGCGCGCAAACCGTGGTCGGCGTGAACAAATTCATCGTCACCGAAGAAGAAGAAGACGTGCCAGTCCTCAAGGTCGACAATTCCAAGGTGCGCGCCCTGCAGCTCGATAAGCTCACGCGCCTGAAAGCCGAACGCGATCCGGTGGCATTAAGAATAGCGCTCGACGCGCTGGCGGCGGCGGCGCGCAGCGGCAAAGGCAATCTGCTCTCGCTCTCCGTTGACGCCGCACGCGCCAAAGCCACGGTCGGTGAAATCACCGCCGCGATGGAACAGGCGCACGGCCGCCACACTGCGAAAATCCGGCGCATCGAGGGAATCTATGGCGGGCAGGCCGCGCGCGACGGCGATGAGCATCGCCGCCATCTCGTGTCGCGCGCAAGGGACATGGCCCGCGCCTTTGCCGAGGCCGAAGGCCGCCCGCCGCGCATCCTTGTTGCGAAGATGGGCCAGGACGGACACGACCGCGGGCAGAAAGTTATTTCCAGCGCGTTTGCTGATCTTGGCTTTTCGGTCGAGATCGGCCCGCTGTTCCAAACGCCGGACGAAGTCGCCAAGCAGGCGCTGGAGCAAAACGTACACGTCATCGGCTTCTCCTCACTGGCGGCAGGACACCTCACCTTGCTGCCGGCGCTGAAAGACGCGCTGCATGCCAGCAAGCGCGATGACGTCATGGTGGTGATCGGCGGCGTGATCCCGCCAGGCGATGTGGCGACGCTGCGCGACATGGGCGCTGCGGCGGTATTCCTGCCGGGCACCGTGATCGCCCAGGCGGCGATCGATATCCTTGATAAGCTGAACGAGCGGTTAGGCTATGCCCAGCCCGTGGCCGCAGCAGAGTAGCGAAGCACCGGAGTTTTAGGTAGGATGGGGTCATGAACGTCCCGCTTCAGCCCACCACGATATCACGGCACCGTTTCACGGTGGATGATGTCATTGAGCTTGCGGCGCAGGGATTCGTCGATAGGCGCGCTCAACTCCTCGACGGCGAGATTTATGACATGCCAGCGGACGGCGACTCTCATATCCGTTTCACCATGGCGCTGGCGCGGCGCCTGATGCGCACGCTGAACGACAATTATTTTATTGGCGTACAGACCACCCTGCGCCTCTCTGAGTTCAATGCGCCAAGTCCTGATCTCTATGTACTTGCTGGCGGCGCGCCTGCGGGCGATGTTCCCGCCAGAGACATTCTGCTCGTGATCGAAGTGGCCGACACCAGTCTGGATCACGACCTTAGCGCCACAGCGCGCCGCTACGCCGCCCATGGTGTGCCTGAATATTGGGTCATTGATGTCAACACGCGCGCGATTTTTGTCCACCGTTCCCCGCGTGATGGCGTTTACCCCTCACCAACTCCCGTCGAAGCCGACGGCGAGGCATCGGCTCTGCTTATCGAGGGCTTTAGTCTCCGACTCTCAGAGATTTGAGATCGTGCCGTATCATTTCTTTGTACTCGTGGCGTTAGCGCTTGCGGCGTGCGGCCCCTCGGTTGAGCAATTAGGTCAGGACGATCCCGGCGCACCGCCGGTCGCCGCGCCTTCATCCGCGCCACGGCTCTACGATCCACTTTCAAAAACCGCTGACGCCTTCACCGGCGCGCTGGACATCACCGAACTGCCCCGCCCCGGTGCGAACGCGACCGAGCAGATCAGGATCACCGCCGGCATGGGCCATGTGTGGGAGGCTGAATTCATCGGCACGGCGATGCTGAGCGACAAGGCCGGCAATGCGACATGGTCTTCGCTGTTTCCAACAGCAGAGAACGCCCCGGTGACGATCTACGCGGTCAATCAGGAAACCATCAAACTAGGCACGCTGAACGGCGGCCCGTGCGACAAGACCGGGTTTTTCGCGATCACCGAATACACAGGCGTCAGCGGCGAAGGCGAAATGCAGCTCGCAGCGTTCAGCGGCGATGCCTGGCCGCCGGCGGCTGACAAAGACCCGCCGCTCTGCGGCACGTTCTCCTATCTCGCGCGCAAATAGAGTGCCCGCGCCGGGCATCAGCGAGGCGCGCGAGACGCTGCGCCGCGTGTTTGGCCATCCGGACTTTTGTGGCTTGCAGCAAGACGTGATCGGCGAAGTGCTCGCGGGCCGCGACGTGTTGGCGATCCTGCCGACCGGCGGCGGCAAGAGCGTGTGCTATCAGATCCCCGCGATGCTGCGCGACGGCGTTGGCCTCGTCGTGTCGCCGCTAATTGCGCTGATGCAGGATCAGGTCATCGCGCTGCGCGCGGCGGGCGTTTCGGCGGCGCGGCTGGATTCCAGCGTGCCGCCGGATGAGCGCAGCGAGACGTTCGCCCTGCTCGCGGCAGGCAGGCTCGATCTGCTCTACGTTTCCCCCGAGGGCCTCGCCAGCGGCGCGCTGCGCGAACGTATCGGCGCAAGCCCCCTGGCGCTGATCGCGATTGACGAGGCCCATTGCGTCAGCCAATGGGGCCATGATTTCCGGCCCGATTATCGTGCGCTGGGGCGGCTGGCGGATACATTTCCCGGCGTGCCGCGCATCGCCGTCACCGCCACCGCCGACCAACCGACGCGCGCCGATATCGCCACGCAATTGAAGCTGGAGAACGCGCGCAAATTCGTCGCTTCGTTCGATCGCCCAAATCTTGCACTCGCCGCCGAGCGCAAAGACCGCCCGGCTGAGCGCGTCGCGCAATTGGTCAAGGCGCGCGCGGGACAGGCAGGCATTGTTTACGCCGCCACGCGCGATGGGGTGGAGAAGATCGCCGCCGCGCTCAGTTCCGCCGGCGTCCCGGCGCTGGCCTATCATGCGGGGCTCGACGCGCGGGTGCGCGCCGAGCGGCAGAAGCGTTTCCAGAACGAAGACGATGTGGTGATGGCCGCCACGGTTGCGTTCGGCATGGGCGTGGACAAGCCGGACGTACGGTTCGTGATCCACGCCGATCCGCCCAAATCAATCGAAGCGTATTGGCAGGAAGTTGGCCGCGCGGGACGTGACGGCGCGCCAGCGGAGGGCGTGGCGCTTTACGGCGCGGGGGATCTGCGCCGCGCGCTGATGTGGGCCAACCAATCCGACGCGGCGCCGGAGATCAAGGCCGTTCAGGTGCGCAAGGCGCGCCAGCTGTTTGCGTTTCTGGATGGCCTCACTTGCCGCCGCGCGGGCGTGCGGCGCTATTTTGGCGAGGCGGACGCAGAGCCCTGCGGCGCGTGCGACATCTGCCTCGATCCGCCCGCCTCGATCGACGCGACGGAGCTGGCGGCCAAGGCGCTCTCCGCCGTGCTGCGCATGGATCAGCGCTTCGGGCGCGGGCGCGTGATCGACCACCTGCTCGGCAAGCCGCCGCGCGACACGCTGGACGAAACCTACGCCGTGCAATCGACCTACGGCATCGGCGCCGACGTGCCCGAACCGCTCTGGCGGCGCGTGGTGAAGCAATTGCTGTTCGACGGCGTGCTAAGCGAGGGCGAAGATTCGCTGCGTCCGATACTGAGCATCGGCGATGGCGAAGCGATGCGCGCGATCTTTCGCAAGGAGCGCGCCGTGCGCATGCGCGAAGCGCAGGCCAAGCGTGGAAGGCGCACGCCGGAGGAACGCCGCGCAGCGCGCGCCGCACGACGTAGCGATGCGGCAGGACTGGATGATGCGCAGAACGATGTGTTCGAGCGCCTGCGCGAATGGCGCCTCAGCGTGGCGAAACAGGAAGGCGTGCCGCCGTATGTGATCTTCTCGAACGCAACGCTGACCGCGATCGCCGAGGCCAATCCGAAAACGCTGCGGGATCTTTCCGGCGTGTCCGGCATCGGCGAAAAGAAACTCGCCCGTTACGGCGAAAGCGTGCTGAACCTGATCGAACAAGCGAGATGATTATCCTCCCCCGTTTACGGGGGGAGGATAGGCGCGCTAGGCTGGAACACCCAGCGCCAGCTTCCCCGCCTGCTCCACCCAGCGCTCCGCGACGATCCGGCCGCGCAGGTTGAGATATTGATCGACCCACGCGATATGCGCCGGGCTCCAGCGCGCGATTTGGTCGAAATGGAATACGCCGATGGCGTTGAGCGTGACTTGCGCTTGCGGATTGACGCCGTCGATCAGGCGCAGATCGTCGGGCGCGCCATTGCGGGGCGCACTGAGCGCGGCGGGGCGCTCGAGGCGGAACACGCGCGCGGGTTCCGGCGGGGGCGCGGGCGGCGGCGCGACGACGATTTTCTCCACCGGCGCGGGAGCGGGTTGCGGTGCTGGCGCAAGCGCCGCGACGGGCGCGGGCTCTGGCGCCGCGTTGAGCTTGTCTTCGAGGTAGCGCACGCGCGCTTCGAGATAGCGCGCTTTCCATTTGGTGCGCACCGTATCGTGCTCGATCTCGGCGGTGGCCGCGACCTGCGTTTCCAATTCGGGAACGCGGGCGGCGGTTGCTTTCAGCGCGGCGATTTCGCTTTCCAGCGCGGGCACGCGGCTCGCCGTTGCGGACGCGGCGGCGATCTGCGCTTCGAGTTCGGCGATGCGGGCTTTCAGCGGCGCGTCGTCCACCGGCGGCGGGGCTTCTGGCGCGGCGGCGCGTTCGGCTTCCAGATGCAGGGCGCGCTGCTCGAAATAACGCGCGCGCCAGGCGCGGCGATCGGCGCGTTCCTGGGCCGCGGCGGTATCGACAGGCTCTAGCGCGGGCTCAGGCTCTGCAAGCGCAGCCACGGGCGTTTGCGTTTCGAGATAGCGCACGCGTTCGCCGAGATAGCGGTTGCGCCATTCCAGCAGATTGCGTTCATCCTCCGAAACCGGCGGCGGCGCGGCTTCGAGTTCCTTCACGCGCGCCGCCAAAGCTTCTGCGGCGGCGACTTCGCCGCGCGCTGCTTCCAGTTCCTGTTCGAGCAGGAAGATGCGGTCTTTGTCTTCCGGCGGCGGCGCGGCGGCGAGCGCGGCGCGTGCGGCGGACAAATCGCCTTCCAGCGCCTCGATCCGGCCCGGCAGATTGCCATGGTTCATGAGGTGATCGCGGGCCTGCGCCAATTGGGCTTCGAGCGTGGCGATGCGGCTGGTGTATTCGGTGACGTCGAGCGCGGAGACGTTGCGCGGCGTGGCGGCGCCGGCGCGCTCAAGTTCGGCGATGCGCAGACGTAGCACCTCAACCTCAACCGCGCGGCCACGCGCTTCAGCGAGCGCCTGCTCCAGATCGGCGATCCGGCGGCGCGCGGCGACCGTGCCTTCGCCATTGCCTTCGATGACTGGCCCGCCTGCGGCGAGGCCAAGCAATTCGGCGCGCAGGGTGCGCCGTTCTTCTTCCATGACGCGCCAGCGCGGCCGGGCGCGCGCTTCAGCCCACGACCAGCCAGCGACCGCCGCAAGCAGCGTCACCAGCAGCATGAAGCCCCAGAGATAGGCGATCAATGTCACGAAATGGCCCTTCGGTCAGCCTGACATGGTCGCTGGCTTTCGCGCGGAACGCGACCTTGTTCTCCGATTGGGCCGCCTGCCGCGCCAAACGCGCGCGGGCGGAGAACGGTAGCGGCGGCGTTAACCATGTTGACGGCTAAAACTCATGCGATCGGCTTGTCGGCGCGCAATTCGCGTAGCCGCAAGCGCAGCGCGTTGATGTCCCCATCGATCCCGGCGACATGAGCTGCATGCAGGCGCCGGTGCAGCGCGACGCCCAAAATCAGGCCCGCGACCATGCAGATCACAAGCAGGATGGCGCCGATGACAATCGACTGAGGCATTAAACCCGCCCTTTCGCGGACGCGCCGGGCATTGCCCGGACACGCAAAAACTGAAACATCCATACCGCACTTCGCGGCCCTCGCCCATGCTCCATAAAATAACCTCGCCGGCAAATCCTCTCGTCAAGACGTTGAAAAGCCTTCACGCGAAGAAGGGCCGTGCGGAGACGGGTCTGTTCCTCGCCGAAGGCGCGCGGCTCGCCGCCGAGGCGGGCGAACTGGGCGTCTGGCCCGAGATCATGATGTTCGCCGAAGCCGCGCTGCAGCGGCCGCAAAGCGCGCGGCTGGTGAAGCAGGCGGAAGCGGCCGGCGCGCGCTGCGTCGCCACCAGTGAAAGCGTGCTCTCCGGCATCGCCAAGCGAGAAAATCCCCAGACCATCGTTTCGGCATACCGTAAATGGGACACGAGCCTTGCGCGGCTCGCCGCGGGCGGGAAAATCTGGCTGGCGCTGGAGCGCGTACGCGATCCGGGCAATCTGGGCACGGTGCTGCGCACGGCGGACGCGGCCGGCGCCGGCGGCGTGATCCTGATCGGCGAGACGTGCGATCCGTTTTCGGTGGAATCCGTGCGCGCCAGCATGGGCGCGATTTTCGCCACCGCTTTCGCGCAAACCGACCTCGCCGGTTTCTCCGCCTGGGCGAAGACGCACGGCGTAAAAACCATCGGCACATCGCTGCGCGGCGAAACCCGCCATGACGCACCCGCCGCAGACGACGCCGTGGCGCTAATGATGGGCAACGAGCAATCCGGACTCACTGATGAGGGAGAAGCTGCCTGCGATGCGCTGGTGCGCATCCCCATGCGCGGCAAGGCAGACAGCCTCAACCTCGCCGCCGCGTCGGCGGTGATGATCTACGATTACTGGCGCAGGCGGGGCTATGACGGCGGCTGACAACACCCTGATCGCACGCGGCTGGCGCGATTACGCGCTGCTCGACAGCGGCGATGGCTGGAAGCTCGAGCGCGTGGGCAAGCACACGTTCGCGCGGCCCGAACCGCAGGCGCTGTGGCGCCCGGCAAAGCCGGTCGATACATGGAACGAGGACGCCCGCTTCTCCCCCGCCGCCGATGAAGATGACGAGCGCGGCAAATGGCGGTTCAACAAGGCGGTGCCGGAAAGCTGGCCGATCGCATTTGGCGCGATGAAGCTGCACGCGCGCTGCACGCCGTTCCGGCATCTGGGTTTCTTCCCGGAACAATCCGTTCATTGGCAATGGAGCGCCGAACATCTTTCGCCCGCCGCCAATGTGCTCAACCTGTTCGGCTATACGGGCGCTGCAAGCCTCTACGCGGCGCAGGCAGGCGCCCGCGTCACACATGTCGATGCTTCTAAAAAGTCGATTGGCCATGGGCGCGAGAACCAAGCGCTCTCCGGCCTGAATGAGGCGCCGATCCGCTGGATCGCCGACGACGCGCTTTCTTTCGTTAAGCGCGAGGCGCGGCGCGGCAATGTGTATGACGGGATCATCCTCGATCCACCGAAACATGGGCGCGGTCCGAACGGCGAAATCTGGCATCTTGAGAAAGACTTCCCCGCACTGCTCGACGCGCTGCCCGCGATCCTGGCGGCCAACAGCGCGCGGCCGTGTTTCGTCATCGCCACGCTTTATGCGGTGCGGCTTTCCTACGTTGCGCTGGAGCGCGCGCTTGGCCAGACGCTGACGCCGCTCGGCGGCGCGGTCGACGCCGGAGAAATGACATTGCCCGAGGAAGGGGGGCGCCTTCTGCCAACAGCGATCTATGCGCGTTGGCTCCGCCCATGATGGAGCATGGCGCCCTTACCGGCGTGCGCGTGATCGAACTGGGCCAGCTTCTGGCTGGGCCGGTGTGCGGGCAGTTTCTCGCCGATATGGGCGCCGAAGTGATCAAGATCGAACCGCCCGGCGCTGGCGATCCTCTACGCGAATGGGGACGCGTGAGGCCTCAAGGCGTTTCGGTGTGGTTCGCCATTGTCGGCCGCAGACTTTCGCCACGCTCGATCTCCACCAGGAGGAAGGCCGCGCCCTGCTGCGCGATCTACTGAAAAGCGCTGACGTGCTGGTGGAAAACTTCCGCCCTGGCACGCTGGAGAAGTGGGGATTGGGTTGGGATGTTCTGCATGCGCTCAACCCGCGCCTGATCCTCACGCGCATTTCCGGCTACGGGCAAACCGGCCCGTATTCCCACAAAGCGGGCTACGCCTCGGTTGGCGAGGCGTTTGGCGGGCTGCGCTATCCGATCGGCGAGCCTGACCGCGTGCCTGCGCGGACGGGCACGTCTCTGGGCGACAGTCTGGCGGCCACCTTCGCGGCGCTCGGCACGCTCGCGGCGCTGAACGCGCGCCACGCAACCGGCAAGGGCCAGATCGTCGATGCTACGATCTATGAATCGTGCATGGCGATGATGGAGAGCCTGATCCCGGATTATCAGCATGGGCAGGTGATCCGCGAACGCGCCGGATCGTTCCTGCCGCAGATCGCGCCGAGCAATATCTATCGTACCGCCGACGGCATGGTGATCATCGGTGCCAATCAGGACAGTGTGTTTGCGCGGCTCTGCGAAGCAATGGGCGCGCCGGACCTGGCGAACGATGCGCGCTACAAATCCCACGTACCGCGCGGGGAAAACCAGATCGAGCTGGACGCCCTGATCGAGCGTTGGACCCTCACGCTTTCGAGCGCCGAAGCGCAGCGCCTTTGCGACGAACACGGCGTGCCCTGTGGGCCGGTCAACCGCGCGCCGGAACTGCTCGCCGATCCGCACATCGCCGCGCGCGGCTCAATCGTTTCGGCGCATGACGATGTCATCGGCGAGATCAAGATGCAGGGCGTGTTCCCGGTGCTGTCGGAAACACCAGGCGCCGTGCGCTGGCCCGCGAAGGCATTGGGGGCTGATAATGAGCGCGTGTGGCGCGAAATGGCCGGCGTGGATGAAGCGCGCTTTGCGGCGCTGAAGGCGAAGGGCGTGATTTAGGTCTTTATCCGCGCCAGGGTGCGCAGCACGAACGCATGGTCGTCCTTCGGGCCCGCAGGAAATTCCTCGCGCGAGACTTCGCGGAACGCGGCTTCGTCGAAATCAGGAAAGCGCGCATCGCCTTGCGGCGCGCAATCGACTTCGGTGAGATAGAGCCGGTCCGCAATCGGCAGCGCCATCGCATAGAGCGCCGCCCCGCCAATTACGCTCACCTCCGCCGCGCCATCGGCAGCGGCCATCGCGCGCGCGGCGGCAAAGGCGGCGGCAAAGTCAGAGAAACTCCACGCGCCCTCGGCGCGGAAATCCTTGTCGCGGCTGAGCACGATGTTCTTGCGGCCCGGCAGCGGCTTTTTCGGCAGGCTGTCCCACGTCTTGCGCCCCATGATCACCGGCTTGCCCATGGTCAGCGCCTTGAAGCGCTTCAGGTCGGACGACAGCCTCCACGGCAGCGCGCCCTCGCGGCCGATCACGCCATTACGAGCACGCGCGACGATGAGGGAAAGTGCGGTCAATTACACCGCGATCGGCGCTTTGATGCCGGGATGGGGCGTGTAGCCCACGAGTTCAAAATCATCGAACTCGAACGCGAAAATATCGCGGCGTTCGGGATTGAGCTTCATCACCGGCAGCGGCAGCGGCGGGCGGGTGAGTTGCAGCTTCGCCTGCTCGATATGGTTCAGGTAAAGGTGCGCGTCGCCGAGCGTATGGACGAATTCGCCCGGCTCAAGATCGCACACCTGCGCGACCATCATCGTCAGCAGCGCGTAGCTCGCGATGTTGAACGGCACGCCGAGGAAGACGTCCGCCGAGCGCTGGTAGAGCTGGCAGCTCAGCCGCCCCTCAGCGACATGAAACTGGAACAGGCAGTGGCACGGCGGCAGCGCCATCTGGTCGACGTCCGCCGGATTCCACGCCGAAACGATGTGGCGGCGCGAATACGGGTTCGCCTTGATCGCCTCGACCACCTTGGCGATCTGGTCGATCTCGGTCCCGTCGCGGCTTTCCCAGCTGCGCCATTGCTTGCCATAGACCGGGCCAAGCTCGCCCCGCTCGTCGGCCCATTCATCCCAGATCGAAACGCCGCGCTCCTGCAGCCATTTCACGTTAGTTTCGCCGCGCAGGAACCAGAGCAGTTCGACGATGATGCTCTTCAGGTGCAGCTTCTTGGTAGTCAGCGCCGGAAAGCCGGCGGCCAGATCAAACCGCATCTGGCGCCCGAACAGGCCGAGCGTGCCCGTGCCGGTGCGGTCTTCGCGCTTCACGCCCCGCTCAAGCAGATCGCTCAACAGGTCGAGATATTGCTGTTCGGGGTGCATGCCGTTCTCGGCGATCTTCAGGGCGGCGGCGGACATTACTCACAAGTAGCCCCGCGGCCCCGATTCTGCGAGGCGCGGGCCGCACGCGATCAACAGTTTCCGCCGGAGCGCCAGCCTGCCCGGCGCCATATGCCCAGGCAAACTTACCTTTCTTTAGGGTTCCCTGCCCCCTATATTTGTCCTGTCGGGGCTTGCTCCGACTATGGCGATAAACGCGCGGAGATAGACGGATCGGACCCGGGTGCGATTCCCGGCGGCTCCACCAGTAAGCTCTTCATTGGAGCGTGCGGGGCCGAAATAGGATCGACGGACGTTAAAGGACGTTGCTTTTGCTCGGGTGGTCCCGTCACAGGCCAAATCAACGTAGTTGCCAATGACAACCACGCTGAGGAATACGCTCTCGCCGCGTAAGCGGTGTGAGGAAATTCCGAACTAAGTCCTGCGGTGTCGCAACCGCAGGCGGGGCCCCCCGGCGCCTGGCAACAGAAGCCGGGGACTTGTTCCCCCTGGCTGATTTCCACTTGCGCATTTGTTGCGGCAACCCCGATGGCGACGTGCGCCGGCGCAACAATCTCCTCCCGGAAGAACCACCCGCCAAATGCCTGCTCGTTTTCGCGCCACGCGGCTCGCGAAGCGGGCCAACTCGCGCAAGATGCGGCGGGCGTTGACGCGGCGTTTCATCTCGGCCAAGGCTGGCGCTCAATACCGGACTAAAGTGGGCGCGGGAAAAAGCGGGCGGAGACCTTCGTTGTCTGAAGACTTGATCGGCTACGACCTATTGATGCAGGACGCGATGCGCCACGTGGTGCGCGCGGCGCTGCAACGAGCGACCGGCCCGCGCGGCCTGCCCGAGAAGCATCATTTCTACATCACGTTCCGCACCCACGCGCCCGGCGTGATCCTGCCGGAGCATCTGACCGGCCGTTATCCCGAAGAGATGACGATCGTGATCGAGCATCAGTTCTGGGATCTTGAAGTCCATAACGATCGCTTCCGCGTCATCCTGAAATTCGCCGGCCACCCGCACCCGATCACCGTGCCATTCGCGGCGCTGACGCGCTTCTACGATCCCTCCGTGCGCTTTGGCCTGCAATTCGATCAGCCGGAAAGCGCCGCTGAAGAGATCACTGAAGAGCCGGCGCAGGAATTGCCGCCCGCGCGCGAAGCCGGCGCCGTGGTCAATCTGGACGCGTTCCGGAAAAAGTAGGGCCGGAAAAATTAAGCGGCCTTACCGAAATTGTCAGCCGTTCGACGGATGCGTGCGTGCGCTCGACCAGCAGCCGCGCCACCTGCGCATCGTCAAAGAACACCGCGCCCTTGATCCCGTCGAGCACAGCCTTGGCGATGTTATCGAGATCGATCGGCGGCAAGCCCTCGCGCACTTCGACCAATATCTCCACCGCGAAATCGCCATAGCGCGGGCGCCATTCACGAAAATCGCGCCGGAAAAACAGATCGAGCGTCTGCTTGTAGACGCGCGTCTGGCTGGTGATCTCGTTGAGACGCAGTAGGAGCGACGCGTCCCGGCGCGCCCAGCGCACCTTGGCCCCGCCCTTCCATTCCAGATCGTCCAGCCCGTCGAACATGCTTCGCCCTTGTTCGCTTTCGTGCTACCCTACCGTGGTGGCAGACGATCAACGCCCCGCCGATCTATATGATCGGGATTTTTACCTCTGGACCCAAGCCCAGGGTGAAGCGCTGCGCGCTAAAGGTCGCGCGCAAACCATAGATTGGGAGCGGGTCGCTGAGGAGATAGAGGATATGGGGAAATCCGACCTTCGGGAATGCTATTCGAGGGTCGAAACCATCATCGAACATCTGCTGAAACTGGCATGGTCGGCGCGTGCTGAGCCGCGCGCCGGCTGGCAGGACACGATTGATCGCGAACGCAAAGCGATCGGGCTAGTGCTGACCGCTTCGTTACGCCGTCACGTGGAGACAACCCTGACCACGCGCCACGAACGCGCCGCGAAATTGGCAGATCGCGAATTTGGGCGGCATGAGCCCGAGGCCGCGCGCGATGTATCTCTGCACTGGACGCTGCCGCAAATCCTTGGCGAAGAGGACGACCCGATCGGCTGATCGCTTGCGCAGATGGCCGCGCATGGGTAGGCCACCGGCGTCAACCAACAACCGGAACCCCCATGCCCGCCACACGCAGCGAGACCGACACATTTGGCGCCCTCGATGTTCCCGCGGACCGCTATTGGGGCGCGCAGACGCAGCGCTCGCTGGGCAATTTCAAGATCGGCTGGGAGAAGCAGCCCAAATCGGTGATCCGCGCGCTCGGCATCGTCAAGCGCGCCGCCGCCGAAGCGAACATGGCGCTCGGCCGGCTTGATCCGGCAATTGGCGCCGCCATCGTCGCGGCCGCGCAGGAGGTGATCGACGGCAAGCTCGACGATCATTTCCCGCTGGTGGTCTGGCAGACCGGCTCGGGCACGCAATCGAACATGAACGCCAATGAGGTGATCTCAAACCGGGCGATCGAGTTGCTCGGCGGCGTGATGGGCAGCAAGAAGCCAGTCCACCCGAACGACCACGTCAATATGAGCCAGTCGTCGAACGACACCTACCCGACCGCGATGCACGTCGCGGCGGCCGAGCAGATGACGCACCATCTGATGCCGGCACTGGCGCATTTGCACATGGCGCTGAACGTGAAGGTGAAGGCCTTTGCCCACATCATCAAGATCGGCCGCACGCATACGCAGGACGCAACGCCGTTGACGCTGGGCCAGGAATTTTCCGGCTACGCGCAGCAGATCCACAACGCCAACCACCGCCTCAAGCAATCGCTGGAAGGCCTCTACGAACTGGCGCAGGGCGGCACGGCGGTCGGCACCGGACTCAACGCGCCGGTCGGCTTTGCCGAGAAGGTCGCCGAATGCATCGCCAAAATCACCCACCTGCCCTTCGTCACCGCGCCGAACAAGTTCGAGGCGCTGGCGGCGCATGACGCCATGGTGTTCAGCCATGGTGCGATTAACACGGCGGCGGTGGCCTGCTTCAAGATCGCCAATGACATCCGCTTCCTCGGCTCGGGCCCGCGCTCAGGCCTCGGCGAATTGATGCTGCCGGAAAACGAGCCGGGCAGCTCGATCATGCCGGGCAAGGTAAATCCCACGCAATGCGAGGCCATGACCATGGTCTGCGCGCACATCTTCGGCAATCAGGCGGCGATGACCTTCGCCGGCGCCTCTGGCCATTTCGAGTTGAACGTGTTCAACCCCGTAATGGCCTACAATTTCCTGCAATCATGCCAGCTGCTCGGCGACGCGGCCGTGAGCTTCACCGACAATTGCGTCACCGGCATCGAAGCGCGCGAAGACAACATCAAAGCCAATCTCGATCGCTCGCTGATGCTGGTCACCGCCTTGGCCCCGAAGATCGGCTACGATAACGCCGCCAAGATCGCGAAGACGGCGCACAAGAATGGCACGACGTTGCGCGAGGAAGCTGTTGGCGGCGGGTACGTTACAGATGCTGAGTTCGATGAAGTTGTCCGCCCGGAGAAAATGATCGGCCCGGGATAGATGACCTATGCCGCGCCTTTGGGGGCGCTCGGGAGGCGCAAATGTTGTGCAGCTTGGTATATTTCAGCGAACGCAGTTTCGGCTGCCCCGATGTGGAAGTGGTGCGGATCGTTGAAGAGTCAGCGCAGCGAAACAAAAAGCGTGGCCTGACCGGCTTTTTAGTTGCTGATACGCGCTTCTTCCTCCAGACGCTCGAGGGAGACCGCAAAGCCCTTTCGGTGCTGCTGGACGTGATTCAGGCCGATCTGCGCCATAGCGATGTCGTGATTGCTTCATTCACAGAGATCGAGCATCGTGAGTTTCCCGATTGGGGTATGGCCCATGTCGGCGACGAAAAGCTGATCAAGGTAGCCGCCGCGCCAATCGTTGGTGACGAACCGCTTGCACCGGAAAAGCTCACCAGCCAGCAATTGCGGCAAATAATCGTCCGGACCAAAACCGTCGCCGGCGTTTGAAGGCGCTGATTGCTCTCAGACGCCGATATCCTCCGCCCTACGCCGACCTGATCGGTGTGTCCTAAGCCCTTCGAGATAACCAGCAGAGAACGGACGCGAACGTCCTGTCAGTGGCCTCTCATACTCTGCTCGAGCAGATCATTTGATAGCTCGTTTTTCGATTGGCTGCGACTTTCCTCGCGACTCGTGCTTAGGTTGTCCCACTCTACAACCTGACTTGGCCAAGCGTGAGTCCGGCGCGAGGCTGTTGTTCTTCGTTGTAAATGAGCCTCGCGTCCCCAACTGCCAGGGTGAGCCTAGCTCAAAAAAAGACAAGATAGCGGGCGCCTCACGGCGACCGAGGGAGCAGATCATTGAATGGCTTTAGATGACTCAATGTTTCTCGAGGCTGCGAACCAGCTTAAGGAATCTGCCCGCCTTGGCCGATCGTTTGACTCGGCACAGGTAAAAGTTGTGGGCCTGGACGACATCAAGCGCGCAGCTGGTCACGATTGGGCGCTGATCGGCGATCGCATCCGCGCCAATTCCATGCACTTCCTGCAAGGCTGCCTCGGCGACGACGACCTGGTGATACCGGCAGGCGATGGATTTCTGGTGGTTTATGCGCAAGCGCCGGGAAGAGATTTCGAGTCGGAGACCGCCACCATCCAGGACTCGCTCAATGGCTTCTATCTGGGCGACGAAGCAACGAAACTGCTGAAGGCAGAAGTCAAGCACACGCGGGTCAATTCGCGCGGCCTCGTGCATCTAATCGGAAATACGGATGGCCCACCATCGACCACGACACCCGATGCACAACGGCATGAGTTCTCTTTGCTCCCCGTATGGAACGCCAAGCAGGAGGCCGTGACGGGATACTGGGTAGCGCCAGTATATCGCTCCGCAGAAGGAAGACATTACGGCTATGATCGCCAATGGGCGCATTCCGGCGTCAGCAGCGGCGACGACTATCTGTCGCTTGATCTTGTCATTCTTGGCCGCGCCATACAGGAAGCCGAACGCAGCCTGGCAGCCGGCCGCCGCTGTCTCGTTGGCTATTCAGTTCATGCAACCACGCTCCAGCACCGCGCGCGAAGGCGCGAATTTCTCGGTCAATTGTATACGATACCGGACTCTTTGAGGCCGTATCTGATCGGGCGCATCGCTGAAATCGAACGCGGCACGCCGACGGTGACGATGGGCGAATGGGTGCATCAATTGCGGCCGGTCACCAGCCGGGTCACAATCCAGCTTCATGAAACAGATCGGTCGCTAACGGGGTTCGATGGCACTGGCGCCTTCAGCGTCTCGTTCACTCTATCACCGGCTCAGCATAACGCTGCCGTCAGAGAAAATTATGCGCGCCAGATCCCGCGTTGGGCGGGCGCGCTTCACCTGCAAAAACTTCAGCTTCGACTCGATAATGTGCTTGAACCCGGCTTGATAGCGCTCGCGATGTCGAACGGTGTGGACTTCATGAGCAGCGAGCGTTTCTGGCCCGCGGCGCCCAGCTCCAACGGCGTCATTCTTTTCAGCCGCGAGCAACTCCTTCACGCCTTAATGCGCCCCGCATAATCTCAACAAACGAAAGGGCGCGGACGTTCAGTCCGCACCCTTCGAGCTGTTACCGCGTTGGCGCGATCAGTTCATCTCTTCGCGCCATGCCCGTTTTGCAGCATCTTCCGTGCAGTTCAGGCGCACCTTGTCGTCCACGCGGGCGACAAGGCTGAGCGGCAAGAAATGGTGCTTGCCTACTGCGAGCTGACGCGTCAGCTCGATCTCGTTCCCGATAAGTTTATCGACCTTGCCCACATGCTTTTCGTCAGAGCCGACGACTTCCATGTGTTCGCGGATTTGAGATGCGTCGATCATTTGTCTCTCCTGGAAATTTTGCCGTGCTCTTTTAATAACGCCCGATCGCGCTTGCGGTTTCAGCATTTTCGGGGAAAGTGCAGCCCATGATCACGCTCTTGCACGCTCCGCACTCGCGGTCTTCGAACATCATATGGCTGCTGGAAGAGGCGGGCGCGCCGTATCGGATCGAGTATGTCGATATTCGCCGCGGCGATGGTTCGGGAACGGCCAGCCAGACCAATCCTCATCCGCATGGCAAGGTTCCCCTGCTCAAGGACGGCGTCGAGATGCTATTTGAGCAGATTGCGATCTGCCAATACGTCGCCGAGAAATTTCCCGCGGCGAAGCTGGGCCCCGCGCCCGGCGAACCGGGCCGCGGCGATTTCCTGACTATGCTCGCTTATTACGCCGGCGTGGTGGAGCCGTCTTTCGCGTCAAAATTCATGAACGTCACGCCGCCCCGCGGCGCCGCGGGCTGGGTGGCCGTAGACGAGGTGATGCCGTTTCTAAATGCTCGCCTCGCCAATCATTCCTACATCGCCGGCAAGGCCTTCACCGCAGCCGATATTCTGTACGCTGGCGCATTCGCGATGTTCATGAACTCGCCCCTGCTTGGCGCGCACAAGACAAAACAACTCGAAGATTATGTCGCGCGCTGCACCGGACGGCCTGCCTATGCGCACATCGCCGGCAAGGACAACCCGCCTCAGGCGATGTGATGGCCGATCTCATAAACCTGCGGCAGGCGCGCAAAGATAAAGTCCGGGCCGAAAAAGAAGCGGCGGCGAAGGCCAACCGCGCCGCACACGGACAGACGAAGGCGCAGAAGAAACTTAAGGACGCCGAGGCGGAAAAAGCCGCCCGAATGCTGGACGCGCACAAGCGCGACCCGAGTAGCTAACTGGCCCCCAAGCGCGGTTTGGGCTAAGATAACGCCATGACAAAGCTCGAAGCCGTCATCGAACGCCTCCGCTCCCTTCCCGCCGAGGAGCAGGAAGACGTTGCCGAAATCGTCGAGCAAATGCTGGACGAAGAGCGGGGTGACATTGTCCTCAACGCCGCCCAAGAGGCTGAACTCGCTCGCCGCCTTAACGGCCCGGACGATTACGCATCGGATGAAGAAGCCGAGGCGTTTTTTGACCGCCATGGGAAATGAAGGTCATCTGGCGCAAGGCCGCTGCGTGACCTTGACGATATCTGGCGCCATATTGCCCATGACAATCCGGTAGCCGCCACGCAAAACGAGCAACGCATTCGTGAGCGTGTAAACGCCCTTGCGGCCTTTCCGCGCGCCGCCCCAAAGAATGAGCGCGGTCCAGGCTACAGGCTCGTCATCAGCCGCGCGCCCTACATTGTCACCTACAGGCTAGAGCCAAGAGCAATCTATATCGACGCCGTATTCCACGGCGCTCGCGATCGCTAGCCCGCCCGTTCGTAATCGGCTTCGCCCAGATCCTCGCGGTTGAAGCGGATGGCGCAGGGTTCGATCTCGTCGAGCGCGTCGATACCGTTTTCAGCCAAGGCCTCAGCGAACAGGATCACTGCATCGTCGGGAAAACCGCTTTCGCTGGCGATCGTCTTGAATTCCGACTCCACCGCCGAGGCCATGGCCGTGAACACAGCGGCGCGGAATTGCAGACGCTTGGCCTTCGGATCATCGATCCGGTCCCACGCCGCCTCAAGCGCCGCGTCCAGGTCGGCCTTGCGCATTTTGACGAGAAAGGCGCTTTCGGGGCCACGCGAACACCACGATCGGTATGTAGCCATCAGCGGCGACGGCTTCCTACTGCGGCCCGCGATCGCCGTCTGCGCTTAGCTGTATGATGAAAAAATCGACCTTCACGCCGCGTTCGCCGGCACGACGAACGTATCGATCACGCGCTTCTCGCCGGCCTTTTCGAAATCGACGGTCAGCTTGTTGCCCTCCACGGCGCGGATGCGGCCATAGCCGAACTTGGTATGAAACACGCGTTCGCCCGGGCCGAACCGGGAATCCTCACCGCCGGACTTGACCACGAGGCGCGCCTCGCCATCGATCGTCGGCGGGCGTCCGCGTCCGCCAGAGCCAAAACCGCCGCGTTCCTGCGCGCGCCGCCAGCCGGGGCTGTCATAGCCTGATTTGAAACCACCGGCGGGCTCAGCGTCGAAACGCGAACCCATGCCCTCGCGCATGCCGCCAACCACGTAGCCGGTTTCCGACACCGCATCGATATGGGCTTCCGGCAATTCGTCGACGAAGCGCGACGGCAGCACGCTCTGCCAGCGGCCGTAGATTTGCCGGTTGGCGGCGAACGAAATACGGGCGCTTTCCCGCGCGCGCGTGATGCCGACATAGGCGAGACGCCGTTCTTCCTCGAGCGCCTTGGCGCCGCTTTCATCGAGCGAGCGCTTGGAAGGAAACACCTCCTCCTCCCAGCCCGGCAGGAACACGAGCGGCCATTCCAGACCCTTCGCCGCGTGCAGCGTAGAAAGATGTACTTCATCGCCGCCCGGCCCGGTTTCCACGTCGAGCACGAGTTGAACGTGTTCGAGATAGGATTCGAGGCTGTCGAAATGGCCCATGCTCTGCACAAGCTCTTTCAGGTTTTCGAGCTTGGTCTGCGCGGTAGGCGATTTATCGGCGCGCAGCATATCGGTGTAACCGCTTTCGTCGAGTATGGTTTCGGCCAGTTCGATATGCGTGATCTGGCGCGCCTTTTCACGCCAGCGATCAAGATCAGCGAGGAACGCGCGCAGCACCGTGCGCGCTTTCAGCGGCAGGTCATCGGTCTGCACCAATTCGCGCGCGGCGACGGTGAGGCTGCGATGGCGGATCGCGGCGCTTACGGGCGGCGGCGCAGGCTCTTGCGTCAGTTCGCCGGTGAAGGCGTCGAATAGCGGGCCGGCGCTGCTTACCCACCGCGGCGGCGGCCTTGCGGCGGCCGCGTGCAGCTTCTGCAACGTCGCATCGCCCAACCCGCGCTTGGGCTGGTTGACGATACGCTCGAACGCCAGATCGTCGTCTTCTGAACGGATCAGCCGCAAATAGGCGTGCGCATCGCGCACTTCGGCGCGCTCAAAAAAGCGCGGCCCGCCGACCACCTTGTAGGGAATTTTCAGCATCAGGAAGCGTTCTTCGAACGCCCGCATCTGCCACGCCGCGCGCACCAGCACGGCGCATTGGGCATATTTGTGCGGCCCCTTCTCTGCGTTTACGAACTCGCGCGAAACCGGCGCGCCGAGCAGCGGCAGTGAACTCTGCTGGCTTACCCACATCTCGATATCGTCCGCCACCAGGCGGGCTTCGGCTTCGGCGTCCCATACGCCGCGCACGCGCACGAGTTCGCCGCCATCGGCCTCGGTCCAGAGGGTTTTGCCAAGGCGCGCGGAATTGGTGGCGATAAGGCCCGAGGCGGCGGCGAGGATGTGGCCGGTGGAGCGGTAATTGCGCTCGAGACGAACGACCTTTGCGCCGGGAAAATCGCGCTCAAAGCGCAGGATGTTGTCAACCTCGGCGCCGCGCCAGCCATAGATGCTCTGATCATCATCGCCGACGACGCAGAGATTGTTCGAGCCCTGCGCAAGCAGCCGCAGCCACAGATATTGGGCGACGTTGGTGTCCTGATATTCGTCCACCAAAAGATAAGGCAGGCGCCGGTGATAATCGGCGAGCAAATCGGGATGGCTCTGAAAAATCCCGATCATATGCATCAGCAGATCGCCGAAATCGCACGCGTTCAGGATGCGCAGCCGTTGCTGGTAGAAATCGTAAAGCCGCGCGCCGCGGCCTTCGGCGTAGGCAAAAGTTTCGTCCTTCGGCACGCGATCGGGCGTCAGCGCGCGGTTTTTCCAGCCATCGATCAGCCCCGCAAGCTGGCGCGCCGGCCAGCGTTTTTCATCAATGCCCTCAGCGTCGATGATCTGCTTCAGCAGGCGGATTTGATCGTCAGTGTCGAGGATCGTGAACGTCGATTTCAGGCCGACCAATTCGGCATGACGGCGCAGCATCTGCGCTGAGATCGAGTGGAAGGTGCCCAGCCATTTCATGCCGCCTGCGGCGGGGCCGAGCAGCCGCTCCACGCGCTCGCGCATCTCGCGCGCGGCCTTGTTGGTGAACGTGACGGAGAGAATCTGCCACGGCTGGGCGCGCCGCATCGCCAGCAGATGCGCCAGCCGCGTGGTCAGCACGCGCGTCTTGCCGGTTCCTGCGCCGGCCAGCACCAAAACCGGCCCGTCCAGCGCTTCCACGGCGGCGCGCTGTTCCGGGTTCAGCCCTTCCATGTAGGGCGGAACGGCCGCAGCGCGCATGGAAGCGGGCAGAGAGAGAGGATCGTCGGTCATTCTGATTCGGCGTCGACTAAAGATAGCACGAAACACGAACGTTGCGAGGCCAGTCCCTCAGGACGGAACTGCGCCCGCGCGAAGGCGTTCTGCGAGAGTGAAGCATTGGAGTGCTTGTCATGGCCACAGAACGTGAATCAGGTAGCGGAAATTCGTGGCTGGCGTTCCTCGTGGGCGCGTTGCTCATCGGCCTGCTGGTCG
>JANNOO010000031.1:0-15674 GCA_031399165.1 Alphaproteobacteria bacterium | reverse complement strand
CCAGCTTGCCTTGCTTGATGAGCAGCCGGAGCGCCGCCAGCCGGCGTGATCCTGCGACCACGGCGTAGCGACCATCCTCCGCGCGCACGACGGAGAGATTTTGCAGGAGGCCATGCGCGGCGATGGAGGCGGCGAGCGCCTCGATATCTGCGCGCTTGTCGGTGCGACGCACATTGTCTTCGTGCACGACGAGTTTGTTGACCGGGACGAAACAGGCGCGTTGCGTCTCGGTGCTGGTGTCGAGAATTTCGGTGGTCATGGGATCGCTCCAGAAGGTGAGCGGCGGACGCCTCGGTCCGCCGGGGCCGCGCGTCGCGACCTCTCTCCTCCTGGCCCGCGCCTGAAGCCGGCCGGGTCGAGGGCTTTAGAGCGCCAGCGTCCCTCGACGCGGCCGGCTGCGCGGGCGACATGTGAGGGTCGCGGCGCGCGAGCTCGGCATGGTGCGCGGGGCCGACCTCGGTGCTGGAATTCGCGAGGGACTCAACCCAAAGTGGGCGACTCTGAGGGCGTCTGGTCACAGCGCCGGGACGAAGTGGGGATATGGGGTATGGCGGCGGCGCGCTCGCTTTGCCGGAGTTCGACAGGGGCTAAAGCGTGATGGGGCGGCGGACGCACCCGCCGCCGCTGTTTGCGCCCAATGGCGCGCGCCTTGATCCTGTCGACCTTGAGCTTCTCCGCCGCCTGCATGAGAACGCGCGCATTCAGAACCAGGCGCTGGCGCGGGAGCTGGGCCTTTCCCCGAGCGGCTGTCTCAAACGCATGCGCCGGTTGGAGGAGGGCGGCGCGATCAAAGGCTATGCCGCAGTGGCGGAAGAGGCCATGTTCGCGTCCTGGTCGCTGCTCTGGGTGAAAGTCAAATTGCGCAATCGCGCGCAAAAGCGGCGCGATGATTTTGAAGCGGCGTTGCACGCGGCGGCCGAAGTGATCGAGGCCCACCACATCGCCGGTCGCTTCGACTATCTCTTGAAGGCGGCATTGCCATCGGTATCAGCATGGGACGCGTTGCGTGCGCGGCTTGATCCCGAGGGCATGGTTATCAAGTCGGTCGACATCCTGCCGGGATTGCGCACGGCGAAGGAGAAGAGCCCGCATCCCTTGCTCTCTTTACGCGAACAAAGTTAGGGCGCACGAAAGCCGTTCGCGCTCCTCGATCGCGCGCAAGATCGGCGCGTGTGTTTGTGCAACTCACCACACACGCTAATTCCGCCGTTTGGACACCGTGCATTTACTGCTGCGCCGAGACGCCGCAGAGCGTGAATCCGATGCGCGCCCGCACGTCTTGATACGCATTCAATGCGGATCTGACGGCCTGTTAGTGAAGTGGCTGCACGCCCGGCGCGTCGTCACGACTTTAGCGGTATGCACGCAATGCGCGCATCGGATTCACGACGCGGCGAGGTCAGCGTGACCTTTTATCGACAGGCGCGGGATAGGCCTGCGCTGTTGGTCGAGGCCATTCGCTCATGCAGCGGGCGGGAATCGCATTGCTGGGTTCGGCGCTGATCGCGCTCACCGGGCTTTGGCTCGCCACCGCCTTCATTGCCGATGTGTTCTCCCATCAGCGTGCGCTCGGCACGCCGCTTGTGACACTCGGCGATGAGCCAATCTATGCGCCGTGGGCGATTTTCGCCTGGACCAGCGCATATGCGGACGCGTTTCCGAGACCCTTCTCGGTGGCGCGTCTCATCGTGTTTGGCGCTTTCGTGCTCGCGCTCTTGCCGGTTGCTGTCGCCGCTCGCGGCAAGCTCAGCGTCAAACCGTTCGGCGCGAAGGCGTGGGGCGGGGCGGACGATGCGAAGGCCGCGGGACTCTTTGCCGATACTGGCGCGGTGCTCGGCAAGTTCGGCTGCGACGTTCTTTGCTTCGACGGGCCGGAGCATCAGCTCCTGATCGGCGCCTCGCGTTCCGGAAAAGGCAGAGGCCAGGTGGTGCCCACGCTTCTGGCCTGGCCGCATTCGGCGCTGGTGCTCGATGTCAAAGGCGAACTCGCCGATGGCGATGCGCGCCATCGCTTTCCAGGTACGGCCGGCTTTCGCGAGAGCCTGGGTCCGGTCTTACGCCTCGCGCCCACACGGTTGGATTCGGCCTCGTTCAATCCGCTGCACGAAGTGCGCAAGGGACCCAACGAAGTCCGTGACGTTCAGAACATCGTGGAGATCCTCGTCGATCCGCAAGGCGATGGCCGCCATCAGGATTTCTGGGACCGTTCGGCGAAGACCATCTTGGTCGGCGTCATCCTGCACGTGCTCTATGCCGAGCCGCCGGAACGCAAGACGCTGGCGGTGGTGCGCGAGAAGCTGCGTGACCTGGACGCGACCGCGCAAATAATGAAGTCGACGCTGCATCGGCTGAATCCGGCGAACAACCAGCCGGAAGTGCATCCCGAAGTGTTGCACGCGGCGGAATCTTTCCTCGCCGGCGAGGAGCGTCTGCAGAGCGGCGTGAAGGCGACGGCCGAAAGTTTCTTCGGCCTGTTCGCCGATGAAATCGTTGCACGCAACACGGCGACGTCGGACTTCCGCATCGGTGATTTGATGTGTGGGCCGAAGCCGGTCACGCTCTATCTGCAGCCGCCGCCGTCGGATGCGCTGCGGCTCATGCCTTTCCTGCGTCTTGTCATCAACCAATTCGCCCGCGCGCTGATGGAGCATCAGGAGAGGGACGCGCAGGGGCGGCCGAAGCGCCATCGTCTGATCCTCGTGCTCGACGAATTCCCCATGCTCGGCCGCATGCCCTTCTTCGAGACCATGATGGGTGCGATGGCCGGTTATGGGTTGAAGGCATTCCTGGTCACGCAGAGCCTCAACCATCTGACCAAGGCTTATGGCCGTGAGAACGTCATCCTGGACAACGTCCATGTCGTCACGGCGTTTTCCGCCGCCGACAACGACACCGCCAAGCGCATCGCCGAGATGGCGGGCGAAGTCTGGGAATTGCGTGAAAGCGAGACGCATACGCGTCCGAGATCGATCCTCGGTTGGCGCAAGGGCTCGACCACAATCCGCGAGGAGCGCCGTCCGCTTCTTCTGCCCGCCGATGTCCGCGCAATGCCCCGCGATGAAGAACTCATCTTTGTCGCCGGCGCCAAACCCATCCGCGCCAAGAAGCTCAAGTTCGATCAGGAGCCCGTCTTTGTTGAGCGGCTTCGTCCTGCCTCGGGGATCCGTCCAACGCTGACGACAACACATGATTGGGCGCAGGTGCGTCCGCTGGGCGTCATTCCGCAGGCGGCGAAGTCACCGAAGGCGAAGTCCGCCATGTCTCGCCCGCTCGCCGATCAGCCCGATCTCTTCGCGCAGGCGGCGACGCGGCCAACCAAAATCTCTGATGCAGCCATGGCCGGCTTCCGCGACGCAGACGGAGCGGCCTTGCCGCATCCGGCCAGTGTCATGGCGCCATCGCCTGCAGCGGCGCAGGCGCCTCCTGTCGAAGCGCCGCGGCGCCGGCGTCAGGCCAAGGGGATTTGAGCAATGGCTGCGCGCAAGCTCACCGTCTATCTGCCGCCCAATCTCGACGCCAAGGTGCGGAAGGTTGCCCGCGATCAGCATCGCTCGGAATCGAGCATCGTGCTTGAGGCGCTCAAAGCCCGGCTCGAACGCGGCGAAGCCACCAACGCCGTCATCGAGGAAAGCGCGCGGCGCCAACTTTCCCGCGTCGATGCGCGGCTTGAGAAAGTGATTGGCGAAGGTCTTATCCTCAAAGAGATCGTGCTGCTCTTTGTGCGCGTCTGGCTGGAGCACAATCCGCCGATCGACGAGCATCTTGAAGAAGACGCTGCTGCTAGCGCTGAGGCGCGCTTCGAACGCTTTCTCGATTTCGTGGCGCAGGCGCTGACGCCTGGAAAGTCTCTTGGTGCGGCGTTCTCGCTCGAGTCCGCGCAAGCGGGCGCCGTCGTGGATCATACTGAGGAGGCGAGGGCGTGAACGCCGGCGCCATCCCGCTTGTGGCCGCGCGCCGGCGATCGGCGCTTGCGCGTGCGCTCGGACCCGCGATCGCGGAGGCGCTCGACGCGCCGGACGTGGTGGAAGCACTCATCAATGCGGATGGTCGTCTCTGGCTCGACCGGATCGGCGCTGGTCTGATCGCAACGCCGCATGTGCTTTCGCCGCAGGACCGTGAAGCCGCGATCCGTCTCCTGGCGCATGAGGCGGGCGAGATCGTCGGCGAGGCGCGCCCATCCTTGCAGACGATCCTGCCGGACAGCGCCGCGCGCGTGCAGGCGCTATTGCCGCCGCTGGTGGATGCGCCGGTGCTTGCGATCCGCAAGCGTCCGAACGCCGTCTACACGCTCGCCGACTATGTCGAGGGCGGCATCGCGACGCCCGCTCAGGCCGGAATTCTGGCCGCCGCGGTTGCCGCCAAGCGCAACATCATCGTCGCGGGCGGCACGGGTTCGGGCAAGACGACGCTCTTGAATGCGCTTTTGGCGGAAGCGCCGTTTCTGAATTCCCGCGTCGTCATTCTCGAAGACACCGCGGAACTGCAATGTGGAAGCCCTAATGCGGTGCAGCTGCTCACCAAGCGCACCGATCCGTCGATCAGTATGCGGGATCTGGTGCAAATGACTCTGCGGCTGCGCCCCGACCGCATCGTCGTCGGCGAAGTGCGCGATGGCGCAGCCCTTGAAGTGCTCAAGGCCTGGAACACCGGCCATCCGGGCGGCCTCCTGACGCTGCACGCCAATTCCGCGGCCGATGCTTTGATGCGTCTCGAAGACCTTTGCATGGAGGCGCGCGCCACGCCGCCGAAGCGCCTCATCGCCAGCGCCGTCGACATCATCGTCTTCATCGCCCGCCGTGAAGGCGGGCGCGTCATCACCGAAATTCTGGAGGCGGACGACATCCGAGGAGAGGGAGCATGAAGTCAGCACGTTTCACACCCATCGTTACAATCGCCGCAGCACTGTTCGCATTGGCGGCGCCGGCCTATGCCGCCGGTTCCGGCATGCCCTGGGAAGGGCCGCTCGAACAGATCGTCGATTCCATCACCGGTCCTGTCGCGCGCGCGGCTGCCGTCATCGCGATCGTTATCGCCGGCGTCACCATCATCTTTTCCGAAGGCGGCGGCGGGGTCAGGAAGCTCGCCTTCGTGGGACTGGGCATCGCCATCATGTTCGCGGCGGTGTCGTTCTTTCTCGACTTCTTCGGCTTCGCCGGCGGCGCGGTGATCTGAGACATGTCGCTCGCCGTCGATTCAGAGCCTGAAGGCTATCGCATCCCGCTCAGGACCTCGCTCACGCGCCCGATCCTGATGGGCGGCGTGCCGCGCAATTTCGCCATCCTCAACGGGACCGTCGGCGCGGCGATCGGGTTCGGTCTGCAACAGCCGTTCATCGCGTTTCCTCTATGGGCTGTGCTGCAGGGCGCCGCCGCCTGGGCTGCTGCGCGCGATCCCTGGTTTCTCGACACCTGGCCGCGTCACATGGCCAAGCCTCATTATTTCGGATCGTGAGGGCGCGACGCATGATGGATCTGCGCCCCTACAAGAAGACCGGAACGCAACTCAGCGATTTCCTGCCCTGGGCTGCGCTCATCGCGCCGGGCGTGGTCCTGAACAAGGACGGCGCCTTCCAGCGCACCATGGCGTTTCGCGGTCCCGACCTCGATTCCTCGACGCCATCCGAATTGATGGGCGCGTCCGCGCGGCTCAACAATGCATTCCGCCGATTGGGCTCGGGCTGGTGTCTTCATGTAGAAGCACGCCGGTCGCCCGCGCCGGGCCATCCGGACTCAATCTGGCCTGACGCTTTGTCGTGGCTCATCGATGAAGAACGCCGCGCCGTGTTCGAGGCGGCTGGGGCGCGTTTCGAGAGCGCCTATTTCTTCACGCTGACCTGGCTTCCGCCGGCTGAGCGTCAAACCAAACTGGAGAGCTTTCTGTTCGAGGGCGCGCAGGATGGCGCGGCCGCGACGGCGTCGTCTGTCGATTATCGCCAGCATCTCGACCGCTTCACCAACGAGACCGATCAGATTGTGGGGCTGATGGAGACGCTCGCGCCCGAAGCGCGTTGGCTCGATGACGAGGAGACGCTGACCTATCTGCACGATTGCGTTTCCGATCGGGCTCATCGTGTCGCCAAACCCGACACGGCGTTCCATCTCGATGCGATTTTGACCGACGCGCCGCTCGTGGGTGGTCTCGCGCCGCGCCTTGGGCGTCATCATTTGCGCGTCATCTCGGTGCGCAGCTTCGTAACAGAGACGGAGCCAGGCTTTCTTGATGCACTCAATCGGCTGGCGATCTCCTATCGCTGGGTGAGCCGCTTCATTCCGCTCGATAGGGAAGAGGCGCGCCGCGAACTGGAGAAGACCCGCAAGCGCTGGTTCTCGAAGCGCAAAGGCCTTCTGACCTTGTTGCGCGAAGCGCTCTTCAGAGAGGAGGCGCTGCTGGTCGACAATGACGCCGCCAACCAAGCCGTCGACGCCGACACCGCGCTGCAGGAACTCGGCGCCGATGCTGTCAGCGCGGGCTATGCCACGCTCACCATCACCGTCGCCGATGCGAGCGAGGACATGGCCGACGATGCGGTGCGCCAGATCCAACAGATCGCCGATGGCCTGGGCTTCGTCACACAGGTGGAATCCGTTAACGCCGTCGAGGCCTGGCTCGGCTCGCTGCCGGGACAGGCCTATGCGGACGCGCGCCGGCCGATCCTCCTTTCGCCCAGTCTCGCGCATTTGCTTCCGCTCAGCGCGGTCTGGGCCGGCCCGCACCGCAATACGCATCTGAACGGTCCGCCGCTCATGCTCACGGCGACGGATGGTGCAACGCCATTCCGGCTTGATCTGCATGTCGGCGATGTCGGTCACACCATGATCGTGGGTCCGACCGGAGCCGGCAAATCGGTGCTGCTCGCAACGCTCGCGGCGCAATGGCTGCGTTACACGTCGTGTCATCCCGCCGGCGCGCAGATTTATCTGTTCGACAAGGGCCGCTCATGCCGCGCCACCATACTCGGCCTCGGCGGCGACTTCTTCGATCTGGGCGAGGCCGATGCGCTTGGATTGCAGCCGCTCGAATGCGTGAATGAGCCAGACGAACGCGCCTGGGCGCAGGACTGGCTGGTCGGCCTCATCGCGTCGGCCAACGTGACCGTGACGCCGGAGGTGCGCACCGAAGTGTGGCGCGTGCTTGAATTGCTCGCTGACCGGCCGGTGGAGGACCGGACGCTGACCTTGTTTGCGGCGCTGATGCAGAACCAGGATGTCCGCGCAGCGCTGCATCCCTTCACGCAAGGAGGCGCGCACGGGCGGTTGATTGACCATGATCGATCCACCTTGGGCTATGGGGCCGTGCAGGCATTCGAGATGGATGATGTGCTGCGCCGTCCCGAAGCGGCGGGCGCGGTGCTCGGTGCGCTTTTTCATGCCTTGGAGAAACGCTTCGACGGACGCCCGACCATGCTCGTCCTCGACGAGGCCTGGCTCTTCCTGAAGGACGCCTTCTTCGCAGCCCAGATTCAGGATTGGTTGAAGACGTTGCGGAAGCGCAACGTGGCCGTCGTGTTCGCAAGCCAGGAACTGGCGGACGTCGAGCACTCGGCCATCGCCTCCACGATCATCGAAGCGTGCCCGACGCGCATTTACTTGCCGAACGACCGGGCGCGCGAGCCGCATTCGCGCGCCTTTTACGCCGCCTTGGGTCTGAACGGCCGCCAGATCGACCTCATCGCTTCCGCGACACCGAAGCGCGACTATTACCTCGTCAGCCGCGACGGCTGCCGGCTGTTTGAACTGGGTCTCGGCCCCGCGGCGCTCGCGTTCGTCGGCGCGTCCCGTCCCGAGGATCACACGCTGATGGATCGCGTGCTTGCCGAGCAAGGCGCGGGCGCCTTCGCCGAAGCATGGCTTGATCTGCGCGGTCAGCGCGATGCGGCCGACGCCATTCGCCGGTTCAAAGGCGAACACACGCCATCGATCACCAGCAAGCGCGTCGCTGTGGCGGCGGAATAGGAGGATGGATATGCGGGCAAGACTCTTCCGTATTGTTTGTGCGGGCGTGGCCGCGCTGGCGCTCGTTCTGACGCCAGCGCCGCGCGCGCAAGCGATCACCGTGTTCGATCCGACAAACCTTGCTCAGAACCTGCTGCAGGCCGCGCGCGCGCTTGAACAGATAAACAATCAGATCCGCCAGATCGAGCAGGCGGCGGCAATGCTGCGCACCAACCCGCTCCAACTCAGCCCTGAACTGTCTCAATCGATTGGTGAAGCGCGGCAGCTTTTCTCGGCCGCGCAGGGCCTCGCATTCCAGGTCGATCAATTGAGCGACGATTTGCGCACGCTCTATCCCGAGACGTGGGAAGAATTCGATCTTGAAGACATTGTCGGTCAATCCGATCGCTGGATGGCGGAAAGCCGCCGCAGCCTTGAACGCGCGATGGCGGCCGAAGCGCGCGCCGCGGCTTCGATCGCACGCTCGCAAGGCGCCATCGACCGGGCGCTGCAATCCTCCGGCGCTTCGGAAGGTCAGACCGGCGCCATCCAGGCCGGCAACCAGCTCTTGGGCATTCAGGCCTCGCAGCTTGCCGAGATCCACGCGCTTCTCATCGCGCAGGGGCGCGCGATTGAAACCGAGCGCCTGGAGCGGATCGCGCGTGAGGAGCGCGCCCGCGAGATTCAGCGTCGCGCGTTCCCGACCGAGACGTCGGGGACGTTGGCGCCCGCGCGCACGGCGTTCTGAGCGAGGGCGCCGCACGATGGATCCGGCATCGGTCAATTCCTTCCTCGATCAGTTTCTGGCTGTCGCCAATTCCGGCTTCGGCCTGATCCAGGGCGATGTGACCTATGTCCTGAATGCGCTGATCGTCATTTCGATCGTGCTGGCCGGGGCGCAATGGGCGCTGGCGCAGGAGGCGCCGCTCGCGCCCTTCTTCCGAAAGGTGCTGTTCGTCTCGTTCTTCGCCTTCCTCATCAACAATTGGAATTTCCTCGCCACCGCCATCAATCAATCGGGCGCCATGCTTGGCCTGCGCGCCGGCGGGGGCGGGCTCACCATGGCGGAGCTGCACAATCCCGGCCGCGTCGGGCAGATCGGCGTCGAGCTCTTTGGCCGTACCGCCGCGCTCGCCGAGGGCATGAACATCCTCACCGATTTCTTCGCGATGATGACGATCTTCCTCGCCGCCTTCTTCGTCATGCTCGGTTTCTTCGTGCTGGCGCTGCAGCTCTTCGTCGTGTTGATTGCATTCAAGCTCGGCAGTTTGGTCGCGTTCGTGGCCTTGCCTTGGGGCGTGTTCAACGGCACGGCGTGGGTGGCGGAGCGGCCGCTCGGCTGGGTGGTCGGTTCGGCCATGCGGCTCTTCGTGCTGGCCTTTGTCGCCTCCGTCGCCATCACCTTCGTCAACACCTTGCCCGCAACCTTTACGCTTGACGCCGGCGGCGTGCTCAACGTGCTCTTGTTTGGCGCCACCGTGCTGGCGCTCGCGTGGTTCGCACCCATTCTCGCGAGCGAAGTCGTCCAGGGTCAGCCGCATCTGGCTGGTCCCGCTGTCGCCGGCGCCGCTGCGGTCACCACCGTGCTCGGCTACGCGAGCACGCGGGCCTTCATTTCCGGCGGGGCGAAACTCGCAAGCGCGGGCGCAAGGATGATCGGCGGAAAATCCGGCGGCCGGCGCTTCTCGGGCAGCGGGGCTCAAGGCGCCGCGCGTCCCGCCATCAATTATGCCGGCATGAAGCCGCCGCCACCGCCGCCGCCTGCAACGCCGCCATCTGGAGGAAGTAGTACATGAGGACGCCGTTCACGGCGCCGGCGCAGTCCTATGCCGGCGACGAGCCCGACACGCCCTACAAGCGCGCGCGCCAGGAATGGGACCGGCGCATGGGCGCGGCGGTCATTTCCGCGCGCGCCTGGCGGCTGATGGCGATGGCGGGGCTCGCGCTCTCCGCAGGCCTCGCACTCGCGCTCACGATCGTCGCGCTGCAGAGCCGAACCTTTGTGCATGTCGTCGAGGTCTCGCCCGAAGGCCAGGTGCTCAATGTACGCGCCGCGAGCGGCGAATGGCGCGCGACCGAAGCGCAGACCGCCTATCATCTGGGCCGCTTCGTGCGTCTCGTGCGGGCTTTGCCAACCGATGGCGTGGTGCTGCGCGAGAACTGGCTGGAAGCGTACAAATTCCTAACGCCGCCGGCCGCCGCGCAATTGACCGAGATCGCGCGCGCCGACGATCCGTTCCTCAGCCTGGGCCGCGTCGGGCGCACGGTACATATCCGCTCCATCATCCAGCGCTCGGATCGTTCCTGGGAAGTGTCGTGGATCGAACGCGAAACCAACGCGACCGGATCGCCCGATGGCGAGGCCTATAGCGGCGTCTTCACAGTCACGACGCGCCGCCCGCGCACCGCCGATGAGATCGCCTCCAATCCGCTGGGTCTGCTCATCTCCGATTTCAGCTGGAGCCGGGTGCGATGATGCGTTTCATGTTCGCGAGCCTGTCGCTGGCGCTGATGCTGGCGTCGCCAACATCCATGGCGCAGGACATGCGCGCCGATCAATGTCCTGCGTTAAGCGCCGCCGCGGCCGATGCGCCGCAATCGCGGCGCGGCCGGCGCGATCTCACGCCAGCTGAATTGCTCGCGCGCGCCAATGAGGCGGCGCGCCAACGGCCCGAAACGATGAGCTTCATGCAGGCGCGTCAGATCTACACTTATGCGCCGGGCGCCATCTATGAGCTCTACACCAGCCCCAGCTTCATCTCCGCCATCCTGCTCGAACCCGGCGAGACTCTGGGCGATGTCGCCGCCGGCGATACATCGCGCTGGATGGTGCAGGAGACCAGCGCGGAAGCCGAGATCGACGGGCGCACCATCGTGCTGGTGAAGCCGCAGACGACCGGGCTTCGCACCAATATCGTTCTCGTCACCGACCGGCGCACCTACACGATCGAAGCGATCGCGCAGGCGGGCTCTGCCTATTCCGCGCAGATCGCCTGGTGCTATCCGGCGGAAGAAGAAGCGCGAATGGCGAGCGTCGATCAACTCCATTTCGGCTATCGCGTCCGCGCCGTGCGCGGCGGCAGGCCGAACTGGATGCCGACGCGCGTGTTCGATGACGGCCGGCGCACCTGGATTGAAATGCCCGAAGCGGTCGCATCGAGCGATCTGCCGCCGCTCTTCGTCATTACTGGCGAGGGCGCCGAGCTCGTGAATTATCGCGTGCAGGGCCAGCGTTACATGGTCGATCGCCTCTTCGATGTCGCTGAACTGCGCCTCGGCACGCGCGCGCCCACGATCGTGCGCATCGAGCGCGAGGGCGCGCCTGCGCAGCGCCGGCCCGCGCGCCTCGGAGGTCGGCCGTGACCGCCGCCTACGAGACGCAAGCGCCGGAACGCGCGCCAGAACCGGCGCCCGATCTCTCGATCCGCGCGCGTCCGCCGAGTCCGCGCCGGCTGTCACGCAAAGTGCTGATGGCCGGCGCCATCATCGCCGCCTCCATCGTGACGCTCGCGCTCTTCATCGGCTTGAGCGAACGCCCCGATCGCGAGGTGCGCCAGGCCGACGCGCAAGCGGCGGCGGGCGGTCCGCCGGAATCGATCCGCAACGCATCCGGTCAGTACGAAGCGGGCGATCTCCCTCGCGCCGAACTCGATGCGCCGCGCGACATGCTCTGGGGCGAGAACGGTCCGCCGCAAGGCGCAACGCTGGAGCCGCCTGCGGATGCGGCGTGGTCTGGTCCGCCCCGCGGCGGCGCCAATACAAGTGTGCGCGAGGCGCCGCCTGACCCGCAAGCTTTGGCGCGCGCTTCGCCGATCATCTTTGACGGACGAGATCGCAGCACGGTGTCGGCGGCCACGGATGCAGGTGAAGCGCGTCTTGATGCGCGGCTCATGCCGCCGCGCTCCCGCTATGAGCTGATGGCGGGCGCAGTGGTCCCCGCCGCGCTCATCACCGAACTCAATTCCGAGCAATCGGGCCGCGCCATCGCGCAGGTGACGGCCAATGTCTATGACAGCGTCTCCGGCGCGCATTTGCTCATCCCGCAGGGCTCGCGGCTCATCGGCACCTATGACGCGGCTACATCCTACGGCGAGCGCCGCCTCGTGCTGATCTGGAACCGTCTCATCTTTCCCAATGGCTGGAGCATTTCTTTGCGCGGCATGGAGGGGAGCGATCCCACCGGCGCCGCGGGTTTGCGCGACCGCGTCGACAATCATCTGGGTCGTCTCGCCGGCGCTATCGGGCTCTCGGCCATCATCAGCGTGATCGCCGACAATGCGGAGGACGATGACGAAAACTCCTTCGCGCAAAGCGTCGGCGATGCGGCGGCGTCGGAGGCGGCGCGCACCGGCGGGCGCATTGTCGATCGCGAATTGAGCGTGCGCCCCACCTTGCGCATCCGCGCCGGCGGTTCGGTGCGGCTGTTGGTGACGCGCGACATTCAGTTGCGCCCCTACCGGGAAGATCGGAGACGATGAAGGTTCCACCGGACCTTGTGCCGCAAAAGGTGGTGGCGGATGATCTGTGCGTAAGCCTCGCCACGCTCTGGCGCGCGCGCCGCAGCAACCTTCCGGGTTTTCCCGCGCCGGTCATTGTCCGCAACATGGTGTTCTGGCGGAAGGCCGATCTCGGCAAGCTTGAAGATGCGCTTCTGCAATTCGCGGGACGCGGCAAGTTCGAGCAGGAGCGCGAGCGGTCCAAACGCATCGCCGCCATGGCGAAGGCGCGCCCGCAGCCCAAACGGATCAAGCGCACGCGCCGTCCGGACGAACGCCAGCGCGACTTGTTCTAATGAGAGCGGCGGGCGGCGGCGGTGCCTTTAAGCTTCGTGGCGGCAATTGGCGAAAGACGGCGGGTTCAATTCGATTGAGCGGATGGGTTGAGGCCAAGGTTAAGGCGTTAAGCCGCTCGCAATGTGACGTGGCGGGGACTATCGGCTTAATCCGGACGAAGTCGGTGCTATGCACGCACTTGATCATCAGGGCCGCCGCAGCGCAGATCACCTATGACCTCGCCATCCATGCCGCCCCCCAAAATTCCGCGAACGGTTTGGGCGCTCGGTTTCGTCAGTCTGTTCATGGATATCTCATCGGAGATGATCCATGCGCTGTTGCCCTTGTTCCTGACCGTGGGTCTGGGTGCAAGCGTTGTCGTGGTGGGGTTGATAGAGGGCGTCGCTGAGGCAACCGCGTCGATAGCGAAGGTGTTCTCCGGCTATTTGTCCGACCGCATCGGCAGGCGAAAACCGCTGATCTTGGTCGGCTACGCTCTTGGGGCTGTGTCGAAGCCGTTCTTTGCGCTCGCTGGCGCGCCCACGACCGTGTTTGCTGCGCGCTTCGCAGATCGCATCGGCAAAGGGCTGCGCGGTGCGCCCCGTGATGCATTGGTGGCCGACGTCACCCCGGAGTCGATAAGGGGGCGAGCCTATGGCGTGCGCCAGGCGCTCGACACGGCGGGCGCCTTCATCGGGCCGTTGGTGGCGATTGCCCTGATGGCCCTTTTTGCCAACGACATGAGAACGGTGTTCTGGTTTGCCGTGATACCAGCGGGGTTAGCGGTTTTATGCGTGCTGATTGGCGTGGAAGATCGCGCTGCAGGGCAAGAGGAAAAGCGCTCGCTGGCGCCAATTCGTTTGGGTGACCTGCGCCGGTTCAATACCGCTTTCTGGGGTGTCGTTGCGATTGGCGTTGTTTTCACGCTGGCGCGTTTCAGCGAGGCGTTCTTGGTCTTGAAGGCCAATGATGAAGGCTTGCCTCTCGCCTTAGCCCCGCTTGTTCTAGTTGCAATGAATGTCATCTATTCACTGGGCGCCTATCCCGCAGGAGCATGGTCGGATCGCACCTCACCGACGATATTGTTGCTTTGGGGCTTGGTTGCCCTGATCTTCGCTGACTTGGCGCTTGCTCTGTGGCCAGGCGTATTCGGCACATTTGTTGGCATTGCGATGTGGGGCGCGCACCTTGCGCTGACACAGGGTTTGCTGGCGAAACTTGTGGCGCAGAGCGCGCCGGCTGACTTGCGAGGATCAGCGTTTGGCCTGTTCAACCTCGCCACTGGCGTGGCGATGCTCGCCGCGAGCGCGACAGCGGGCCTTCTCTGGGAAAGCGTTGGACCGGCGGCCACGTTTCTCGGAGGCGCAGGGTTTGCCGTCCTCGCGGCGATCTTGGTCGCAATACTCGGCAGGCAGCAGCGGAGAGCATAGCCATAAGGCGGCGAAGGACGGATTGCGGCGAAAAAAATTCCGGCAAGTCGAATTGACTCGAAACGAATGTTCGCTCGCCGCCACATCGAAGACGGTCTGAAAACGCGTTCGTCCAGCAGCGGAGCGCCCTCAAAATGCGGGCGCGCCCGCAGCACAAACGCATCAAACGCGCGCGCCGCCCGGACGAACGCCAGCGTGATCTTTTTTGAGCAAGCAATGCTCCCATGTTCGACCTCGGCCCGAGCAGGGCGCGAGGTCGAATGAAGACGGGACGTGGCTCCCACGTCCCGACACCCATCGCGCCGCCATCGCGCGCAAGCCGGCGTCCAGGGCGAAGAGGCGAAAGCCGTCCCTTGACGCCGGCGCGCACGATGGCAAGTGGGCCCTGCGCTTTGCGCCTTACTCATAAGCCTGCGGAATTTTGAGCCGGACGCCCGCATCGTCCGCGGCCGTTGGGTCCATGAAGGCATTGGTGCGCGTCAGCGCCTCCTGCGAGCGTTTGAGATCGGACCAGGGGATGGCGGCGACCCATTTCTGCGCAAAGTCGAGCGTGCGCACGAGCGGGGCGGGATGACGGCTCAGGGAATGGGCCTTCAACGCCTGGAGATAATTGCTGCGGAAGATCGTCGGAATGATGATCCGTTCTTCGCCGGCGGCGACAAGCTCGGCGTTCATCATGATCCTGGCGATGCGTCCATTGCCGTCGGCGAAGGGATGCACTTCGGAAATCAGGAACATCATGTAGATCGCGCGCGCGAGTGGCGTATTGAGGCTCGGATAGAATTCAAACCCGCGCGCCAGCGTGCCCTCGACTTGGTCAGGCGCTACAAACACGGTTTGGCCTGCGCGGTTGCTGGCTTGTTTGAACGCGCCGGGCAGCTTGTCGCGTCGGCTTTCCATAAGGATAGCGTGCCGTTTTTTGATCAGATCAAAGAGCGCATCGACGGTTTGCGGCGTGCGGGCCATTTCAACGGGATCGGAAACGATCCGCCATGTGCCCAAGACGTCATGGGCGTCTTCGGGCCGGTCCGCCGGAATGACATTGTTGAAGACGATGTCTGCGGCTTCCGCGACGTCGAACTCCGTGCCTTCAATGAAGTTCGAGAAATAGGCTTCAAAGAAGGTGAGAGAGGCATTGGCTTGCCCCGTGCGCGCCGCAACCGGACGGCTTGGCAACGCCGTGTTCTGCAATTCCTGGTGCAATTGTTCGAAGAGCGCGATCCGGTCGGGATCGAAGGGCGCGCCGATGCGGCGCGCGCGCGCGCGATCGGAGACGAGGTCATCGTCGCGCGTGCCGAGCAGAGCGCCGACGAGCTTGTCGAACGCTTCGAATTCCTCTTCTCGGCCGATCAGTGGCGCAATGCGGCGGGCCTCGTCGCGCACCTGGTTGAGCGCTAGGGCGCCGCGGCGGCGCATGATGTCGTCGAGACGCAGCTCCAGCTCTTCGCGGCTCAAGGTGCGGCTGACGCCGCCGCGTTTGCGCGAAGGCGCCATATTGTCGAGATAGGCGCGGCCCGGCGAAGACAGGCGCAAGCCGCCGA
>JANNOO010000023.1:0-48820 GCA_031399165.1 Alphaproteobacteria bacterium | reverse complement strand
CAACGTGCTGGCATACAATCTGAAGCGGATGATCGCACTATTTGGCGTCAAGCCGCTGATCCGGGCGATGGCCGCCTGATCTTCAGGCTCGCCCCGACGACCGTGCCCGACGAACCAGAGCGTTTCCACACAGCCTCGGCCATAAGCCGACGATGGCGTCACCGCGCCCCGTCCGGCGTCGCCGGCGAGGGCCGGCGGCGGAAATCATAGGTTTTCGCGCCGTCCACTTTCAGGAACGAGGGCCACATCGTCCGGGAGCCGTCTCTCCCGGGGCTTCCGGTGAATTCAACCGTGCTGCCGATCGGCAACGCGCCTGCGGTGAGTCCCGCACGCTCCATCCCGTTAGGCGATCGGCTTTCCAGCTTCCATAGTTCCGACCCGCCGTTCTCGTCGGATACACGCACCTCAAAGCGCACATGCGGTGCGACGAACTCTACTTTCGTCAAACGCCCGGTGATCGTAGCGGTCGCCGCAGTGTCGTAGATCGGCGCGATGCTGTGATGAGCCAGCGCTGCGGATGGGGCGGCGCTCACCGTGGCGATCGCCAGCAATACTATAATTCGCATGGGCTCCTCCTTCTGCTTTAACCGGAGGTCCGCTTTCGGGCCATCAGCAGACGATAGCGCCAAGTATAGGTTGGGATTTAGAAAGACGACCTCACAGTCTCGGCACCGGTTTCGCGCGGCGAAGACCGGCGGGGGGCCGAGTAATGGCGGTTCTAACGCGTTTGCGAAAGATCGGGCGGGCCGCCGCCAAAGGCGCGGTAGACCGCGATCGCCGCTTTCGCTGCTGAAGCCTCCGCCTGGATGCGCTGTGTCTGCGCGTCGAGAAATTGCTGGTCGGAACGCAGCCGGTCGCTGAGGCTGGCGATACCGGCGCCGAACGAAGCGCGCGTACCGTTGGCTGTGATTTCCGCGGCTGCTTCCGCAGCGCGGGCGCGGTCAAGCCGCATCTGGCCTTGCTCAAGCTGCGTCAGCGCAAGCGACGCCTCGGACACGCCCTGGTTCACCGCCGTTTCGTAATCGATCAGCGCCGATTTGAATCGCGATTTGCTGACGTCGATCGCCGCGAAGCGCTGGCCCCAATCCAGCAGCGGGATCGAGATCGACGGCGTCGCGGTCGCCTCAGTCGTAATCTGGCTGAGCGCGGAACCGATCAGATTATCTGACGTCGTCAGCGCGCCGGTGAGGTTGAGGCTGGGCAGCAAATCCGCGCGCGACACGCCCACTTGCGCGGCGGCGACAATCGCATTCGCTTCGGCGCGCGCGATATCCGGGCGCAGGCGGACCAGATCAGCCGGCGCGGCGGGCGCGCCAGCGAGCGTGATCGTCGGCACCGGGGCTGGCTCGTTCAGCACCACGGCGATTGCAGCCGGCTCAGTGCCGGGTGCGCGGGCGCGTAATGTCGATAGCGTGTTGGCCGATTGGCGCGCGCCAATCTCTACATCGGCCAACGCCGCGCGGGTGTTTTCCGCCTGCCGGCGCGCGTCCGCGGCGTCTGATGGCGAAGCTATGCCGGCGTCGGCGCTGATCTTCAGAATGTCCGCCAGCGATAAGGAAATATCGGCGCCCTCGCGCAGCGCTTTCAAGCGATTCTGGGAGGTGCGCAGGTCAACATAGGCGTCGGCGATGTCAGCCGCGAGCGTGACGCGAGCGCCGCGCACGTCCTCATTGGCCGCGCGGGTATTGGCGCGCGCGCCGACGACAGCTGCCTCCAGCCGCGCGAAGAGAGGGATTTCCCATGACGCCGAAAGCCCGTAGCTGCCGATTGCCTGCTCTGCCTCCGGCGTCGCATCGCCGCCGCCAGCGCCGCCGGGGGTCGACCCGAAAAGGCCGGGCCCTTCGATGGAGCGGGTATATTGCGCGCGTCCGGTTCCGCTGACCGAGGGCAAATAGGTTGACAAGGTCTGACGGCTTTGCGCCCGCGCGGTCCGCACGCGCAGCGCCGCCTGGCGCACAGTCGGGCTGCGTTCCAAACCCTCGGCGATCAGCGCGTCCAGCGTGGGATCTGAAAAGCCCTTCCACCAATCCGTCAGCGGCACGTCGGCTGCCGCGGCAACCGCACTCGTTCCAGCGGTGGGGAACGCGCTGGGCAAGGGCGGCGGCGTCGGCCTTTCCTTTGGCAGAAGCGAACAGCCAGCCAGCGCACTGGCGCTGACCGCGATCAGCAGAGCCTGCCGAAGGGGGGACGGTGTCATGGGGGGCACGTTGACGCGAAAGCCGTTAACATTTAAAGAACGAACATTCGCTTTATAATGGGGCTGGGCAGAGGCGTCAACGAGGCGCGCCCGGCAGGAGCATTGAGGGCTATGGCGCGCGTTGCGGATCCTGACCTGAGTGAGCGGCGCCGGCGTCAGATCATGGACGCGGCCCTGGCATGTTTTCGCCGCCGCGGCTTTCATCAAACGTCGATGCATGAAATCTGCGCGGAGGCGCAACTCTCCGCCGGCGCAATCTACCGCTATTTTCCGTCCAAGACTGAAATCATCGCCGCCATCATCTGCGCCGACGGCCAAAGCCGCGACGCCTTGTTCGACAACGTGCGCAATGGTGAAGACCTGATAGAGCGCTTGGTGTTTGGCGCAGAAATGTTTGTCGGCAAAATTCTCGATCGCGGCGGGGCGCCGTTGATGGGCGATATCGTCGGTGAAGCGATGCGCAATCCGGAATTCGCAGCGCGCCTGCGCGAAGGCGCTGCGCCGTTCCAGGCCAAGCTGACGCACCATATCGCCGAATGTCAGGCGCGCGGCGAGTTTGACCGTTCGATCCATCCCGCGCAGGCCGGACGAATTGTATTTGGCGCTGTCGACGGGCTTTGCATGCGCGTGGTTATGCGCGGCGCCGATGAGCGCGAGCAGGTCGGCGAAGATGTCCGCGAATTGCTGCACCGTGTGCTGCGGCCCTCGCCAGCGCCACGAGCCGAGACCACGCGAAAGAGGCCGTCCGCCGAGACGCGCCGGGAGAAGGTCTGATGACTGATCCGGAAATGAAAAAGCGCCGCCGTAGCGCGTTGCTGGTCGGCGGCGTTGCGCTCGCCGCTTCCGCTTACGGCATTTATGCCGCGGTTTCGGGCGATAAGGGCGAAGCCTCGACCACGGCTGACGAAATTAGCCGCGGACAGACTGTCAGCGTTGCAATGGTGCAGCCTCAGCGTTTTGCGCGCCGCATCGCGCTCTCCGGCGAAGCCCGCCCGCGCCGGGACATTCGCGTGTTCGCGCCAGCCCAGGGCGTGCGCGTGCTTGAGCTGCTGGTTGAGCAGGGCGATTACGTTCAGAAGGGCCAGGCGCTGGCGCGGCTCGATACCGCGCTGATCGAAGCGCAAGGCGCGTCCTCCATCGCTGCGGTCAAAGAGGCTGAGGCGGCCGAAGTGCGCGCCGTTGGCGCATATGCGCGCGCTGAGTCGATCAAGGATTCCGGCGCGCTCTCGGCGGAACAATTGGCCTCGCGCAACGCTGACGCCGAAGCGGCGAAGGCGCGGCTGGCGCAGGCGCGCGCCGCCTATGCCGAATTTAACGCGCGTACGCAGGGCGGTTTTGTTCGCGCGCCAAGCGCCGGTCTTGTTATCGAACGCCCTGCGGTTCTCGGTCAATCGGTCGATGGGCAAACGTTGTTCCGCATTGTCGCCGACAACGCGCTTGAGGTTGCGGCCGAGGTCGCTGAATCTGATATGCTTGCGCTTAAGGTTGGCCAGAAGGCGGTATTCCGCATGGCGGATGACGGCTCCATTGCCGCCACCTTGCGCCGTCCGCCGCCGGCGATCGACAGCCGCACGCGAACCGGCACAGCGCTATTCGATCTGCCGCGGGATTCGCGTTTGCGGGCTGGCATGTTCCTGCGTGGCGAAGTGGATCTGCCGCCGGTGCAGGCGCTGGCGGTGCCGCAACAAGCCATAAGCTATAACGAAGGCGCGGCGTTCGTGTTCGTAGTTGATGCGCAAAACCGCGCGAGGCGCACAATCGTCGCGCTGGGAGAGCGCGCTGGCGATAGCGTGATGATCAAGAACGGCCTGCAGCCGGGCATGCGCGTTGCGCTCGGCGGCGCTGCCTTCCTTCAGAATGGAGATCTTGTGCGCATAGCGCCGGCTGCCGAGCCCGCCGAAGCGGCGGCAGGCGCCGCCGGCAAGGGAGGCTGACGCTCGTGGCGCTCAATATTTCAGCCACGGCGATCCGCAATCCGATCCCGCCTATCATGTTGTTTATCGCGCTAATTCTCGCCGGCGCGACGGCCTATTTTCGGCTTCCGATCAATCAGCTTCCTAACATCGAGTTTCCGGGCCTCTCCGTAACCATCACCCAGCCAGGCGCGGCGCCGTCGGAAATGGAAACGCAAATCACGCAGCGCGTTGAAGGCGCGCTCACCGGCGTGCAGGGCGTCAAGCGCGTTACATCGACGATAAACCAAGGTTTCTCCCAGACGCTGGTCGAGTTGCAGCTCGACGCTGACATCGTGCGCGCCGTCGATGATGCGCGCGATGCGCTCTCTCGCGTGCGCTCCGAATTGCCCGCCGACATGCAGGAACCGGCGATCGAGCGGCTCGATACAGCGGCCGAGCCGATCGGCTATTACGCTGTCGATGGCGCCGGCATGTCCGAGGCAGATTTGTCTTGGTTCATCGATAATGACCTTAATCGCGATCTTCTCGCCATCACCGGCGTCAGCCAGGTGCGCCGCCTTGGCGGCGTGGATCGCGAAGTGCGCATTGAGCTGGACCCGCAGATATTACTTGGCTTTGGCATCACAGCCGATGAAGTCAGCCGTCAATTGCGCAGCGCGAATGTCGATCTGCCCGGAGGACGGGCCGAAATTGGCGGGCAGGCGCAAACCTTGCGCACCTTGGGCGGGGCCGAAACCGTAGCGGCGCTTGCTGAATCGCGCATCACGCTGCCGGGCGGGCGCTCTATCCGCCTTGCTGATCTCGGTCAGGTGCGCGACGGCTCGAGCGATCTTTCCGAGATCGCGCGTTACAACGGCCAGCCGGTCATTTCGTTCATGGTCAGCCGCGCCAAGGGCGCGAGCGAAGTTCATGTGTTCGACAGGATGGCCGCGCGGCTGGAGGAGATCGAGAAGCAAGGCCGCGTCAGCTTTCGCCAGATCACCACGCCGGTCGATTTCATCAAGGGTATGCACCATTCCTCGATCGAAGCGCTGCTTGAGGGCGCGGCGCTCGCGACGCTGGTTGTGTTCCTGGTGTTGCGGGACTGGCGTGCGACGGTCATCGCCGCTTGCGCCATTCCGCTTTCCATTATCCCCACTTTTGCGTTCATCGAGCCACTTGGCTTCACGCTGAACATGATCACGCTGATCGCGCTCAGCCTCGTGGCTGGCGTGCTGGTGGATGACGCGATCGTGGAGATCGAGAACATCGTGCGCCATATGCGCGAAGGTAAGGGACCGTACGAAGCCTCGATGGAAGCGGCCGACGAGATCGGCCTCGCCGTGGTCGCGACATCAGCGACGATCATCGCCGTATTCTTGCCGGTGAGCTTTATGCAGGGCAACACCACCGGACAATTCTTCAACCAGTTCGGCGTCACCGTAGCCATCGCCGTGTTTATCTCTCTGATGGTCGCACGGCTCATCACGCCGATGATGGCGGCGCATTTCCTGCGCCCGCACGACGCGTCGAGAGACCGCCCTGGGCGTTTGCGGGCGTGGTATGAAAAGACTCTCGACTGGGCGATCCGCAATCCCTGGAAAACGGTCGGCGGTGGCGTGGCCGTGTTCATCGCGTCCCTGGTGCTTGGCTCGTTCGTGCCGGCGACATTCATTCCGCGTATCGACGGCGATTCCGTGCAGGCGCAGGTCGAGTTTGCGCCCGGTACGCCGCTGATGGACGCCGACCGGCTGCTGCGGGGCATCCCGCAGGCGGTGCAGAAATTCAAGGATGTTGAGGGGACCTTCATTTCGATCAGCGGCTCAGAAGGCGCGGCGACGACGGCGTCGGTTTCGTTCCTCCTGAAGGATCGCGAGGAGCGCGATGGCTCGGCCTACGACATCCAGCAGCAGCTGCGCCCGCTGCTCGCCAGCATCCCGGACGTGCGCGTGGGATTTCAGAACTTCCAGGGCGGTTCGCGCGGAGCGGACATAACACTCTCGTTCGTTGGCGAGGATCGCGCCGCCGTAACGGCTGCGGCCGACATGCTTGTCTCGCAGATGAAAACCATTCCCGAACTGGCGGACGTTTATTCCTCCGCCAGCGTCAAGCGCCCGGAAATTCAGATCAGGCCGCGCCCTGACGAGGCCGCGCGCCTTGGCGTATCGGCACAGGATATCGCGGCGGCTGCGCGCATCGCGACTAATGGCGACGTGGAGCAGAACCTTGCCAAGTTCAACCTGTCCGACCGCCAGATTCCGATACGGGTGCTTCTGCGCTCCGATGCGCGGACAGATTTGGAAACCATCAAATCGCTGCGCGTGCGGGCTTCCACCGGCGATTCCATTCGTTTGGACGCGGTGGCGGATGTGACGTTCAGCGTGGGCGATGCGACGGTTTCGCGGCGTGATCGCCAGCGCGAAGTCACCGTGTTCGCCAACGTCACGGAAGGCGCGACGGCCAACGCGCTCGAGAAGGTCTATCAATTGAGCGCTCTGCACGCGGCAGGCGAAACATACAAAGCCGACGGCAAGGACATGGCCGGTGAAATGCCGAAGGGCGTTGAGATTGTTGCAGGCGGCGAAACCGAGGAGACGCAGGAATTTCTCGGCATGTTCGCCATGGCGATGATCTGGGGACTTTTGCTGGTCTATACGGTGCTGGTTCTGCTGTTCCGCGATTTCTTCCAGCCCATCACCATCCTTACGGCGTTTCCGCTTTCCATTGGCGGCGCGATGATCGGGCTTCTGGCGACGGGCCAGCCGCTGTCTCTGTTTGTCGGCATCGGCCTCATCATGCTGATGGGCATCGTCACCAAGAACTCGATCCTGCTGGTCGATTTTGCTGTTGAGGCGATGCAGAAGGGGATGAGCCGCGATCAGGCGCTGCGCGAGGCCGGCTCCAAGCGCGCGCGCCCGATCGTGATGACCACGATCGCGATGAGCGCGGGCATGGTTCCCCTGGCGCTGGGGCTAGGGCCGGATGGCTCGCTGCGCCAGGGCATGGGTGTCGCGGTGATCGGTGGGTTGCTGCTTTCCACGCTGCTGTCGCTAATTTTCGTGCCAGCGATGTTCGTGCTGATTGACCGGCTTGAGCGCAGGATCGTGCCATTCTTCTCACGCTTCTCCTCGCGCCACGATGAAGCAAAGCCGCATCACCATCCGGCGGAGTAGCGCACGGTTCTCACGTGACGCACTTGTGCGTTCACGGGCTTTCGCTCCGTGCGTGAACCTTATCAGCCCCGGCCTGCGCCGGGGCCGATAAACGTATAGGACGGAGCTGGCAGCGCCTTCTAGCGGCGTTTGTCGTCGCGGCCGCCGCGGCGGGGACGTTCGGGTTGCGGGGCGGCGAACCACAGCAGGTTGTCGATGCCGTGGAGCACGCCGTTTTCAGCGACGATGTCCTTGTGCGTGATAAGGGCGCTGCCGATGCGTGGCTGGTCGGTGTTGTCGACCGCAAACTTCGCGCCCTGCAGCGTCTTTACGCTGACCTGCGCGGCGAATTGATCGGCGGTGATCAGGCCCGGAACGAAATGGCAAAGCAGCATATTGCGTAGCTGCGCGCTCTGCGTCTTCTCGAAACTTTCCCAGGTGCGCGCCGGAAATTGCGAAAACGCCAAATCGGTCGGCGCGAAAACCGTCATCGGTCCGCGGGCGGCGAAATGCTCGGAAAGCCCGGCCTTGTTAACCGCGGCAAGAAAAGAGCCGAACATGCCGGCCTCTCCGGCGGCGAGGGCGAGGTTGAGCGGAAGGACGGTCTGCAGCTGCGAGTTCATAAAATTCTACGCTTTCAAAAGTCGCGTGAGGGTGAGTTAAGCCTTGACGGTTTTCTTGGCCGCGGGCTTGGCGGTCTTGGCCATGGACGGCTTGGCGCCCGCGGCGGTCTTCTTGGCCGCCCTGACGGGCTTGGGCGGCAGCTTGGAGCGGCGCTCTGCCTGTTCGGCGGCGATTAGCGGCGTCAGGCGTTCGGCCTCTATCCGCTGGCGATCCGTGCCGGCCGTTGAGAGGCGCTCTACATTGCCCATCAGCGTGGCCAGATCCGAATCGCTCATGGTCGGGAAATTGTCTTCGATCGCCATCATACACCTTGGAAATGCGTCGCGGCTGGCGGTTGGCCAGGGGTAAATAATCGAGCGATGGAGCGGCAAACGACCAGCGGGCAGCGTGGCGCACGTTAGATCGCTGGCGAGTGTCTACGCCCTATGCAGGCGAAAGTCCATGCGCGCGCGCCCTTTTGCGCGAGGCGCGTTGAACGGGCTGCCTATTTCAAATCGGGCCGTGAGGCGAGAAACGCCGCCCGCTCGGCTGCGGTCAGTGTTTTGCCGCGCTTGAGGCGGGACACTTTTGGAGTCGGTTTGTCATAGAGCACGGTTTTGGGCTGGGGCGGGGGCTTTTTGTCGGTGGGCTTCATGAGAGAAAGCATATCACATTTGTAGGCTCTCCGCGCGGGTTTAGACGAAACGGATTGTGGGCGCAGGCTTGCGGATCGTGGCCAGATTGACCAGCGCGGCTTCGGCGATCTCGATGAATCGCCTGGAGACCGGCAGATCCGGCCGGGCCGCCACGATCGGCGCGCCGGCATCGCCGCTTTCGCGCAGGGCCGGCACGATCGGGATTTCGCCCAGAAACGCCGCGCCGAACTGTTCGGCCGTACGCCGTGCGCCGCCTTGGCCGAATATATGTATGCGCGCGCCGGTTGAATCCTCGAAATACGCCATGTTCTCGACAATGCCGAGGATCGGCACATGCACCTTCTCAAACATCGCCAACCCGCGCCGCACGTCCGCCAGCGCGATTTCCTGCGGCGTAGAGATGATGATCGCGCCGTCGAGCGCTATGCGCTGTGTCAACGTCAACTGGATATCGCCCGTGCCCGGCGGCAGATCGATCAGCAGCAGGTCGAGCGGGGCGCTCTCGGTTCCCCAATGCACGTCCGCCAGCAATTGGCTGACCGCGCCGGTCGCCATCGCGCCGCGCCAGACCATCGGGCTCTCCGGATCGACCAGATAGCCGATCGACATGGTGGCCAGGCCGTGGCGCATCAGCGGCAGCAGCTTCTTGTCGGGCGCGAGTTCCGGCTTCATGCCGACCGCGCCCATCATCGTCGGCAGAGACGGGCCGTAGACGTCGGCGTCCAGAATGCCGACTTTTTTGCCTAATGCGGCGAATGCACACGCTAAATTGACCGCGGCGGTGGATTTGCCGACCCCGCCCTTGGCGCTGGCGATCGCGACAATCGCGCGCACATGCGGCACGCCTTGCGCCGTTGGCGGCTGGGGCGCGGCCCGCGGCGCTTCGCGGGGGCGTTCGGCCGTTAGCACTGCGGTGACTGCCGTTACGCCTGGAAGGCGGCGCACTGCGTTTTCCGCTGCAATACGGGCCTTTTCGTACACTTCACCGGCGCCGGGCGGGGCTTCTATGGTGAACACGACGCGCCCGTCGGCACGCGGCATGAGCCCCTGTATGCGCCCCGATTCAACCAGTCCTTTACCCGTGACGGGATCGAGCACGCAATTAAGCGCGCGGGAAATCTCGTCTTGGGACACCGTCAAGCGGTTGTTCACTGTTGAACCTTAGTAATGGCGACTTCATATCCAGCGCACTGTGCGCACAGGCAAGCGGTTGAACGCCGCTTCTTTATTCGCGTTTCGGGGGAAGAGAAGCTTCCATGCCATGGAACGACCAGTCCAAAGATAATCCGCCAGGCGGCGGACCGTGGGGCTCTGGCCCGCGTCAACCCTGGGGCCAGCCACCCCGTCCTCAAGGGCCGCAGGGCCCTGATCTGGAAGAAATGCTCCGCTCCATGCGCGAGCGCTTCAAGTTTGGCGGCGGCGGACAGGGCCGCGGCGGCGGTGATGGCGCCATGCGTGGCGGGCCAAGCGGCATCGCGCTGATCGGCGCGCTGCTTGCCGCCGGCTGGGCCGCCTCGGGCGTCTATATCGTTAATCAGGGCGAACAGGCGGTGGTGACGCGCTTCGGCGCTTTCGCGCGCCTAACCGATCCTGGCCTGCATGTGCACCTGCCCGCCCCAATCGAGGGCGTGCACATCGAAAGCGTTACACGCCAACGCCAGACCGAAGTCGGTTCGGCCGGCAATACGCGCATCGCCGAAGAGGCTGAAATGCTCACCGGCGACAAGAGCATCGTCGACATCAATTTCACGGTGATCTGGCGCCTGTCGAGCATCCGCGATTACGTGTTCAACGTTCGCGATCCGGAGGACACGGTCAAAGCCGTTGCCGAGAGCGCGATGCGCGAAGTCGTCGGTTCAACGCAAATTGACGACGTGATGACGCGCGCGCGTCCGCAGGTGGAACAGCGCACGGCTGAACTGATGCAGAACACGCTGAATGCCTATCAGGCGGGGGTGCAGATCGTGTCGGTGCAAATCCGCGCCGCGCAGCCGCCGGAAGAAGTCGTCACCGCGTTCCAGGACGTGATCAAGGCCGGTCAGGATCAGATTACCAAGACCAACGAAGCCACCAGTTACGCCAATCAGGTTGTGCCGCAGGCGCGCGGCCAGGCAGCCGCATTGCTGCAGGAAGCCGAGGCCTATCGCGAGCGCGCGGTGCGCGAAGCGGAAGGCGAGGCGCAGCGCTTCTCGCTTGTCGTTACCGAATACAAGAAGGCCCCGCGCGTGACGCGTCAGCGGCTCTATCTGGAAACCATGGAGCGCGTGTATGGCGGCGCCGACAAGATCATCGTTGATGGCCGCGGGTCAGGCGTCGTGCCGTACCTGACCTTGGATCAATTACGGGCGCGCACGCCGGCGGCGGCGACGCCTAGTGTTTCAGCGACGCCAGGAGCTGGCCGATGAACAACCGTTTCGCTCCGTACATTATCGGCGCCGTCGTGTTGCTGGTCCTGATCTCCAACATCTTCTTCACCGTGCCGCAAACGTCGCAGGCGCTGGTGCTGCAGTTCGGCGGCGTGGAGCGCGTGATCAATGCGCCCCAGCAGGGGCGCGCCGTGCCGGGCCTCTACGTCAAGGCGCCGTTTATCCAGAACGTTGTGCAATATGACCGGCGCAATCTGCGCGCCGATCTTCCTGGCGCCACGGTGATCGCGTCGGACCAGGAGCAATTGGTGGTCGATGCATTTGCGCGCTGGCGCATCGTCGAGCCATTGAGATTCTATCAGGCCGTGCAGACTGAGGCCAACGCGGTCGCGCGTCTTGAAACGATCATGACCGGCTCTCTGCGCCGCGTGCTTGGCGCAACGACCTCGAACGACATCATTTCCGGGCGGCGTGCGCAGCTGATGACGCAAATCCGCGATCAGATGAACCGCGAAGTGGCGCCCTGGGGCGTGTCGATCATCGACGTGCGCATCCGTCAGGTCGATCTGCCGCAAGCAACGGCCGAGCGCGTGTACGAGCGTATGCGCACCGAGCGCCAGCAGGTGGCCTCGCAATTGCGCGCCGAAGGCGATGAAGCAGCGGCGAAGATTCGCGCCGAAGCCGATCGCGCCGTTACGGTGGCGCTGGCCGAAGCGCGGGAAATCTCGGAAAAAACCCGCGGCGACGGCGACGCAAAACGCGCGGCGATCTTCGCTCAGGCATATAACCGCGATCCGGAATTTGCAGGCTTCTACCGTTCGCTGCAGGCCTACGAAAAAGCACTGCCGAAAGGCACGCCGATGGTCGTGCCGCCGGAAGGCGAGTTCTTCCGCTACATGCAGCGCGGCCAGTAAAGGCGGGGCCAGCCGTGCTCGATATGCGCGACCTCGCGATCGGCTTGGGCGTGGCCATGGCGATTGAGGGCGCGCTATGGGGCGCAGCGCCTGGCACAATGCGCAGCATGATGCGGCAGGTTGAGACCACACCGGACAGCGCCTTGCGCATCGCCGCCCTCGTGCTGCTGGCGGTCGGCGTCGGGATCGTTTGGATGGTGCGCGGCGGTTAGAGCGCCGCGGCGATCTTTGCGGCCTGCGCTTTCAACTCGTCCATATCGGCCATGCCGCTGGCGCCGTGGCGCGCAAGATCAACGCCTTCCCAGCGTGGCACGATGTGGAAGTGGGCGTGAAACACGGTCTGGCCGGCGGCGGCGCCGTTGAATTGCGTCACCAGCACGCCATCGGGTGAAAGCGCTGTGCGCACCGCGCGCGCAACGCGCTGCACACGCGTCAGATAAGGGCCGACTTCATCGGTGGGCATATCGATGAAATTGCGCGCCGGAATTTTCGGCAGCACCAGCGTGTGTCCCGGCGATTGCGGGAAGATGTCCATGATCGCCAGCGCCACGTCGTCCTCGAAGACCTTCAGGCATGACATTTCGCCGCGCAGCATTTTCGCGAAGATGTTCTGCGGGTCGTAGGCGCCGTCCAAGCTCATCGGGTTTGCTCACAGAAAAGGCGCCATGAGACGTAAAGGGTTAAGGCGCGTTAACCAAGTGCAAACACATTTCACGCAAAGCTCAGCTGCTCAACCAAGCCTTCGGGGGCAAGAATGTTCGAAGTCGGCAAGAAATACACGCTGTGCTGTGTTGAGGATTCCGAAGAAGGGCACGTCACCCACGAATATCCAGACTGCCTGGTCCTTGAGGCCACGCATCCGCTTATCAAGATCGATCAGGACGGCGATGTTTCAATCGTCAACACGGCTTCGCTCAGCTTCGTGGAAGCACGATTGAGCTAGATTTCGCCGGGCGCTTCACCCTTCCTGAAGGGCGTGTGTTCGGCCAGATATTCAATCTCGTTGGCCATGGCGGGCGTTTCCTGTTGCAGGAAGCGCCCGACTGCTTCGCGCAGGCCGGGATGGGCGATCCAGTGCGATGAATAGGTCGTGACCGGCGCATAGCCGCGCGCCAGCTTGTGCTCGCCCTGCGCGCCAGCTTCTACGCGTACGAGGCCGCGCTCGATCGCCAGATCGATCGCACGGTAATAGCAAAGCTCGAAATGCAGAAAGTCGCGCTCCTGTATGCGGCCCCAATAGCGGCCATAGAGCGTATCGCCGCCAATGAAGTTGAGCGCCGAGGCGATCGGCTGGCCTGCGTCTTCAGCCACGAACAGCACGATGCGATCGGCCATGCGCTCGCCGATGATCGAGAAGAACTGCCGGTTGAGATAGGGTGAGCCCCATTTGCGCGAGCCGGTATCCTGGTAGCAATCGAAAAAGAAATCCCAATCGGCTTCTCGAATATCCTTGCCGATGAGTTGTTTTATGGTGAGCCCTTCGCAGGCGCGCTGGCGCTCGCGCCGTATCGTCTTGCGTTTGCCAGACGAGAGCGCGCCGAGAAAATCGGCGAAACATGAATAGCCTTCATTGCGCCAATGAAACTGCACGCCGGTGCGCGCCATAAGGTCAAACGCCTTCAGGCGCGCTTGTTCCTCGCCGGTGAGAAAGGTGATGTGCAGGGACGAGGCGCGCGTCTGGCGCGCCAAGTCCAGCGCGCCGGCGATCAGCGCCCGCTCTATTTCCGGATCATTGCTGGCGGTTAGCAGGCGCCGGCCGGTGGCGGGCGTAAACGGCGCGGCGCTTTGCAGTTTAGGATAATAGTGGCTGCCCGCGCGCTCCAGCGCATCGGCCCAGCCGCGGTCAAACACGTATTCGCCGTAGGAATGGTTCTTCAGATAGAGCGGCATGGCGCCAGCGAGCGCGCCCGCGCTGTCATGCGCCAGCACATGCATCGGCGCCCAGCCCGCGCGTGCGCCGGTGCAGCCAGAGGCCTCCAAGGCCTGTAGGAAGTCCCAACTCATGAACGGATCGTAGGGGCGGTCGCGCGGATTGGCGGCAGCGTCCCACGCGCCGCGGTTCACATCCTTGAGTGCTGAAGCAATGGAAAGAGTGAGGCCGCCAGCGCCGTCCATGACAGCACTATAACGCGCGCGTGCGGCGAGACGAGTGCGCGTCCGCGACTTTGCTGCACCTGATCAATTAGCGCTCATTGTGTGACGCGGCGCGCGAACGCGGTGATGTCGCCTAGCACCGGCGCCTTGCCGCGGAAGGGCACCGAAAGCGCCAACAGGGGATCAACATGGTTGAGACCGGGATAGAGTTTCGTCTCAACAGGCGCGCCGAGATCGCTTTGCTTCTTGGCCAGCGCCAGCGTGTTGCGGGGGCGCACAGTCGTGTCCTTCTCGCCATGCATCAGCAGCAGCGCCGGGGCGTTGGCGCGGGCGTAGGTGATGGGCTGCGTCGCGCGCGGATCGGGCGCCTTGCCGAACGCGTCGATGCTGGCTTTCACGTCGAACGGATAAAAATCATATGGGCCTGAAATACCGGCTGCGCCCTTGATGGCGGCCAAATCGGCGCCGGCTTTGCGCAGATAGTCAGGATCCATCGCGAGCATCATGGCGATATAGGCCCCGGCGGAATGGCCGGCGAGCGTGATGCGCTTCGGATCGCCGCCGTATTGTCCGATATGCGCCTGCGTCCAGGCGATGGCGGCGGCCCCGTCTTCCAGAAATCCCGGAAACGTCACTTCCGGCACAACGCGATAATCGGGGATAACCACCGTGAAGCCGTGCGCGGCCAGCGCATGGCCTGCAAAGCCGTAATCTTCCTTGCGGCCGCTGTTCCATGATCCGCCGTAGAAGAACACGATCACCGGCGCGTTCGGCGCGCCCGCCGAATAGATGTCCAGCGTTCGCCGCGGGCCTTCGCCATACGACACATTGGCGGCGGCGCGCCGGGCCTGGTCCTTGGGCGCCAGGGTGTTGAACGCCGCCAGCGGCGCGCAGGCCGCAATTGCGGCGAAGGCGGCGGCGATGGCGGTGAGGGCGAGGATTGAGCGAAGCATGCTGCGCTAGTACGCGCAAAGACGGATTTCAGACCGCTTCAAGCGATGAATCTTCCGACATCACGCGGTTCCGGCCGGCCTGCTTGGCGCGGTACAGCGCATCGTCGGCGCGTTTCAGCAGGCTGAGGGCGGTGTCATTTCGACGGGCCGCGGCCACGCCAATGCTGATTGTCATTGGCAGGCTAAGGTCCGGCGTAAGCACGATCGGCGAGGCAGTTACGCGCCGGCGCAGGCGCTCGGCCGCCAGCGAGGCCAGATCGCCGCTGGTGCCCGGCATTAAAACCACGAATTCCTCGCCTCCGGAGCGGCAGACCAGATCGAGCGGGCGAACCGTCGCCGAGAGCCGGCGCGCGAATTCCCGCAGCACCGCGTCACCGACCTGATGGCCGTGCGTGTCGTTCACTCGCTTGAAATGATCGATGTCGCAGGTCAGCGCCGTCAGCGTAGAACGACCCGCCGCCACGCGGCGCAGCAACGGCTCGATCTTGGCGTCGAGATAGCGGCGGTTGTGCAGGCCTGTCAGCGTATCGATCACCGCCGCTTCCAGCCCGCGATCAAGCGCGGCGCTCATCGCATCGACATAGCGCTTGCGCTTGATCAGCGTGCGCACGCGGGCGGCGAGTTCGCCCAGATCGACGGGGCGATACATGAGATCGTCCGCGCCCAGATCGAGTGACCGCACGGCGCGCGGATTGTCGCCGGAATCGGCTAGCGCGATCACAGCAAGACGCCGCGAGGATTCCTGCGAGCGGATATGGGCGATCACTTTCAGGCCATCGAAATTCTTGGCGGCGATGGACACCACGATCAGGTCAGGCTTGACCGGCTGGTCGGGATCGCCGAGGCGCGAGACGCGGTGGTTGGCTTCCAGCAAGCGTTGTATGCGCACGGCCTGGCGCTCATCGTCGTCGATCAGGAGGATTTGGGCGCCTTCTCCCTTCAACTCGGAGCCATCGGCGCTCCAGGCGCCGAGCCGGCGGCCGCTGGCTTCGCGCAGGCGCAATTCATCCAGCAGCGGCTTCATCTTCGCCAGATTGCGCAGCCGCGCCATCAGCTGCATGTCGTCGACTGGCTTGGTGAGGTAATCGTCGGCGCCGAATTCGAGCGCCTTGATTCGGCTTTCGCGCTCGTCGAGCGCTGTCACCATCAGCACGGGGATGTGGCGCGTGCGCTCGTCCAGTTTCAGGCGCCGGCAGGTCTCGTAGCCGTCTATGCCCGGCATCATCACGTCGAGCAGGACCACGTCCGGGCTTTCGGCGCGCGCGATTTCGATCGCTTTCTCGCCGTCTGGCGCGGTCAGCACATGGTAATATTCGGCCGTGAGCTTGGCTTCCAGCACGCGCCGGTTTGTCTCGATGTCATCGACCACCAGTACGCGCGCGCTCATCCGTCCGGCCCGCCCTTAGCCAATAAATCTCCGCACCGTCTCCATGAAGGAGGCGACCGAAATGGGTTTCGACAAATAGGCTTCGCAGCCCCCAGCGCGGATGCGCTGCTCATCGCCCCGCATCGCGAAGGCGGTGACGGCGACAACCGGGATGCCGGCCAGGTCCTTATCTTCTTTAAGAAGCTGGGTGACTTTCAGCCCGGATATTTCCGGCAGCTGGATGTCCATAATGATCAGGTCGGGCTTGTGGGTCCGCGCCAGATCGACGGCTTTGCGCCCGTCGCGGGTTTTCACCGTGTGATAGCCAAACGCCTCCAATAAGTCGTTGAAGAGCTTCATATTAAGCTCGTTGTCCTCAACGATCAGGACGGTCTTGGCGGGGGAGGCGGCGCGCGCTGCCGGCATCATCATTCCTTCGGAAGCGGTCGCTTCCCCGCTCGCGTATTTCTTAACGCGAGGGAGTTAAACAAGCCTTGCGGCATACGGTAAACCGACTCTGCCGGATGATCGAATCTACTGGCGGAAAAGGGTTTTCATGCGAATCGGGGTTGATCTGGGGGGAACCAAGATCGAAGCCGCCGCGCTGGCGCCGGATGGGCAGATCGCCGTGCGCGAGCGGATCGCAACGCCGGGCGATTATTCAAGCTTGCTGGAGGCGTTACCGGCGCTGATTCGCCGCGTGGAGGCGGCGGTAGGAGCCGCTCCTGGGCGGGTGGGCATCGGCATGCCGGGCTCGCTTTCGCCGGTCACTGGCCGCGTGCGCAATGCCAATTCAACCTGGCTCAACGGCCAGCCCTTTCTCGAAGACATCACCGGGGCTCTGGGCCAGCCGGTCCGGGTCGCCAATGACGCCAATTGCTTTGCGCTGTCAGAAGCGACGGACGGCGCGGCTGCTGGCGGTAAAGTGGTGTTCGGCGCGATCCTGGGCACCGGCTGCGGCGGCGGCGTAGTGGTCAACGGTAAGGTGATAGAGGGCGTGAACGGCATCGGCGGCGAGTGGGGGCACACGCCGTTGCCCTGGCCGCAGCCGGATGAACTGCCGTTCGAAAAAGATTGGTGCGGCCGGCCCGGCTGCCTTGAAACCTGGATCGCCGGGCGGGCGGGGCTGGAGCGCTGGGCGCCGGCGGTTCTCGGACGAAAACTCGGCGCGCGGGACATCGTAGCCGCCGCGCGCGCTGGCGATGCAAAAGCGCAGGAATGCCTCGACCGACTCTATGACCGCATCGCCCGCGCGCTTGCGGTGATAATGGATATCATCGACCCCGACGTCATCGTTATCGGCGGCGGCTTGTCCAACATCGATGAATTGTATGAGGGCGTGACGGCGCGTTGGGGCCCATACGTGTTCTCAGATACGATCCGCACCAAACTTGTCCGCAACAAATGGGGCGACAGTTCGGGCGTGCGCGGCGCGGCATGGCTGTGGCGCGAAGGTGAGGGCTAGGCCGGAAATAACGCGTTTCGGATTTTCGTGAGCCAGGCGCGGGCTTTTTCGTCGGTGTCGCCGTTTCGGTTCGCATAGTCGCGCACCAGCTTTTTTCGGTCGAAACCTGGATCAGACAAGGCTTGATCGAGGCCCTCGCGTAGAATCCGGCGCACCTCCGGGTAGTTTGGAAGATCACGCTGTATGATCGCGAGAGCGGCTTCGTCGCCCTCATCGCCGAAATAGCTGGCAATCAAGTTGACGAAGGGATCGTAGAGGTCCACCGCCGCGCTTTCCCGTTTCCTGCCAGCCTAGGCCGCTCGCGCAAACAACGCGAGGATAATGCGACTGTCGGCGTTACCGCGTGCGACCGGGGAAGGGTATAGTCAAGCATGGCGAGTGTGTGCCGGTCCTGCGCTGCGATCAGTGATGAGACAATCTGCCCCTCCTGCGGGGGCGATCGGCTGCTGACGCATGGCGAGCTTGGCGATCTTTCCATCGCGCATCTCGATTGCGATGCGTTCTACGCCACAATCGAGAAGCGTGACGATCCCAGCCTTGAAGCCAAGCCGGTCATCGTCGGCGGCGGCGTGCGCGGCGTGGTCAGCACATGCTGCTACCTGGCGCGGGCCTATGGCGTGCGTTCGGCCATGCCGGCGTTCAAGGCCCGGCAGCTTTGCCCGGATGCGGTGTTCATAAAGCCGCGCATGGCGCTTTATGTGCAGGAGGGCAGGCGCGTGCGGGCGATGATGCAGGCGCTTACGCCGCTGGTCGAGCCGCTGTCGATTGACGAAGCGTTTATGGATTTATCCGGCACCACGGCGCTGCATGGCGGCGCGCCGGTGCAGAGCCTGGTGAAATTGCAGAACGCCGTGTTCGCTGAAATCGGGATCACCGTTTCCATAGGTCTCTCGTTCAACAAATTTCTCGCCAAGACCGCATCCGATCTCGATAAGCCGCGCGGTTTTTCCGTCATCGGGCGCGCTGAGGCGGTGCAGTTTCTTGCGTCGCGCAAGGTTGGCACGCTGCCGGGCGTCGGGCCGGCGGCGGTGGCGGCGCTTGGCGATCGCGGCTTGCACACGATCGGCGATTTGCGCAGCGCCGGAAAATTGCAACTACAGTCGATCTTCGGCGATTGGGGCGCGCGTCTGTTCGATCTGGCCAATGCGCACGATCCTCGCGCCGTAGATCCTGAGGCAGAACGCAAGAGCATCTCCGCCGAAACCACGTTCAACGAAGACATCGCCGAGGTGGAAGCGCTGGAAGATATTCTCTGGACGCTGTGCGACAAGGTCGCGGCGCGCGCGCGGGCTTCCGATATGGCGGGACGCACGATCACGCTGAAATTGCGCGATCAGAAATTCAAGATCATCACCCGCAGGCGGACGCTGAATGAGCCGACGCTGCTGGCCGCGCGCCTGTTCGAGCATGGCCGCGCGTTGCTTGGGCCCGAGGCGGATGGAAAAATCCGCTTCCGTTTGATCGGCATTGGCCTGTCTGATTTCGCGCCCGCCGCGGAGGCGGACAAGGGCGATATGTTTGATGAGAGAACACCCAAACGCGCGGCAGCAGAAACCGCGATCGCCAAGGCGCGCGAACGTTTTGGGCGCGATGCGGTGAAGACGGGCCGGGGGCTGCGCGCCGAAGAAGAGTGATTGCGGCGGGCGGTGATCCGATCACCGACACACCCCGTAACACTCTCGGGCGGCGGCAATCGGAGAACTAATATGTTGGGTTTCAAGAGCGCCGCTTCAGCGGCGATGCTGGCGCTTGCCTTGGGTCTAGGCGCCTGCGCGATGTCAGGACAATCTTCTTCTTCCGCGGCGGAAACCCCGGCAGCCATGCCTGAACGTACGGTCATGGTCGGCGGCGCGGCGATGTATCCGTCGAAAAATATCGTCGAAAATGCTGTGAATTCGAAAGATCACACCACGCTGGTCGCGGCTATAAAAGCTGCGGGGCTGGTAGAAACGCTGCAAAGCCCCGGCCCGTTCACGGTGTTCGCGCCGACGAACGCAGCGTTCGATAAGTTGCCGCCCGGCACGGTCGGCACGCTGGTGAAGCCTGAGAACAAGGCGACGCTGACGAAGATTCTCACCTATCATGTCGTCGCCGGCAAAATGTCAGGCGCTGATATCGCTGCGGCGATCAAGGCCGGCGGCGGCAAGGCGCAGCTCACCACCGTCGCCGGCGGCAAACTTACCGCCACGCTGCAGGGCAGCGCCGTGATCGTCACGGACGAAAAAGGCGGGACGTCGCGGGTCACGATCGCTGACGTCAATCAGTCCAACGGCGTGATCCACGTGGTCGATACGGTGCTGATGCCGGCCTGATAGCGCGCAAAGAAAAAGCCCGGCCAGAGCCGGGCTTTTTCATCGTCGTGGGGAGCGGGGCAGGCGCATTGCTAGAGCAATGTGCGGTCGCGTTATTCATTCACCACGACAATCACATCGCCCGGCCGTATCGCGGCTAAGGCTTTGAGCACGCCAGAAACCAAGGGGATAAGTGACGCAAGTCGATTGGATTGTGAGCGAAGGATGATCACGCCGAACGAATAGCTAGCGATTACGTTCTGCGCGGGCAGGCCTTCGATCCTACGCAAGAGTTCGCCATTAGTGAGACCGGCAAAGCCGGCTTGTGGAACGGTGAGAACTTGATGATCAATGAGGTGATTGGCCAGCCCGCGCGGCAAACATTCGTCCAGGATGACGCGCACGTTTAGCTTGCCTCGGCAACGATAAGTTCGTGTGCTTCTTCCAGAAACGCGATCACCTGATCACGCGCGACCGTCGGGAATTCTTCCAGGAAGTGATCGATGGAGTCGCCTGCTTCCAGATAATCGGTCAGGGCTCTCACGGGTACACGCGTGCCAGTAAACACCGGGGTCCCCGAGAGGATTTCCTCATCAATTGTGACCACGCGCGATCGCATCATTCCTTTTCGCATGTTTGCCAGCCTGCGGGAAGGACGGCGCCATGTTTAGGCGGCGCGCACAAAAAACGCCCGGTCCTTTCGGGCCGGGCGCATTGTGAACCGCGACGAGGCGGCTCCTTACTTGATCTTGCCTTCGGTGAACTCGACGTGCTTGCGCGCGATCGGGTCGTATTTGGTGAACTTCAGCTTCTCGGTCTTGGTGCGCGGGTTCTTCTTGGTGACATAGAAGAAGCCGGTGCCGGCCGAGGAGTTTAGGCGAATCTTGAGAGTGGTCGGCTTAGCCATGGGGCACCTGAAATTTGAAGGCGCGGACCATACTCAGGGGCGGCGCCAAGTCAACCGCCCGGCGGGGCGATTTTCTCGCTTTGGGCGAGTGCGCCAAGGCCCGCAAGCGCGGCATGGTCCACCTGGAACAGGCTATAGCCGCCTTCAGCGCCCGGCAGCGGTTTCAGCCAGTCTGGCGCGCCGCCCTTGAGCAGCGCCTCGGCGAACGAGCCGGACTTGATCTGCTGGGCGAAAGCCCCGTCGCGGCAGATGGCGATATAGTCTGCGCCGGTCCGCGCGATGACCGGCGCAGCCCTGTCCAGCGGCTCATAGAAAACCGTCATCGCGTCGTAAATCGGCTGGCCGAGGCGGTGGTACGGCGCCGCCCAAGCCGAATGGGCGGTGTGCGCCAGAATATGCGGCCCGGCGTCCAGATCGGCGAACACGAGACCGGGCTTCAACGTGGCGAGGTCTGCGAATGCAGCGGTTCTGAAGCAGGCGTCTTGATTCAGCGTGGCGGTTTGTTCACGGGTGATCATCGCTGGCGGCGCAAGCGATTGGGCTACGAACATCGTCACCGTCGGGCTGGCGAGGAGCCCCAGCGCCAGTCCAGCCACCAGCGGCCGCACAATCGTGACGCCGAGCAGCTGCGCCAATTGCACCGCAGCGAGGGGGATAGCGGCGGCGGCCGCCAACACCATGCCGCGCGCCTGAATGAGCCCGACCAAAACCGTCAATGCCAGCAAGCCCGTCAGCGCGATGAAAGGCGCATCGCGTCTTCCGCGGGCAATGGCGATTCCGGCGGCGATCAGCGCGCCTAGCGGCAGCAATCCGCCGGCGACGCCCAGCACGGTTTGTTTGCTTAGCACTTCGGCAAAGCTCCGCGCTTCGCCGACGCGATCAAGCCAGATCGGGCCAAGCCTCGGATCGAGATCAGCATAAGGCCCTTGCAGGCAGGATGGATGCAACGCCACGAATAACGCGGCGCCGGCTAGTCCCGCCGCGCCAACGCCCGCAAAGCGCAGCGCCATCTTACCGGGCGCCAGCTTGGCTACGCCGGCCATCACGACGCCCGCCGCCGCCGCCGCCGCCGCGCCATTGAACGCGAGCGCGTCGCATCCGGTGCGCAGCCACCACGCGGGCGGCGTCTGCACCATGAACGCCAGCGCGCCTGCGCCAGCGAGCGTTGCGCCAAACGCAAAAGCCGCGGGCGCGTTTTCGGTTGACCAGACATACCGGAGCGCGATCAGCCCCGCCGCCCACACGATCACGGGCAGCGCCTCAAACCCCACCGCCACGGAGAGCGCGCAGGCCGCGCCCATGACCGCGGCGCTGCGCGGGCGCTGCGCATCGAGCGCCGCGAACATCAACACCGCCATCAGCAGAAGCTGGACATTGTGATGATCCAATCGTCCCGGCGCGAATTGCTGCCACACGGTGAAGCAGAGTGGCGTCATTGTCGCCGCCGCCCACATCGAAATTTCGCCACCCATGCGTTGGGCGATCTTGATCCAGAGCCAGGCGCTTGGCGCAAACAGCAGCACCGGCCACAGCGCGCGCGCGATCGTCTCGCCCCATTGCGGGCCAAACATCGCACTAAACAACCCGAGCAGCACCGCGATCGGCGCATCCACGAGGCGCGACCAGTGGACGGCGAGTCCGGCGGGCGGGGCGAGGCGCGGCTCGATCAGATCCCACCAGCCCCGGCCGTGCAGCAGGGCGCGGGTCTGGACCAGGCGCATGGCGTCGTCCGTGTCGCCCAGGCTCTGCATAAAATCGGCCATCGGCCGGACGCACACCGCGAGCGTTACAACAAGGCAAAGCGCCAGGGCGCATTGCGGCGGCGACAAGGAAAGCGGGCGCATGGACAAAACCTAGCAGCGCCGGTGCTACCGTTTGGTTAGGATGGCTCGCGTCCGGCGCGTGCGCACCGCCTTTTTGCCAACATTTCAGCGCCGATTAACCGCCGGTAAACAGGGGATCGATCCATGCGCGTTCTGCTCGCTCTTTTTTTGCTCGCCGCGCCCTGTGCGGCGCGCGCCGATGTTCTGCCGCTGAAGCCGTTTGACCCCGCTGTCGTACGCGTGGCGGGGCGGGCTGAATTGTACCTGCCGCCTGATCAGGCGCGCATAAAGATTTCATTCTACGCGCCCGGCAAAACCGCCAACGAAGCAACGGAAGCCGTCTCGGCGCGCACCCGCGCACTGGACGCCGCCATCCGCGCCATCGATCCGCAAAAGACCGCGCTTGAGCGCACGGATTTCTCGGTGCGTCCGGTTTTGAAGGAAGGCGGCACGCGCCGGCCCGACCGCATCAACGGTTACGAAGCCACGGCCGCCGTCACCATCCGCGTCAAGGATCTGGCGCTGCTTTCCCGCGCGGTCGAAGCCAGCGTCAACGCTTCGCCCGACACGTTCTCGGATGTCGAATTCTTTATCGACGACACGCTGAAAGCCCGCACCGCCGCGCGCAAAGCCGCGATCGACGATGCGGTCGCCAAGGCCCGGATATATTCCGAGGGCGCCGGCTACCGGCTGGGCAAGCTGCTGCTGGTGGAGGAGGGCGGCTCGGGCATGATCGCGCAGAGCGGCAATCGCGCGATCCGCGCTGAAAGTTTCGCACGGTCCGATGATGGCCCGGTCACGCCGCCGCCGATCGCGCCGGAAGCGCAGCTTTACACCGCCGAGGTCTCAGTGGTGTTTGAAGTAGGCGCGGCGATTTCTTCAGCCGCGCCCGCGCCGGCCCCGCGGTAAGGAGGAGGGGCCGATGCGCATTTTTGTGCTTGCGGGCGTGGCGTTCAGTCTGGCCGCGTGCCAGACGGCGCCGCAAACCGCGCCTTCTGTTGGGCTCACGCGCAACACCAAAGCTGTCGTTGCATTCGGTTGCGAGAACGGCGTGGCGTTCACCGCGGCGTTTCTGGTCAGTCCCGATGCGGTGGAGCTTAAATTCGCCGATGGCGCCAAGCTAACACTGCCGCACGTCATCTCAGCCAGCGGGGCGCGCTACGCCAGTGCCACGCACGAATTCTGGAACAAGGGCGACGAGGCGACTTATACGGCCGGGCGCACCGCGCCGGCCAAGTGCCGTGTCGCTAAGTGATTGGCCAGGGTTAGTGCAGTTTGCCAGGCGCGCGCGTCAGCGAGGCTTCGACGTCGTCCAGCATGGCCAGGGTAGCGGCAGCGCCCGAAGTCTTTTCCATGCGCGCCGTTTCGCGCACGATGACCGCAACGCAGTGAAGAGCATCCTCGGTGAGGTCGCCCATCAGGTCGGCGAAGTCATCGAAGTCTGTCAGAAGGTCGTTTTCAGCGGCGGCTGACATGACTGACACAACCCGTCCCATAACGCCGCAAATCGTTGCGCGAGAATACTCATTGATATCATGCCGGTAAGGTGATGAGCGTCACCTTCGCCACATGACAAATGTCATGGTTGGAGTAAGTTTGAGCTGACGCTGGCGGAGAGCGCCAAGGCGAAGGCGTGTTCACGATCGGGGCCAACGCCCAGCCGATTGTTCAACATATGAATTTGCGATGACACGATGGCGCGAAGCGCTTCCTGTGCATCTTCCACACTCTCGACCGGATGGCCCGTTTGCGGGGACAAGAGTTTGTATTCCGCGCTCAGGCCCAGAAGCGCTGCGTTCGCGCGCTCAAGGGCGGCGAACCAGATTTGCGGCAGGCGCCGGCTGCCCGGCGCGCGGATATCGCGGCTGATCGCCTCGTAATCCAGCAATAAGGGTTCGGTGTGATCGCCGCGCGCGAAGGGTTTCCAGTAACTGGCATAACTCAGAAAGAACCGGCTGGCGGCGTCACCCGAGCCGGCGGCTGACGAAGCCGCCGCGATCATCATCTGGATGGCGAAATGGGCGCGGCGCGGCCACGAGTCCTGCGTTGCGATAATGATCTTCGCGGCGAGACGCGATGAGAGTTCGAACAATCGCTCCTGGTGCGCCAGCGCCTCCGGGCCGCCATAGCGCGATGTTTCGGGCTGGTAGGCGATCTGTTCGACAGCGCCCTCCTCAAACCACGGCATGGCGCCGATATCTTCGACAGGGCGTTCGAAAACATTCCCGCGATAATAGCGGTCGGGATCGAGCAGGCCAGGGCTGAGGTAATCTTGCGCCGCGCGCGCCAGATCGGCGATCAGCCCCTTCACCACGCTGTCATTGGCCTGCAGGCGAAGGCGAATATGCGGTCCGCCTTCCCAGTAGCGAATGAAAAACCAGCGAATGCTTTTGCCCTCGCGCATCAGGCGCGGCAGCATGACCTGCGCGAGGAAGCGGTCGGCCTTCGCCGCATGCCACAAAAAGATATGGAAAGACCGCCACACGCTCGACGGCTTGGCGTTATCCGATGTCATAAAGGATATTCGCCCTGCGCGACCGGCCGATCAGGCATTGAAAAACGATCTGCTGCTCAAGCGGCAGCAGCGGTTCGATCCCGCGCTCGCTGTAGGATCGCACAGGCCGCAGGAACAAGCCGCGCCGCGCACACGCCAGTGAGAGAAACTGAAGCCACATGCCCGTTGCCTGCTGCACGAGGAAAAAGGCGCGAGCGCCGAATTCGTTTAGGGCGGCCGCCTGATCCGTCGAGATCGTGATGACGGCGCCCATTTCCTTCAGGTTCGCCACCATACTGAACGACTGACGAAGCCGGGGGGCATGGTCGTGCTGTGTGATGCGTGCGGCTTCGCCATTCAGCAGATCAAGGCGGAATTGACCGGCGCAGCCGCCGTCCTCGCCGCTCAACGTCGTGGCGGTGAAGGCAAGTTGAACAGCGCGCAGTTCGTTGTTGTTTTCGAGGCTGGCAAGTGCGCGGCAATCCTGCGCCAGCGCCTGAAATGTGGATAGGGTTATGGGCTTGCCGATCGGCGCCAGGCCGCCGACGAGCAGTCCGGAACTACGCTGCCGGATGGCGTCAGCCAGATCGGGATGCTCTATTGACGCACCATCCGCTTCAGGTGCGGCGGCGGAGCTTATTGGGCCAGCGTAAGCTGCAAGCCTGCCCTTTAGCGCTGCCGCCTGAGCCGGATCGGAGAGTGCCGATCGCCCCATGAAGTTCCGGAGTGGCGAGATATCATCAAGCTCCCGCGGATCGTCCACGCGTTCGCCGGTTATGCGGCTGATGGAGCGTGGCAGCGCCGGCGCGCCGCAATTGTTAAGGTCGACGGGCATAAGCGCGAGCGGCGCACGGCTCCATTGTGTGAGGTGCAAGGCGCGGCGGACTGGCGGCTCCGAAAAAGCAGTAATAGTGCTGGCCCGCCAACCCATGGCGGCGCACATAACGCCCAGTTGCGCCGATTGCAGTCCGGCTTCCGGGGCGACCAGAGATAGCGCAAAGTTACCGTAGGGCCTGGCGCATCGGCTCACATCGCCGACGACACAAAACCCCATTGGGCTTGCGCCCAGAATATCGTCAGCATCATCGCTCGCGCCGATCAGCTCCAGCGCCTGTTCGTCCGGATGGTGCAGGTACGCGCTGGCGCCCGCGCCGGTGCGAAGCAAAATGTAAGTGTCGCATGTAAAGAGATAGCGCGGCGAGGGGATCGCGCGATGCGTAGAGCAATTGTTAAGCGGCTCCCAGCGGAGCGGCGCAGCGGCAAATCGCAATATAGTAGCGAGGCGCGTCAGGGGATCGAGGGCGCCGATGAGCGGCCGCGCTGCGCACAAATCTGCGACCGAGCCGAGTACTGAAGGCGTGTCGGTGGGCAATTGACAAAGTGGCGCGCGCCGCGACGCGCGCGGGCGTTTCTCCGGCGCGTGGTCATCGTAGATCGCGAACGGATTTATGCCCGGCGCGGGCGGGTTTGGCGCATCTTCTTTATACGAATCGCCGAGCAAGCCGGATTTGAAATAGGTGTTCTGCAGGATGAAATCGCGGACAAAGCGGAGGCCGTCGTCTGCCATTTTCGCGCTCAGGGAAAATTGTGTGGGAAAACGTTGATGTCCGCGACGCTGCGGCTCGCCGTTCCTGGGTGCAGCGCCCATGCCCTCCTTACGCGATCCTGCGATATACGCCGGTATTGATGGCCGAACGTGACAGGGTGCAGGCCTGGCGCGAGCACCTTCACGCAATGAACGCCGAGGTCCCGCAAAAGCGCGAAATCCTGATCGACGACGAGCACATCGGCGGCGATCGTCATAGTTTCTTCGGCGAGACGTATGAGGTCGCTGGTCAGATCACCTGTAGGCGTCATCATGCACTGGCGAGAAAAGAACTCCCGGATTGTTGCCTTCGGCCCGTCGAACAGAAACGACAGGCGCTCATATGCGTGGGGATGGGCGTGCAGAAAGATGTGATCGTTCTGTTCCTGCACGAGCGCGCTGTCCGCGAGCATGGCGCTCGCACGCTCACGCAGGGCGCGCACGCGGTCCGGCGGTGATGCGATAAGAGACGTGGTCACTTCGATGAGTGCGCTTAGGACGGCCTTTTCCGGATTGGGGTGGGCCGCGGCGGCGGAATAGGAGCGCACGGCGTCCGGCCGATCGTCTGCCACCAGCGCCCATATCTGCGCGACGGGAAGGCCCGCATTCAGCGCGAACACATGCACCTTGACGCCAAACGCTTCTGTTCGCGCCAGAAGCGCGCGAATGTCGGGATCGGCTGCGTCCGACAGGTCAAGTTCTGTTGGTGTAATGCGCCCGTGCCATGTTGTCAGAAAGGCATCACGCTCGATGAGTTCGAGCAGGCCGTGGAAAATAGCTTCCTCGCGGCAGGAGCCTATGGCGCATCCGTTCGAGGATTCGAACACGAAACGATTGACCGGCGGATCGCGCGGCAGCCGGTAATAAGCCAGTTGCTCAGGCACAAGAACCGGCGCCCGGCGACGGAACGAATAAGCCCATGACCAATTAAGTTGAAGATCGTCGCTATAGGGCGTGAGCTTGAAGCCCGGCTCATTTTGCTGTGCGGCGCCATGCAAGATAAAGCAGCGCGGATCGATGGCGTTGCCGGCAAGATCACGGTATGCGCCGCGCACTGCGCATTGTTTCTCCCGGGGCCGAAAGCCTGAAAATCGCTCGAGCGCTTCAAGGATCGCGACGCAATCCGAATCAGGCTCGCTGCTCGTGCGGCCGACGCCGATTTCGGCTGCTGGCGGATCGGCTTCGACCGGAAAAGCGGCGAACGTCATGTTCAGAACGTAGGAAAGATCATAGCGGGTCAGCGATCTCACGAGGCCGGCGCGCGGATCCACGATGCATTTCAGCGCGAGCGCTGACGCCTTCGCGAGGCGATAGCCGCCGACGCTAGGCTTTGGGCGGGGCGCGAACGTGATGGGCACGGCGTCCGCGCTGTCATGCCTGTTCGGTGCGCACAGCGCGCATTGGGGATGGCTGACGATCAGGTGGCGTGACATCGCGCCGGAGGCCAGGTTCAGCGCCCACATGGGCCGCGCTGGACCGGGCGGCGCGGACATTTGCGCGATCGCGTCCATAACGATTGGTGCGACGAGGGATGTTATGGAGGCCGGCCAGGCAAAGTCCGCCGTCGCGATTGCCGCTTGCGCATCGCGCTCCGCGCCAGTCCAGCGAGAGTTCGTCCATAGTTGAAAGCAGCCTATGCAAGCCCGCCCGCGCGGCTGTGTCGCCGGGCCGATCGTGATCTCCGTAGGGCTGACAAGCACGGGCAAGAAGGCCGCGCCGCGCCTGCAAGCGGCGCGCCACGCTTGGCCTTGCTGTTCGTGATCATGCGCCTTGAACACGGCGATAACGACATCAGGCGCGCTATCGTCACGATGAAAGTGTTGCTCTTCGACAAAGGCCGCGATCCCCTCGCCGATCGAGGTTTGTTCTCCCACCAGCGAAAAGCGGCTCATGGCGAAGCGCCGATGGGCGTGAGTTCGATGGCGCCGACATGGATGCCCGCTGCAACGAAAGCCGCATTGGCTTGCATGATGCGCCTTGCGGACAAGCCCGCGCGCGCCAACAGATCAATGCAGCCGGCGCTTGAAGCCGATTGCGCGCGCGTGACGCCTCCCAGTGGAGGATCAAGCGGCGTCCTGACCGCCACAATCAGCGGTTCTGGTTCACGGCCCGTTTCGGCAAGCTGCATCTGGCTGCACGCCTGGCCGAGCGCGTTGCAGATCGCTTCGACGCCAGACGCTGATATGGCGCGCGCCCTGAACGGCCCGGTGTGCGCCTCGGCTACGAACGCGGGTAAACCAGCAACGCTGGTGAGCGTGATCGCGGGACGCTCCGAGGAATAAAGCCGTGCTATCCGCGCCAGAAAGTGGACCTCCGCGTCGTCAAGGCTTTCGAGCGTGACCGTCCTTGTTTGCGCGGCTGCGAATAGGGTTGAGTCCACGATCGCCGCCGCTAGCGCGATTTGCATCCACGCTTCGCTAGATGATGCGGCGACAAGCTGGCGGGATGAGGGCGCGGCGTAACGTGCAGCCGCTTTCAACACGACATCGCTCTCAGCCTGCGTTTGCTTCACGCCCCAGGCGATTTCCTCGATAGCGGCGCCATCGGGCATCCGCATGAGAATCCGCGCATGCGGCAACGGCAGGCGATGACCGGCGAGGGCGGGCAAACGCGCAAACACGCCGATCAATGGATCGAATAAATCAAAGCCGGATTCTAGCTGATCGCCAGATTTACCCCGCGCTTGTGGCAATCAGCGCGTCGTCACTTCGCCGCCGGGCGAAAGGTGGAGGAAGTGCTCCGCATTCGCGGAAGCGGCTTGCGGGTTGTTCGTGAACGCCGCCAGATCTGAGCGCAATATTTCGTAAGCGAGCAGATTGCCGATAATCGAAGGCGCCGTAACGGCGCTATAAGCGCCGGCTTCGCCCTCAACGAGCCGGGAACCAAGGTCGGTCAGGATCGCGTTGCAATTTGCGCCCGCGCCGCCGGCGACGATCGCTTGATCCCTCAAGAAACCGCCGGCAAAGTGGATACCAGCATGCGCGCCGATCCGCAGCTGATCGGACGCGTAAATCAGGCGGCCATCCGCGGGCAACGCGCTTTCCAGCGCCGCATTTTCAATAACCGCATAGCGGAATGACGCATCGCGCGCGCTGTGCTCCGCCAGCACGCGCACCAGTTCTGCTATTTGTGGGCCTTCAGTGCTGCATGGTTCGTGCAGGACCTGGATTTGCCCGGCGCCCGTTCGCGCCAAACCCCGCAGCAGCGCTTTGGCGCATATGCCGCCGCCAATGACGATATTGTTCCGCGCGCGCCATGCGCGGAACAGGCTTGCAAAGTCGGCCGTGCGGTCACGGAGAAAGAGCAGTGTGTCGCGGTAAAGCCGCCATTCGTCGTCACTGATGTTATCGTTTGATGGCAGGCACTCACGAAGCATCTGCCGGTCGCGCAATTCGCTGACCAGAACGCCGAAGAAAGAACGCGCTTTCAGCGGAAGCGCGTTGCGTATCGCGTCGATAGAGCGGCTGCCGTCGAGCATCGCCACAAGCCGCGACACGAGCGGATAGATGCCTGCGCCCTTGATCAGGAAATGCTCGGTCCCGCCGCCGAAATAGACGCCGTCCTGCGCCTCGGCGAAGTAGACGTAGCTTTTGAGCGCGGCGGTGGCCTCTGGCGTCTGCCCCATGATCTATTCCTCGCCTTGGTAGAAAACGTCTTCCCAATCGACCTTCAGGACGCCCTGGCAGCGCGCTGCGAACACATAGGCGAACCGCGCCCGCTCAAGCGGCGACAGGCCGATTGTTGGCAGGATGCGGTAGAAGAAATTGATCAGCGTGCGATATTGCCGGTGCTCAACACTGCCGAAGATGGCGCGCGCGGCCGGGCTGTGCATGGCCCGCCCGAATGCGCTGCCCGCCAATGTGGGGGGGCTTCCTGCCTCTTCGCGCTCGACAGTACCCTCGACCTCGACAACACGGCCGATGTCGTCGTGTAGCCGTTCAAGCGCCGCGCGCCAGTGCGCGAGCCAAAATGGCGGCGCATAGTCCGGCGCGAGCGCTTCGTGCAGCGCACGTGTCACTAAAGGGCCTAGCGCGCGGTCTGCCCGCTCGAACACCGAACGCACTTCGGGCGAGGTGGTGAGAAGACCTTCAGCATGAGCGCGGAACGACAAATGTCCATGCGCAAGGCCATGCGATCCGCCAAAAGCGCCGATGGCGGCGAATATCTCCGTTAGGCCGCTGTAGAACGCCTCGGTGTTTGCCCGCCGCAATGCGGCGAGTTCGAAGATCACTTCAAGGCTGCTGTCGAGAAAGCGCTCCCACAGAAGGCCAAGTGCGCGCGAGCCGGAGACATCGCGTGTCAGATAGGTCCAGACCTCGACCTGATTGTTTGGCCGCAGCGGCCCGAACGGTCCTGGATCGCCTTCGAGACGGCCGAGATGGCGGCTGGACTCGATATACCCGTCGTGATCGAGCACGAATGTGGAGGGATGGCGCTTGAGCCAATCTGAAATCCACGAAACGCAGAACTGTTCAAACAAGCCCTGCGCGCCGGGATCGATCCTGCACGCAAGGTTGACGTGTAGTCCGCGCTTCCAGTGCGACCAGAGCAGCGTGGCTTCGGGCGCGAAGCGCGCGCGCACGCTTGCCGTGAGCGGACGCATGCATTGTGCGATCAGCCCGGTGAGGCCGGGCTCGAAATAGGTCGTGCGGAGCGCGGACCACATGGGTTACGCCCGGCCGTAAGGGCGGCGGGTGATTTCAAATTGTAGTTCCGAGGCATAGCGCTTGCCGTCGATCCAGAGTTGATGATCCTCAAAATCTGGCGCAGCCTCGGTAAACACGGCGCCGACCGAACTGCCCGACAACGCCTTGCGGAACAGACGGACGCTCAACGGCGCGCTGAAATCGATCGGCAGAGGTTTCCATTTGCCCCGCGCGCGCTCCTCGGCCGTTGTTTCGACATTGGGCTGGAACCAGGACGGCGGAAATTTCGCGAAGAGTTTGCGCGGCAGGGCAAGGCGCCGGCGCCATGCCTGCATCGCGAAGTAGAATGCTTCGTCACTCAGATCGCTTTGCGGCAGCGCGGCGCGTGGAACGAAGATTGTTCGCCGGCTCAGGATCAATTCGCCGAGCTGGATGCGGGGAATATCAATCAGGCGATCCGGCGCGGCATTGCGGCGCGCTAGCATAAGCGGCAGATCGAAGGCCGGGCCGCCATAGGCATAGAGGCCATCGAGCATCCGGATGACCGGCGGAAGGACTGGCGCCGCCATGGCGCCGAGAAAGAACGCTTCAAGCCCGCGTCCATCAGGCGCTACGAGTTGCAGCCTTCTGGTTGGCTGATGCACGCGCAGCGTCAGGTCATTCAGGCGGTATTGCCGCACGCCGCGGCGTCGCGGCGTGAAGGGCGGAACAAGGATCTCAGTGTCGAACAGACGGGGGTGGATGTTCGCGTTGAAGCCGTAAAGCCCGGGAATTTCGGCGAGGGCATTGTCCCGGCAATTGCCCTCCAGATAGGAACGCACGTGCGGCAGATCGGGGTCGGCTGGGTCAAGAAAACGCGACATCATTTTTCCGTTGCCGGAATAGATATGGTTGATCACGAACCGCGCGCCTTGATGGCGCGTGTTCAGGAGTTGACCCAGTATGCATTGGGAGATCGCACAATTGCGCACGGGCGACGGCGCCGCCGCGGCGAGGCTGATCAGGTAAGCGCGATCAAGCCGCGCGACCGGCGCGGCTGTTGCGACGGCTTGTTCGACATGCGCCATCAGTCGCGCATACAGAATGTCCAGCGCGGCGGCGATTTCGGTTTTTGCGATCTCGTTGGAGAGCGCCTGATACCCGCTTAACTGATCGCCTGCGGCGTCGAACAGATTGTCCATGCGCTGTGCGATTGTGGTGAGGAAGTCTTCAGGCTTGTAGCAGACGCCGTGCTCACCAAACTCGCCGATGAACTTATCGGTGATCCAATATTGCAGCCGGGCAACGCGTTCGAGGATCGGCATCACGCTGACCAGGCATTGCAAATCTGGCTGAACATCTCCCAGCGTCGCAGCGCTGAGCGCCGCATCCGCGCCGCTTAGGCGGCAATCTTCATGCAGAATGCGGTCAAACACCGCTGCGGGCAGGTCCGCGCCGGATGCGCGTTTTGCTTCGCTTAGCCGGTCGCGCAGCCGGTCCATCGCTGGCGGGCGTTGTGCGGCCGGGGCGGTGGCGTAACGGCTCAGGGCCGCACGCGCCTCCGCGAGCCGGGCGCGCACATCCGCGGCTTGTTGGTCCGGCATTTTGGCCAGAGTTTGATCGGCCCACGCGAACGGCTCGGCGAACTCGTCATAGAAGGTATCCGGCTCAATAACGTTCGCGGCGATCAGCGCCTGCACGGCGGTGCGGACAGCGCGGTGTAGGTTCGCCGGCAACGCATCCAGCACCGCCTGCTCAATCTCACGAAGCGAATGGCTTTGTGCCGGCGCGTTTTGATACATCGCAACAATCGCTTGCAGCGGCCGATTGGCGCCGAGCGTGACCACGGCGGCCTGATGATTTCTGACAAAAGCCGAGGGATCGGGGGGATCCATTAAACGGCGCAGCGTGATCTTGCCGCCCTCGATGCGCAGCGTTTCATTCAGGGTGAAGGGGAACGCTTCAAGATTGCTGATATCGCGCAGAAGCGGGCGCACAATATCGGCGATCACGATGTGGCGGATATTGACGAGCCGCTCCAGCTGGCGGCCCTTAAGCGCTATCGCGGTCGCCGGAAGCGCCGATGCCCGCCACGAACCGGCGATGAAGGGGCCGAATGAGGCATGCGGACTCGTCTTGAGCGCTGTGCGCAGATAATACGAATAGAACGTTGTATCGAGACTGAGACGTTCCTTGGCGCGCAAGGTTTCGTCGTGTTTGACGTAAAGACGGTTCAGCTTTCGCCACAGCGCGGGATTACTGCTCTGCAAGCCGGAATTGACGTTTGCATGCCGGAAAAGCGCCGGCAGCATGGCCCGGCTTCCCGCGTCATCGGTCTGGTAGTATGCGCTTAGCGCACCGCGCATGGCTGCGGCCTGGCGCAGCATGCGGGTCATCCCCGAAACCTTGGCCTTGAACTCCCGCGGCAGGGCTGCTTTCGCCAGCCTCAATGTGTCGGCGTCCGGCGCGCGCAAATTGAATAGGGCGCGCCGCAGCGCGCCAGCAGCGCATGCGAGACGGCGCGCTCCTTCACGCCGGGAACGAGCGCGCCCAGGGCTTCGGCGAGAGCCTTTGCCTGCGGCTCAAGACTTTGAACCAAGGCGTCGAGGTCATCACAATGCTGGCTGGCGGCGTTGACGGGTAAGTCTTCGATAAACTCGCAAGACTCGCCGGCGACGCGCAGAAGATATTTCGGGTGCAGCTTATATTCGCCGAGCGCATCGCATCCGAAATCGTTGTCTGCGGGAAGGGCTTGGGTTTCGGCTGGCCTTGTTTTCAGCATCGCAACGTCCTCGCGGCGGCCGGTCATGCTGAGGCGATCGTAAGCCGCCGGCTCCGGCAGGCATGTGCAACTGTCAAAGCTGGCGTCACCGTGATGGGCCGGTGGGCGGGCGCGGCCTAAGCGAGTGTGTATCGGCCTGGTGCGCGGCTATGGGGTTGCCGCACCTCTCACTAATCGTATTTGACCAGGAGCGCGTGCAGTCATGCTATTACGGTGCAGCCGCGGGAAGGGATCTGGCCACGCCCGTCACGTGCCTCGCCAAGCCGCTGACCATGCTGTTGGTTCAGAAGGCGGTGGAAGAGGGGCGTCTCGACCTCGCCGCGCCGATCGGCGCATCGCTGCCGCTTCGTATTCTTGACCTGATATCACACACGCATGGCATTGACGGCGACGACATCGCGCGCCCGCCGCGGCTTGAGAGCGGGTGTATCGATGCGCGGGCCTTGCTTGCAGGCGTTACGAGGCGGTCGCTCCTGCACCAGCCTGGCGCCGGGCACTCCTATAGCGATTTTGGCTATTGGCTGCTGGGCGCTGTCCTGGAGCAGGCCTATGAATGTGCTTTCGGTCCGCTACTCGCAGCGTTTTTGGCGGACATTCTTGGCGCCGATGCGCGGGCGCGGCTGCTGGCCGGAGCTGCGGATTATTGTCCGGCGCAAGGATGCGGCCTTACGCTGACGGCGCTGGAATTGGCGTCAATCATGCAGTTTTACCTCGCCAAGAGCAGCCCTACGGCAGCCAGCGCAAGCCCGTTCGATCCGCGGCGGCTGGCAGGGCAAATAACGCCCTTTCCTGGCTGGACGGCGGCCGATGCCGGGTTTTCACTCGGCTGGCGCTATCACGGCGGCGGCTGGTTCGGGCATTCAGGCCGCGAAAGTCTTGATCAGATTGTGATCATGCGTTTCAACCCCGCGGCGGGCGCAGGAATGGCGATAATTTCCACGGACGGGCGCGCGTTTCTGCTGGGCGAACAGGTCGCGGCGCTATTGGCTCCAGAGCAAAGCGCAAGTGCGCGTCAGCCGGCGCCAGCGCCGGCCGATCCTCCAGCGCGGCCTGAAAACTATTGCGGCGCGTTCGTTAACGGCGCGGTGCGGCTCGACGTCGGGCGGGATGACGCCGGGGTTTTTTGCCTTGCCCGCACGGCCAACGGAGTATCCGAGCAATGGCCTCTGCGGTGGGCGCAGAAGCATATCGCGTTCGTGACCAAACCCGGCTTGGGCGCGCCGTATTTTATCCAGTTTCTCACGCGGGAGCGCGGTGCGGAATATCAGCGCCTGTGGACCGGCAGCAGGCTGTGGCGGCGTTTGGCTGCGGCGTAGGTCGAGCCGTCCGCGCGTGGCGCCTGAAGCAAAATCGATTCAGGGTTATGTCAAAAATACATATTGACTGAATGCCGCGCCGATCAGTTGTGCATTTAGTGTTAAAATGGCCCTGTTCAGTCGTTAGCTAAGTCAATAAGCCGCTTGATTAGTTCTCCTACGGGGCGAGCGGCTTCAATACAAATAGTCTTTTAAGCTCAAGCAAGAAAGCGTGGCCCTAAGCGGCGGTCTGCATTGCGAGCTTTCGTCGCTTATGCTAGCGCAATGTACTTTGCGGGTGTGACTTTTACTCATGAGTGGAAATGACGACCTTGTTCGTCTGGCGGCTCAAGTCGTCACCGCTTACATGCAAAGCAATCCTGTCGCCGTCCGCGATCTGCCTGATCTCACCAAGAACTTGCCGGCGCTGATCGAGCAGGTGCACGCCAAGCTCAAGGATTTGCGAGAGCAATCATCGGCGCCCCAAGCATCTACGGCGCGTGCGGTTGCTGAGGAGCCCGCCCTGTTGAAGGGGTGGCCCGCGCAACTGCATCCGGCTGTGCCGATATCTGAGTCAGTTACGTCCGATTATGTCGTATGCCTGGAGGATGGAGAGCACTTTAGCATGCTCTCGCGGCATCTAAGGGCCGTGCATAAAATGACGCCCGCCGATTACCGGGAAAAATGGAATCTCCCGGACGACTATCCGATGGTCGCGAGCGCGCACGCGAAAAAGCGCTCGGAAATCGCGCTTCGCATCGGCCTGGGAAAGGGTGGGCGCGGCAGCCGCCCCGCCAACCTCCCTTCGACGTCGCGCCCTCCCGCACGACCAAAGCCGCGTCGAGCCAAACGCTAGCACTACAGGGTCATCACGTATCCACGCCGGGTTTGGGCGCAGCCTGGCAGTTCAGCCTTTGCCAACGATCCGTCGCCCCTTGAAAAGGCGCCTCCAGCCTCGCCGCGTTTGTGTCAAAAAGCCCGAAAAGAGTCAATATAATTTAAATTGAGTTGTGGAATTCACCGCTCAACTCTATCGTGGGTGCGCCTGCTTCGGCGGGCTTACCCTGAGGAGACAGAATGGACGACGATTCTGGTTCACTTGACTTAACCGACATCGATCTGGCGGAGCTTGGACTGGACGATGTCCAGATCATCCCGGCGACGACCGCTATGGCGATGCCCGAAATGGGCGCATCGACGTGCAGTGAAGGCAGCTATTGCTGCTCGAGCTCTACGTCCAGCTGCTGCAGCTGAGCGCTCCAAGACGGCCACTGGAGGCGACTGCAGGCGCTTCCAGTGCGCCCCGATAATGGCTTACAGCCATCCATTCATTCGAGCGATCCGGCCGGCCTCAATCCGGTTGGCGGCCCCGAGTTTTTGCGCCGCCTCAGAGAGGTAATTGCGGACAGTGCCGGCAGATAGGTTCATCGCGATTGCGATTTCTTTGTTGGAGCGGCCGAACTCGGCAAGTTTTAGGCATTCGCGCTCGCGGTCGGTCAACGGGTCGGGCGCGGCGCTCCACAGATGGTCGGCAAGTTCGGGCGCGATGATCCGCCCGCCAGCCGTTACGCTGCGCACCGCATCGGCCAGCACTTCGCTCGGTCCATCCTTCAACAGATAGCCATGAACGCCAATGTCCATCGCTCTGCGAAGGTAGCCGGGCCGCGCGAAGGTCGTCACCACAACAACTTTGGTATTGGAGTTTTCCGACTTGAGCCGCGCGGCAAGATCGAGACCGCTCGTCCCCTGCATCTCTATATCTGTTACCAGCACGTCCGGTTTCAGCTGCGTTACGAGCTTATGCGCCGCGTCGCCATTGACCGCGCGCCCCACCACTTTGATGTCGCCGGTCAGTTCGAGCAGGGCCGCGAGCGCGCCAAGCACAAGAGTTTGATCCTCGGCGATGACGACACTTATCATGGTTTCGATCCTACCGGCACGAGCGCGAGCAATTCTGTGCCTTCCTTGCCGGCGCGGATTTGCAGTGACCCGCCCGCAGCCGAAAGACGTGTGCGCATGCCAGTTAGCCCGGAGCCTTCATTGATCGGGCCGCCTCGGCCGTCGTCCGATACGCTGAGCCGAAGCGCGCCCTGATCATCGTGTCCAACGTGGATACGGCATCGCGTCGCGCCCGCATGGCGGATTACGTTGGTAATCCCTTCGCGCAATGCCAAAGCCAAAACTGCATCGGTCTGCGATGCATTGACCGATCGATCGGTCTTTATTTCGGCGCGGATGCTGGCCGCCGATAGCGCCATGCGCGCCCGCTGCAATTCCACCCGCAGCGAGGTCTGCGTCATGCCGCGCAACGCTTCGCGCACTTCGCCAAGCGCCTCGCGTGCTACTTGCGCAATATCGTCCATCTCTCTTTTTGCCGCGAGCGGATCTGCTTCGGATAGCCGTGACGCCAATTCCGCCTTCACGGCGACGAGCGTCAGCGACTGGCCGAGCAGGTCATGCAGGTCGCGCGCGATGCGCTCGCGTTCGCCTTTCTCTGCGACCTGGCGCACCTGCTCCTGTGTGTCACGCAGGAATGAATTGTCGTGCTGCAATTCGGCCCGCAACCTGATCCCGAACGCGGCCAGGGGTCCAAATATGACCGAGGGAACCCAAACGAACCATCCGTGGTCCAGCAGCATCGCAAAGCCCGCGAGAACTATCTGCAGGCCCGCAATCGTCAGAATTACCGTTCGCCGGGAAAGCGCGCGCGTGGCGACCGTGCAGGCGTAGACGTTTATGATCGTCCACACACCATGAAATGGCGAAAGCGCAAGCCCGAGCGCTTCGAGCCCGACGGCGTAGAAAACCGCAGCGCGGCCCGTTGCGTGAAGCGCACGCAGATAGATTGCCAGAAACGCAGCCAGGCCCACAATTCCTGCAGCCAGATCGACGGGCAGCGGCGGGGCCGACAGCCACGGAATGAAATAGATCAGAACGTAGACCAGCCCAACAAATTCGGCTGCGCGCGGCGGGTTTTTCCGCCGGGATGAATTTGTCACTGCACGTCGCCAGACGGGCATCTGCGCATCCGAAGGTGGTTTCTGCATCGCTTCAGGCGCACGATATTGGTTTCGCACAGCATTGGCCAGCGGGGCGGGACGAAGCCTTAAGGCCGCCAGCAGACCTACCGGCTTTTGCGTGACTTAAATTGTGATAACAGTTTAAGTATATTTGCGCTGAGCGTCTCCCGGAATGTGTCAATGCCCCGTGGCAAGGCCGGACTTTGCATCCAAGAATTATTCGAGCGTCAGGCGCGGCGAACGCCTGACGCCACGGCGATGATTGTGGCCGGCCGTTCGGTTTCGTATCGCGAACTCAACGCGCGCTCTAACCAGCTCGCGCGGCATCTAAGCCGGCTTGGCGTGGGTCCGGATGATCGCGTCGGGCTGTGCGCCCAACGCTCCGCGGAACTCGTCGTGGGCCTTCTCGCAATCCTCAAGGCGGGCGGCGCATACCTGCCATTGGATCATACGCACCCCGTGGCGAGGCTGCGCCAGATGGTTCGTGACGCCGAGCCGGTCGTCCTTGTCACTGCCGGAAGTGCGCGCGAGACAGCTGAAATGCTGGGTGCGGCGCTTCCAACGAGCCCGTCCTTGATCGATCTAGATCGTCAGCCCGACGCATGGGCAGACGATCCGCAATCTGATCTCGCGCCTGAGGCGATCGGATTAAATAATAATCATCTTGCTTATTTGATCTACACATCGGGCTCTACCGGCGCGCCGAAGGGCGTGATGGTCGAGCACCACAACGTCGTGAACTATCTCCTGTCGATCGGAGATGTCCTGAAGCTCGGCCCGGGGGACGTGGTCGCCGCCACGACCACGATTGGCTTTGACATCGCGGTAACCGAATTGCTCGCCCCGCTTGCGCATGGCGCGACAATTCTGATGCTCGATCTGTTGACGCCGGCAAACGCTGCCGAATTCTGCGCGATGGCGCGGCAGGCGAACGTGTCTTTGATCCAACTCACGCCGAGCGCCTGGCGCATGCTGCTATCGTCAGGAGAGACGCTGCCGCGTTGCCGTTTTGTCAGCGGCGGCGAGGTGCTGGACGCCGCGCTGGCGGCTCAGCTGCTGGAGCGCGGCGAAGAAGTGTGGAATGTCTATGGTCCGACGGAAACCACCGTTTGGTCCACGGCCGATCGCGTGTGCAAGAAAACAATCGCCGGGCTGCACGCGCCGCCAATCGGATCGCCGCTGGCCAACACCACCATCTATCTGCTCGACGAGACGGGAAATTCAGTTGCAGAATCTGGCATGGGAGAAATTTGCATTGCAGGAGCAGGCGTCGCGCGCGGCTATTTCCGGCAGCCAGAACTGACGGCGGCGCGTTTTCGTCACGACCCGTTGGAGGCGGGCCGCAGAATGTATCGCACGGGCGATGCCGGCAGGCTGCATCCCGATGGTGGGATCGAATATCTCGGCCGCTTTGATTATCAGGTCAAAATTCGCGGCTTCAGGGTGGAGATTGGCGAGATCGAAGCGCATCTGCTCGCGCATCCCGCGATCAGGGACGCCGCCGTAATCGTGTTGGACGATGGTCCGCCGGGCAAGCGTCTGGCCGCCTATGTTGTGTCGGCGCCTGTGCTCGATCGTGCGGCGCTTGTAGCTTACCTCAAGGGCCGTCTACCGGAGCAGATGATCCCGAGCGTGTTTGTTCATCTGGATGAGTTTCCGCTGACGCCAAACGGCAAGCGCGACTTGCGCCAATTGCCCGCGGCCGATTTTGCCGCTGCGGCGCAGCCACCGGAGCCGCTCAATCCTTTGGAAGAAGCGCTGGCGGAAATTTGGTGCGAATTGTTGGGCCTGAAACACGTAGGCCGGCGCGACAACTTCTTCGAACTCGGCGGCAATTCACTGATGGTGTTGATGCTTCTTAGCCGCGTGCGCGATATGCTGCACGCCTCGCTGCCGTTAGAAGCGCTATTCAATGCGCCGACGCTGGAGGATTTGGCGGATCAGATCAGGACGACCAGGGCGCGGGCTTAGTCGGCGGTGCTCGACGTAGAAAAGCCGGTGTAAATGTGCGCTTCGTCAAGAGACCAAAACCCGATGCCGGAACGTGGCGTGTGATCGCTGCAAACAGGGGCAATAGTGAATGTTCCGAAGCGCTCGCCACGCTGCTGAAACGCCGTGCGCCAGTCGTGAAAGTGCAGGAACTGGCGATGCGCCGGAAAATCGCATTTGTAGAAGGCTTCTTTGGCGCTGAATATCGCCGTCAGCCAATTGCCTGCGCCGAACAAGCTGGTCGGCGCAGCCTCAGAGGGCGCAAGAATTAGAGCGGCAAGTGTGGAAACCGCAGCGCCATTGCATTCTATGTCCAGACCTAGCGAGCGCCCGGCGTAGTGCTGCGCGACAACAGCGGCGCACAGATCGCGTGTGTGGCTGATCGAGCCCACAAAACCTTCGGGCCAATGCGGCGCGCCGCTGGCTTGTTTTCCGACAGAGGCGGCAACCGCGCCCAGGCCGGCCAGGGCGCGCTTGGCGCAAAGTCTGCCGCCCATGAACTCGCGGCGGCGGGCGGCGCGCCGCTGCGCGGTTGTCGGATAGGGCGGCTCGGCGCAATTGACAGTCATCGCGCTGACACTGACGTGAAACGGGAATAGCCCCGCAATGCGCTGGTGCGCGTATGCGGACGGAACTTGCGGCGCTAACATTGACATAAGGCAGTGTGTAATGTGAAGTAATGAAGCTCGTATATACACAAAAGTGCAGCGTTGACACAATCGATCCCCAGGCTGGAGCGGCCGATGAGCGTGCTGGAGAATTTCTGGTACTGCGCGATCGCTTCAATACAGCTCGGCGCAGCGCCGGTGGCAGTGCAGATCGGCGATCGCAGGATTGCCGTGTATCGCAGCGCGGCCGGCCGGCCGGGCGCCGTAGCAGATCATTGCTGTCATCGCGGCTATCCCCTGTCGCACGGCAAGGTCGTCGATGACGACATCGTCTGCGGCTTTCACGGCTGGCGCTTTAACGCTGCGGGCCAGTGCGTTGAGATTCCATCACATCCGCCTGCGGCCAAAATCCCGGCGGCCTGCCGAACCCGCGCCTATCCGTGCGCCGAGCAGGACGGTTACGTGTGGATATGGATCGGCCGGCAGGAGCCTGGGCCGCCGCCGCAGATTCCGGAGTTTTCCGGCAGGAGATGGTTGCAAGGCGCGCGCGTTGTCGCGTGCAATTTCGTCAAGGCGCTGGAGATCAATGTCGATATTGCGCACATCCCGTTTGTTCATCCCACGCATCCGGTGACGCGGGCCGCCGCGCGCTCCGGCTTCGTCGCGCAGGAATATGAGATCAGACCCGCCGATGGGGGCTTCGTCGTGTTTTCGCCGCCGGCGGGCAGTGCGCAAGAGCCGGTTCCGCCTGGCGCGGTGCAAGAGTTCAAGCTGCCTGGCGTGATCGCCATGCGCCTATTCGGCTTTGTGGTTTACTTTCATGTCGTGCCGATGGGCGAGAAGGCATGCCGCATCGAATTTCTCATTACGAACTACATGCCCGGCGGCGATCAGGTCACCTGGGTTGGTGGCGGTGCGGCAATGATGGATGAAGACGCTGCGGTGCTGGAAGCCATCGAGCGCGGGCAGGCGGCCGATTGGTGCGGGCCGATCAGCGTCGAGGCCGATGTTCCCACGCTTGCGTTGAGAAAACTGCTCGACGCTGCTTTTGCAGGTCGAGCCGAAGAGGCTTTGCCGCCGCGGCGCGTTTTTACAGCCATGTCCGCGCGCTTTGATTTTACACCCGCGCCAACAAATGCCGCCGCGGAGAAAGAGCTGGCGAGGTGAACGTGCCCCTGACATGGGCCGAGCGTTCCGTTTGGCTGGCCAGCATGCTCAGCGCCAATCCGCTCTCCTATAACGCTGCGTGCATCCTTGCGATCAACGGCGCGCTATCGATGCAGCGCCTAGTCGATGCTTTCGGCCGCGCCTTATCTGGCGCTGGATTGCTGTCGTTGAGAGTGATCGCTGCACGAGATGGGCTCGCATGGCGCAGGGACAATCGCGGTCCCGGCGCGCCGCCGATTGATCTGCGTGAAGAGTCACGATCCGATCCGCTGGACCTGCTGAGCGACATATTCTGCGCCAAGCCGATCAAGGCTGACGGCGCGCCTCTGGTTGCCATTGAGGTCCTCAAGCATCGTTCGGACCAACACTTCGTGATGCTCCGCCATCATCACGTGCTGCTGGATTTTCAGGGTGCGGCCGCGCTCCTTCATCGCGTCGCGGCGCTTTATAGCGGCGGCGACCCGCCAGAAGCGGAGGATCGCCGGGCCGAACGTGCGGCGGCTGAAAGAGCATACGTGGACTCGGATGATTGTCGCGAGGACGAACGTTACTGGCAGGGCCGCATGGCCGGCCTCAACCCCGGCGCGTTGTCTAACCCAGCGCTTACGCCATCACCTGATTCAAGACTTGACCTAACGATTTCGAGCCAGGCGTTCGCTGCTTTTGCCAGCGAGGCGCGGGCAATTGGATCCACGCCGTTCCAGTCTTTGCTGATGATCACTTATGCGCACCTTCAGCGGCGCCAGGAGGGCGATGTCATCTTCGGCGTTCCGCTCGCGAGCCGGACCGCCGGCGCTACAAGCTCACAGTCGCTCATGCTGCCATTCCGCGTCGGCCTCGCTCCCGATTTGCGGGGGCAGGACGCCGCTGTCGCAATCCGGCTGGCTCTGAAGGCCGATATTGAGCGGTCGCGGTTTCCGATCTGGGAAAACACCGAGGCGATCTTCCCCGGCGCGGTGCGGGGCGGTTTGCCGAGGGTCGCACTGAACTTCATGCGCGCCACGTCGCTCCGCTTCGGCGATGCCGGCGCAACGATCGCGCGCATGCTCTACGGCGCGTAACGCCGAAACTTATGTCCGTTGTGTCGAGCGGGCAGATGGCCGGCTTTCGATAACCCTAGACTCGGCGCGGGACGGCCGCGGGATTGAGGGCTTGGCCAAAGCGCTTAAGGCTGCATTTTGAACCAGGCGCTCTGGTTGGCCAGTGTCTGAGCCGCATAGGCGAGTGGCCGCCAAGGATGTTCCGCCCCATCTGGTCTGCTGGAGCCATAAGTTAGAAAAACGCTTTCAATACCGAGCATTATGGCGGTTGCTCAATATAGGCTCAGATTGAATGGTGGGCCCGGCAGGACTCGAACCTGCAACCAGACCGTTATGAGCGGCCGGCTCTAACCATTGAGCTACGGGCCCGGCCGAGCCGGGAAACAAACCAAGTTGCCGATCAAAAGATCAGTAAATTCAGACGGATATTTAGCAAATCGTTTAGTAAATGGGGCTATGAAAAATCCTATGCGACCGACAGAAATCATCGTCGTCGTCCGCAAGCCACAGGATGTGGCTCTGGTCAATGAGGCTGGGGCTGCCGCGGGCTGGCGGAAAACGCTTGTCCACATCGCCGGCGAGCCGGGCTCGCCGACTGCTGCCCAGTTAAAGCGTGTGCGCCGGTCGCCCGACGTGCGTAAGCGCCGCTTGCCGGTCCTGGCCTGGGTTGCAACAGCCGAGGAAGAGGCCGGTTGGCGCGACGCCGGGGCTTATGCGGTGCGCGGCGCGATTAACCGCGCTGGCGCGATCAAGGTGCTGCAGGCCATCTCCCGGGACAATGACTGGGTGGAATCAGCGGTTTATGTCGGTCCCGAACGTCGCCGCCGTAATCCCTGGCTGGGCAAACCTGTGCGCCGTCTTGCCGATTCGGCCGTCATGGAAAAGCAAGACAAGGCGATGGTCGATCTATTGGCCTTCAACACGCAAATGCGCCAGGTGCGCCTCAGCGCGTTCGGTATCGAGCGCGCCGAACGGGAGCGCCGCGCGCAATTTCTCGTCGATACCCGGCGCGCGGCCAAGGCCGCCGACCATGCCCGTGTTCCGCATGCCGCCGCGGCGCTCAATTCCCTGGCCCGCTATATACAGGCCAACGGCGCCACTGGCCGGCTCGACGCCCTGTTGATCGAGCAGCATCTGGCAGTCGCTGACGGCCCGCCGGTAGACGCCCAGGGCAAGATCGAGCCGCTGGTTGCGGCGGTTGACCGGGCGATCGGGCTTTATTCCGCCGCCTGAGCGCGGTTATCCACAAATATTACGTGTGACTACGGACACTTGTCGTTAGCCGCGATGGGCGCGGACGTTTCCGCGCGTCCGAACCTTGCGGTAGTTTAACTGACGCTATTTTCCGAGAATCAAGTAATGTTATTTGAAGCAAAGTCTAATCGGAGGCGCGCAATGGCGGCGCAAGCCAAGTTCCCTAATCTAAAGCCGGCAGATATTTCTCACGACTCTCCGGCCTCCGCGCCAAACATTCTGCGTCCTGAATTTGATGCTCACCGCCGCCGTCTCAGCGTTTCTGAGAAGTTGGCTGAGGGCCGTGGCTTCTGGCGCGGCGTGTTTGTTGGGGTTTCGTTCGGGGCGGCCGCCGGGTTTTCCGGTTCGATCGCGATGATGAACGTCTGGGTGCCGCAGGTGATGAATGTCGCCCAGCAGGCCTGGGTGGCCTCGTCGGTCTTCGGCGGCGCGCCTGGTCAGGGCGCCACGATGACCGTGCGATCGACGAGCGGTCAGCAGGTTGTCCAGCCCGCGCAGACCTCGGGCGGTCCCGGCATTATTCCTTAACAAAAAGCTATCCTTGAACAACGGCCCCGCGCGCAGGAGAATGCGTGCGGGGCCGTGTTTATGCGCGGCCAGAACAGTGGAGGAGCGGTGATGCGGATTCGGACTTTCCTGGCCGGCGCGGTAATCGCCGTGGGCATGAGTATTAGCGCGGCGCCCGCCCACGCTGAGCTTCAGCTTTCCAAATGCAAGACACGCGCTCTGATCGGCGGCGGCATTGGCGCGCTCGCCGGGAGCATGATCGCCGGCAGGGGCGACAAGACCGAGGGGGCGCTGATCGGCGGCGCGTTGGGCGCAGGGGCCGGCTTCGGCATCTGCAAATGGATGGACAACAAGACGCAAGCGCGCGCTGAGGCCAGCTATGCCCAAGCTGCGAAGACCAACAAGGCGTCGTCGTCAAAATTCACGGCTGAGGATGGCACAGCGCGCACGCTCAGTGTCGCCAAGCCTACAAAAGTCGCCGGCACCAATTGTAAGAAGATCAACGCAACAATGAATGTGCCGGGCCAGGGCGTTCAGCCGATGCCGGCTGAAACGTATTGCCAGGGCGCCGATGGCGTGTGGCGCCCAGCGTAAAACCACCTGAGATGAAGGGCCGGCCGGGAAGCCGGCCCTTTTCGTATCTACTGCTTCTCCGCCTTTAATTCCTCGATCCGCGCCTTGATGCGAAGAGCCATTTCATTGAGGTCGAGCTCCTCGTTATTGCGCGCCTGCGCGAAAAGACCGTCTTCCTCTTCTTCCTCTTTTACATGGTGCTCGATCTCTTCGCTGAGGACGTGCACCTTGGCGTCATAGAGATCGTCGCCGGGGTTCATGCTTTCGATCTCGGCAATGAGTGTCTTGGCCGCGTCATGTTCGGCAATGCCTTCGTCAAGATCGCCGTCATCGACGCCGGCGGCGCGCGATTCCGGATAAAAAATTTCTTCCTCGGCCTGCATGTGAGCTCTCAGCGCGAGGCACACCTCGTCAGCCAGCACTTTCTTGCGCTCAGCGCTCGTCTCTTTTTCGAACGCTTCGAACGTTTCTTCTGCCTCTCGGTGATCAGCCATCAGCACGTCGACCGCGTCCATTGGCCCCGTCGGCATCGAGCCGGGTTTCGGGGCGCCGGTTTTGCGGCGAGTGGGTGGGCTGTCGTCTGTGGGCGTGGGTATGGCCATAATGATTCCTCCGGAGCTTAGGGATAAACCGCGCAATTCCGCGCAAGTTCCCGGCGTCAAAATCATTCAACCGAACGGTTGACAAATGCGCCCGGCGGCGTCAAATTCAACCATATGGTTGAACAACGGCTAGACTCGGTCTTTCACGCGTTAGCCGACGGCACGCGCCGCGGCATGCTGGCGAAGCTGGCGGTAGAGGAACACAGCGTCACGGCGCTGGCTGCGCCGTTTGCGATGTCGCTCGCGGCGGCGTCCAAGCACATCAAGGTGTTGGAGGAGGCGGGGCTGGTCAGCCGGCGCGTCGAGGGGCGCACGCATGTCGTGACGCTTGAAGCGCGCCGCCTCGGCGAAGCCGACGAATGGCTGCGCCGCTACCAACATTTCTGGACCCAACGCCTCGACGCATTGGAGCGCGAATTGCGCAAACCCGAACCGGCCACCCCAAGGAAGACCAAAAGCAGGAGAAAAAAATGAGCGAATATGGTGCGAATGTTGCGACGCGTACGGTGCATATGGAGCGTGTGTTGCCTGGCCCGATCGAGCGCGTTTGGGCCTATCTGACCGACAGCGAAAAGCGCGCAACATGGTTCGCTGGCGGTGAGATGGAGCCGCGCGTCGGTGGCAAGATCACGCTGCTCTGGCGCAACAGCGCGCTTTCGCCGGACGATTCCGAGCGGTTGGCCCAGGATGCGCCGCCCGAGCCGGTGTTTGGCCGCGTCACGAAATACGATCCGCCGCGTCAGCTCGCCTATGTGTGGCCGATGGGCGGCGTCGAAGGCGAGGTGACGTTTGATCTAAAGCCCGCCGGCGAAGACGTGTTGCTCACCATCACCCATGAGCGGCTAAAGGATCGCGGCCAGATGGTCATGGTGTCCAGCGGCTGGGCGACGCATGTCCGTGTCTTGGTTGACCAGTTGGAAGGGCGCACACCGGCCTCGTTCTGGCAGGAAATCCACCGTCTCGAAGGCGAATTCGAAAAGCGCGTCCCGGCCGCATAACCGCGCATTGCACAAGCCCCACATTGCTTAAGGCTCTGGCCGCCGCTAGGAGAGCGCCTCTCTTTCAGCGAGCGGCCAGAAGGCAAACGATAACGTGGCGCAGCAGTATATTTTCTCGATGCAAGGGCTTTCGAAGACCTATCCAGGCGGCAAGAAGGTGTTCGAGAACATCTGGCTGAGCTTCTATCCGGACGCGAAGATCGGCGTTGTCGGCGTCAACGGGTCAGGCAAGTCCACGCTGATGAAAATAATGGCCGGTATGGATCCCGATTTCACGGGAGAGGCCAAGCCCGCCGCCGGCACCAAGATGGGCTATCTCTCGCAGGAGCCGCGCATCGATCCCGCACTCGACGTTTGGGGCAATGTGGTTTCCGAATGCGAAGAGAAAAAGCTGCTTGACCAGTTCAACGACATCTCCGCCAAGCTCGGCGAGGATTATTCCGATGAGCTGATGGAGCAGATGACGGCGCTACAGGAAAAGATCGACGCCGCCGATGCGTGGGACATCGACAGCAAGATCGAGATGGCGATGGAAGCGCTGCGTTGCCCGCCCAACGACGCCGAGGTTTCCAAACTCTCGGGCGGCGAGCGCCGCCGCGTCGCGCTCTGCCGGCTGCTGCTCTCCAAGCCCGACATGCTGCTGCTCGACGAGCCGACCAACCACCTCGACGCCGAGAGCGTGGCATGGCTGTTCGTGCTCCATCTCATTCCCTCCGGCATCCTGCACGAAGGGGTGCTGTGCGTGATCGGCAACGGCGTCGTCGTTGATCCGCAAGCGCTCTTCAAGGAGATCGAAGAGCTCGCCACGCTGGGCATCGACGTCGGCGATCGGCTGCTGATCAGCGAGAAGGCCCACCTGATCCTGCCGTACCATCGCGAGCTCGACGTGTTGAGCGAGGCGCGGCGCGGCGAGCGCAAGATCGGCACGACCTCGCGCGGCATCGGTCCGGCCTACGAGGACAAGATCGGCCGGCGCGGCATCCGCGTGTGCGACCTCGTCGACACCCAGGCACTGGCCGACGAAGTGCGCGAGAACGTCAGCGCCAGGAATCGCATCATCAAGGACTCGACGCTCGACTGGAAACCGGTCTACGACCAGTTGCTCGCCTTTGGGGCGCGGATGCGGCGCTGGACCGGCGACGTGTCGCTGGTGCTCGACCAGGCGCGCAAGAAGGGCCAGCGCATCCTGATCGAAGGCGCGCAGGGCGCCATGCTCGACATCGATCACGGCACCTATCCGTATGTGACCTCTTCGAACGCGACGATCGGCGGCGCGTGCACCGGCCTCGGCATTCCACCCAAGGCGATCGGTGGCGTGCTGGGCGTGGCCAAGGCCTATCTCACCCGCGTCGGCGAAGGGCCGTTTCCGACCGAGCTGTTCAGCGACGTGGGCAACCGCCTGCGCGAGACTGGGCAGGAATATGGCGCCTCGACGGGCCGGCCGCGGCGCTGCGGATGGTACGACGCCGTGGCGGTGCGCTACGCGGTGCGCGTGAACGGCATCGACAGCATCGCGCTCACCAAGCTCGATGTGCTGGACGGGCTCGAGACCATCGACATCTGTACCGGCTACCAGGTCGGCGGCCGCACCATCACCGA
>JANNOO010000022.1:0-1510 GCA_031399165.1 Alphaproteobacteria bacterium | reverse complement strand
GTGGGATCATCTCCCCCGCCTTGTGCAAAAACAGATCATAGAGAAGCGCCTGAAGTTCTTTGTCATCGACGCCTCGAACGCGGCGCGCGAGGCGGGTCTCGCCGGATTGACCAACACCATCCTGCAAACCTGCTTTTTCGCCATCTCGGGCGTGCTGCCGCGGGACGAGGCCATCGACCAGATCAAGGCATCGATCAAAAAGACCTATGCGCGGAAGGGCGAGGCGGTGATCGCGAAGAACTTCGCCGCAGTCGATGGCGCCCTCGCCAAGCTGTTCCAAGTGCGCGTGCCGAGCGCCGTGACCAGCGCGTTCGATCAACCGCCCATCGTGCCGAAATCCGCGCCCGCCTTCGTGCAGAATTTTACAGCCGTCGCCATGCGTGGGCTGGGCGACACGCTGCCGGTGAGCGCGATGCCGGTCGATGGCACCTACCCGTCCGGCACGGCGGCGTATGAAAAGCGCAACATCTCGGATTTCGTGCCCGTTTGGGAGGCTGATCTTTGCATCCAATGCGGGCAATGCAGCTTCGTGTGCCCGCACAGCGTGATCCGCTCGCGCAATTACCACGAGGACAAACTCGCTGGCGCGCCCGCCGCGTTCAAATCGGCGCCCGTGAATGCGCGCGGCTATCCTGAAACGCGCTTTACGCTGCAATTTTATGTGGAGGATTGCACCGGCTGCGGGCTGTGCATCGAGGCGTGCCCAGCGCACAGCCCCATCGAGCCGGACAAAAAGGCCATTAACCTCGCAGAAAAAGCGCCGATCCTCGAAGCCGAGCGCGTCAGCATGGCGTTCTTTGAAAAGCTGCCCGTGAACGACCGAGCGCGGGTGAACTTCGCTAATGTCTCGGGCGTGCAGTTTCTCGAACCCACGTTTGAGTTTTCCGGCGCGTGCGCGGGCTGCGGCGAGACCCCTTACCTCAAGCTCTTGTCGCAATTGTTCGGCGACCGGGCGATGATCGCCAACGCCACGGGCTGTTCCTCGATTTATGGCGCAAACCTGCCGGTGACGCCATGGACGAAAGATCGGGAGGGCCGCGGCCCGGCCTGGTCGAACTCGCTCTTCGAGGACAACGCTGAGTTCGGCCTTGGCTTTCGATTGGCGGCCGATAAGCATCTCGATCTGGCGCTGACGCTGCTCGACGATCTCGCGCCGATCGTCGGGCCGGAACTGGCGGCGGCAATCGCCAATGCGCAGCAAATCCAGGAATCTGACATCCGCAGACAGCGCATCCGCGTGGCGGAACTCAAAACCAAGCTGCTGAAAATCGACAGCGAACCGGCGCGCAACCTGCTCTCGGTCGTCGATCATCTCGTGCGGCGCAGCGTGTGGCTGGTCGGCGGTGATGGCTGGGCCTATGACATCGACTATGGCGGCCTTGACCACGTGCTCGCCAGCGGCCGCGACGTGAACGTGCTGATCCTCGATACGGAGGTTTATTCCAACACCGGCGGGCAAGCCTCCAAAGCGACGCCTCTCGGCGCCGTCGCCAAGTTCGCGACCGGCGGC
>JANNOO010000030.1:0-60854 GCA_031399165.1 Alphaproteobacteria bacterium | reverse complement strand
AAAATCGCCCGCAAGTTCGTGCTCAACGGCCGCGGGCCTTACCTGCTGGGCGCGCGCGCCGTTGCGCGGCGCGCGGGCCTGGTTGATCTATCGGGCGCGAGCCTTGCCGATGTGCCCGATCTGGTGCGCTATTTCCGCGATGGCTTCAGCCAGCAAGGCGATGTGTGGACCAAGGACACACCGCCCGCCGAGAGCCAGGCGGCGCTGACGGCTTATCTTGGGCGCGCCGTGCGCCTTCTGGATATGCCGAAACTGATCGTTGTTTCGACGGCCCGCGCCGGCTGCCCGCTCGGCAATTTCCTTGACGTGTGCAGCGACCCGCTGCCGCGGTGAACCCTTCTCCCGCGTGCGGGAGAAGGTGGATCGCGGCGTAGCCGCGAGACGGTTGAGGGAACCCGCAAATGCAGCGCGAGGCCCCCCTCATCCGGCGCTACGCGCCACCTTCTCCCGCACGCGGGAGAAGGAACTACCGCGCCAGCGCGGCTCTCAGAGCCTCTAATCGATCCAGGCGCTGATGAGCAGGCGAGAGATGCGCTTCGTCGCGAGCGCCGCCCGCGTCTTCCCTGGCGTTCTGGATGTCCTGCTCCAGTTGGGCCGGATCGACGTCGGCTAGATCGACCGCATCCTCGGCAAGCACTGTGAGACCTGCGGGCGTGACATCGGCGAAGCCGCCATTGACGAATATCTTGCGGATCGCACCGTTGTTATAAACACGCAGCGCACCGGGCTTGATCATCGCCATCACCGGCGCATGGTTTGGCAGCACGCCAAACTCGCCTTCCGCGCCCGGCACATCGACCTGATCAACCTCTTCGTTGACCAGTTCGCGCTCCGGCGCGACGAGCGAGAAGTGAAGTTTGTCAGCCATTAAGCCGCGTCCGCCGCCATTTTCTGCGCCTTGGCTACGGCGTCTTCGATCGTGCCCACGTTGTAGAAGGCCTGCTCCGGCAGGTGGTCGTACTCGCCGGCGACGATCGCCTTGAACGAGCGGATCGTGTCTTCGAGGCCGACGAACACGCCCGGCAGGTTGGTGAACACTTCGGCGACGTGGAACGGCTGGCTGAGGAAGCGCTGAATTCTCCGCGCGCGGGCGACGACCAGTTTATCGTCTTCCGAAAGTTCATCCATGCCGAGGATGGCGATGATGTCTTTCAGCGACTTGTACTGCTGAAGGACTTCCTGGACCGAGCGGGCCACCTTGTAGTGCTCTTCGCCAATCACCAGAGGATCCATGATCCGCGACGTCGAGTCCAGCGGATCGACGGCGGGGAAGATGGCCTGGGCGGCGATGTCGCGCGACAGAACGGTGGTGGCGTCCAGGTGGGCGAACGAGGCGGCCGGCGCCGGGTCGGTCAAGTCGTCGGCCGGAACGTAGATGGCTTGCACCGAGGTGATCGAGCCCTTGGTGGTTGACGTAATGCGCTCCTGAAGGTTGCCCATCTCGGTCGCGAGCGTCGGCTGGTAGCCCACGGCTGACGGAATACGGCCGAGCAGCGCGGACACTTCCGAACCGGCTTGCGTGAAGCGGAAGATGTTGTCGATGAACAAGAGCACGTCCTTGCCTTCGGAATCGCGGAAATATTCCGCGACAGAGAGGCCGGTCAGCGCCACGCGGGCGCGGGCGCCCGGCGGTTCGTTCATCTGGCCGTACACGAGGGCGCATTTCGATCCGGCGGTCGAGCCGCCCGACTTCTTCGGGTCCACGTTCACGTTGGACTCGATCATCTCGTGATAAAGGTCGTTGCCTTCGCGCGTGCGTTCGCCGACGCCGGCGAGCACGGAATAACCGCCATACGCCTTGGCGATGTTGTTGATCAGCTCCTGCATGGTCACGGTCTTGCCGACGCCGGCGCCGCCGAACAGGCCGATCTTGCCGCCCTTCGTGTAGGGGCAAAGCAAATCGATGACCTTGATGCCGGTGACGAGCACTTCGGCGGTGTTGGTCTGCTCAGCAAAGGACGGCGCTTCGCGGTGGATAACCGCGGTGTGCTCAAGGCTGATCGGGCCCGCTTCGTCGATCGGATCGCCGACGACGTTCATGATGCGGCCGAGCGTAGCCGGGCCGACCGGCACGCGGATGGCCGAGCCCGTGTCTTTGACGGTCTGACCGCGGACGAGGCCGTCCGTCGCGTCCATTGCGATCGCGCGGACAGTGTTTTCACCTAGGTGTTGCGCGACCTCGAGGACAAGGCGGATTTCCTTGCCCGTGCGCGGATCGACGTTCGTCGTCTCGAGCGCGTTCAGGATGTTCGGCAGCGCGCCATCGAACTCAACGTCGACAACGGCGCCGATAATCTGAACCAGGCGGCCTGTAGAAACAACAACGGACATCTTCTCTTTCCTCGTCAAATCACTTGCAGCGTCAGATTACTTGCAACGTAACAGGCACGTTGCCGCGTGTGGCGCTGGAATAAGGGCAAACCTGATGGGCGGCCTCGACCAATTCCTGGGCCTTGGCGGCATCAACGCCGGGCAGATGGACTTTAAGTGTCACCGCCAGAGCGAACTTGCTTTCGGCCGTTTGGCCGATGCTGACTTCGGCGGTCACCGTGGCGCCGGCGACATTCACCTTCTGCTGGCCGGCGACAAACAAAAGCGCCGAGTTGAAGCAGGTGGAATAGCCGAGCGCGAAGAAATCCTCCGGCGTGCAGCCCTGACCTGAGCCGCCAAGGCCCTTGTCGTGCTCCATGTGATACCAGAGGCCACCCTCGTCCAGGGAGACTTTGCCGCCTGCCCGGCCGCCGCTCGACGTGGCCGAAGTGGTCGCGAGAATGGAAGTAGGAACGTTGGTCATAACGCCTCCGCACCGGAAATGATTTCGATCAGTTCTTTGGTGATCTGCGCCTGACGGGTCCGGTTCATCTGGATCGTCAGCGCCTTGATCATATCGCCGGCATTGCGCGTGGCGTTATCCATCGCCTGCATTTGCGAAGCGTAGAAGCCGGCAGCGTTTTCCAGCAGCGCCGAGAGCACCTGCACCGAAATGTTCATCGGCAGCAGCGCGCCGAGGATCGTTTCCTCGTCGGGCTCATATTCGTAAATGGCGCCGCCGATTGTGTTGGCCGTAGCTTTGGCTTCGATGCTGGCCGGAATCAGCTGGCGCGCCCTGGGCGTCTGCGTGACAACGGATTTGAACTGGCTGCTGATTAGCGTGACGATGTCGAACTGGCCGTCATTGTAGAGCTGCAGAATCTTTTCGGCGATCGGCTTAACCACAGCGAGCGACGGCGTCTTCATCCCCGCTTCGTAGAATCCGATGGTCAGGCCGCCGTATTGGCGGCGCAGCTGATCGCGCGCCTTGCGGCCAATAACGATCAGCTTGACGTCCTTGCCCGCGTCGGTGAGTTCGCGGATTTTATCGCGCGCCAGGCGGACGATTCCGGAGTTGAAGCCGCCCGCTAGGCCGCGATCGGATGTCGCGACGATCACCAGATGGCGCTGATCAGCGCCCGTGCCGGAAAGCAGCAGCGGCGCGGAAGAACCCGGCACGCCCGAAGCAAGGCCCGCGATAACCTGCGCCATGCGCTGCGCATAGGGGCGCGCATTCTCGGCCGCCGTCTGGGCGCGGCGCAGCTTGGCAGCCGCTACCATCTGCATTGCCTTGGTGATCTTCTGCGTGGACTTCACGCTTCCGATCCGCGTGCGCATTTCCTTTACGGAGGCCATTACGGGTCCTTTACGGAGGCCATTACGGGTTCGTCTCTCTCGTACTTAGGCGGCGAACGATTGCGTGAATTCGCCGAGCGCGGTTTTCAGGGTGTCCTCGAGATCCTTCGACAATTCCTTCTTGGTGCGGATGCCCTCTAGGAATTGCGGATACTTGGAGCGCAGCAGCGCCAGCAGGCCTTCCTGGAACTTGCCGATCAAAGCGGTCGGGAAGGCATCGAGGTAGCCGCGCGTGCCGGCGTAGATCACCGCCACCTGCTCTTCCACCGCGAACGGCTTGTATTGCGGCTGCTTCAAAAGCTCGGTTAGGCGCTCGCCGCGGGCGAGCATTTTCTGCGTCGAGGCGTCGAGGTCGGAGCCAAACTTCGCGAACGCGGCCATCTCGCGGTACTGCGCCAGTTCCGATTTGATCGGGCCGGCCACGGTCTTCATCGCCTTGATCTGCGCCGAAGAGCCCACGCGCGACACCGAGATACCGACGTTAACCGCCGGCCGGATGCCCTGATAGAACAGATCTGTTTCAAGGAATATCTGCCCGTCCGTGATCGAGATCACGTTGGTCGGGATGTAGGCCGACACGTCGTTGGCCTGGGTTTCGATCACCGGCAGCGCCGTCAGCGACCCAGAGCCGTTTTCCTCGTTCAACTTCGCGGCGCGCTCGAGCAGGCGCGAGTGCAGGTAGAACACGTCGCCAGGATAGGCTTCGCGGCCCGGCGGGCGGCGCAGCAGCAGAGACATCTGGCGGTAGGCGACGGCCTGCTTCGACAAGTCATCATAGATGATCAGCGCGTGCATGCCGTTGTCGCGGAACCACTCGCCCATCGCGCAGCCGGCGAACGGCGCCAGGAATTGCAGCGGCGCCGGTTCGGAGGCCGTGGCGGCGACGACGATCGTGTATTCCATCGCGCCGACGTCCGTCAGCGTCTTGACGATCTGCGCCACGGTCGAGCGCTTTTGGCCGATCGCGACATAGATGCAATAGAGCTTGGCTTTCTCATCCGTGCCGGCGTTGACGGCCTTTTGGTTGATGATCGCGTCGATCGCGACGGCGGTCTTGCCGGTTTGACGGTCGCCGATAATCAGCTCGCGCTGGCCGCGGCCAATCGGGATCAGCGTATCGATCGCCTTGAGGCCGGTCTGCACCGGCTCATGCACGCTCTTGCGCGGGATGATGCCCGGCGCCTTCACATCCACCCGGCGGCGTTCGCTGGAGGCGATCGGACCCTTACCGTCGATCGGCTCGCCCAGCGGGTTGACGACGCGGCCGAGCAGGCCCTTGCCGACCGGCACGTCCACGATTTCACCGAGGCGCTTTACAGTGTCGCCTTCCTTCAGACGGCTGTCGTCGCCGAAGATGACGACGCCGACATTGTCGCGCTCCAGGTTGAGCGCCATGCCTTTGATGCCGCCAGGAAACTCGACCATTTCACCGGCCTGGACGCTGTCGAGGCCATAGACCCGCGCGATACCATCGCCGACCGAAAGGATGCGGCCGACATCGGCGACCTGCGCCTCCGTGCCGAAGCCTTTGATCTGCTCCTTAAGGATGGCGGAAATTTCGGCTGCGCGAACGTCCATCTGTCTTCTCTTTCGTCTCGAAATATTTGCGTCGAAAGTGGCGGCGAATTATCCGGCCCGCAGGGCCAGCTTCAGATTGTCGAGTTTGGTTCTGACCGAGGCGTCGAACTGACGCGAACCGGCCTGCACGATGAACCCGCCGATCAGGCGCGGATCTACGCGCGTCGTTGGCTGCACCGCCTGGCCGATCGCCTTGGCGATGGCGGCGGAAATGGTCTCGATCTGCTTGGCTTCGAGTTCAACGGCGGAGATAATCTCGACCTCCCGCTGACCCCGTTTTTCAGCCATTTTCCGGCGAAATACAGTGGCGATGCCAGGAATATCGGCGGCGCGGCCATTGGCGGCGGCGACGCCGATCAGGTTGCAACCCAGCACTGACAGCCCGATCTTTTTGGCCACCGCGACCAGCGCGCGGCTTTTTTCTTCCCGCGTAATCAGCGGTGAAGCAGCAGCGACGCGAAGGTCGGCATGGGCGGCCATGGCGCCGGCGAACGCCGCCAGGTCTTTCTCCACGGCGTCGAGCGCATTGCTGCCTTCAGCAAGTTCAAACGCAGCGTTCGCATAGCGCGCCGCCGCTTCCGAGGTCTGCCCCTCTTGCGCCAAATCATCCCGTCCATCGGCTAGCGCCCGCCATTGCCGCCCCCGCGCCGGAATGGCGCGCGGCGCTTCAACGGCGAGGGATTGAACACGTCCGACGGAGCGCCGAAGCGCCCCGAAAGCGGGCGGGGAGATACCATGTGCGCGAGTAATATGACAACCGGCGCGGACCGTTCGCCGCAGGCGCCTTGCCCCCGGCCGCCGGAACGGCTTTCGGGGGCCAAAACGGGCCCAAACCGTGGCTTCAGCCCTGCTTGCCGGCCCCCTCGGGCTCCTTCCGGGCCTGGATGTTCAGCAGCTCCACCGCTAGGGAGAACGCGATCGCGAAGTAAAGGTAGCCACGCGGGATGTGGAAGCCTGCCCCGTCCGCCACCAGCGCCACCCCGACGAGCAGGATGAAGGCCAGCGCAAGCATTTTGGTCGTGGGGTGCTTTTCGATGAACTTTCCGAGTGGGTCAGCGGCCACCGCCATGACCAGTGTGGACAACAACACCGCGGCGATCATCACCGCCAGCACATCGGTCATCCCGACAGCGGTGATCACGCTATCGAGCGAAAACACGAGGTTGATCACAAACAATTGCACGATGACGGCGGAAAAGTTGGTCTTCGCGCTCGTCTCTTCGTGATGGGTGCCCTGCACCGAGGCATGGATTTCCTGTGTGCCCTTCCAGAGCAGAAACAAGCCGCCCCCGAGCAGAATCAAATCCTTGATCGTGAAGGAAAGAAACTCTTCCACGCTGTGCAGGTCCGCCTCATGACCCAGCACCGCCGCCCATGAAGACGGCAGCGAAAACAGGGGATGTGCATCCAGCTGAATGATCCAAAAAATCGCACCCAGCATGACAATCCTGAGGATCATCGCGCCCCAGATGCCGATGCGCCGCGCGTCTTCCTGCTGCTTGCCCGCCAGCTTGCCGACGGCGATCGACACGAACAGCAGATTGTCGATGCCCAGAACGATTTCCAGAAACGTCAGGGTCGTGAGGCTGACCCAGAAGGCCGGTTCGGCAAGCAATTCCATAGTGACGTGTCCCTCTGACGGCCTAGCGTTCTAGCATCGGCCCCCCCACCTCGTGCTAGACAAAGCGCCGCGTTGCGAGGGGAGATGACGCCTGCCATCTCCCGTCGCGCCAGTTTATGGATCGACCGTGGATTTAAACTACCTCACTCAGCTTGCCCTCAGCCCCGAGGCGTGGATTGCGCTCACCACCCTGATTCTGATGGAGGTGGTGCTCGGCATCGACAATCTGCTGTTCATTTCCATCCTGACCAATAAGTTGCCCGAGCACCAACGCGCGCAAGCGCGGCGGATCGGCATTTCGCTGGCGCTAATCATGCGTTTGGCTTTGCTTGGCTCGATCACCTGGCTTGCCCAATTGCGCGAGCCCGTGGTCTCCGCGTTCGGCCACGCCTTTTCCTGGCGCGATATAATCCTGGCGCTTGGCGGGCTGTTCCTGATCTACAAGGCGACGACCGAAATCCGCCATCACGTCGATCCCGAACCGCAGCCTCAAAAGGTCGGCGAGAAGGTTATCAACAATTTCGGCGCGGCGATCTTTCAGATCATCCTGCTCGACATGGTGTTCTCGGTGGACTCGATCCTCACCGCTATCGGCATGACCGATCACCTGCCGATCATGGTCATCGCCGTGCTCGTGGCCGTCACCGTCATGCTGCTGGCGGCCGACCCTGTGGCGGATTTCATCAACAATAACCCGACCGTGGTCATGCTGGCGCTGGGCTTCCTGCTGATGATTGGCACGATGTTGATCGCCGAAGGCTTCGGCTTCCATGTGCCGAAGGGCTACATCTACGTCGCGATGGCGTTCTCCTGCGGCATCGAGTTCCTGAACATGCTCTCTCGCCGCGCGCACGACCGGCGCCGGGCGCGCGAGGCGGTGCAGGTAGCGGAAACGACAAAATAAAGGGGCTTTGTCCAAGCGGCGCGTGTCCGCGCGACATAGATGTGAGCGCGGGGCAGGCCCGCGCGGAACACTGAGGAGCGCGGCATGCAATTCGCAATTCTGATCTATGAGCCCGAGAGCGACGTCGCTCTGCGCGACGATCCGGCCAAGGCGCCGGAATACTGGGCTGGCTGGACCGCCTATGGCCAGGCCATCGCTGCGGCCGGCATCATGCGCGGCGGCGAAGGATTGCAGCCCTATTTCTCTGGCACGACTTTGCGCGTGCGCGGCGGAGAACGTCATGTGCAGGATGGCCCCTATGCCGAGACGAAAGAGCATCTGGGCGGGTTCTTCGTGATCGACGTGAAGGATCTGGACGAGGCGCTGGAATGGGCGGCGCGGTGTCCTGCTGCGCCAACGGGCTCCGTCGAGGTGCGCCCCACCCTGACGATGAGCTAGCCGATGGACGACGCGCGCGCCCGCATCGAGCAGGCGGCGCGCGCGTCTTACGGCCGATTGGTGGCGTATCTGGCGGCCCGATCGCATGACATCGCCGCCGCCGAAGACGCCCTTTCAGAATCGCTCGTCGCGGCGCTGGCGCGCTGGCCCGAAGATGGTGTGCCGGCAAACCCGGAAGCGTGGCTGATGGCAGCCGCCAAACGCAAGCTGATCGACGGCCATCGCCGCGCGACGGTGCGCGCTGACGCGGCCCCTACCCTCGTCCTGTCCGCGGAGGCCGCGGCAATGCAAGCTGACTTTCCCGACGAACGCCTAAAGCTGATGTTCATCTGCGCGCATCCCGCGATCGACCCGGCCGCACGTACGCCATTGATGTTGCAAACCGTGCTGGGACTGGATGCGGCGCGCATCGGGTCGGCGTTTCTGGTTGCGCCTGAAGCCATGCGCAAGCGCCTGGTGCGCACCAAGGCCAAAATCAAACTTGCCGGCGTTCCATTCGAAACACCCAGCGCCGCTGAGCTGCCCGCACGGCTGGAAGCGGTTTTGGAGGCCATCTACGCCGCGTTCGGCGCCGGTGGAGAAGATGCCTCAAGTGGCGCAACAAGCGCAGCTGGCCTCGTGAATGAAGCGCTGTGGCTGGCGCGGCTTTTGACCAAACTTGCGCCGGCAGAACCGGAAGCGCATGGGCTGCTCGCGCTGATGCTGCATGTGGAGGCGCGCCGGACGGCGGGCCGCGACACTGCGGGCGCTTTCGTGCCCCTCGCGGAACAGAACCCGGCAAACTGGTCCCGCGATCTGACTGCCGAGGCTGAGACGGCTTTAGCCCGCGCCAGTGCGCTGACGAGAAATGCCGGGCGCTTTCACCTCGAAGCGATTGTCCAAAGTTTGCACGCCATGCGCGCCGCCGCGGGCTCCACGCCCTGGACGGCGATAGCAGACCTTTACGGCCTGATCATGCGCCGCACGCCGACCTGGGGCGCGATGGTGGCGCATGCCGTCGCCGTCGGCGAAGCCTATGGCGCGGAAGCGGGCTTGAGACTTCTCGATCCGCTATCGACCAACGATACGAAATCGTACCAGCCGTTCTGGGCCGCGCGCGCGCATCTGCTCGCGCAATCCGGCGACATGGCCGCGGCGCGAGAGGCCTATGGCCGCGCCGCCGGCCTCAGCCAGGACGCAGCGGTGCGGGCCTTCCTGCTGAAGCGGCAGGCTGAATTGTAAGACGCCTCACCTACAAAAACGAATACGGGTCCACGTCGATCTGCACGCGCACGCTATTGGCCAGCTTTACCCGGCCAAGCCAGGCGGTGATGTAGGCGGAAAGATCGACATTGCGGTCGGCGCGGATCAGGAAGCGCCGGCGATGCATGCCGCGGATCACCGCCAGCGGCGCCGGCGCCGGTCCCCACACGTCGACGCCATCGGCGGCAGGCGCCGCGGCGCCAAGCGTGCCGGCCGCTTCGTTGGCGAGTTGATCGCTCGGCCCCGCTACGATCAGCGCGCCAAGCCGGCCAAAAGGCGGCATACCCATCTGTTCGCGCGCCACCGCTTCGGCGGCGAGGAAACCGTCGCGATCCTGGTGTTTAAGCGCCTGCATGATCGGCTCGTCCGGCGCGTAGGTTTGGATCAGCGCCCTGCCCTTGCGCTCGGCGCGGCCGGCGCGGCCGGATACCTGGCTCAATAATTGGAACGTGCGCTCCCCCGCGCGCAGATCGCCGCCCTTCAAACCAAGATCGGCATCGACCACGCCGACCATCGTCAGGTTCGGGAAGTTGTGGCCCTTGGCCACGATCTGGGTGCCGATCAGAATATCGATCTCGCCCTGCGCCATCCGCTCGACCAGCGCGCGCACTTCATCGCCGCCCTGCACCGTATCTGACGAGAACACTTCCGTGCGCGCCTGCGGAAACATCTCGCGCAATTCTTCTTCCACGCGCTCCACGCCGGGCCCGATTGACACGAACGGTTCTGGCGCGAGGCAGTTGGGACATTCCTTCGGCTTGGGCATCGTGAAGCCGGTAAGATGGCAAACCAGCCGGCCCGAATAGCGATGCTCCACCAGCCAGCTATCCGTGTCCGGCGCTTTCATCTTCTCTCCGCACGCGCGGCACATTGTCAGCGGCGCGTAGCCCCGGCGGTTCAGATAGAACAGCGCCTGCTCTCCCCGCGCTAAAGCCTCGGCGGCGGCGCGCGTCAATTTCGGTGAAACCCACCGCCCCCGATCAGGCGGATCCATGCGCATATCGACCAGTTCGATATCTGGCATCACCGCCACGCCGTGGCGCACGGGCAGTTTTATATGGGCGTATTTGCCGGACTGGGCGTTGGCGAACGTCTCCAGCGAAGGCGTTGCGGAGGCCAGCACAACCACAGCATCCGATTGCTTGGCGCGCGCCACGGCCAGATCGCGCGCCTGATAGGCCACGCCTTCGTCCTGCTTGTAAGAAGGATCGTGCTCTTCATCGATGACGATGAGGCGCAGGTTAGGGAACGGTAAAAACAGCGCCGAGCGGGCGCCCGCGATCAGCCGCGCCCTTCCCGCCGCCACTTCCCGCCAAGCGCGGCGGCGGGATTTTTGGGCAATCGCCGAATGCCATTCAACTGGACGCGTCTGAAAGCGCGATTCAAACCGCTCAAGCACTGCCTGCGTAAGCGCGATTTCCGGCAGCAGCACCAGCGCCTGCGCGGTGGGATCGCGCGCAAGCGCCGCGGCGACTGCTTCAAGATACACTTCTGTTTTGCCTGAGCCGGTGACGCCATCGAGTAGCGCGACGCGGAATTCGTTCTTCTCTACCGCGGCGATGAGTTCGTCGGCTGCTGATTGCTGGAGATCAGAAAGCCGCCGCAATGCTCCCCCGTTTACGGGGGAGCTGTCAGCGAAGCTGACTGAGGGGGCAGCGACGCTGGACAATTCCCCCTCCGGCGCTTCGCTGCGCGAAGCGGCCACCTCCCCCGCAAGCGGAGGAGGATAAAGCACGGGCTCCGGATAAGGCTCATCTTCCAGCCGATCGATACGCACAAGCGCGCCGGCCCCGATCAGGCCTTTGACGACGCTGCCGGTGACTTCGGCGCGGCGCGCGAGATTGGCCGGCGTATCCGCCTTCTCGGCGGCGGCGGCGAGCACGCGCGAACGCGCGTCGGTCATCTTCACATCGACCTGTGTAGCCGGGGCGTAGGTGATGATGACGGGCGACGGCGCCAGCGCCTCCGGCGAGCGAAGAACCATACGCAGCATGTTGCCCGGCGACGTGCAGACGTATTTGGCGGACCATTCGATGAAGTTGCGCGATTCTTCCGGCAGCGGCGGTGCGGACTCCATCACCGCATCGATGCTTTTCAGATTGGCCGCGCCCGGCGCGTCGCGATCAATCCGCCAGACTACGCCGTGATAAAGGTTCGGCCCCAGCGGCGCGATGACGTGTGAGCCTTCGACGAGCCCCCATGAAGACGGCGCCTTGTAATCAAACGGCTCGGGCAGCGGCATCGTGAACAGGACCGACACACGGTCGATCCCCGCATCCTGCCCGAGGAACTCTGCGCCCTCTTCTTCGAGCAAGGGTAGAGGGTTGTTCACCCTGCCCTGCGAAGCTCTGATCGATATTCGGCGGGAAAATGCCATGTTCGGAATAGGTAAGAGACGCGAAGAGTCGGCGCCAGCCGATGAATCCAGTCTGCTGGCCGACTGGATCGCTTATCTTACGGAAGAAAGGCGGTTTTCGCCGCTTTCCATTGAGGCTTATGCCCGCGACGTGCGGGTTTTTCTCGCGTTCCTCACAGATCACCTGGGCGAAGAGCCCAACGGCCCCACGCTTGCCGCGCTGGAACCGCATGATCTGCGCGCCTATCTGGCCCATCGCCGCCAGGGCAATGGCGCGCTGAAGGATCGTTCTCGCGCGCGCGCGCTCGCTGCGATCCGCGGCTTCTTCCGCTGGCTGGAGCGGCGGCGTGGAATCGCAAATGCGCGCATCGGCCTGGTGCGCGGGCCGCGCCTGAAAGCCACTTTGCCCCGCCCCGTCAGCGAAGACGCGGCCTACGCCCTGATCGGCGAGGCCGAACTGGATTCACAGACGCCGTGGATTAATGCGCGCGATGCGGCGCTTATCACTTTGCTCTATGCCGCCGGCCTGCGGATCAGCGAGGCGCTGTCTCTCACCGGACGCGATAGCCCGATGCCGGACGCGCTGCGCATCAAGGGCAAAGGCGGCAAGGAACGCATCGTGCCGATCCTGCCCGCGGCGCGCGAAGCCGTCAGCGCATATGCCGCCGCGTGTCCGTTCGCCCTGACCAGCGATGAACCACTGTTCCGCGGCGCGCGCGGCGGACCGCTCTCGCCCCGCATGGCGCAGGCGCTGATGGAGCGTTTGCGCGGGCGGCTTGGTTTGCCGGCGAGCGCTACGCCGCACGCTCTACGCCATTCGTTCGCGACACATCTGCTCGCCGGCGGCGGCGACCTACGCACGATTCAGGAGCTGCTCGGACACGCTTCGCTGTCCACAACGCAGCGCTATGCCGACGTCGATAGCGCTCGTTTGATCGAGGCATATGGCGCTGCGCACCCGCGCGCCTGACATTTCTCGCAACTGCAACCAAGAAAATCAGAACACGCGAATCGCGGCGCCGCGCAACGAATCAGGCGTGATCGCAAGCGATTTTTCTGCACTTGATGCAAATTATTTTCTTGCGGCGCGTTTTGCGCGAGTCGTTTTCGAGCGCCCGTCACGTGAAAAAACACGCGAAAAGCCTTGTAAAGCGCATGTTTCGAGTAATCGCGATCGACAGTTTCGCGCGAATGCAGTCATTGCGCAAATAAACTTCCCGGAAACCAAAATGCTGTTTTTGTCAGTACCGGCGAAACACCACGTCGCCTTGAACAAATGTCGAGCAACTCTTTAATCGGAAGGTAATTAAAATGGCTAAAGTTGTAAAAGCGAAGAAGGCCCCGAAGAAGATGGCGAAGAAGGCCGTTGCGAAGAAGCCGGCCCGCAAGCCTGCGGCCCGCAAGGTCGTCGCCCGCAAGGTCACGAAGAAAGCCGCGAAGAAGACCGTGCGTAAGGTCGCCGCGAAGCGCGTTACCCGCAAGGTCGTCCGCGCGAAGAAGTAAGTTTCGAAATTCCGGCGTGGGGGCAGCGGGCCCCGCTCCCCGCCTCTTTCGAGCGAAGTGCAAGGCGCCGCCGGCCGACGGGCCGGCGGCCCTTTCGTTTTAGGGCGCTTAAGTCCCCGCTAGGTTTTCCAGCGCCGCTTCAGCCAGGCGCCGATTTCCGACACGCCCTCGGCCGCTTCTTCCATCTGCGCGTAATAGCGATGCCAGACGTGGAACAGGCCCGGCCATATCTCCACCGTGGCGTCGACGCCAACAGCGCGCGCCGCCTCGACGAAGCGCTCGGCGTCCGAGAGCAAAACCTCATCGCCGCCGACATGGATCAGGAGCTGCGGCAGGCGTGCGAGATCGCCGAACACGGGCGAGGCGCGCGGATCGCGCGGATCGGCGCCGGCGAGATAGCGCGCGGCGTGATCATCGAGCCGCGCCTTGCTTAGCGAAGGATCCTGCTCGGCGCGGGAGGCCATGCTCTGCCCGCTCTGCGTGAGATCAACCCACGGACAGATCGCAACAATCGCGAGCGGCATCGGCAGACCCTCGGCCTTCGCCGCCACGGCCACAGCCAACGCCAATCCAGCGCCGGCCGATTCTCCCATCAGCACGAGCGATTCCGGCGCCACGCCCTCGGTAAGCACGCGCCGATAGGCGGCCAGTGCGTCATCAAAGGCCGCCGGAAACGGATGCTCAGGCGCAAGGCGGTATTCCAGCAGCAGCGACCGCGCCTCTGACGCTTTTGCCAACGCCGCGGCCAGGCCCATGCGGCTGGTGATCGTTCCGATACAAAAGCCCCCGCCGAACAGATGCAGGATCGTGCGCGTGTCTTTCGCGCCCGGCCCGCTTAGCAGCGCGGCGGGGCGGCCTAGATCGTACGGCGTGGCGCTCCACCCTTCCGGCAGAGGCGCGCCCGCGCCGCGTTCCTCGGCGCGCTGCCGTTCAAGCGCGAGATCGAACGGCGCGTCAGCCGCCTTTTCCGCCATCAGCATCGCGCGGATGCGATCAAGCGCGGTCTCGCCCTCATCGTCATCGAAGCTTTCGAACTCTTCATCGTCGGTGATCATCGCGCCCTCGCCACGCCTCTTGGCTCCGCTCTCGGCGCCGACGTTAGACCGCTTCGAGCCGCCCGCAACCGAATCGAACGGCGCGAATCAGCGCCGCGAATCACACGCGATATCGCCCTCGAACGGTTCATTCGCGCGTACGCGCAAGGCGCCAGCAAAAAATTTTTCACGCAGCTGTGGATTTTAACACATGGCGATCGGCCGGTTTCACCGCCCGCCGCATCGTCCGGAGGCGGATTAATTAATATGAACTTCCCGGGGCGGCGGATGCGCGATTAAGCCGTAATTTAATTGGCTTTCGCGCAGCTGGGGATGATGGCGCGATTGCGGCAAAACCGCAGCCTTAATAGCGGCGCAAGGGCCTATTTATCCGTACACGGATTAAATCGGAGCTTGGCGCGACGCTGCCGGCGGAGGGCCGGGGGACTTGCGTTTCGATTTTGATTCGCGCGTATTTGCAGCGCGCATTCAACACTACGGAAAGGCGCTTACGATGGCTAAGGCAGTAAAAGCCGCCAAGAAGGCTCCGGCCAAGGCGGCAGCAAAAGCGAAACCGGCCAAAAAAGTGGCTGCGAAGAAGCCCGCCAAGAAGGCGAAAAAGAAGTAAGACGGCTTATGCGGGCGGGCCGAAAGGCTCTCCCGTTCGTCTCCTTGCGCGCGCAGGAGCCAGCTTTTGCCGGTTTCTGCGCGCGCGATGGAGCCTTCAAAACTCACTACATCTGCATGGTCCAGCCATCCACGCCCTTAGCGGCTTCGCGAATGGCTTCACCCATCCCAGGATGGGCGTGACAGGTACGGGCGATATCCTCGGCGCTGGCGCCGAACTCGATCGCCAGCGTGACCTCGCCGATCATCTCACCGACGCCCGCGCCGATCATGTGCGCGCCGATCACTCGCTTGGTGGCTTCGTCCTCGATGATTTTCACAAAGCCTTCGGTTTCGTGGTTCGTGCGTGCGCGCGAATTGGCCATGAACGGGAATTTGCCTGATTTATAAGGGATACCCGCCGCCTTCAGCTCTTCCTCGGTCTTGCCGACGCTGGCAACTTCCGGGTTCGTGTAGACCACGCCGGGGACCGCGTCATAATTCACGTGGCCCCACAGCCCAGCGACGACCTGCGCCGCGGCGATACCCTCCTCCTCGGCCTTGTGCGCCAGCATCGGGCCGGTGGTGCAATCGCCGATCGCGTATATTCCGGGGACGTTGGTCTTGAAGTGAGCGGTCTCGATGAAGCCGCGCCTGTCGGTCTTCACGCCCACGCTCTCCAGGCCGATGCCTTGCGTGTGCGGGCGCCGGCCGATTGAAACGAGCACGACATCCGAATCCAGCGCGCGCGCAGCGCCGCCGGCGGCCGGCTCGATCGTGACGGCGAGCTTATCGCCCGTTTGCTTAACACCGGCGACCTTGTGGCCGAGTTCGAACGTCATGCCCTGCTTGGCGAGGATGCGCTGGAGGGCTTTGGAAAGCTCGCCGTCCATCGTCGGGATGATGCGGTCGAGAAACTCGACCACCGTTACTTCCGCGCCGAGCCGGCGCCAGACAGACCCCAGCTCAAGGCCGATCACCCCGCCGCCGATGACGATCATCTTTTCTGGCACTTTCGTCAGCGCCAGCGCGCCGGTGGAGGAAACGATGCGTTGCTCATCGATTGTCACGCCGGGAAGCGGCGCTACGTCCGAGCCGGTGGCGATGACGATGTTTTTCGTGGCTAGCGTGGTGAGCTGGCCGTCCGCCGCCTTGACCTCGACCTTGCCTGCGCCAGCGATGCGTCCTTCCCCGGTCAGCACATCGACCTTGTGCTTCTTCATCAGGAACGCGACGCCCTTGGTGAGGCCGTCTACCGCCTCGTCCTTCTGCTTCATCATCTGCGGCAGATCGAGCCCGACGCCGGAAACGTTTATACCCAGCGCGGGAAAGCTCCTGGTCGCCGCCTCATAGAGATCGGAGGCGTGAAGCAAAGCCTTGGACGGAATGCAGCCCCAGTTGAGGCATGTGCCGCCCAGGCGCGGCTCCTTCTCGATGATCGCGGTCTTCAGCTTGAGCTGGCCGGCGCGGATGGCGCAATTGTAGCCGCCGGGACCGGCGCCGATGATGACCAGATCGTAAGCGTCGCTCATTGAGTTCATGCCTGCTTGCGGGAGGGAGAATCGGAGCGTTCTGCCCCATGGAAAAAGCGGCGGGACCGTACCCAAGCCGCGCGCCGATTCAAAGCCGCCGGACGCTTATGACAATGCGCCCCGCCAGTAGAGCCAGCCCGCCAGCACACTAACAAACAGGCTGAAGAAGAAGGCGTTCACAGTCTGGCGGCTGGGCCGCTCGTGAAGCGCGTCCCCGGCATCGGCGGCGTTCAGCTCACGGCGGCGCTGGCGAATGAAGTACAAAAGCTGCTGAACGATCAGCGCCGCCAGCAGCGGCGCCGCAAGCCGGTGGCCGAGCCCCATGGCAACGCCCGCCGCCAGCATGATCACGCCGCCAGCGGCCATCCAGCGCTCACGGCCGTTGTCTATATCCAGCTTCTTGCCGCTATCGGGTGCGCCCATTTCCTTGGCCATCTGGTCCAGCGCCTCAATCATCGGGTCGAGCTTGCTGTTGAACCAGAGCTGACGCATCAGAAACACCGCACCGAGGATCCACAGCACGCCGACTATGCGCAGCACGGCCAGCCCTACTTCATCCACGGTCATGCGGATCAGTCTTCGTCCTGCGCCGCTGCTGCGCGCATGCTGGCGAGTGCGGCCTGAAGCTCGTCCTTCAGCGCGGCCGGCGCCAGAACGCGAAAGCCTTCGGCGCTGAGCGCGAGATTGTAGGCCGCGCCGCCAAGGCCATCGTCAAACACGAATACCGGCGCGCCGGTGGCGCGCAATGCGCCCGCCGCCGCCTCCGCTTCGGACTTCGTCGTGAACTTCGCAATCTCGACCAGCGCCATGAGCCCATTAAGCCGGGATCACCGGCGGCGCCAAGACAGCGTTTCGCACTGGCCTTAAGCGAAGGCCCTAAAGATCGAGCAGAACACGCTCGGGATCTTCCAGACTTTCCTTCACGCGCACCAGGAACGTGACCGCGCCTTTGCCATCGACAAGGCGATGATCGTAGCTCAGCGCCAGATACATCATCGGCCGCGCTTCGATCTTGCCGTTCACGACCATCGGCCGATCCTGGATCTTGTGCATGCCGAGAATACCCGATTGCGGGGCGTTCAGGATCGGCGTGGACATCAGCGAACCGTAGACACCGCCATTGCTGATCGTGAACGTGGCGCCTTGCAGGTCTTCGAGCTTCAGCTTGCCATCGCGCGCCTTGGCGCCGAGGGCGCCGATGCCCTTCTCGATCTCCGCCAGCGTGAGGTGATCGGCATCGCGCAGCACCGGCACCACGAGGCCCTTCTCGGTGCCGACAGCGACACCGATATCGTAGAAATTCTTGTAGATGACGTCGTCGCCATCGATCTCGGCGTTGACCTCGGGGACTTCCTTCAGCGCCGTGACGCACGCCTTCACGAAGAAGCTCATGAAACCGAGCTTCACGCCGTGGCGCTTTTCGAACTGGTCCTTGTATTTCGCGCGGACGGCCATGATCGCGGACATGTCCGCCTCATTGAACGTCGTCAGCATCGCGGCGTTGTTCTGGGCTTCCTTCAGGCGCCGGGCGATGGTCTGGCGCAGGCGGGTCATCTTCACCCGCTCCTCGCGCGAACCGAGCGCTCGCAGCGTGACCATTTCCGGCCGCGCGAGCGCCTGTGTCGGCGCCGGCTGCGTCTTGGGCGGTGTTGGGGGCTGTGGTTGCGGCTGCATGGACACCGCCTGCGGCGGCGGCTCCTGCCGCGCAGGCTCTTCGAGTTTCGACCCCGCAGCGGCCAACGCGTCGGCCTTGGTCACGCGACCATCGCGGCCATTGCCCTTGATCTCGGCGACGTCGATGCCGTTCTCGGCGGCTATCCGTTGGGCTGACGGCGCGGCGGGTTTCGGCGCTTCAGCCGGCTTTGCGGCGGGTTGAAAGACGGCAGGCGCGGGCTTGGGCGGCGCAGCGGCAGGCTGGGCGCCAGAACCGGCGCCAATGCGGGCCAGTAGCGCCCCAATCTCTACCGTAGCGCCTTCCAGCGCGATGATATCGGCGAGCACGCCCGCCTCCGGCGCGGTGATCTCTACCGCGACCTTGTCGGTCTCGAGCTCGACCAGCACTTCATCGCGCGAGACTTTCTCGCCGGGCTTACGGTTCCACTTCCCCACCGTCGCTTCGGTGACGGATTCGCCTAGCGTGGGGACTACCACATCGGTCATTACGAATGCCGCGCTTGCGCGCGTCTCCTCTTGTTTGTGCCGTCGCCGCGGGGGCGAACGCTAGAGCGTGAAAGCCTCTTTAAGGAAGGCATCAAGCTCCTTGAGATGTTTCGACATCAGGCCGGTCGCCGTGGACGCCGTCGCGGGACGGCCGACATAGCGCGGCCGGCGATAAGTGGCGCCGATCCGATCCAGCGTCCATTCCAGATTCGGCTCGATGAACGTCCAAGCGCCCATATTCTTCGGCTCTTCCTGGCACCAGATCAGTTCTGCCTGCTTGAACCGGCCGAGTTCGGCGATCATCGACTTGGCGGGATACGGATAGAATTGCTCCACCCGCAAAATGTAGACGTTGTCGATACCGCGCTTTTCGCGCTCTTCCAGCAGATCGAAATAGACCTTGCCGGAGCAGACGATGACGCGGCGGATCTGATCGTCCGCCTTGAGCTTCACCGTCGTCCCGCCGTGATCGGCGTCATCCCACAGCACGCGGTGGAAGGTCGTGCCTTCGGCCATGTCAGACAGTTTCGAGATCGCCCGCTTGTGACGCAGCAGCGATTTCGGAGTCATGATCACCAGCGGCTTGCGGAACTGGCGGTGAATCTGCCGTCGGAGGACATGGAAATAGTTCGCCGGCGTCGTACAATTGACGACTTGCATATTGTCTTCAGCGCAAAGCTGCAGGAAACGCTCAAGGCGCGCGGAGGAATGCTCCGGGCCAGCCCCTTCGTAGCCATGCGGCAGTAGCATAACCAAGCCGGACATGCGCAGCCATTTGCGTTCGCCCGAAGAGATGAACTGATCGATCACCACCTGCGCGCCGTTGGTGAAGTCCCCGTACTGGGCTTCCCAAAGCGTTAGCGTATTCGGCGCCGTGAGCGAATAGCCGTATTCGAAGCCAAGCACCGCCTCTTCCGAGAGCAGTGAGTCGATGACTTCGTAATGGGCCTGGCCTTCACGGATATTGTTCAGCGGCGTGTAGCGCGCCTCGGTGGTCTGATCCACGAAGTGCGAGTGGCGCTGGCTGAACGTGCCGCGGCATGAATCCTGCCCCGACAGGCGCACAGGGAAGCCTTCATCAAGCAGCGCTGCGAACGCGAGATGCTCGGCCAGCGCCCAGTCCACGCCCTCGCCCGTCTCGATCGCCTTGCGGCGATTTTCAACGACGCGCACTAGCGTCTTGTGCATGTCCACGCCTTCCGGCGCGCGCGTGATATTGAGGCCCAGATCGCGCAGCTTGCCGAGCGGCACGGCCGTCTGCCCCTTGCGGTCGTCATCGTCGGGCAGACCGAGGCCGGCCCAAACGCCATCGAGCCAATCGGCCTTATTCGGCTTGAAGCTCGAACCGCCTTCATACTCGGCGTCGAGGAAGGCCTCGAATTCCTTGATCCAGGCATCGACGTCAGCTTCGCTGACGACGCCTTCGGATATGAGGCGCCGCGAATAGATTTCGCGCGTCGTCGGATGATCCTTGATCCGCTTGTACATCAGCGGCTGCGTGAACGAGGGCTCGTCGCCTTCGTTGTGGCCGTAGCGGCGATAGCAGAACACGTCGACCACGACGTCCTTGCCGAATTTCTGGCGATATTCCGTCGCCACCTTGGCGGCGAACGTGACCGCTTCCGGATCGTCGCCGTTCACATGAAAGATCGGCGCTTGCACCATCAGCGCCACATCCGAAGGATACGGGCTGGAGCGCGAGAATCGCGGGCTGGTCGTAAAGCCGATCTGGTTGTTGACGATGATGTGGATCGTGCCGCCAGTGCGATAGCCGCGCAGGCCCGACAGCGCGAAGCATTCTGCGACTACGCCCTGCCCCGCGAATGCCGCGTCGCCGTGCATTAGCAGCGGCATCGCCTTGGCGCGGATGGCAAACGAGTCTTCCTTGCCGTCCCACTTCATGTCCTGCGCCTGCTTGGCGCGCGCCTTGCCGAGCACGACGGGATTGACGATCTCCAGGTGGCTCGGATTGGCGGTAAGCGAGAGGTGGACGCTGTTGCCGTCGAACTCGCGGTCCGAACTGGCGCCCATGTGGTATTTTACGTCTCCCGAGCCGAGCACTTCGTCGGGCGTGGCCGAGCCGCCAGAGAATTCGTGAAAGATCACCCGGTATGGTTTGCCCATCACCGCGGCGAGCACGTTCAGACGCCCGCGGTGCGGCATGCCGACGATGATCTCATCGACGCCAAGCGCCCCGCCCCGCTTAATGATCTGCTCCATCGCCGGGATGCACGCTTCTCCGCCGTCGAGGCCGAAGCGCTTGGTGCCGGGATAGCGCCGATGGAGGAAGCGCTCGAAGGTCTCGACTTCGATCAGCTTTTTAAGGATCGCCTTCTTGCCCTCGGGCGTGAAGAAAATCTCTTTGTCTTCGCCCTCAATGCGCTCTTGAATCCAGGCTTTTTCGCCCGGCTCGGTGATGTGCATGAACTCGACGCCGAGCGGGCCGCAATAGGTGCGGCGCAGCAGATCGAGCATCTGGCGCGGCGTGGCGGTTTCGAGGCCAAGCACGTAATCTATGAAGATCGGCCGGTCCATATCCTCGGGACCAAAGCCGTAGGACGCGGGATCAAGCTCCGGCTGCGGCGAGCGCACTTCAATGCCAAGCGGATCGAGCTGCGCCGCCAAATGACCGCGCGTGCGGAACGCGCGGATCATCATCAGCGCCTTCACGCTGTCCCGCGCCGCTTCCCGCACCGCATCGCCGGCGACCTCGCCAATGCTGCGCGCGGCGATCTTTTTGGTCAGATGAGCTTCTGCCTGGGGCCAATTGCCGTCGAGCAGCGCGTTGGTCTCGTTAACGGTGGATCGGGCTGGCGGCGTCCAGGCTGGTTTTTCGACCGCCCGCGCTACGGTTTCCGGGTCATCCCCCATCTGCGAGAAAAAAGCCCGCCACGAGGCGTCCACCGACGTGGGGTCGCGGAGGTATTGGGCGTGCAATTCCTCAACGAAATTAGCGTTGACGCCGTAGAGAAAGCTGGTCTCCAGCAGCGCGGTGTTTGGCAGGGAACGGCCGTCGTCAGCCATTGGAACTCAATTCCTTTTTTCGCTCGTCCAGCGAATCTCTAGGGCAAGTCTCGCCCCGGCGCCTCACATAAGCGCGTTGTTCCCCGGAATGAAGGCCAAAGCCCCGATTAGTGGCAGGTCAGGACTGCGACCAAGCGGCGCCCCAATTTAGTCCTCAGCCCCGCAGCAGCTCGGCCATGGCGCGCCCCAAAGCAGCCGGGTGTGGAGCAATTTTAATTCCCGCAGCCTCCATCGCCGCGATTTTCGACCCCGCATCGCCTTTTCCGCCAGAAATGATCGCCCCGGCGTGGCCCATCCGGCGCCCCGGGGGCGCGGTGCGGCCGGCGATGAACCCCACCATCGGCTTCTTGCGGCCCTTGCGCGCCTCGTCGGTGATGAACTGGGCGGCCTCCTCCTCGGCCGAGCCGCCGATCTCGCCGATCATGATGATCGCCTTGGTGTCGTCGTCGGCCAGGAACAGTTCAAGCATGTCGATGAATTCGGTGCCTTTGACGGGGTCGCCGCCAATGCCGACCGCTGTGGTCTGGCCGAGGCCTTCATTGGTGGTCTGGAACACCGCCTCATAGGTCAGCGTGCCGGAGCGCGAGAGCACGCCGATCGAGCCCTTGGAAAAGATCAAACCTGGCATGATGCCGATCTTGCATTCGTTCGGCGTCAGCACGCCGGGGCAGTTCGGGCCAATCAGACGCGATTTGGACTTATCCAGCTTGGCTTTCACCCGCACCATGTCGAGCACCGGAATGCCCTCGGTGATGGTGATGATCAGCGGGATTTCCGCGTCGATGGCCTCCTCGATCGCGCCCGCGGCGCCCGGCGGTGGCACGTAGATCACGGTTGCGTCGGCGCCGGTTTTTTCCTTGGCCTCAACGACCGAATTGAACACCGGCAGACCGAGATGTGTCTGGCCGCCCTTCCCCGGGCTCACGCCGCCGGCCATCTTCGTGCCGTAGGCGATCGCCTGTTCGGAATGGAACGTGCCGTTCTTCCCGGTGAAGCCCTGGCAAATGACGCGCGTGCCTGCGTTGACGAGAATGGACATGGAAAAGCGGCGGCCCCTTAACTTTGTTCTCGGGGCATAAACGGCTCAAGCCGACGATGCAAACCAAGCCCGCTTCAAAATGGCTATGATTCCAAAGCGGAGGCGGACCGTTTTGGCCAAGAGGCCTTGGCGAACGAGCGCCGGAAGATCAGAAAAACGATTATGCGCTCCGCGCTTTAATTATATCTCTTTACATGACACCCACATGACTGTTTTATGACAGTTCGATAAAAAGACGGATGGCGTGACATCCCGCCGCGCCAGACTGTCATCGGGAGGTATCGCCATGAAGCGATTTTCTGTGACCCTTGCGCTCGCCGCCACGGTGCTGGCCGCCACGGGGCCGGCTCTCGGGAAAGAGGCAGAAGTGCGCGAAGTGCGCGTCAGTTACAAAGCTCTGGACCTTAACCAGAACAAAGACGCCAAACAGTTTCTCTATCGCCTGCACCTTGCCGCAAAAAGCGCCTGCACCGTGATCGAGGTGAACCGGCCCAGCCCAGCCCTGCGCGAAGCCATAGCGTCCTGCACCGACCACGCGGTTGCCGAAGCGGTCTCCACGCTCGACAAGCCGGCCCTGACGCGCGTGTACGCCGCAAGGAAATAGACGGCCAAGGGCGGCGCAAAAGCGCCGTCCCTTACGCTACCTCTGATCGAACTGGCGACGCGGCGAGCTGCCCCTATGCAGGCTGTGGACCCTTCCGCTTTTGCCGGTGGGCATAAAGTCTTGGCGGGGATGCAAGTCTCGCCCTAGGCGCATGGCGGCGCAATATTCTCGTAAAGGGGGATGACAATCCTGGAAAAGCGCGCTTAGGTTGCCTACGAGCGTAGCCGTGGGGGGAAATATGAAATACGTGGCAGCCGCTATAACGGCAGCGTTGGTGTGCTCGTGCGCCACGCCTCAAACCATCGCGCCGACTGTCTCTGCCGAAGCCGCAAAATCTGAGGCGCTCGCCCAGCAGCGCTACGTCATCGAACAACGCTTGGCGGAGGGTAAACGCGTCGATCGCATTCATTCGGCTCTAAGCGTCTCAAACCTTGAGTTCTGCAAAATAAAGTCGCGCAGTATCGGCGCCGAGATTTATTCACTGCAACAATACGGCAAGTCATTCAAGCCGGCAGCGCAGGCCATAGGCCTCACAAATGCCCCGACGATCGCATACACACTGGAGGGTTCGCCTGCCGAAGCATCGGGCTTGAAAGCCGGAGACCAAATTCTGGAACTCGACGGCAAAGCGATCCCTCAGACCAATCGCGGCGCTCGGCAGATCGACAAGAAGATCGCCGGGTTGAAAGACAGCAAGCCGGTGTCGCTGAAAGTAAAGCGCGCTGAGGAAATGATCATGATTAGCGTTCAACCGCGCGAGCTGTGCGGCTACCCTATCGCGGTCATTGACGCGGACGAAATGAACGCCTTCGCCGACGGTGGCTCAATCTTCCTCAACCGCCGCATGCTTTCTGCAACCGAGAATGATGAACAATTGGCGCTAATTATCGGCCACGAACTCGCGCATAATGCGATGGGCCACATTGACGCCATGCAAACCAATCAGGTCATCGGCATGGTCGGCGGCGCCATGTTCGACATTCTTATAGCAGCAACTACCGGCTACGCAGGCAGTTCGTTCACGCGCGCGGGCGGCGAGATCGGCGCAGGGGCATATTCCAAGGAGTTTGAAAGCGAAGCCGACTACGCGGGCCTGTATTTCATTGCACGCGCAGGCTTCAAGCTGGACGGCGTTGAGAACGTCTGGCGAAAATTTGCGCTTGAATACCCGAGCGGCATTAGCTTTGGCGGCGACCATCCAACGACGCCCGAGCGGTACCTTGCCATCGCCATGGCCCGCGATGAGATCATCGCGGCGCAGGCATCAGGCTCGCCGTTACGTCCGAAGATGAAGAGCGGTGCAGCCGCAGAAAAAGCCGCTTCACCAGCCGTGGCAAACGGGATTGAAGGCGAAGCCGCATCCCCGCCGCTAACAAATCGGGCGGATCCGGCGGCTTTAACAAGCGCGAGCGCGAATTAGGGGCTGCGGATCGTCTGCCAAGGCTTAATCACGATCTCAGAGCGAATTTCGCCGATGTCGCGCCTACCTCGCCAATGTCGCGCTCCAGGCGCCCAGGCGCTCATCTTGGCGCACGACAATATCCATGAGCGTGGTCATGCGCTCATCTATCCGGGGCAATTGCAGCAGCGTCAGATTGGCGACCTTTTTCGGCGTCAAAAGACTCTGCCCTACCCCTTAACCGCCTTCACGATCTTCCGCGCCGCATCTTCCAGATCGTCGGCGTTGATCACGTTGAGACCGCTGCCGGCGATGATCGCCTTGCCTTCTGTGACTTTCGTGCCTTCGAGGCGCACGACCAGCGGCACGGTCAGGCCCACTTCCTTCACCGCATCGACCACGCCTTGCGCGAGCACGTCGCAGCGCATGATGCCGCCGAAAATGTTGACCAGAATGCCCTTCACCTGCGGATCGGAGGTGATGATCTTGAACGCCGCGGCGACCTTTTCCTTGCTGGCGCCGCCGCCGACATCGAGGAAGTTTGCAGGCTCGGACCCGAACAGCTTGATGATGTCCATCGTCGCCATGGCAAGGCCGGCGCCGTTGACCATGCAGCCGATATCGCCATCGAGCGCGATATAGGCCAGATCGTATTTGCTGGCCTCGATCTCTTTTTCGTTTTCCTCGCCGAGATCGCGCATCGCGGCCCATTCGGGATGGCGAAATTCGGCGTTGGGATCGAAGCTGACCTTGGCGTCGAGGCACACGAGCTTGCTGTCCCCGGTGACGATCAGCGGGTTTACTTCCAGGAGGCTCATGTCGCTGTTGACGAACGCGGCGTAGAGCTGCTCCAGCAGCGCGCGGCATTGCGTCGCCTGATCACCCGAAAGGCCAAGCGCCTTGGACACCAATGCGGCGTCCTCGGCGCTGACGCCGGTTTCCGGATCGATCGCCACCGTGGAAATTTTCTCCGGCGTATCGTGCGCCACTTCCTCGATGTTCATGCCGCCAGCTTCGGACGCCACGAACGCCACCCGCCCGGTTTCGCGATCAACCAGCGCCGAGAGGTAAAGCTCACGCGCGATATCGGCGCCTTCCTCGACATAGACGCGGCCCACGACGCGCCCGGCCGGGCCGGTCTGCAGCGTCACCAGCGTATGGTTGAGCATCTGCTTGGCGAAGGTCCCGACATCTTCCGGCGTCTTGGCGATGCGCACGCCGCCCTTTTCGCCAGCGCCGGCTTCCTTGAACTTGCCCTTGCCGCGCCCGCCGGCGTGGATTTGGGATTTCACCACCCATACCGAACCGCCCAGCTTGGCCGCCGCGTCCACCGCCTCCTCCGGCGTAAACGCCGGAAAGCCGCGCGGCACGGGCGCGCCGAAGGTCTTGAGTACGGCTTTGCCCTGGTATTCGTGGATGTTCATGAAGCCCCCGAAAGATGCGCGCTGGTATAGCGCCCGCGACCTATGGCGCAAGCCAGTTAGGGCGAGTCAGGATTCAGCGGACGAACCTTTGTCACGAGCCGACAAGCTAGACAGAGCTTCTGAGCCAACGAGTCCGTCAGCTATGCCGCGCATAATCACGTAGGGCTGCATCTTTGGTTCTCGGAAACGAAACTTTGTGGCTTTGCGTGAACCGCGTCGCTCCAGAATTGCCCCACGATCATCTCCGCAAAATGCCATAACGCGCGCCCAAAAGTTCGCAATCTTCACGGGCCGGTCCAATATCCGGCCTAGCGGGCCAGCCACGCCTGACTGCGTAAACTGCCCCTTGTCATCAGTAGGCGCCAAGGCACACGCAAGGAGGATTTCCTTGTACAAATTGTTTTGCTTATTGCTGATCACGGCCGCGCTATAGGCTTCATCACCGCTGTGATCAGCGTCTTGGATCATAGCCACAATCGCCGCATCAACATCGGCCTCTTCGACTTGGAGACGCCTCGCCCGAAGTGCACTTAAAGCGGCATCGCGCCCTAAGTAGTGTACGTATTCCGGAAGGCCACGTGAAAGGCTTGTTATCTTATTGCGCGCCTCTTGAGAGATACTTATCCCGACTTTCGGATAACGCTGGTCCAGAATTTCGTTCATCTCCGGCAAGGACATTCTGGGCATTCTGATCTCGGAAATATTCCGCTTAATGGATGTGTGCTCCTCCAACAAAAGCGTGATGCTGTCTCCGACTCCGACGATGATTATCGTCGCGTTGACGCCTGCATCAGACAACGTCTTGATCGCGTGCGACATCATTCGTTTTGCGCCAACGTCTTCCATCTTGTCGAACTCATCGACGATAATAATCGGCAACGAATTAAGCGAAAAATTGCTTAGTTCTCTGAGCACGTCGTCCGGGGTTATGTCGCCCGGGTATAGGTCGCTGGCACGCTTGTTCGCGCCTTCAATCTCGACCTGAATTTCTGAAAACACTCTACGCCAAAGCGCGGCAAAGCTGTCGATCGGAAACGCTGGCTTCCGAATTACCTGTAGGGCCTTCCGGGTCGGTAGCAGCATTGGCACGGTAAGAGCCAAGGAGGTTTTCCCGACCCCTCTCTCCCCGTACAATACGGCATGCCTGCCGCGCTCCAGTACGGCATTCTTTAAACGCCCTATTTGGACCCCTCTACCGGCAATCAGATCCGCCTCGTTGATCGGTGTCGATGGACTAAAAAGCTCAGATATTTCATACTCTTTGTGTACCCAATCCTCTTCTGTCATTGCCATCGATGCAGACCTCCGCACGAGGGTTAGTTGATCAACTGAGTCGCCTAGTTGATCAACTAGCCGAAACTGACCCCCACCCGAAACGGACGTCTCAACCAGCCATACTTGATCAAGTAGGTATTATACTTGATCAAGTAGACATTATAGTTGATGGTTCCTGGGCATATGCTGCCGAGAACGGCCCCTCCGATAGTGGCAGTGATGAGGAGGCTTTACCTACGATAGTCGCGACCCTAGAAGCGCAGCGCTCTTCGGGGAGCAGCCGCCCGTTTATCGGGGCGCGCGTCAACATACATGAGCGAAAGCCTATGGCGCGCGGAACACCGTTCTTGGCGAGACCGGCGGCGACACCTTCGTGCAGGCGCGCGAGGGCGGCTCGCCGTGTGTCTGGTCCCGCGCCCCGGATGACATTATGCAAGCCCTGCTCACCTCCACCGGCATCGTCGCCCTCGCCGAGATCGGGGACAAGACGCAATTGCTGGCGATCCTGTTGGCGGCGCGGTTTCGCCAGCCGCTGCCGATCATCGCCGGCATCTTCGCCGCCACGATCCTGAACCATGCGCTGGCCGCGGCCGCCGGGTTCTATGTCTCGCAGTTTCTGGCCGGACAGGCGTTCCGCATCGCCGTGGGCGCAGCGTTCATCGCCATGGCCGCCTGGACGCTCATCCCCGACACGGCGGATGAGCTGAAAGAGCAATCACGCGGCGGGGTGTTTCTCACGACGCTGATATCGTTCTTCCTCGTGGAGATCGGCGACAAGACGCAGATCGCCACCTCCCTGCTCGCGGCGCGGTTTCATGACATCGCTATCGTCGCTGTCGGCACGACGCTGGGCATGATGCTGGCGAACGTGCCGGCGGTGCTGTTTGGCGAAACGGTCACGCGCATTGTTCCGCTGCGTTACATCCGTATCGCAGCGGCGCTCGTGTTCGCGCTGATCGGCGTCTGGGTGCTGATTACGGCGCCTACGGCTTAGCGCGGAAATCCCAGCCGGTTTCTGAGGCGAACGCTGTAAACGCCGCCCAGGCGGCGACATTCGTGCGCATCGTCGCGGGGTCGATCTTCTCCAGCGTGTCGGCTGTCGAGTGATGGATATCGAAATAGCGGTAGCCGTCCGTAGAGATATCCACGGCGGGGGCGCCTGCATCGGCGATGTGCCTTACGTCCGATGCGCCGCGCGCCGCGATTGCGTCAGTGATGATGGTGAGATCAGCCAGTTGTGCGGCGAGCGCGGCGGCTTTGGCGGGATCGGCGAAACTGGTGCGCACGCGCCAAACGCCGCCAGCGCCGAAATCGGCCTCCGTCACCACCACATGCGCGGGAACAGCCGCTTTGTGCGCGCGGGCGTATTCGACGCCGCCCAGTTCGCCGATCTCCTCGGCGCCAAACAGAACGACGCGGATCGTGCGCTTCGGCTTAAGCGGCATCACCGCTTTGGCCGCGGCGATCATCATTGCCACGCCCGCGCCGTCATCCTGCGCGCCGGGCGTGGTGTCCCAGGAATCCAGATGCGCGCCGAGCACAACGATCTCGCCGGGTTTCTCGCGGCCCCTGATTTCGGCGACGACATTTCCTGTCTGCGCGTTCGCCCGCGTCTCGACCGCGATTTCCATGCGCACGCGCACGGGGCCCTGCGCGGTCAGACGCGCGAGCTGATCGGAATCGGGATTTGACAGGGCTGCCGCTGGAATTGGCGTCAGCGTACCGGCGGGGCTGGCGCTGCCGGTGTTGGCGACGCGATCCGGATTGGTGCCGACGGTGCGGATCAACGCGGCGAGCGCGCCCTTCTCTTGCGCAATCTGCGCTGCCTGCCGGCGCTTGGTATTGGCCGGACCATAGCCGGAGCCATCCTGCGTGCGCGCCATCTTCTGATCGACAAACGCGATCTTGCCGGCGAGCGATCCCGGCGGCGCGGTGCGCAGCGCGTCTAGATCGGCGAAGCGGACGATTTCTGCTTCGACCCCGCCCGCCGCCGTCGGCGCAGACCAGCCAAGCGCGGCAGCGACGAGCGGCTGGCGGAACGGCGCAGTGAGTTCGAACCGCTCGCTGGTGCGCCGCCAGGCAGGGATGACGAACGGTTCGACATGAACGTTCGTGAAGCCAAGCGCTTTCAGGTTCGCGACAGCCCAGGCGCGCGCCCGCTCCTCCCCGTCCCAGCCGGCCGGACGCGGACCAACTTCCGTGACCAGGTCGCGCGTAAGTTCAAACGCCAAGTCGCTGGCGAGCGCGTTGGCCTTGGCGCTGGCGATCGATTGGGCGACGCCGGCCGGTAAAGGCGCCGGTTGCACTGGCGCCTGCGCGTGAGCGGTAGCGATTGCGATTGCGCCGGTTAGCCCGAGGATCGCTAGAAACAAGCGCATCACGCCCTCCCTTGCCGCCATTGTTCGGCGGCAAGGGCGCTATGTCGATAGGTTATTTCTTGGCGCTGGCGTTGCAACATTTCCGGCCGATAGCGCACTCAATTCCCCACCGCTAGCGTATTCAGTGCGTGAACAACACGGGATACAAACTGCCCAGAAGAAGAACCGCCGCGCAGATATTGAATGCACGCATTGCGCGCGGGTTATTCAGCAGGCGGCGCAATTGAACGCCCATCGCCGTCCACAATCCTACGGATGGCAGATTGATGATCCCGAACACCGCTGCAATCAGCACGTAACTCCACACGCCGTCGCCCACGGCGAAGGCGCTCACGGCCGTCAGCGCCATCGACCAGCCTTTCGGGTTGACCCACTGGAACAGCACGGCCTGCACGAACGTCATCGGCTTGGCGCCGGGCGCGCCGTTTTTGGGCGCGGCCGAAGCGGTGGCTATCTTCCACGCCAGATAAACCAGGTACGTGACGCAAAGCGTCTTGAGCACGAGGTGCATCACAGGAAACGCCGCAAATACCCGCGCTAGGCCCAGCCCGATCAGGAGCACCATGGCCGTGAAGCCGGCTGAAACACCGAGCAGATGGGGGATCGAGCGCGCGAAGCCGAAATTCGTCCCGGAGGCCATCAGCATCAAATTGTTCGGCCCCGGTGTGATCGAGGAGACGAGCGCGAAAACACATAGCGCGAGAAAGAGGTCGGCGGTCATCGGACAAGAATGCGCCGATTTTTAGCGCATTTTCTTGTTTTTATTACCAGTTATGGGCTATTCTTGCAATGTATGGCCGACATTGACGACGTTAACCGAAGAATATTGCAGACGCTTCAGCGCGATGGCCGGATCAGCAATACGGATTTGGCTGAGCGGGTCGGCCTGTCCGCTTCAGCGTGCCTGCGCCGGGTTCAGGAGCTTGAGCGCACGGGCGTGATCACCGGCTATCGCGCCGTGATCGATCCGCAAGCCCGCGACGCTGGCTTCATCGCTTACGTTTCGGTCGGCCTATCCAGGCACACGAAGGATCAGCAGCGCGCATTCGAAGTCGCCATGTCACGCGCGCCGGAGGTGCGCGAGTGCCACAACGTCACCGGCGCGATCGAATATCTCCTGCGCGTCGAGACGCGCGACCTCGCCGCCTACAAGCGCTTCCACACCGACACGCTGGGGCAATTGCCGCAAGTCGCGACGATCACCAGCTATATCGTGATGGAAAGTTCGAAGGATGAGCGGGCATAACTAAGCGCGCGCGGTTCTCTGCGCACTCCATTGCTCTGCGGTCTGGCCCCAGATGTCGACGGGCGCATTTTCGAACGGCGGGGGTATTTTGCCCGGACCGCGATTCTTCGAGCCGAGCGCGATCGCGACGTGTTGTGAAGCGACGTTATCCGGATCGATGCAATGGATGATGTCGGTCCAGCCAAGTACATCGACCGCCCAATCCATCGCCGCCGCTGCGCCTTCGTGCGCATAGCCCTTGCCCCAGGCGCTGCGCGTCAGTCCCCAGCCGATCTCCGTGCCCGGCCAGTTGCCTTCTTCACCCGCAGGGCGCCACGGCCCGAGCCGGCCGATACATTTGCCGCTCGATTTTTCGATAACGGAAAACATGCCGTAGCCAAGCAACGCCCAGGAGCCGGCCATCGTCGCGATGCTGCGCCAGGCCGCGTCCGGCTGCACCGCGCCGCCGATGAATCGCATCACGTCAGGATCGCCGCTGAACACCGCCCACGCCGCGAAATCTTCCTGCACCGGCGGGCGCAGGATCAGCCGCGGCGTTTCGAGGATCAGGTTCAGGCCAGCGATGGATCGATGTCCTTGCAGGCCTTCACCAGGCCCTGCACGCTTTCGACGCTCTTGGCGAACATCGCTTTTTCGCCTTCGTCCATCGGGAATTCGATGATGCGCTCGGCGCCGCCGGCGCCGATCACCACCGGCACGCCGACATACATATCGTTCTGGCCGTACTGGCCGGTCAGATGCGCCGCCACCGGCAGCACGCGCTTCTTGTCCAAGAGATAGGATTTGGCCATCACGATCGCGCTTTCGGCCGGGGCGTAAAATGCCGAGCCGGTTTTCAGCAGGTTGACGATTTCGGCGCCGCCGCCGCGCGTGCGCTTCACGATGCCGTCGAGTTCGTCCTGCGTCATCACACCGGCCTTCACCAGTTCCGGCAGCGGCAGCCCGCCGACCGTGGAATAGCGCACCATCGGCACCATGTCGTCGCCGTGGCCGCCAAGTGTCCAGGCGTGGATGTCTTCGACCGAGACTTTGGTTTTTTCGGCGAGGAAATAGCGGAAGCGCGCGCTATCGAGCACGCCGGCCATGCCGACGACCTTGTTGGCCGGCAGACCGGAGAATTTCTGCAGCGCCCATACCATCGCGTCGAGCGGGTTGGTGATGCAGATGACGAAAGCCTCGGGGGCGTATTGCCTGATGCCTTCGCCGACCGCCTTCATCACTTTCAGATTGATGCCGAGCAGATCGTCGCGGCTCATGCCCGGCTTTCGCGGCACGCCCGCGGTGACGATGCATACGTCCGCGCCCTTGATGTCTTCGTAGGAGTTCGCGCCCTTGAGTGTGGAATCCTTGCCGAACACGGGGCTTGCTTCGTCGATGTCCAGCGCCTTGCCCTGAGGCACGCCCTCGGCGATGTCGAACAGGATCACGTCGCCCAGCTCCTCGCGTGCGCAGATGTGAGCGAGGGTGCCGCCGATCATGCCGGCGCCGATAAGGGCGATTTTCTTGCGGGCCATGAGAACTCCGTTGGGAAAGCGGGCGTGGTCTAGCGGGCCGTGGTCCGCGGCGCAACGGACGCGGAGGCCGAAGGCTCAAGTTTCGCGGATGGCTCAGCGATGCTTCTAAAAACTTCCTGGGATCACGCCGGCGAACGCAGCACGCACTCTTTCAGCCCCCGCACGACACCCCGCTCGCGTCGCGTAGCCTTCGCCTTGGCAAACAATTTCACGATTGCCAGCGGCACGTAGATGCCAATACCAACGCAAATCGCGACCTTGTCGGACCTCTACTTTTGGTACCGATCGCAAGACCATCGCGGCGTATAAAGCGCGCCGCTGCATAGTAGTCATTTTATGCCTCCGTTACGACTTCCGCAGAACAAAACGGAATCGAATGTGAACATTGGAGGATTCGAATCAGAGTCCTTAAAGCAACGTTAAGATTACTATATATTTTTCAAGTTTCGCGAATAGCCTTCAGCGTCTCGAAATCGCGCCGTCCGGCAGTGAGGTAGTCTTTCGAGCGCATCTCCGTGAGACGCGAGGCGGTGCGCTCGAATTCAAAGCTCTGCGCCCCTTCCGGATAGAGCGCGCCCGGCTCGGCGGCCGCGGAACACACAAGTTTGGTCTTGGCCTCGTACAGCGCGTCGATCAGGTTGCGGAAGCGCGCCGCCGCTTCGCCGCGGTCTGGCGTAAGCAACGGGATGTCGTCGATCAACACGGTGTCGAAACGGTCGGCTATTTCGAGATAGTCCGCCGCGCCCAGGGGGCGATCGCACAATTCATCGAAAAAGAACCGCGCGCAGCCCGCGGCCGTGCGCGGCGCATCCAAACGGCGCCCCTGCACTTCCAGCGCAAGCGCCTTTTCGGCGGCGCCATGCGTAAGACGCAACCACGCTTCGTTCATCGCCGCTTCCGTTTCGCGTCCGAGCGGGGCGTAATAGACGGGCGCAGCCATAAGGCGCTCAAGCCGGAAATCGCGCTCGGCCTTCACCTCCATGATGTCCAGCTTTTCCTTGAACAGCGCAATGAACGGAAGAAAGAGCTGGCGGTTCAGGCCGTTCTTATAAAAATCGTCCGGCGGGCGGTTGCCTGTGGCGACGATTACAACGCCGCGGTCGAACAATTGCTCGAACAGGCGGCCCAGAATCATCGCATCGGCAATGTCGGTGATCTGCAATTCGTCGAAACACAGAAGACGCGCCTCGGCGGCGATAGCCTTGGCCATTTCCTCGATCAGGTCGTCCTGGCTATCGCCGCGCGCGGCGCGCGCGCTGCGCAGGAACGCGTGCCGCGCCAGCATGAATTCGTGAAAATGCGTGCGCTGCTTTTTAGCGACCTCCGCCCGCGCGAAAAACAAGTCCATCAACATGGATTTGCCCCGCCCTACCCCGCCCCAGAGATAGAGGCCGCGCGGCGCCTTGCCGAACCAGGAATCCGGATTCCATTTGGCTAGCTCGTCCGCCAGATCGTCGAGGCGGGTAGCGGCTTCGTCCTGGCCACGATCGCGGGTTAACACACCCGCCGCCACGCGGGCGCGATAGGCCAACAGCACATCGGCCATCAGGTCAGTTCATTCAGCAGGCGCAAGATCGTCGCGCATGAAATTCACCGCCCGCTCATCAGGGCGCACGCTGGCGCGCCATTCCGGCCCCACACGCCAGAACAACGCCGGCGCCGCGAGAGTTAGACCGTTGGGCTTGAGCGCCGCATCGATCCGTTCAAACGAGGCGCGGCCCCATTCCAGATAGCCCTCCGCGGCTGGCGCCTCGAGTGAGATATCGATGCGCGGCGTGCCGCCGCTCATCCAGGTTTGCAGGCTGAGCCATTCGCGCCGGCGCGCTACCGCGGCGATCCACTGCGCCTGGCCAGCATCGACAGCGGCGGCGCGCGGCGCGACCAGGATCACGCGCGCATCGACGCCGCGATCCAGGAGGCCCGGCAGCACTTTCTTTTCGAACACCCGGCAAGCGGGGCAATCGGGCGTCGTCACCAGCCAAAGGACCGGCCCCTCGCCGTTTGAGGACACATACGGCGCGTCATCCAGCGCTTCGGACAGCAACGTCTTATCGACCGCCACCACCGCCGGCGCAGCCGCGCGGCGCTGGCCAAGATCGAACAGGCCATAGGCCAGCAGCAGCGCGGCGCCAGCGACCACGCCGCCCACCGCACCCAGCATCCGCCAGTGTTTCACCGCAACAAGTTCGGCCAAGGCCTCACCTTCCTTCCCCCGCCCGCAAATCAGCGCTTCCCGCGCCCCGGCGCAAGGCCCGATTGCTCGTGCGCGTCAGAAAGGTCTTGCGCTGGCCCGACGGCATGGGGTCTGGTGCCGCCCGGAAGCATGGCGCCGCCCAGATCTGCTCATATTGTCGACGTTCTGATCGAAGAGCGCTGCCCGCGCCTGGCCGCCCTGCCGGCTTGGCCCGCTGTGCGCCCGGCGCTTTACGCCGCGCTCAATTACAATGCCGCGCGGCGGATGGCCGATGCAATCGCGCCGCTTAGCGGCAAGGCGGCGCTGGCGCATGTTTGCGGCCTGCTGCGCCTCAACCTCGAGGTTACAGGCGCGGAGCATATTCCCAGCGCGGGGCGTTGTGTCGTCGTGGCCAATCATCCCACCGGGATCGCCGACGGTCTGGCGGTGCGCGATCTGCTTGAACCGCGCCGGCCGGACCACATTTTTTTCGCCAACGCGGACGCGCTGCGCGTCTGCCCCGGCTTTTCCGAGACGCTGATCCCGGTCGAATGGGTAATAGCCAAACGCTCGATGGAGAAAACGAAGCTGACGCTGCGCGCGGCCAACGAAGCGTTCGCGGCCGAGCGCGCGGTAGTGATCTTTCCGGCGGGACGGCTGGCGCGGCGCATCGAGGGCGTGATCCAGGATCCTGAATGGGAGCCTTCGGCGGTGAGCCTAGCGCGCAAGCACAAGGCCCCGGTCACGCCCCTGCACATCGAGGGGCCCTACCCGATCTTTTTTCATACATTCAACCGCTTTTCTAAGGAGCTAAGCGACATCACGTTGTTTCATGAGCTGCTGAACAAGGCGGGCCGCACCTATCGCATCACAGTCGGCAAGCCGATCGCGCCAGAGGCGCTGGCCGGCGACGCCGCCGCCCTGAGCGCGCACCTCAAGACGTTCTGCGAAAAGACATTGGGCGCGAACCCCGATGCGGAATTCGCGCCCAACTGACTTTCGCTTATCTTTGGACTAGCAGCGGTAGCTGCGTTCCACCGTTACGCGCCGGCCGAGATAGGGATCCCAGACGCGGTCGCGGGTGACGCAATAGCGCGGCGCGTAATAGGCGGGCGGCGGCGGTGCATAATAGCTCCGCGGCTCGTCGTAATAGCCACGTGGCTGTGAGGCGGCCGAGCCAATGATCGCGCCAATCGCAAGCCCGGCGATGCCGGCGGCGACTGCATCGCCATTGCCGCGGTGGCGGTGGTCGTAGCGGTGATCATAACCGCCGCGATACGGGCGGGCTTCGGCAGCAGGTACGGCCACGGCCGCCAGGGTGAAGGCGGCAAGCGCGCCAGCAATAAGCTTTTTCATCGCACTTATCCTTTCCCCGATCAGGTCGGGATTAGATTTGTTCGTGGCAAGGATGCGCTGTTGCGGCTGAACTGGACCTGAATGTCTCCGTCATCCTGGCGCTGGGGATTGAGACCAGCATTATTTTATGGTATAACTCACCGTATGACTGAGATGCGCAAGATTACTGTCGAGGTTCCGGCCCGGACGTTGGAACTAACGCAAACTTTCACCGGTGAAGGCGTCAGCGAAACTGTTCGCATTGCGCTTGAGGAACTTGCTAGACGCCGCGCGGCCAAGCAATTCCGCGCCCTAAGAGGCAAGGTGCAGTTCGCGGATGATTGGCGAACGTTGCGCGGCAAGGACGACGAGTGAACTGCGTCGATAGTAGCGTCATAATCGCGTGGCTGAATGGCGCGGACTATCCAGAGGCAGAAGCGCTCGACGCTCTGTTAGAGAAAGACGCTGCATTCATAGCGCCGATTGGAATCACCGAAATTTTTTCTAACACCAAAGGCGGCCCAATAGTCGCTGAAGCATTGACGACGTTCCGGGTGCTTGATCTCAAACAAGGTTATTGGGAGCGCGCAGGCGCCATGCGCGCCGAGTTACGCCGGGAAGGCCGCAAAGCGCCGATTGCCGACGCGCTGATTGCGCAGGCGGCAATTGACGCGAACCTGCCGCTGTTAACCCGCGACAGCGATTTCAAGGTTTACGCCAAGCTGTTCGGCCTGAATCTCGCTTAAACCTTCCGCGCCACCATGTCGCTCTTGATCGAGGCGATGGCTTCGGAAGGGTTGAGGCCCTTGGGGCAAACCTGCGCGCAGTTCATGATCGTGTGGCAGCGATAGAGCGCGAACGGGTCTTCCAGCTTGTCGAGCCGCTCTCCCGTGGCTTCGTCGCGGCTATCGACGATCCAGCGTTCTGCCTGAAGCAACGCGGCGGGGCCGAGGAATTTCTCGCTGTTCCACCAATAGGACGGGCACGAGGTCGAGCAGCAGGCGCAGAGGATGCACTCGTAGAGTCCGTCCAGCTTGGCGCGATCGGCCTCGCTTTGCAGATGTTCTTTCTCCGGGTGCGTTTCGGTATGCAGCCACGGCTCGATCGAAGCGTACTGCGCATAGAAATTGGTCAGGTCCGGCACCAGGTCCTTCAGCACGGGCTGGTGCGGCAGCGGCGCAACCGTGATCGCGCCGTCAAACTGGTCCATGCCGACGGTGCAGGCCAGCGTGTTGCGGCCGCCGATATTCATCGCGCACGAACCGCACACCCCTTCCCGGCAGGAGCGCCGGAAGGTGAGCGTAGAATCGACCGTGTTCTTGATCGAGATCAGCGCGTCCAGAACCATCGGCCCGCACTTGTCGAGATCGATCGTGTAAGTGTCCCAATGCGGGTTATCGCCGGTCTCGGGATCGTAGCGGTAGACCTTGAACGTGCGGGTGCGCGTGGCTCCCTCGGGCCTAGGATGCTTCTTGCCCTTTTTGACCTGGGAATTACGCGGCAGCGTCAGCTCTACCATATGCCCTCTCTCAAGCCGGTTCGGCTTGCGATGAAACGGCGGGGGCGGTCAAGACTTTGCGCTTGCGGCTGATTGACGGGCTCTTGCCGCTCAGCCCAGCGCCTTATCCCGATCGTCCGCTGCGCCGTACCAGGCCACGTTGCGCGTCAGGTACATCAGCGCGGCCAGCGCGGCAAAGCTCATCAGCGAGCCGACGAGGAGCGAGTATTCCTCCATCTGCATCAGCACGTACATCAGCGCATATACTACCGTGAACGTCAGAAACGCCGGGATCACATAGAGCCGCGCCTTGAACACCACCTGCACGTAGAGCGAAATCAGCGACACCGTCGCCGCCGCCGCGATTATGAAGGCCGTGGTGAAGCCCAGCCGCTCGGCGAATGCCAGCAGCAGCAGATAGAAGATCGCCTGCGCTAGGCCGATCATGATGTATTGCGCCGGGTGCGCCCGCGCGCCCGATACGATCTCGAACATGAAATACGCCACGAACACGAGGCCGATAAACATCATCGAATACTTTAGGGCGCGATTGACGCCCGTGTAGATATTTGTCGGCTCGGTCAGCCGCACGGCGAAATCCTTGTTCGCCGTCTCGTTCAGAATGGTGATGTCGGTCGCGACATCGGGAATGCCGCGCCGGACGAGCGGCGCGTTCCATTCCGCTGAGAACGATTTGTCGTCGATCCTGGTCTTGGTGTTGTCCGGCAGGAAGCCGCCCTCGAAACTTGGATGTGGCCACAGGGCGGAGACGCGAGACGTGGTATCCTTCGCGAAGGACGCCACCGAAAACCGCTCGGCGCCGGAAAGTTCGAACGCGGTATCCACGTCGAACGGCGCGCGCGCCGCCACCATATCGCCGACCTGCACGGCGGCTAGTGCAAAGGGCCCCGGCACACTCCCCTGCGGACCCGCCACGCTCGTTGGTTTGAGCTGGCGCTTCTCACCCGCAGGCAGCTTGAGCGTCACGTCGGTGAGCAAGCCAACCGTGTTCGATACGCCCATTGCCAGGCGCGCCCTGGACCAGTCATAGGTCGCGGCGGGATCAAGCGCGGCAAGCGCGGCGGCGCCTTGCGCAGGTTCGAAATGCGCCTTGATGGTGATCTGCGCCTTGAACGTAGGGATGGAATAGATCGCGCGACGCCTCTCCTCAGCGGCAAGCGTTGAATCAACGATGCCGGTTTCCGGAAATACGACGCTCTCGCCGCGCAACGTGACGATCTCGCGCTTACCCTCGCTCGTTACGTTCTCGACCTGTTTGGAATACGGAATGAGCAGAACCGGGCCGAGCACGGTCTGCATGCCGCCTTCGTAGCGGGATATCTCGTTGCGGACTTCGTTGTAGCGGTTGAGCCTGTCCTGTAGCACCAGCCATACTGCCGATGTCGGCACCGCCATCACCAGCGCTAGCGCACACACCAGCAAGAACTTCAGCCCGATTGACCGGGTTGGAAGCCGAATAAAGTCCGCCATGTCGTTTTGATCCCTCGCGCCGCGAGGAAAGCATTACTCTGTGACCAAATCGAGATCGACCGTATGCGGCGGCGGCGGCGTCCAGCCCTCGGCCTCCTTAACGCGCATGGCGCCGACGAACACCCAGATACCGATGATCGCCATGGCGGCCGTCATCGCCAGCGTCAGCCGGTCGTAGCGGATGCGCAGCGCTTCCTCGTCCTGCCCCGCCGCCAACGCGCCCTGCCGGCGCCGTTCCAGCAGAAACGAGCCAACGGCGAAGCCGGCAAGCGGCAATATCCCGTACCAACGTCCAAGGAATATCGCGGCGATGCCCAGCACGAAGCCGGCCAGGATGGCAAATTCGATGAGACCGGCCAAGAGCGGCTTGAATCGCCTGTGCAGGCGCAGGCGCCGTGCGGCCATTTCTTCTGCGGCGGCGGAAAGGAAGGTCACCGTGTGTGAGATAGACAAGTAAAGCGGCGGGGGAAAGGCCAGTGCTAGGCGCGCCCGCTGTGTTCGACTAGAAGGGGAGCGGAGGCTGGGCATGGCGGACGTCTTCATCTCCTACAAGCGCGAAGACCGCGATCAGGTCGCGCAATTGGCGCGTGCGCTGGAGGCGGAAGGGATTTCGGTGTGGTGGGACCCGGAGCTGCCTTTGGGCCAGTCCTATTCTTCCTCCATCCACACCCAGCTGACGACCGCAAAGGTCGTCTTGCCCGTATGGACCGCGCGGTCTGTCGCGTCGGAATGGGTTCAGGAAGAAGCCACGCAGGGTAAGAAGATGGGGCTGCTCATCCCCGTGCGTCTGGAAGAGGTGGAACCGCCGATCGGTTTCGGCATGGTGCAGACCGCCGACCTTTCGGACTGGAAGGCGGGAGACCGCGCCCATGCCGAATTCCGCCGCCTGGTCGAGCACGTCCGCGCCAAGATTGAGGGCCGCGCCGCGAAAGATTTACCGGCCGCGCCGTTCAATCTGAAAGCGAAGACGAAGTCTGGCGGCGGAGCGCCGCTATGGGTTCTTTTGGGTGTACCGGCCCTGCTTGCGGCGATTGGCGGATATTTCGCGCTGACGCGCCCCGCGCCGAACGCCGAGCAGGCTGCGATCAACGCGCAAGCTGGCGTACCCGCGGCGCAGACCGGGCCATCCCTGCCCTTCGGTCTCGGCGGCGGCGGCGCGCCTGAAGCAGCCAAGGACAGCGGCCAGGCGCCGGCGGCGATGGGCGCCAACGCCACGATCCTCGATCCGCGCGTTTTGAAAGTGGGCCTTGCTGACAGCGGCGAAATTTACAACACTGACGACAACCGGTTTTACCGGTTCGACAATGAGTTCAAAGTGGCTGATCGCGTCAAGGTGCGCGTCGAGAACCTATCCACGACGCTCAAGCCCTGGATCAAGATTTTCGACGCCAACAAATCTTCGGAGGGCGAAAAATATGACGGCAATCCCGGGGCCAGCATCGATTACGAAATGACCGTACGGCCGGGGCAGCCGTTCTACGTGCAGGTTCTGCCTTACAGCTCTACCGGCAAGTACAAGCTTTCCGCCACGGCCCAGAAGGCGTTCGACAAATACGAGCCTAACGACGACAAACTCGCAACGCCGGACGTCCGCGCAGGGCAAACCATCGACGCCAACGTGATGGACACGAAAGATGAGGACTGGTTCAAGATCGCGGGCTTCAACAAGCCAATTGTCAGCATCACGCTGGAAAACCAGTCGACCACGCTGAAGCCGTGGGTGAAAGTCTACGATGCCAACAAGTCCCAGATCGCCGACAATTATGACGGAACGCCCGGCGCGAACCTGAAATTCGAACAGACGCTGAAGGCCGCCGGCGATCTTTACGTTCAGGTCTTGCCGTACGGCTCGACCGGGAAATACACGCTGAAGGTGGAGTAGCGCCGGCGAGGCGATGGGGAGCGCGAAGGCGGTGAAGTTTCTGCTCGTGTCCGATCTGCATTATGCGCTCAAGCAATATGATTGGGCGGCGGCGGCGGCGGCCAATGTCGATGCGCTTGTGATCGCCGGAGACCATATCGACATCGCCGGCCAGCTCAGCGGCAACGTGCAGATTGTCGTCATTCTGAATTACCTGAAGCGGCTCGCGGCGAAGGCGAACGTCATCGTCTCGTCCGGCAATCACGATCTGGACATGCGCGACGAAACCGGCGAGCGCGTGGCGTCCTGGATGCAGAAAGTGCGCCAGCTTGGCGTGCCGTGTGACGGTGATAGCGTGCGCTATGGCGACACGCTGGTGACTATATGCCCGTGGTGGGACGGGCCGATCGCGCAGCAGCGGGTGCGCGATCAATTCGAGCGCGACGCGGCGGCGGAGAAGCGCCAATGGGTGTGGGTGTATCACGCGCCGCCGGACGCCTCGCCCACGAGCTGGAACGGCAAGCGCCATTACGGCGATTCCGATCTGGTGACATGGATCAACCAATACAAGCCGGACATCGTGCTGTGCGGCCACATCCACGAAGCGCCGTTCAAGCAGGCGGGATCGTGGGCCGACCGGATTGGCGATACGTGGATTTTCAACAGCGGCCGCCAGATCGGCCCTTCGCCAGCCCATATCGTGGTCGATACGGACGCGCGGGAAGCAATCTGGTTTTCGATGGCCGGCGCGGAAATCATCGCGCTGGATGCGGCGCTGTCGCGGCCGTTTCAGGAACTGGCGGCGTTGCCGGCCTGGTACAGCCTCAATAGCCCTGATCCCGGTCAGAGCCCGGCGTGAAATTGCTGCGCTGGTCATGCACCAGCGTTTCGAGGATTTCATCGACCATGCCTAGGTGGCCCGCCTGATCCTCAAACTGGCGCTTCAGATCAGCCAGATACGTCGTCACGCCATGCAGGCGCTGCGCCAGAATTTGCGCCAGCAGATAGGCCATTTCCGGATGCGATTCGAGAAACGCGACGCCGTTCTCGATCGCATTGACGCTGCACGGCTTGGTCGCGCGCACAGTCGCCATGTGAGGAATATCGAGCAGCGCCGACATCTCGCCGAAGATCGCGCCGCGGTCGGATACGAGGTTGATCTGAAAGTCTCCCTTCAGGATTTCCACCTCGCCGGCCTGCAGCACGAATAGCCGCCCGGTTCTCTCCCCTTCCGGCAGCAGCACCGCGCCCGGCTCAATCTGCGTGACCGGCAAGTCCCGGCATAAATCAGCGATGGATGTCACAACCGGCCCCGAGCGACGCGCCAACGCTAATGGCCGCGCCGCGCGAGCGATAGAGCCCTCAGATCGTTTGCGCCACTTCGGCCAATTGCTCGGCGCAAATGCCCCAGCCTTCGTGGAAGCCCATTTTCTCGTGGGTTGCGCGGTCTTCGGCGGTCCAGTGCAGTGCGCGGGCGGTGTATTTGGTTTTGCCACCGCCGATATCCTCGAACGTGATGATGGCGGTCATGAACGGCTTGGCCGACGGCTGCCACGCGCTGGTGTAGGCGTCGGTGAACACGATCTTCTGGTTCGGCACGATCTCAAGGTAGATTCCGGGATTGGGATATTCCTTTCCGTCCGGATCTTTCATCACCACCAGGCTTGAGCCGCCGGCGCGCAGATCGGTTTTGACTTCCGAGATCGTCCACGGCCGCGGCACGAACCAGCGCTTCATGATCTCCGGATCGGTCCACGCCCGGAACAGCTTTTCCGGCGGCGCATCGACGATTCGCGTGAGCACAAGTTCGCGGTCGCTGGGTTGGGTTTCGGTGTCGGCCATGTCTTGGTCCCCTCGTTGCGGCGTTATGGTTTAAAGACGATGCGGGATCATCGCTCCCGACAGCGCGCATAGACTATTTCTCATCCTCAGCGCTCCTTTACCCTCCCCTCCATGGGAGGGTGGCGAAGGCGAGAGCCTGAGACGGGAGGGGTGTTGCCGTGAGGTAGCGCAGCGCCTCTGGTGGCTCACCCTTCAGGAGCCGCCCCGCCGAGCCTTTTGGCGGTCGGCAGGGTCAGCGCTTTCAGCAGCAAAAGCCGCCGCACAGGCGCCTCCACCGGACCAAGACAGGCGAGAATATCGCGCCGGTTCTTGCGCACCAGCATCTATCGCTCGGCGATCGCAAACGGCGCGCCAAATCAAACTCAGACCTCCACCAGATCGAGGCGCCGTTCGATCCGCTCAAGCCGCGTGTCAACGCGATCAATCCTGTGCTCCAAACGCACAACATCGCCGCGCAAAGCCGAAAGATCACCGCGCATTGACGCGGCCTGCTCTTCAACCGAGCGCAGGCGCGCGGTCAGATCATCCAGCCGCTGATCAACGCGTTCTAGACGCTGATCAATGCGCCGGAGATATTGCAGCACCGGATTTCCGGGCTCTTCGGCCATGCGCTAAGGTACCAGCGACAGGAAAGAACTCAACATGAACTTGCGGCGTTCCTATACACGATAAGGCGGTGGCGCTTGCACCCCTCATCCGGCGCTGCGATCCACCTTCTCCCACAAGGGGAGTAGGAAATAAGGGTGTTCAGTAAACCCGCTTCTTAGGCGGAATTGGCGCGATGTCGTTGCTGAGCGGGTTCATGTGTACGGGGCGATAATCGATGGTGACGCGGCCGGTGGCGTCGTCGACCCATGAGAGCGTGTGCTTCATCCATTCGGCATCGTCGCGGTCGGGGAAATCTTCACGGGCGTGTGCGCCGCGGCTTTCCTGGCGGTTGAGCGCGCTGGTTACAGTCGCATTGGCTTGCACGACCATATTTTCGAATTCCAGCGTCTCCATGAGATCGGAATTCCAGATCAGGCTGCGATCGGCGACGCCGATATCGCCGCGCTTGGCCTGCACTTTCGCGAGGCGCTCGACGCCGGATTTCAGTGACTCGCCAGTGCGGAACACGGCGGCGTCTTCCTGCATCGCGTCCTGCATTTCGGCGCGCAGCTTGGCGGTAGGGATCGGGCCCTTGGCGTAGCGCAGGCGATCGAACCGCGCCAGATGCGAATCGGCGGTGTCTTTCGAGATCGCGGGAATATCGCCGGGCGTCAGCGCTTCCTTGCAGCGCAGGCCCGCGGCTCTGCCGAACACGACGAGATCGACCAGCGAATTGCTGCCGAGCCGATTGGCGCCGTGTACGGAAACGCAGGCCGCCTCGCCCACAGCCATCAGGCCGGGCACGATCACGTCCGGCGAATCGCCGAGCTTGGTAACGACTTCGCCGTACGCGTTCGTGGGAATGCCGCCCATGTTGTAATGCACGGTCGGCACGATCGGGATCGGCTCCTTGGTGATGTCGACGCCGGCGAAAATCTTGGCGCTTTCGGAAATGCCCGGCAGGCGCTCATGCAGCACTTTCGGATCGAGGTGATCGAGGTGGAGGTTGATGTAATCCTTCTTTGGGCCGCAGCCGCGGCCTTCGCGGATTTCGATCGTCATCGCGCGGGAGACCATGTCGCGCGGCGCGAGATCCTTCACGGTTGGCGCATAGCGCTCCATGAAGCGCTCGCCGGTTGAATTGGTGAGGTAGCCGCCCTCCCCGCGCGCGCCTTCTGTGATCAGGCAGCCGGCGCCGTATATGCCGGTGGGGTGGAATTGCACGAATTCCATGTCCTGCAGTGGCAGGCCGGCGCGCAGCGCCATGCCGCCGCCATCGCCCGTGCAGGTGTGCGCGGAGGTGCACCATGTATAAGCGCGGCCATAGCCGCCGGTGGCGAGGATGACGCGCTGGGCGGTGAAGCGATGCAGCGTGCCATCGTCCAGACGCCAGGCGGTGACGCCTTTGCACTCACCGTTTTCCATGATCAGATCGAGCGCGAAATATTCGATGAAAAACTCGGTCGTGTGGCGCAACGACTGGCCGTACATCGCATGCAGCATGGCGTGGCCGGTGCGGTCCGCCGCGGCGCAGGTGCGCTGGATCGGCGCTTCGCCGTAATTTTTGGTCATGCCGCCAAAGGCGCGCTGGTAAATCTTGCCTTCCGGCGTGCGCGAAAACGGCACGCCGTAATGCTCAAGCTCGTAAACCGCCTGCGGTGCGTTGCGGCAGAGATATTCGATCGCGTCCTGATCGCCGAGCCAGTCAGACCCCTTGACGGTGTCGTACATGTGCCAGCGCCAATCGTCCTCGCCCATATTACCAAGAGAGGCGGAGATGCCGCCCTGAGCCGCCACCGTGTGCGAGCGCGTGGGGAACACCTTGGTGATGCAGGCTGTTTTCAGTCCGGCTTCGGCGCAGCCGAGCGCGGCGCGCAGGCCCGAGCCGCCCGCCCCCACCACGACTACGTCGTAGCGATGATCGATCCATTCATAAGCGGCCATTAACCGTCAAACCCCGAGGCTGATTTTTGCAAGGCCGTAAAGGCCGGCGATGGCGCCGGCGAGCGCGACAAGACCGTTAAGCGTTTCGAGCATTTTGCGCGTGCCCGGCTTGCCGATGTAATCCTCGATGATCTCGCGCATGCCGAGCTGCATGTGCCAGCACCCGGCGATCACAAAGAGCCCCGCGAGGCCGGCGTTAAGCGGCAAGGACAAAAAGGCGAGCGGCCCTTCGCCGCCGGCGCGCGCAACCAGCGCCATGCTGATGATGAACCACGGGCCCAGAAAAAGGATCGCCACGGCCGTCGCGCGTTGGGCGATGAACCCGCCCGTGCCGTGACCGCCGCCGGCGCCTTTAATGCGTTGCTTTCTGCTCATTGGTCAGCCCCAGTGCCGCAGCACGTACACCGCCACCGGCGCCCCGATGACGCCTGCCGCCAGCGCCAGCCAGGCGGTCAGGTTCGCGGTGGCCGGTTTGAAACCCTTGCCGGCGTCCCAGAACAGGTGCCGCAGCCCGTTGCACAGATGGTAGCCGAACGCGGCGATCAAAACATACAGCCCCACCATTCCGGGAAGCGAGGCGAGCAAGGTGTTGATCGCGGCGAGCGCTTCGCCGCCATGAGCCAGCGCAAGCAGCCATATCGCGATGCCGATCACGCCAGCATAAAGCGCGACGCCGCTGGCGCGGTGAGCGATCGAAGCGAGCATGGTGACGTGCCAGCGCCAGATCTGCAGGTGCGGCGATAGGGGACGATCGTGGACATGCGCCATAAGGCAGGAAGGCTCCGGCAGGCGCGGAGCTCGCGCCAAAATCAATGCGCGCGCAATCTATTGCCCGAACCCGCCCTGTCAACGCGACCAAGGGACCGGCGGGGCTATAGGAGCGCGATCACTTCAGTCAGCGACCGCAGTAGTGCCGGATGAGCCTCTTGATCGGAAAAGACCCCTGCGCTGCGGTTGACGAATTTCCCGGTAGGCGTGGTCGCTAGGATCAGTTCCGGTCCGCGCTCATCAGGCGAGCGGGTGTTGTCCCAGATCGACAGTGAGTCCGCCTGCCCCGCGAACCAGACGAGGTTTTCCACCGAACGCATCCAGCGGGCGCGCACCCTGCTCTCTTCAACGCCATGGCCGCCCATACTGACGCGGTGCCCCACACGCGCAACATTGAGGTCGGGAACGCGCAGTACGACATAGGTGAGCCGAAACTCCATGCCCTTCTCGTGCGCCGCTTCAACACGACCTCTAAACTTGTCTGACGACAATACTGTTTCAACGAGGACAGACTGTCGCTGGTTAATGCAAGCGTCCAGCGCCTCGTCGCTCTCAGTCGCCGCGCGCAAGGCGATTTCAGACTCTGTCAGCAAGTGCTCTGCATCGCGTAACCGGCGCGCGCGCTCGTCTGGATTCAGCCGCAGGAGCGGTGCGTCAGAGTCGGGCGTGGCGGCAAGTGCTTCAAAAATTTGGGAGCGGGAAAATGTACTTTTGCCCGAACCGTTTGGCCCGGCGAGCAACCAGAAAACCGGCCGCACCTAGCCTTTTTTCCGCAGCCGCTGGGCTGTGACAGGCCGCTGCTTCGCGGCAACGACCTTCTTCGCGGCGGGTTTGCGGATAACTTTGCCGTCCGCGTCGTTTTTGACGCCAGCAAGCCCAACACCGGCCAATTCCGCCCGTGCCGCAGCGTGGCGCGTTGCGCGGCCGAACTCCTTTTGCATTAACAAGGCGTATTCAGGCGGCTTGGACAATATCTTGCGGGCCATCCACCTAATATAGCGCATCCGGGCAGTTAAAACCACCCTATCGCCCCGCCCGCTTCATCGGGATAGCGGCCCAATAGTCGAAATCGAGGATCACGGCGGGGTCGTATTCGCCCGCGGCGGTCTTGTCGGGAAACGCCGCGCAGGGCGCGTTTTTCGCGGCGACAAGACGCAGACGCACCGCGCCGGCGCCGCTGGACAGCTCTGTCTTGGCCAGCACTTCGGACCATGCGTAAACCGTATCGCCCGCGAACAGCGGCGCGACGTGGCGACCGGCATTGATCGCCAGCATCAAGCCGGCATTGGCAAGGCCGTTGAACGCCAGCGCGCGCGCGATCGAGATCGCCACGCCGCCGTAGATCAGACGCTTGCCGAAACGGCCCTGGCTTTGTTCGTGCTGGTTGAAGTGAACCTTCGCGGTGTTCTGATAAAGGCGCGTGGTGATCTGATGCTCGGCCTCCTCTACCGTCATGCCGTCCACATGGTCGATCTTTTCGCCGACAGCATAATCTTCAAAACCGTGCGGCGAACCGGCGAGCGTCCAGTCGTAATCAGAAAAGTTGAGCCCCTGTGGCGTTACAAGATCGCCTGGCGCTACGGCTTCGGCCAGTTGCGGGCTGACAGGCGTGGGCGCGGCTGACGACGCATTGCGCTTGTTGACCATGACCCAGCGCACGTAGCTGAGCACGCTGACGCCGTGCTGGTTTGTCCCGGTTGTACGCACATGCACGACGCCGGTCTTGCCGTTGGAATTTTCCCTTACGCCGATCACTTCGGATGAGGCGCTCACCGTATCGCCGGCATAAACCGGCGCGAGGAAGCGTCCCTCCGCGTAGCCGAGATTGGCGACGGCGTTGAGAGACACGTCCGGCACGGTCTTGCCGAACACGACGTGAAACGCGAGCACGGGATCTATCGGCGCGCGCTCGAGCCCGCAGGCATTGCCGAACTCGTCGGACGAAAACAGCGCATAACGCGAGCCGGTAAGCGCAATATAAAGCGCGCTGTCTCCATCCGTCAGCGTACGCGGCGTGGCGTGGCGGATCACCTGCCCGGGCTTGAAATCCTCAAAGAAATTGCCGGTGAAGGATTTCGACATGCAGCGCCCCTCGTCCTCTGAGAGTATCGCGTGCCGGGCGCAAAAGGCTGTGCTAAAGCGTCGCGTCCGGGGAGAAGTTCATGACCGATTTCGACATGCAGTCGCGTGAAATGGCGTTGCGCGAGCGTGAACTCGAGCTTGAAGAACGCAAGCTGGAACGTCAGGGTCATGCGACCCTGATCGACTGGGTGCGCGGGCTGGCTTTGCCGATCGCCAGCCTTGTCGCGTCGGTCGCCATTTTCCTTGTGCAGCAGCAGCAGCAATCGTTCGAACGAACGGCGACCAGCCTGCGCGAAGGCTACAAGACCTATTTCGACCGCGTTTCGACCATCGGTTTCAAGGACTACGATGATTTCTACGCCGCCAAACAGGCGCTGGAAATCACGAGCAAAATCTATCCCGAGGTGTATTGCGGGGCGCGCGACGATCTGGTGACGCGCATCATGGGCTCAGCCATTCCAGAGCGCGTCAACCTCGCGTCGGAGATCAACGAACTTACGCCGCCCAATGCGTCGTCGGGATTGGGACGGCCGGAATGGATCAAGCTGGATTTTCTTGAGCCGCGCCTGCCGACATGCACGGCCACGCCGAAAGCGGGCCCCACTGAAGCTAAAACGTCCGAGCCGGGAACAACGCCAGCCACGGAATCTGCCGCGCCCTCCGATGGCCCCATGGCCGCGGGAGAACAACAGGCGGCGCAGCCGCAGATCGCCGCGCGCTCGCAATCCCCAGTCACGGCGCCGGTCTCCACCGACGTTGTGACCGCCGCAAACAAAACCTACCGCGTTTTCGTGCAGGTCGGGCCGAACCGGGATAAAGGCGAAATCGAAGCCATGAGGCCGGACGCAACGGCGCTCGGCTTCCGCATGGCGACGGGCGTTGAAACGGTGCGCCGGGCTTTCCGCAATGCGGAAGTGCGCTATTTCGGCCAGGATCAGGCGGCCGATGCGGCGAAACTCGCGGACCTCATGACGGCAAAGTTTCCGGGGCTGAAGTTCCAGGCCAAGGCGATCGGCAAAGCGTTCGCCAACCTGCCCCAGGACACGATGGAAGTATGGATTCCGGACGTTGAAGGCGCCGGCGCGCTTGCGCCGCGCATCGCCCGCCGCAGTGGCGAGCAAGCCGCGCCTTCGGTTAGCCCGCCGCAGCGCTGATTGCTTCAACGATCGCGACGGTGCGCCGGGCCTGCTCAAGATGCAGCAGTTCGGTCATCTTGCCGCCAACCCTAATAACGCCCTTGCCGGCGTTTTCCGGGGCTGCGAACGCGGCGATGATCGCGCGCGCCTGCTCCACGTCTGCCGCGGCCGGCGCGAAGATTTCGTTGCACGGCGCCAGTTGCGACGGATGGATTAGGGTCTTGCCGTCGAAGCCAAGCATCGCGCCCTGGCGGCAGGAAGCCTCAAAGCCTGCCATGTCTGCGATGTCGTTATAGACTCCATCGAGCGCAACGAGCCCGTAGGCGCGCGCCGCGAGCACGCATAGCGTGAGACTGGTGAGGAACGCTTCACGCTGCGGCGTCATTTGCGCGCGCTGATCTTTCGCCAGATCGTTCGTGCCAACGACGAAGCACGCCAGCCGCGTGCTTTGCGATGCGGCGGCGATCTCCTTGATGTTGAGGATGGCGAGCGGCGTCTCCATCATCGCCCATAGGGCGACGTCCGCCGCCAATCCCGCCGCACGCATTGACGCCTCAGCCGCCTCGACATCCGCGGCGCTAGAGATTTTTGGGAACAGCACTGCGTCAAGTTTTAAGCCGGCGCCAGCGGCCACATCCTCCGCGCCCCACGGCGTGGAGAGCGAGTTCACCCGCAGCACGGCCTCGCGATTGCCATAACCGCCGGCGGCGAGCGCGGCCGCGACGTTTGCGCGCGCCTCTGCCTTGCCCTCCGGCGCAACCGAATCTTCGAGGTCAAAGATCAGCACGTCCGCCGCGATGGATTTGGCTTTCTCCAGCGCCTTGACGTTGGCGCCCGGCATATAGAGCGCGCTGCGCCGGGGCCGCATGGCGTTAGTCATGATCCACCTCGCTCGCAACGCTCCCGGCGCCGTACTCAGTATTGCCAGTGCGTGGTAACGGCCAAACGGACGAAAACAATCCCCTATCCAATCGCAGGGACTGACGCGTTCGTAGGCAAACCTCGCGCTTATTTCGTCATCGAACCGCCGGGACAGTAACCTCGCGGTCATCGAAGCACCGGACAAATCGGGGACCGGAAACCAGGCTAAGCGCCCTGCAGATCGCGAGTGAGCAGCGAAAATGGATGTCGAAGGATTCGTCGCCAAGGGCTTTGAGCCTGTGCGCGACGCATTCGTGCAGAATTTCGAGGCCGGACTGGAGAACGGCGCGGCGTTCGCCGCCGCCATCGAGGGCGAGCCCGTTATCAATATCTGGGGCGGGTTTACCGACCGGGCGCGAACAAAGCCGTGGGCGCGGGACACGCTGGTTCCGGTCCATTCCACCACCAAGCCGATCGCCGCGCTGATCGTTGCGATGCTGGTTGAGCAGGGAAAGCTTTACTACGAGAGCCCGGTGGCGGCGGTTTGGCCGGAATTCGCCGCCGAGGGCAAAGGCGCTGTTACGCTCGCGCAAGCGATGGCGCATCAGGCCGGCGTGCCGGGTTTTTCCGAGCGCATCGACACCGCGCTCTGGCTTGATCCGCCTGCCCTCTCTGCCGCGCTGGCAAAGCTCGCGCCGCTTTGGACGCCCGGCGCCGCGTGCGGCTATCACGCCATGACCTACGGCTACATCGCCGGGGAAATGGTGCGGCGGGTAAGCGATCGGTCGCTCGGCGCGATCCTGCGGCAGGATATCTGCGAGCCGCTCGGCGTGGATTTCTGGATCGGGCTGCCGGATTCCGAACATGCCCGCTGCGCCGAGCAGCAATTGCCAAGCAAGCTGCCCGATCTTGGACATCTCACCGAAGCAAAGCGCGCGGCGTTCATGGTTCCGTGGGCGGCGCCGCGCCCGGATGCGGCGTGGCGGCGGGCGGAAATTCCAGCGGCGAACGGGCACGGTACGGCGCTGGCGGTGGCGCAATTGTTCGCGGCCTACGCCAATGCCGGCAGGATCAGCGAGACGCGTGTGCTCGATCCGGAAATCTTCGCCGAGCTTACCGCCCAGCGCATCAATGCCGACGATCTGGTGATGCCGTTCAGGATGTCGTGGGCAGCGGGCGTGATGGTGAACAATAACCGAATATACGGGCCAAATACGCGCACGCTGGCGCATGCCGGGCGTGGCGGCTCGTTTGGGCTGGGCGATCCCACGCGCGGACTCTCCGCTGGCTATGTGATGAATAAGCTGGCCCCCGCCCTGCAGACCGACGAGCGCGGTCAGCGGTTGATCCGCGCGCTTTACGCTTCGATCTGAACCGGCTTGGCCGCGCGGTGCGCGCGCAGGGAATCTAGTGTGAACGCAATAAGTCCGGCCCAGATGAGCGCAAAGCTGAGCATGCGCAGCGCCGTAAGCGGCTCTCCGTAGAACACACCCGCCAGGAATTGCAGGCTCGGCGCGATGTATTGCAGGATGCCCAGCAGCGCGAATGAAATGCGCCGCGCGCTGATGGCGAACAGGATCAGCGGCGCCACGGTCGCAGGGCCCGACAGAGCCAGCAGAAACGCGTTGCCGGCGCTATCGTCGATCGTGAGATTTGATGTTCGCGACAGCCAGATCAACAGGCCGATCGCGAGCGGCGCCAGGATGATCGTCTCTATCAGCATGCCAGTTGCGGCGGGAACCGGCGCCTGCTTGCGCACAATCGCGTAGCCTATCCAAGACGCACACAGCGCCAGCGATATCCATGGCGGCGCGCCAAGCGCGACACCCTGCACAAGAACGCCCGCACCCGCCAGCACGAGCGCGATCTTGCGCCCGGCGCTCAGCGTTTCCTTGAAGAACACAGCCCCGATAACAACCTGCAACAGCGGGCTCAGGAAATATGCGAGCGCCGCTTCCATCACATGCTGGTTGGCAACCGCCCAGACATAGACGCCCCAATTGAAGAAAATCAGCAGGGAGGACAGCGCCAATGTTCCCAGCATGCGTGGGTTCAATGCGCCAGCCATCTCACGCAGCCCTTTCGCCGCGCCGCTCACCAGCAGGATGGCGATAACTGCCGTGGGGACGCTGAACAGTACGCGCTCGGCCAGCACCTCGAGCGAATCAGCGAAACCAACCGCCTTCAGGTAAATCGGCAGCACGCCCCACATCACGGACGCCCCGACGCTGGCGATTACGCCAATGCGGACTTCATTCTGCGCTGATGCAAGCTGACTCACGGACATATCCCTCGCCGACCATGTAGGAGGCCGCGGTGGATTCGTCTCGCCCGCTTCGCACAACTTTGCCGACAATATCTTGCGTTACTCGTCGGCCTCCGGCGCCTTAGCGTCAGAGGCGCCGGGTGAGATGGGCGTGATGCCCGCGCCGCCGCCGAGCACGATCGTTGGCGCGATGCGTCCCGGGCCGCCTGACAGGGATTGCAGCAGCCGCAGATTCATCAGTTCGGGATTGCCTTTGAGCATGCGCGCGGCGTTGTTCAGCGCGCGCAACGCCGCCTGCTCTCCCCGCGCGCGCTCCAGCGCGGCGAGGCCTTCCTTCTGCGCTTTCCAGAGATCGGCGAACGCCTGCTTCGAGGCGCCGACAAGATTGATGTCGCGCACGGCGACGCTTTCGAGTTTGAGCCCAACGCTCGCCGCCACTGGCGCCAGCTCTTCGGCAAGCCCCGCATCCAGCAGGCCGCGATTGGCCAGGAGATCGTCCAGCTTGTGCGCCGCGACGCGCACCCGTAACGCGATCTGGATGGCTTCGTAGAGCCGGTTCGAAGGCAACACGGATTCGGTGACGAAGGCTTTCGGATCGGCGACGCGGTAGACCGCGTTGGCGCTGGCGCGCAGCGGCATCTGGTCGGCCGATAGCATCTCCTGCCCCGCTACGCTGAGCGTAAGCTGGCGCAGATCGACGCGCGTGATTGTCACCGGATCGGGCCAGGTGAAATAGCGGCCCGGGCCGAGCAGTGCTTCATACGCGCCCTTGCGGAATTTCACGCCGGCTTCATACGCCATAATCGTATAGGCGCCCTCCGCACGCTTCTTCAGCGCCGCGCCAATCAGCGCGCGCGCAAGAAAGATCAGCGCTAGCAGCACGACCGCGGTGACGGCCAGTTCCGAAAGGTCTTCCATCGTCCAATCCAAGGTTCCAGCTGAAGGGTCTCCGAGGCCTACGGGCGGTCGGCGGGCGCTCTCCTCCGCAGAGGAAGCACGCAAAGCCGGACGCGCGTTCCACCTCGAAAGATGGGCGGCCTCGAAGACCCGTTGCTGGTTAGCAGCCAGGAGAAGGCGGACAGACGCGGCGGGACGTTCCTACGGAACTAGCGCCGTCTCGTGATCGCCTTCGGAATCGAAACTAATGCGAGAATTACCTCTACGCTACCGCTCGTTCGTGCAGGCCATATATTGATCTTCAGTAATATCAACGCGCGCGAGCACTTCGAAATCGGGCCTTCCGAACAGAAATGCCTGGTAACTCGCCGTGGCAGGCGGGCGCATCAGAACGACGTCTTGCATGCGTAACGCGCCGTCTGCCAATGTCGTGAAAAACCTGCAAAATGGAACGCTAACAGGATCGGAGCCGAAGAAATATTGGAGGAGAGAGTTATCGCCGCACTGGTAAATCTCACCAAGCTCGTGTCCAACTACCTCTTCCAGCGCTTTAGCGATCGGACGAATTGCTCTAGACATTTGCTTTTCCGGCGCCGCGATCGATCTCGACCGCTCACGCCGAAGAGCATTTTTTTCGATAACGGCCTTCTTAGTGACCTTCTCCCGGCGCATAGGCGTGAGAACGCCTGATGATTGGAGCCATTTCGCCTGTTGTTGAACTTGCCGATCAAGCGACAAGTCGAAGACAGCGCGATCAAACGCCTTAACCCCCTCCGGCCTGGAAAACGATCCGGGGGCGTTGTACCACCTGACAATCTGTATCGCGCGCGCGCGATCTTCTTCGATGAACGCTTTGAAGTCCGAGAATATTGCGGCGTGTTCCACGCATCCCATTGCCGCAAGACCAACTTCACACGCCTTAGCCGACAGTGTGTTCCAATCATATGTCAGATACTTTGGATGACCTCCATTGTGTACCTTCGCCAAATAGCTCTCAACGCTTTGGCTCACGAGGGCGACAAGGGAGTATTCCGCGGGAAGTAGAAGCGCTTCATCTTCTGCCCAGTCGGCAAACTCGTACACAGCCGCTAGCAGTGCATAATCATCGCCGTAAATGTCGGGATCGTTGAAGTCGTCAAGAATGTCGGCGGCGATGGGAACATCAGGAGCAATAAGCCCCTGATGTTCAATGTTCCACTTGCGATAAAGCGCCTCGCACCATTCGCCCAGCGCCCGGAGATCGCCAGGCGCCAACACGCTAAGCCGCGAGCCGTTTGAACAGCCCACGGTTCAGCATCAGCTCCGCAATCTGCACGGCGTTGAGCGCGGCGCCTTTGCGGAGGTTGTCGCTGACCACCCACATCGAGAGGCCATTCTCCACCGTCGCATCTTCGCGGATGCGTGAGACGAAGGTGGCGTAATCGCCGACGCATTCGATCGGCGTGGTGTAGCCGTCCTCGGCGGGATTATCGACGACGAGCACGCCCGGCGCCTCGCGCAGGATTTCACGCGCTTCCTTCGGCGAGATCGGGTTTTCAAACTCGACATTCACCGCTTCGGAATGGCCGACGAACACCGGCACGCGCACGCAGGTGGCGGTGAGCTTGATCGCGGGGTCCAGAATCTTCTTGGTCTCGGCCAGCATCTTCCACTCTTCCTTCGTGTATCCATCTTCCATGAACACATCGATGTGCGGGATGACGTTGAACGCGATCTGGCGGGTGAATTTCTCTTTCACGATCTCGTCGTTGACGAAGATGCCGCGCGTCTGCGTCCAGAGCTCGTCCATGCCCTCCTTGCCGGCGCCAGAGACCGATTGGTAGGTCGCCACGACGATACGCGTGATCTTCGCGCGATCATGCAGCGGCTTCATCGCCACGACCAGCTGCGCCGTCGAGCAATTCGGGTTGGCGATGATATTCAGCTTGCCAAAATCCATCACCGCGTCGGGGTTCACCTCCGGCACGATCAGCGGCACGCGCGGATCCATCCGCCACGCCGAGGAATTGTCGATCACGACCGGGCCCATGGCGCCGATCTTGGGGCTCCACTCTTTCGAGACCGCGCCGCCCGCGCTCATCAGCACGATGTCAACGCCGGTAAAATCGAACGTGTCCAGGTCCTTGCATTTGAGCGTCTTGTCGCCGAACGAAACCTCCACGCCCACGCTCCGCCGGGAGGCGATCGCAATCACCTCGTCCGCCGGGAACAGGCGCTCGTCCAGAATGGCCAGCATTTCGCGGCCGACATTGCCCGTGGCGCCAACCACGGCGACGCGCAGACCCATTTTATATCTCCTTAGTCCGCGCATGGGCGCTGCTTCGCCCCCGCGGAACCGCGCTCATTAAGGCAAGCCGGCTGATTTTCCAACTATGCAGCGCTCCGTGATTCCCCTCCCCCTCGTGGGGAGGGGTTAGGGGTGGGGGGGGAACCACGGATCGCTCAGGCGCGCCGTAAATGTCGCTTCCCGTCGATCGGGCGTTCCCCCCTCCTCATTCCTCCCCACGAGGGGGAGGAAGGCGCTTCAACTCCAACGTTGAAAATGGTTTCAGCGATTGGATGCGCAGCAAAGGCTTGATCCTAAGGCAGCTTGTCCCACCTTTCAGGGCGCACCGACGACCGCGCGGGTGAAGCGTTCGGGGACGGCCCCGTCCTTTAGACAAGGAGGGGGATTTTCCATGAATGCATGGCTGCTTCTCATCGTCGCTGGTCTGCTTGAGGTGGGTTGGGCGCTCGGCCTCAAAGCGAGCGAGGGCTTCACCCGCCCCGTGCCGACCACCCTGACCGTGGTTGCAATTATCGCGAGCCTTTGGCTGCTCGAGCTGGCCGCGCGCACGCTGCCGATCGGCACTGCCTATGCGGTCTGGTCCGGCATTGGGGCGGCGGGCGCGCTCATCTTCGGCATCGTATTCTTCGGCGAACCAGCTACCGCCGCCCGGCTGGCTTGCGTGGGCCTGATCATCGCCGGGATCGTCGGGCTTAAGCTCGCAAGCTGACGAGGCTGTCGATCGCGCGCTGGAAACTGGTCAGATCGGTCCAGCGGGCATCCGCCGGCGCTTCGTGCGCGAAAAAACTCGCCAAACCGAAATGGATCATCAGATTGTCGCTCGGCAGGCCGAAATCCTCCACGTCCAACCCATCCGGCGCCGCCGCAAGTAAAGCGCGCGTCCGCTCAGCGAAGGGCGCAGCGACATTGGAATAGCCGGCGACCTTCTTTCCTAGACCGTGGGCGTAGCCCGCCTCCCACACCGTTCCCGCATCGGCCGAAGGCCCGCGGAACGGCGTGAGATTGGCCAGCACCGCATCAGCCGCGCGGATCATCTCGATGTTGGCGCGGAAGATTTTCTCCGCCACGCCGGCCTCATGCGCGAAGGCTATGCCGAGTTCAGCGTCGAGCGGAAACAAGCCCTGATGGCCCGCGGCCGCCACGCGCGCCTGCTTGAGCGCGCCGATCTCCTTCGCGTTCGGCAGAAAGACGTCCGGCCCGGCGAGGTAGAGTTTCACAGCGCGCCAATCACGGCATCGCCCATCTGGCGGGTGGTGAGTTTCCCGCCGAGATCGCCCGTGCGCGCGCCTTCATCGAGCGCCTTTTTGACCGCAGCGTAGAGTTTGTCCGCCAGATCGGCCCGGCCGAGCGAGAGCCGCAGCGCCATCTCGAACGACAGGATCGCGGCGAGCGGATTGGCGATCCCCTTCCCGGCGATGTCAGGCGCGCTGCCATGTACCGGCTCGTAGAGGCCCGGCTTGCCCGGTGCGCCGAGCGCAGCCGAAGGCAGCATTCCGAGAGACCCGGTAAGCTGAGCGGCGGCGTCCGACAGAATGTCTCCAAACAAATTGTCGGTCAGGATCACGTCAAACTGTTTGGGCGCCTTCACCAATTGCATCGCGCAATTGTCCGCGAGGATGTGTTCGAGCTTCACGCCGGAAAATTCCTCGGCGTGCAACTTTGTCACTTCCTCGCGCCACAGCACGCCCGATTCCATCACGTTGGATTTTTCCGCCGAGTGGACCAGATTGCGCCGCTTGCGCGCCGTCTCGAACGCGGCGCGCGCGACGCGGCGGATTTCGTCGGTGTCGTAGACTTGTGTATCGAAGCCGCGGCGTTTGCCGTTACCGATATCCTCGATACCGCGCGGCTTGCCGAAATAAACGCCGCCCGTGAGTTCACGCACGATCAGAATGTCGAGCCCGGCGACGATCTCGCGTTTGAGGCTGGACGCGTCGGCCAGCGCATCAAAGCACAAAGCCGGGCGGAGATTGGCGAATACGTCCATCTCCTTGCGCAGCCGCAGCAGCCCGGCCTCGGGCCGCTTTTCGCGCGCGACATTGACCCATTGCGGCCCGCCGACAGCGCCCATCAGCACCGCGTCAACGCTCTTGGCCAGCGCCACCGTATCGTCGCTGATCGGTACGCCGCTTTCGTCGATCGACGCGCCGCCGAACGGCGCGGTCTCGACGTCGAGGTCTTTCATCGCCAGCGCGCTAATTACGCGGCGCACTTCGGCGATCACCTCGGGGCCGATGCCGTCCCCCGGCAACAGCAGTAGCGTTTTGGTTTTCATGGATGCTCAGATTTTCTCGAGTTTCGCCACGTCGTACTGCGTCATGTTGCGCTCGCCAATCCCTAGCGCGGGCCAGGCCGCGCGCCACGCGGCCATGTGCGGCGAGGCGCGGTGGGCGGCGAGCGCGTCGGCGTTGGAGAACACTTCGAAAATACGGACGAGCCCCTCGTCCATCAGGTCAAACGCAAACGAATAGGCGATGCAGCCCGGCTCGCCGCGCGTGCCCTGCACGATGGCCTCCAGCACCGGACGCGCGGCCTCTATGTTCTTCGCCGGCACACGGATGGAGCCAGCGAGAACGATCATGCCCGCATCCAGGGCTGCGCCAGCTTGCGCTGTGCCTCGAATTTATCGATCGCATCGCCGCGCTTGAGCGAGAGGCCGATATCATCGAGGCCTTCGAGCAGTTTCTGTTTGCGGCCCGGATCAATGTCGAAATGGAATTTCGCGCCGGTTGGCGAGGTTACGGTCTGCGACGCGAGATCGATTGTGAACATGTGATTGGCGCCGCGGGCTTCTTCGGTGAGTTGCGTTACGGCCTCCTTCGGCAGCGTCAGCGGCAGCACGCCATTGTTGAAGCAATTGCCGTAGAAGATATCGGCAAAGCTCGGCGCGATGACGCAGCGTATGCCGAAATCCAGCAGCGCCCACGGCGCATGCTCGCGCGAAGAGCCGCAGCCGAAATTCTCGCCCGCGATCAGAACGCCGGCGTTTTTGTACTCCGGCCGGTTGAGCACGAAATCGGGCTTCTCCCTGCCCTGCTCGTCAAACCGGAAATCGTACAAGAGGCCCTTGCCCAGCCCCGTGCGCTCCACCGTCGAGAGGAACTGTTTCGGGATGATCTGGTCTGTATCGACATTCGCCATCGGCAGCGGCGCGCCTATGGCGGTGAGCGTGGTGAAGGGGGTCATGGGGTGGGATTAGCGCCGAGGGCGCGCTACCGCAATGTCAGACCGGCGCTCGCTCGCCGCGCAGAAGCCCCTCAACCGAGAGGTCTTCGTCGAGATCGGGCCAATGAATGCCATGGCCCGCGCCAGTAGGACGCCAGTTCGCAAGCTCTTTGGCATCGGCCGTCAGCAGGCGCGGAAACCATGAAAGCGGCGCCGACACTTCCCGCCCGTCGCGCAAACGAACGATCAACCGCGCTTCGCGAATGGTCACATCGGCGACGCGGGTATCAGCGATGATTGTTGAAGTATTCATTCCAGGCCGTTTGAAAACTTGCCGCTTCGTCGGAAACTTTACGTTCTAATACGCCTATTTCGCGTGCTGAGAAACCGACATTGCGAGCCAGCGACACCGGCTCCAACCAGAACTTGGCCTCGGCGCCATCCTTTTCGATATGGATATGTGGCGGTTCGGAGCCTTCGTTGCTGAAGAAATGGAATCTATAGCCATGCCAGCGAAGGACGGTTGGCATCGCTAGCCCAGCTTCCGCACATCCGTCAGCGTTCCCGTAACCGCCGCCGCGGCGGCCATCGCAGGGCTAAGCAGGTGCGTGCGCCCTCCCCGCCCCTGGCGGCCCTCGAAATTGCGGTTTGACGTGCTGGCGCAGCGTTCGCCGGGGGCGAGCTTGTCCGGGTTCATGCCGAGGCACATCGAGCAGCCTGGCTCGCGCCATTCGAAGCCGGCGTCGAGGAACACGCGATCGAGCCCCTCTTCCTCGGCCTGATGGCGCACGAGGCCGGAGCCCGGCACCACCATCGCGCGCACGCCAGGCGCAACCTTGCGGCCGCGCGCGATCGCGGCGGCGGCGCGCAAATCCTCGATCCGCGCATTGGTGCACGAGCCGATGAACACGCGCTGCACCTGCACGCCTTCGAGGCTTTGGCCGGGCTTGAGCGCCATGTAGTCCAGCGCGCGCTGGAGCGTATCGCGCTTACCTTCGTCGGGTTCGGCGGCCGGATCGGGCACGACGCCAGTGATCGCGATGCCCTGCTCGGGATTCGTGCCCCAGGTCAGCGTCGGCGCCAGCGCGGAGACGTCGATATCGACCACCGCATCCCAGGGCGCGTCTTCGTCCGAATGCATCGCGCGCCAATATTGCTCGGCCATCTCCCACGCCGCGCCCTTTGGAGCGCCTGGACGGCCTTTCAGATAAGCGAGCGTGGTTTCATCGGGCGCGACGAGGCCGGCGCGCGCGCCCGCTTCGATAGACATGTTGCAAATCGTCAGGCGCCCCTCCATCGAGAGCGCGCGGATCGCTTCGCCGGTGTATTCCATCACATAGCCGGTGCCGCCGATCGTGCCGATCTTCGCGATCAGCGCCAGCACCATATCCTTCGCCGTCACGCCCGGCGGCAATGCGCCGCTGAAGTTGACGCGCATGTTCTTGGCGCGGCGCGTGCGCAAAGTCTGCGTGGCGAGCACATGCTCGACCTCGCTGGTGCCGATGCCGAACGCCAGCGCGCCGAGCCCGCCGTGGCACGCGGTATGGCTGTCGCCGCAGACAATCGTGGTGCCGGGCAATGAAAAGCCCTGTTCGGGGCCGACGACATGAACGATGCCCTGCTCGGCGTCGGCATCGCCGATGTAGCGGATGCCGAAGGCTGGTGCGTTGGCCTCCAGCGCCTCGAGTTGCGCCGCACTTTCACGGTCAGCAATCGGTACGCGGTTGCCCGCGCCGTCGCGCCGTGCTGTCGTCGGCAAATTATGGTCTGGCACCGCCAGCGTCAGATCTGGCCGCCGCACCTTGCGTCCGGCGACGCGCAACCCCTCGAAAGCCTGCGGGCTGGTAACTTCATGCACCAGATGCCGGTCGATGAAGATCAACGCCGTGCCGTCGTCGCGAGTCTCGACGACATGCGCGTTCCAGATTTTTTCGTACAGAGTTTGGGGTGTTAGCATAATGATTGTTGCAATAGACGCGGTTGCAGTGAAATCAAGCAAAGCGCTGCGGCTTGCACTTCAAACTTTGGCAAATTGGGTCTAACGTAGCAAAATGAGCATTCCGTCCATCATCCTGATCGTCATCGCCACCGTCTTCGTGATGGAGTGGATCGCCTGG
>JANNOO010000029.1:0-60751 GCA_031399165.1 Alphaproteobacteria bacterium | reverse complement strand
TACCAGGGTATCTAATCCTGTTTGCTCCCCACGCTTTCGCGTCTCAGCGTCAGCAATGATCCAGCGAGTCGCCTTCGCCACTGGTGTTCCTGCGAATATCTACGAATTTCACCTCTACACTCGCAATTCCACTCGCCTCTACTTGGGTCCAGGTCGCCAGTATCGAAGGCAGTTCCAGAGTTGAGCTCTGGGATTTCACCCCCGACTTAACGACCCGCCTACACGCGCTTTACGCCCAGTAATTCCGAACAACGCTAGCCCCCTTCGTATTACCGCGGCTGCTGGCACGAAGTTAGCCGGGGCTTCTTCTTCGGGTACCGTCATTATCGTCCCCGACGAAAGAACTTTACAACCCTAAGGCCTTCATCATTCACGCGGCATGGCTGGATCAGGCTTGCGCCCATTGTCCAAGATTCCCCACTGCTGCCTCCCGTAGGAGTCTGGGCCGTGTCTCAGTCCCAGTGTGGCTGATCATCCTCTCAGACCAGCTATAGATCGTAGGCTTGGTGAGCCATTACCTCACCAACTACCTAATCTAACGCGGGCTGATCCCAAGGCGATAAATCTTTCACCTCTCGGTCACATACGGTATTAGCGCCAGTTTCCCGGCGTTGTTCCGTACCTTGGGGCACATTCCCACGCGTTACTCACCCGTCTGCCACTCCCCTTGCGGGGCGTTCGACTTGCATGTGTTAAGCCTGCCGCCAGCGTTCGTTCTGAGCCAGAATCAAACTCTCAGGTTGAGTTGACACTGACGCAGATCTGCATGCCCCGAAGGACGCGCATATCTGGTTTTAGTCTACGTGTTCATTAACGGAGACCGACGCACGCATCTGACATCCGAGGATGCCAGGCACATTTGTCAGTCTTCAGAAAACGCAAACCGTCAGTATGTCGTGTGCAGACTCTCTCTGCACGACAGACGCACCGCCGTCCGCGTTTCCCTTCTCCAAACCACAATGTCAAAGAGCCCCGAAAAAACATGGCGGGACTTTTACATCCCGCCGCGTGTTCCGGACCCGCTCCAAACCGCCTCGAAGAGGCCGCCGGACCGCGGAAGAGGCGCGCTTCTATGCGCCCCGGATTCGCGTGTCAACGTCGTTTTTGAAGGTTCTTCACAATGCCTCAAAGAGCCGAAGCGGTCTGAGGCAGAGATGGTGAACCATCGCACCGGGATTGTGGGGTCCGAAGGCCCTCGCTATCCATTGGCGCGAACGCATGAAGATAGAGATAAAGCGCCTTTCGCGCAAGAGGCGAAACAGCGCCGTTTCAGCCAGCGGCGATGTAGTCTTTAAGCGCTTTGGCCTGCGCCTCGGCGTCCTCGATCTTCGACTTCACCAGATCGCCGATCGACACAATCCCGATCAGCCGCCCGCTCACCACAACCGGAAGGTGGCGCACGCGCCGGTCAGTCATGCGGGCCAGCCCTTCCTCTATCGTTTCCTCGGGCGCAGCGGTGAAAACCGCTTTCGTCATCGCGCCGTAAACGGTCCCTGACAGCGCCCTGGCCCCGCCGCGCGCCACTTCGCGGATGATGTCGCGCTCGGATAGAACCCCCGCCAAAGCGCCTTCGGCGTCGAGCACAACCACCGCGCCCACCTTGCGGGTGTTCAGCTCTCGCGCAGCTTCCTCAAGGGTTGCGTCGCCCGAAACGGTATGGACCTTTTCACCCTTGTCCTTGAGGATATGCGTGATCAGCATGGGCTTCTCCATGACGCCTTACATGGACGATGCGCCTCGTTTGAGGCGCCGGCAAGCCCAGGCGATGGTGGGGATTCTAGTGTGCGGGACGGCGCCTATCTTAAGCGGCTGAGCGCTGATCTGGCGCGGTGGCAGGAGGCTGGCGTGCTTGACGCTGGCCAGGCAGCAGCAGCGTTTGCGGACGCGCGCAACCGCACCGCGCGCCCCTCGGGCGCGTTCGCCAACGTCGCCGCCGCGCTCGGCGCGGTGCTGTTTGGCCTGGGCGTTATAACCTTTATCGGCGCCAATTGGGATTTGCTGCCTAAGCTGGCGCGGCTCGGCGCCATCATCTTCGTGCTGTGGCTGGCGTTCGGCGGCGCCTTGCTCGCTTTTCGCCGTCACAACCCCGGCATGGGCCACGCCTTGGCGCTGATCGGCGCGCTTTCAATGGGCGGCGCCATCGCGCTAGTCGGGCAAACCTATCACATCGAAGGCTCGGCCGCGGGCCTGATGTTCCCATGGGCGATTGGCGTGGCGCTGGCGGCGATCGTGTATTCCTCGCACGCGCTGCTGATCCTCTACGTGATCCTTGCCTTCCTTTATTTCGCGTTCGACCGGCCGGGCGGTTTCTTCCTCGATCGTGGGCCATCTACGACGCCCAGCCCGGAACTTTTCGGGCTCTATTACCTCCCGCTGCTGGCGTTTGGCGCCTGGCTCGGCCGGCGCTGGGACAGCGGCGCGGCCATGCATCTGAGCGGGCTTAGCGCACTCCTGTGGCTGGCTGTGCTGTTCGTGGATTCCGTCTGGCTGGGCCAACAACGCGAGTTCATCGCCGCCGGTTTGATGCTCGCCGCTGCCGGCGCCGTCGCTACGGGGGCCAGCGAATATTAGCGTATCCGTACGAGCGAACGCGCCTCGCAGATCGCGCTGGCGTGGTCTTGCGCCGCAGTGCTCACCGGCCTCGTGATCGCCGAGATCGCGCTGAACGATGACAAGAACCTCGCGGTGCAGATGCTCTTCGCGGCCGCCGCACTGGCGCTTTCGGTGTGGGCGATCAATTGGGGCGACGCGCCGGGACGCAAAGCGGTGCGTGCGTTCGCAGTCGCTCTGTTCGCGTTCGAATGCTTCTACATCTATTTCAGCCTGTTCGGCGATCTGCAGAACACGGCCGGATTCCTGCTCGGCGCAGGCGCGTTATTGCTTATCGTTGCGTTCGCGCTGCGCCGCCTTACCCAGAAGGCGCCGCCGCCAGCCGTCTCCGTGGAGCCGTCATGAACCCGTTGCTTGCCCGCTGGCGCGCTACCAGCCTGAGTGTGCGAACCCTACTCCTGCTAGGGTTTTCGACGCTTTTTCTGCTGGGCATGGCAGGCGCCCAGCAGATCCGCCGCACCACTGGAGACGAAATCATTCTACGCACGCGCCCGGTCGATCCGCGCGACCTGTTGCGCGGGGCCTATGTGCGGCTGGATTACGAGATTGAGCGCGTCCATCTGCCCAATCTGCCAAACGCCGCCGATCCGGCGGACTGGAAAGAAGGCGATCGATTGTTTCTGACGCTGCGCTCCGATGGCGTGGCCTGGCAGCCAGTCGCGCTGAGCCGCAAAAAGCAGATCATCGAACCGGGCGACGTAGCGCTGCGCGCCACTTACCAGCGGCGCGAGGATTTCGCCGACACTTCGGCGCCGGGCAAAAACATGCCGGTCGACGTGCTGCTCGATATCGGCGTTGACCAATATTACGCCGCCGAGGAGGTCGCGCTGGATATGGAGCGTGATGCGCGCGAGACGCCGCTCGACGTGATCCTGTCGGTCGGCGGCGATGGCAGGCCGGTGATCAAAGGCCTCGTTGTCAACGGTGAGAAACGCTACGAAACGTTGCTCTAGAGCTGAACGCGCGCGGCCTTCGGCGCCAGCACGGGAAACAGCAGCACGCCGGCCACGAAGCCGCCGAGATGCGCCTCCCAGGCGATCGGCAAAACGCCGAATTGCGCAATCACAAACGCCAGCGCAACGTTCGCGATCAGAAAGCCAGCGCCTAGCTTAAGCACCTGCGGATCGCGGATCGACGCGCGCCAGTCCCAGCGCACGCCCATCAACATCGCCGAAAATACGCCGCACACCGCGCCGGAGGCGCCAATCATCCCGTTCATCGACCCGGCGTTAACTGCAACAAAGCTCAACGCGGCGAACGCGCCGGATAGGAAAAACAGCGTCAGAAACCGCCAGACGCCGCCGCCCGCCACATCGAAACGCTCCACGACACGTCCGGAAACCGCGAAAAACAGAACCAGATTGAACGCCAGGTGCATGAAGTCGGCGTGCAGGAACACATGTCCGAACAGGGCCGGCCAGTTCCAGGTGTCAAAGCCGCCGGCATAATCGGCGGGCACGACGGCGAACTGATCAGCCAGCCATAGCGACAAATCATACGGTCCGAAGACCCGCGCCAGATGCGCCATCAGGATGGTCCCGCCCAATCCGACCACGATCGGCGGCTGACGATTGAATAACGGCTGGCGGGGCGCGACTTCGTTCACTATGGCCTCCATCTGGCCGTCCTTCGCCCAAGACGCAATGGTGGGCGCATTGGCACACCGCCCGTCGCGTCAGGCGCGAATTGAGCCCCGAACTCGCACAAAGGCGGATCGCTAACGCCGTAAGCGGCGGCACGCCCCGTGCTGCTTTCCCGCCGGATGGGATGCTCTGTGACATTAACCGACGAACCTTTTCACCCCGATACGCGCGCGCTGCTCGAGTACGGCCGGGCGATCGCCGCAGGCAAAACGCCGCCGGCAGTGGGCACAGCTGACAAGCTGGGCGACCGCCTGTTCGTGATCGACGGCGTGCCCGATGGCCGCGCCAATTTCCTGACCTTCGGCAGCGAACTGATCGACCTCTTCAAGCGCGACCTGCGCCGCAGCGATCTGCTCGACCTTTATCTGCCTTCCGACCGCGCCCTGATGCGCGCTTTCATTTCCGCCGTGTCCTCCGCCAACCAGCCCGGCGTCGTGTGCGGCGCGGGCGAAACGAAAGACGGCGTCCAGGTTGGCATTGAAATCCTGGTGACGCCGCTGGCCAAGGGCGTGCTCTCCGGCGAGCGCCTGCTCGGTCTGATGCAACCGCTCGGCGGCGAAGGCTTCCTTGGCGATAAAGGCCTCACGCGCCTGCGCGTCACCTCAATCTTCCCGCCCGCCGCACGCGAACGCGCCAAGCCTATCCGGCTCGTGGTTTCGAACGCATAAGCCCTCAGGCATGAATGGCGCCGTCCGCGCTCAGCGCCGGCTTGCCCAAAATCATGTCCGCCGCTTTTTCCGCGATCATCATCACCGGCGCGTTGGTGTTGCCGCCGATCAGCGTCGGCATGATCGAGGCGTCCACCACGCGCAGATTGCCGGCGCCCCGCACGCGCAATTGCTCATCGACCACGGCTTTATCATCGACGCCCATGCGGCATGTACCGGCGGGGTGATAAATCGTCTCGGCGTTGTGGCGGATCCACTGGTCGATCTGCGCATCCGTCTGCACCGCTTGGCCCGGAAGCCATTCCGCGCCGCGATATAGATCGAATATCTTCTGGCTGACGATCGCGCGCGCAATACGCAGCGCGTCGCGCATTGTATGCCGATCTGATTCAGCGGCGAGATAGTTCGGATCAATCAGCGGCGGCGCAAAGGGATCGGCGGACGATAGCTTCACACTCCCCCGGCTTTCCGGCCGCAACGCGCAGGCATGCAATGTGAACCCGTCGACTTCAAACTTGCGCCGGCCGTGATCGAACATCGGCGCGGCGACGAAATGAATTTGGATGTCGGGCCTATCGATATCGCCGCGTGAGCGCAAAAACGCGCCCGCTTCGAGGAATTGCAGCCGTCCCGCACCCTGCCGGCGCAGCATGTAATCGGCGCCGATTCCCGCCATGCCAAGCGCTCCGCGCGCCGCCGCAACGGCGGTGATCGGCTTTGTGCATTCGCACACCACCGAAACATCGAGATGATCTTGCAGATTGCCGCCAACCTCCGGCGCGCTCACCTGCACGTCGATCCCCAGCGCGCGCAGCGCCGATGGATTGCCCACCCCGGATAATTGCAACAGATGCGGGCTTTGAAATGCACCCGCGCAAATGATAATCTCGCGGCTGGCCATCACACGCGTGCGCGGCGCTGCGGGGCCAGCGGCGTATTCAACGCCAACCGCGCGCGCGCCGTCAAACAGAAGGCGCGTCGCCATTGCATCAGATTGAATGCGCAGATTGGCGCGCTTTGATGCGGGATGGAGATACGCCACGGCCGCGCTTTGGCGCACACCGTCCTTCACCGTCAGATGATACGGGCCGAAGCCCTCCTGCTGCGCGCCATTGAAATCACGCGTTTCAGGATAGCCCACTTCCTTGCCCGCTTCGATGAAGGCCCTGAACAGTGGATTGCGCGATTCTGGCGGCGACACATGCAGCGGCCCGCCCGCGCCGTGCCAGGCATTAGCGCCGTCAGCAAAATCTTCGCTGCGTTTGAAATAGGCGAGCACGTCATCATAGCCCCAGCCCGCAAGGCCCGCATCACGCCAGTCATCGTAATCGCGCCTGTGTCCGCGCACATACAACATCGCATTGATCAGCGAGCTGCCGCCCCAGCCCCGCCCGCGCGGCTGGAACAGCGTGCGGTTTTCCAGATTCGCCTGCGGGACGGTTTCAAATCCCCAATTGAAGGGGCCCGCCGCGCGCAGCAGCCGGACCGCGCCGGCGGGCATGGCGATATAGGGCGAACTATCCTTGCCGCCCGCCTCGAGCAGTACGACCGCGTTGCGCGCATCCACGCTCAGCCTGTTGGCCAGCACGCAGCCCGCCGAACCCGCCCCGACAATCACGAAATCGGCGGATTCGACCGCTTCGCCCTTGCTCATTCGCTGCCCTGCCAACCGTCCGATAAGGGATTCTTCATCCTAAACGGCAAGATTTGTCGTGGTTTATTTTTTTGGAGCCGCGCGCCATGGCCGCCTCGCTTCCCGCCCGCTCGTCCACCTTCGCCACGCCTGACCGGCGCCGCTTCTACCGCGCGCCGATCGAGGTCGGCGGACGGGCGATGGCGGAAACCGGAATCGAACAGGATTGCCTGACGGCCGACATATCCCCCGGCGGGGCGCGTTTGCGCGCGCCGCGCACGCCGCTGGCCGGTGAAAGCCTGGTTCTCTATCTGGGCCCGCTCGGCCGCATGCCGGCGCAAGTTTCGCGCGTCGAGCCCGACGGCGCGTTTGGCGTAGCGTTCCAGGTTTCCGGCCACAAGCGCGAGAAACTCGCCGAACAGTTAACGTGGATGATGAACAAGGGCCTGTTCGCCCATGAAGAAGAACGCCGCGCACCGCGTCATGACAGCGCCGGTATCATTCCGGTGACGTTGGAAGACGGCACGGCGCTGGTCTGCGAAGTGCGGGATTTTTCGCTGGTCGGCTGTTCGGTTAAGACGCAGAAACCCCGGCCGCCGATCGGCGCCTGGGTGCGCGTGGGCCAGACCTACGGCCGCGTGGCGCGCTATCTTAGCGACGGTTTTGCGCTAGATTTCCAGGCGCGCCCGGCAAACGCTGCGCTTTAATCGCGCTTCCGTCCCATAACGCATCAAAAGCGTGCTTTCCCACGGCGGCGCATTTCTTGCACCAAGCCTACCGTTAATCATGCGCCGAAGGCGCGGATGCGGAGGCATCTTTACATGGCCCTCGATGGCGAACGGGATTTGTGGTGGGTCAAGACCAACGAGAAGGTCTACGGTCCCTACACGGGCGCGCAGATGAGCCGCTTCATCATTGAAGGGCGGGTCGCCGGCACGACAAAAGTATCGACCAAGCCGGACGGTGAATGGAACGAAGCGCGCTATTGCCGCGCTTTCCGCGCCGCGCTGCACGAGGGGCGCACGACGTTCCACGTCAACAAGGCCGAGCGCCGCAGCGAAGCGGCGCAGGCGAACATGCTGATCTGGAGCGATATCATCACCGGCGCCGGCCGCCGCGTTGAAACCGAATTGCGCACGCTCGGCCTCGTCGCTGAAGTCACGCCCGGACTCTTTATGCTGCGTACGCACAAGACCGCCGGGGCGGTGCGCAACGCGATTTCCCAGGCGCTGGGAACCGGCGACAAAGTGCTGGTAATCGACGCCAGCCGCGATCGCCTGGCCTGGTTCAACCTTGGCCCGGAAACCGACGCGCGGATTCGCGAAGTCTGGAACGCGCCGCTCCCGGAAACGCTGCAAACCGCTTAAGGTCAGGCCTATCGCACGCTCGGCCGCATATCGCGCCGATAACGCTGCCAGTTGCCAACATAATGCGCGGCTGAAAAATCGATATGGCCGCGCGCCGTTTCATCCAGATCCCGCACTACCCGCGCCGGCGCGCCGGTGATCAGTTGGCGGCCGGGAAATGCCTTACGCTCCGTCACAAGCGCATGCGCGCCAACGAAGGTGTAGGGCCCGAGGCGCGCGTGGTTAAGCACCGTGGCCTTTATCCCCACCAGAACATGATCCTCGATCGTGCAGCCATGCAGCATCACCATGTGGCCGATCGTGCAATTGGCGCCAATCGTCAGTGGTATGCCTTCGTCGGTATGCAGAACCGAGCCATCCTGCACGTTTGAGTTTTCGCCGATGGTAATGGCCGCATTGTCGGCGCGGATCACCGTGCACGGCCAGACGGACGCATTGCGCTTGAGAATCACCTTGCCAATCAGCACCGCGCCGGGCGCGACCCAGAACGCATTTTCGTCCTCGACCTCAAGATCGGCGTCAGCTAGCGAAAAATTAGGCATCGGCGCCTTGCTCCATGAATTTTTTGCGATCGCGAACAAGATTCAAACCTCGTTAACCGTAGAGGCGTTTACTCCAAAGGGTAAACGCCGTTTCATTCGGACGGCGTGGTTGGCCGGTTCGCCGGCCGTCACACGGGGGGCCGCGTGACGCATAGAAATAGACGAACCCCTTCTCCCAGCCGGCGGCGGCGCGACGCCATCGATTCCGCGCCGGCAACCGCTTCCAATTTCTTTGATCCACCAGCCGCCGCGGACGCCCCGTCCGCGGCTTTTTCGTGCGCAAAATCGCGCAAGGAGGCAAGCATGGCCAAACGTCCCGCAAAGCGTGCAGCGAAAGCCGAACCCGCTTACCGTCAGGACGAACGCCATCGCCGCCTGCAGGTGGTCGAAGGCGGCTGGACGGCCGATGGCGGCGAACGCGATCAGGCCTTCGTCAAAACCATTCGCGCAAAATCAAAAGGCCAGCAGGCGCTGATCGAAGCGATCGACACGCACAATCTGATCCTTGCGCTCGGCCCGGCCGGCACCGGCAAGACTTATCTCGCGATCGCCAAGGCGGTGGACGCGCTGCAGGCCGGCAAGGTCGGCCGGATCGTGCTCTCCCGCCCCGCCGTCGAAGCGGGCGAAAACCTCGGCTTCCTGCCCGGCGACATGGAAGAGAAACTCGCCCCCTATCTGCGGCCGCTCTATGATGCTTTGGCTGACCGCCTCTCCGCCAAACGCCTGAAATCGATGATGGCTGAGGGCCTGATTGAAATCGCGCCGATCGGCTTCATGCGCGGACGCACGCTCAACAACGCCTTCGTGGTGATCGACGAAGCGCAGAACTGCACGTTCGGCCAGATCAAGATGCTGCTCACGCGCCTGGGCTGGCACTCGACCATGGTGGTGACGGGCGATCCGGCGCAGAGCGATCTTCTGCCGGGCCTTTCCGGCCTCGATGAATGCGCCACACGCCTGGCCACACTCGACAACATCGCGGTGTGCCGCCTGCAAGATACAGACATCGTCCGCCATCCGCTGGTGGCCAGCATGCTCACGGTCTTATAGCGCCGCATCGCGGCGCGCGAGGAGACGTGGTGTAAAGAAGCGGGCCGCGACGGAAACGTCCGGCCCGTTTTCTTTATCGGGCTGACACGATTGCTCCAGCCTGATTCCGGCTGCTAAGGAGTTCTGGCGCAGGTTGCGAACAGTCGTGGTCTCGCGCGGCGGGGGAAAATGTGTCGGCAGATCAGCTCTTCCAGACCTACTTGACGGCGCTGCGAAAGCACCCCTTGGGCGAGAAGACTGAACACACCGATCGCGGCGCGCTTGAAACGCTGCTGCAAGCCGTGGCGGACAAGCACAGCGCCGCAACGAAAGTTCAGCATGAGCCGAAACGCGCGCAGGACAAAGGCGCGCCGGACTATAAGATTACGCGCACCGGCGTGATGGTTGGTTACGTCGAGGCCAAACAGGTCGGCGCCAATCTCGAATCGGTGCTTAAGACCGACCAGATCAAGCGCTACCTCGATCTCAACCCCAACCTTATCGTCACCGACTATCTGCGCTTCATCTGGATCAAGGACGGCAAGATCAAGGAAGCGCTCGACGCACGCCTTTGCGAAGCAAGCGCGATTGAAAGCAAACTGCCGCTAAACCCCGAGCGCGTCGCCGAAGTCGAGCAGCTATTGCGCGGCTTTTTCCAGACGGCGCCGAAGGGCATCAAGCGCGCGTCGGAATTGGCCGAAGCCTTGGCCGTACGGTCGAAATTGCTGCGCGACTTCTTAGCGGAGGAATTGCAGCGGCAGGAGAAGGATGAAGAAGGCGGCAAGCTGCTTGGCCTCTACAAGGCCTTCAAGCAGCAAGTTAGCCACGACCTAAAGCTCGACGAGTTCGCGGACGCCTACGCGCAGACGCTCGCATACGGGCTCTTCCTAGCGAAGCTGAATGTGAAGCCGGGCGAGGTCATCACGCTCGGCAACGCGCACGATCACGTGCCAACTGGCTTCAGCCTCATTCGCGAACTGGTGGAGTTTCTGAAGGAGCTGGATCGTGACGAGTACCGCGACATCAAATGGGTGGTGGAAGAAATCCTTTCGATCGTGAACCACCTCAATGTCGAGGCCATTCGCGTAGACCTCTCGTTCAAGAAGCGGCGCGCCTACAGTCGCGGCGTACGCGCCCGCTCGGAAGAGGAGTGGCGACTCTTTTCGAAAGACCCCTTCGTCTACTTCTACGAGGACTATCTCGCCAAATACGATAAGGCGATGAAGAAGGCGCGCGGCGTTTATTACACGCCGCCGCCGATCGTGAATTTTATCGTCCGCGCAATCAACGACATCCTGAAGGACACGTTCGAGATCGAACAAGGCTTGGCTGATCGCGAACGCGTTACGGTACTTGATTTCGCCTGCGGGACCGGCACGTTTCTCGTGGAGGTCCTGGAGAGTATCTTCGACGAGATCGGTGGCCCGGAATCAGGCGTAGCGCCGCTGATCGTGCGCGAGCACATTCTGAAGAATATTTACGGATTCGAATATCTGATTGCGCCCTACACAATCGCGCATTTGAAGTTGAGCCAGTATCTGAGCGAGTTGGCGCAGCGTGCTAACAATCCAAGCATTGCCCTGAAGAAGGGCGAGCGTTTTCAGGTGTTCCTGACAAACACACTGGAGCCTATCGAGCCGCAAAGGAATTTCCTGCTGCCGGAATTGTCCCATGAAACGGAGGCGGCGCAGAAGGTAAAGAAGCAGCCAATCCTAGTGATAACTGGCAATCCCCCTTATTCGGGCCATTCAAAGAATATGGGCCCGGAAGCCCGTGCTTCAGTCGAAAAATACCGGGAGGGCTTTCCTGAACTGTATAAACCGGCACAGGGTAAATGGCTGCAGGATGACTACGTTAAGTTTCTTCGCTTCGCCCAAATGAAAATGGATTCCGTCCCTCGGGGCGTCGTCGGCGTTATTACGAGTCACTCCTTTTTAGACAATCCGACGTTTCCCGGCATGCGCAAGAGCCTGATGGAGAGCTTCAATCAGATCTACGTGCTCGACTTGCACGGCAACAGGAAGAAGAAGGAGCGCTCACCCGATGGCTCGGAAGACGATAACGTATTTGACATCGAACAGGGTGTGGCCATCAGTTTATTTGTAAAAGACCAAGGCTTGCCTCGCCACGTATTCCACGCCGATCTCTATGGCGCGAAGCAGGCCAAATATCAGGCTTCCGTCGATAGCAGCATGCGCAGCCTGAGTTGGACCAAACTTGAGCCGCAAGCGCCAGCCTATCAGTTCGTGCCACGAGACAACGAAGCAGAGCGCGCTTATCGCGAATTGTGGTCGCTCAAGGACATCTTCTCACCAATGGGCGATCCGGCTCCCGGAATAGTGACCACACACGATGACTTCGCGATCTCGTTTACGAAAGATGAGGCGGTCGAAAAGGTTCGAACCTTGCTGAGGACGACGTCGGAATCGGAAGCGAGGCAGCAATTCCGGCTCTGTAAGCAGGACCAGTGGAGCTACGACGCTGCGATTGAAGGTTTGCGTAACTCAGACCTAGACTCGATGCTCACGAGAGTAACCTACGCTCCGTTCGATAAACGGTGGACCATTTGGTCGAAACATGTGGCAGTTCACCGCCGCGAACGCGTTATGCGACATATGCTGCATCAGAACGTTGCACTCGCGACAATCCGAAAGGCCGATACAGTCGGCGGGTATGACTTCGCAATGGTTGTCGATGGCGTCATGGGTCACCATGCCCTCTCCATGAAAGAGGTCAATTATCTATTGCCTCTACAACTTCAGGCAAACGGGGAGGGGCGCGAAAATCTGAATGCCGATTTTCGCGCATTCATCGATGCTCAGTACGACAACCACTACGCGCCTGAGCAAATTTTGGGCTACATGTATGCCATATTGCACGCTCAGACCTACCGCTCGCGCTATGCTGAGTTCCTTCGCGCTGATTTCCCGCGCATTCCGTTCGCGGAATCCGGTGCTGACTTCGAGAAATTGTCCGCGCTCGGTAGCGCCCTAGTCGAGGCGCATCTATTGCGCAAAGTGAAACGACGCGGGCTCGGCAGGTACCAAGGCCACAAGCAGGGCGACGACGACAACCGCGTGCTCGATGTGCGCTACGCCGAGGCCGAGCAGGCGGTTTTCATCAATGACGCCCAACGCTTCGCGCCGATTCCGCCGGAGGTCTGGAACTTCCACATCGGCGGCTACCAAGTGCTGGAGAAGTATCTGAAAAGCCGCAAGACCCGCGTGCTGACACTCGACGAGATCGAGCATGTCGCCAAGGTGGCCGACGTGCTTGCGTTCACGATCGAGCAAATGGCGGCGATCGATGAGGCGTATAAGGCGGCTTTTCCACAGCCGAGGGCAGCGCCGACCTAGAGGGCCGTTAACGAATCGGCTTCACCCTTCGGGCATGGATCAGCCATACCTGTTTGGCGGCGAAATATCGTCGGCCTATAAGCCAAAGCCCGAACATGTGCGCAATTCGCTGGCGCGGCTGATCGAGCAGTTGCGAACATCTGATGCCTGGCCATGGGACGAAGTGATCGTCGATATGCATCTGGAACGCACCGCGCCCTATCTGCTGTCCCTCCTGGACGAGGCCGAGGCGGCTGAGTTGCGCGCCAAATGGGAAGCCGAAGTCGCACGGCTGTGCCGCGCCTCGGCGGCGTAAGAGGGTTACGCCGCGCCCTCTTCCAGATCCATATCCAGGATCGTCATGGCGAAGTGGTAGCAGAGTTCGCCGTCTTCATCGTCCTTGCTGAGCACGCCAAGGAATTCGTCGTTGAGATAGACTTCGGCGCTGTCGTCCTTTTTCGGGCGCGTGCGCACTTCCAGCTTCGGCGCGTTGAAGGTTTTGCGCAGATAGGTTTCGATACGCGTGCGTTCTTTCGGGTCCACGGACTTGTCCTTTTTTGACGGAAACGCTCTGCCCCCAAAGGGAGCTGCGCGCAAGACTTCACCCTCCGAAGTCGAACATATGGTTCATGACTTCCGAGGGCGCGCCGTCGCAGCATGCGCCGCCGATCGGTTTGGCCGGCACGCCCGCAACAGTGCAGCGCGCGGGAATATCATTCAGCACAACGGAGCCGGCGGCGATGCGCGCCTCCTCTCCGACTTCGATATTGCCCAGCACCTTGGCGCCCGCGCCAATGAGAACGCCGCGGCGGATTTTCGGATGGCGATCACCGCGCACCTTGCCGGTGCCGCCGAGCGTAACCGAATGCAGCATCGAGACGTCGTCTTCCACCACCGCGGTTTCGCCGATGACGATGCCGTGCGCATGATCGATGAACACACCGGCGCCGATCTGCGCGTTCGGATGGATGTCCACGGAAAACAATTCCGAAACGCGGCTCTGCAAGTGAAACGCGAGAATCTCGCGCTCGTTTTTCCACAGCCAATGCGAAATGCGATAAGCCTGTAGACCGGCATAGCCTTTGAAATACAAAAACGGCTGCAGGTAAGAGCGGCACGCCGGATCGCGCTCACGCACGACGCGCATGTCGCGCTCAGCCTGGCGGGCGATTTCCGGTTCGCTAGCGTAGGCTTCGCGGCACACTTCACGCAATTGCAGCGGGCTCATATCTCCGCCGCCCAGCTTTTGCGCCAGATGGTAAGACAGCGCTTCTTCGATCTTGTCGTGATGCAAGATGGTGGCGTGCAGATAGGACGCCAGCAATGGTTCTTCGGCGGCCGCCTGCATCGCCTGCACGCGCAAAGCCGACCAGCTGCCGCCCGGTCCTTCGAACGTCTCCACGGTCTGGCGTTGCGCGCTGTCCGCCATGATCACTCCTTGTCGCTCTTGTTTAGCATAGCCTTGGCCAGCGCCGATGGGATTTCGCCCGTGACCGCCATGTGGTGGGCCCGCAGCAGGGCCGCAACTGTCATCGCGTCGGTTATGGCGCCGGAAAGCGCCTGCGCCAGCGCCTCCCCAAACGGGAGAACCTTGTGCGCCAACGACTCAGTATCGTCAGGCGCCGATTCTCCCGGGTTAAGACCGAGCGCCAGGAACAGGGCGGCCCGCTCGTCGGTGCTGGAATTGGACAGCGCCATGCGCAGAATTGGAATCAGGGTCTCGGCCGTCAGCCCGGTTTCTTCCTTCAACTCGCGCGCGGCGCAAACGTTTGGGCTTTCGCCGGGATCGGCGCCGCCTTCCGGCATTTCCCAGGAATATGCCGCCAGAGGCGGGCGCCATTGGCCAACAAGATGCACATAGCCCCGCTCGTCGATCGGCAGCACGCCCACCGCGAGACGGGCGAACCGCACGATACCGTAAACACCCGGCGTGCCCGCGGGCGTCCGCACCTCGCGGTGATCGACGGCGATCCACGCATTCTCATAGGCGCGCCGCTCCGAAAGCACGGTCCAGGGATCGGCGGTTTCATCTGTCATCTTCTTTTCCTATCGCCGCAGGCCTTAATTCGCTATTGGCGCCGCCATGAAGATTGATCCCGCCCGCCTGCCCGCCCCGCCCGCCGAAAACCAGCCAGCGCCCGCTGTGCAGCCCTCGTTCGAAACCCTAAGCCTTCTCGCACAGCGCCGTTCTACGCCGATCGCGCTAATGGGCGGGCCAGGACCGAACCGTGCGGAAATCGAAGCGCTGATCGCGCTCGCTGCGCGCGTCCCAGATCATGGCAAGCTGGGGCCATGGCGGTTCATCGTGTTCGAAGGCGAAGCGCGCACGCGCGCGGGCGAAAAGCTCGCTTCGCTCGTGCGCGCGCGCAATTCTCGCGCGGACGCAGAGCAGATCGAGATGGAGCGTGTTCGTCTGACACGCGCCCCTGTTGTCGTGGGCGTTATTTCAACGGCCGCGCCGCATCCTAAAATTCCGGAATGGGAGCAGCTGCTTTGTTCCGGCGCAGTATGTTTCCAACTCGTGCTGGCGGCGCACGCGATGGGTTATGCCGGCGTGTGGCTCACTGAATGGCCAACCTATGACGCAGAGGCGCGCGAAGCGTTGGGCCTTGCCGCACATGAGCGCATCGCCGGCCTCATCTATCTCGGCACGGCAAAAAACAATCCGCCCGAACGCGTGCGTCCCGACGTGAAAACGCGGACCACCTGGTACTAGATGCGGCTACCAACAGCGTCAGGCGCAAGATCGAGGGTGCAGAGGTTTGATCAGCCGCGCCCGCGGAAGGCGGCGAGATCAGGATCGGGAACCCAGAGCCCTTCGGGCGCCGGTCCGGTCTGCCAGAAGACGTCGATTGGGATGCCGCCCCGCGCATTCCAGAAACCGGCGATGCGGAGCCAGCGCGGCGCCGCCGTGTCCACGATCCGCCGCGCCACCGTCAGCGTGCAGTCTTCGTGAAAGGCGCCATGATTGCGAAAACTCGAAAGGAACAGCTTCAGGCTCTTGGATTCGACGATCCATTCGCCGGGCGCGTAATCGATGACCAGACGGGCAAAGTCCGGCTGGCCGGTAATCGGGCATAGCGAGGTGAACTCAGGCGCCTGGAAACGCGCCAGATAAAGCATGCCCGGCTGCGGATTGGGCGCGCGCTCAAGGATCGCCGCGGAGGGATCGGCCGGAATTGGGGCGTGAGCACCCAATTGCGTCAGGTCAGAAGGGCGATCGGCCATGACAATGGGCTAACGTCACAGACGCGTTATCGCAAGTGCAACAGAGATTTAGCCTAAAAAGAAGGCAAAGTGTGGCCATAGCGCTCAAAACTACGACATTCGGGTCACACCACTGTGTTCTTCACAACACACAGGCGCGCCCATTGCACCGCACTTGCTAAGACCCGTCTTGTTTTAAGACGCCGTTAATTGTCGTTAGCGATGGCTTAGCGCAGCGCGGGCGAGAACCGCGTGTTTAGGGGATAGATCATATGAAAAAACTGCTCAGCGCCGCCGCGGCGGTAACGGCCCTCTTGGGCGTCAGCGGCATGACAAGCGCGGCTCACGCCGAAGGCACGTTCAGCGGCAATATCGCGCTGACGACCGACTACGTGTTCCGTGGCCTGACCCAAACGGACGGTCCGGCCGTCCAAGGCGGCTTCGACTATGCGAACGGCATGTTCTATGCCGGCACGTGGGCGTCGAACGTCAACTACGCCAACAGCTTCGAACTGGACCTGTATGCTGGCTTCAAGCCGGTTACCGGCCCGGTCACCTGGGACCTCGGCGTCGTTGGTTATCTGTATCCGGGCGTCGATCTCGACCCGACCCTCGACTACGTCGAATTCTACGCCAAGCCGTCCTTCGCGCTGGCTGAAGGCGTGACGGTGGGCGGCGCGTTCTATTATTCGCCGGAATTCACCGGTGAACTCGGCGCTGGCTACTACTTCGAAGGCAACGCCTCTTTCGCCGCAACGGAAGCGGTGAGCTTCTCGGGCGCTCTGGGCTACCAGGTCGTTGAAGACCTCGCGGGCGCGTTCGACCCGGCCGACGCTGATGACGACTCCTACCTCACCTGGAACGTCGGCGGCACGTATTCGGTCGCCGGTTTCGGCCTCGACCTGCGCTACACCGGCACGGACATCGAAGAAGCCGCTGCCTTCGGCGGCGATCTGTCGGACGACAAGATCGTGTTCACGATCAAGCGCGCTCTGTAATTTGAGCACGTAACGCTAGCCGGTTGGCTACGAGCTAAGAAATACCGCCGCGCCCGAAAGGACGCGGCGGTATTTTTCTGTCGCTGATGATTGTTTCACCAGCGGAACGAGCGCCGTTTCAAGCGTGCGGCGCACTTCGTGGGCCCTGCCGCCGTCTAGGACCATTTGCGCGAACTTGCTGTAATCGTCTGCGGTCGTGAAAAGGCCGGGTTTTCGGCTTGCCGCAGCCGGGCAATGCTCCGTATCTAGGTCAAGCGGGATCAAGAGGGATATCGGCGACCGGCGGATGGCAGAAAAAGAGTCGCGACTGAAAGACGGTCCTGATCGCTACGGCTGGATTTCGATTGCCCTGCACTGGATTTCAGCCTGTGTGATCTTCACGCTGTGGTTCATCGGCGACAGCATCGGCGCGCGCGGAGCCCCCAGTTTCGACGAGACCGTCCGAGCGCACACCACGATCGGCCTTGGCTTTTATGTTCTCCTGTGGGCGCGCGCGATCTGGCGGTTCAAATACGGCCACCCCAAACCATCGCCGCATCACAGTAAAACGTCGTTTCTGCTGGGCAATATCGCGCATTATCTGATGTTGACATGCCTGGTGGTGATGCTGGTTTCAGGGCCGCTGATCGCGTGGAGCGGCGACATTCCGCTGCGCGTGCTGGATTGGCGCATTCCGTCGCCCATCCCAATGAACCCCGACCTGTTCGTCATCGCGCGCAGCGCACACGTGACCGCCGCTTCAATTCTGATCTGGACCATCCTGCTGCACATCGCCGGCGTGGTAAAGCACATGGTGGTCGATCAGGACGGCGCGCTTGACCGGATCATGGCGCCTGAAGCCGTGCCAGATAGAGGCGCGGCGGCGAAGGCAGCAGAGGCGGAGGCCGAGGCCAAACGCCGTTCGTGATAATTGGCTGGATGGTGCGGGCGGCCGGACTTGAACCGGCACAGACCTTTCGGTCCAACGGATTTTAAGTCCGGTGCGTCTACCAATTTCGCCACGCCCGCAACGGGGTGAGGCTTGCCACAGGCGCGCGCAATGCGTCCATAGCACTGGACTAGCCCGGGTCCTCTACATCCTCCGCCTGGGCGCCAAGGTCGCGGATCAACGCCGAGAGCGCCGCGGCCGCCCGCTCGAGCGCTGCTCCATCGGCTGAGCGTGCAACGAGGTTGGAGCCATACCCATCAGCTGCGTAGAACGGATAAGAGCCGAACGTAACGCCGGGCGAGGCCTCCTCCAGCGCCTTCAGTCTGGCGGCCAGATCGCCTTCGCGCACGCCCTTGCCGCGCACTGTGCGGCTGCGCATCACCGCCCCTCCAGCCAGCCGTGGGGCCACATCCTCGAGCATGCCGCGCATCACCGCCGGAATGCCGGCCATCACGAACACGTTGCCGAGTTGAAAGCCGGGTGCGCGCGAAACGGGATTGGCGATCAGCGTGGCGCCGTCCGGAATGCGCGCCATGCGCAAGCGCGCTTCATTGAGCGGCTGAGAGCCGTAATGGGCGGCAAGAATCGCCCTCGCGTCGTCGCGAACGCCGATAGCGACGCCGAACGCCTTGGCGACGGCGTCGGCGGTCTTGTCGTCGTGCGTGGGGCCGATGCCGCCTGTCGTAAACACGTAATCATATCGTGCGCGCAATGCATTCAGCGCCGCGCCGATTTCGGTTTCGTCGTCGCAAACCACCCGCGCCTCGGCAATTTGCACGCCAAGCGGACCGACAAATTTGGCGATCGTGGCAAGATTGGTGTCCTGCGTGCGGCCGGAGAGCAATTCGTCTCCAATCAGCACGACAGCTGCGGTTACGCGCTTTTCGTTCACTGCCGTTCCAATACGAAGTTCTGCCGGAGGTTTGCGGTGACGCTGTAACCGCGCCCCTGCAAGAGCGCCATGAGGTCGGAGCGCCATTGCGTCCTTGAATCCTCAATCACGATGAACGAAGGCAAAAGCGCTTCCTCAGCGCTCTCGAGAAAGGGCGCCAGCACAAGATCTTCGGCGCCTTCGACATCAATCTTCAAGGCGTCGACGCGCGCAATGCCCCTTTCACGGAGCACGGAAAGCAGCGTCCGCGCTTGCACCCTCATGGCCTCTCCAGAACCGTTGAGGCGAGACTCGCCCTTGTTGTGCGTGGCGATATGAAAATCGGCTTCCCCATCGCGATCGCACAACGCGACGGGCAACAATTCGGCCCGCGCGTCCGGGTTTTGCGCAAAGTTGTAAGCGAGTTCCGAGCGCACCTCAGGCGCTGGCTCAAACGCGAGAATGCGCGCCCGCGTCCCCAGAAGCCCTGCAACAAACAACGAATAGCCTCCAACATTGGCGCCGATATCGAGAAAGACATACTCGCCGGCCGTGCGCAGCGCGTGCGCCGCCAGTAAATCCCGCTCAGCCTGGTCGAAGAATTGTGGCGTGAAGAGCAGGCGCCGCGCGGCGACGTTATTGAACGGCGACAGCCGCATCTTCTGGCCGAACCTGATCACGTCGATCGGGTGGTCGAGCCCCTGCTCGGCGATATCGCGACAACCAGACGCCACCTGGCGGCAGAACCAGTTATCGGGCATGGCGGCGGCAACCTTCATCGTCCACCGCTCTCGCAGCGTTGGTGCGAATGTCCCGAAGGGCGGCGCTTCTGCCTGCTGCATCGCGTTAGTGTGGTTTGCGGCCATGGCGCTTCCTACGCCGCCGCGCACCCGTCGTCACCCGATAGCGACGACCTCAATTTCCGCCCCGTTGAGGAGCGCCGTATCGCCGACGCCCTTGCCGGCCACGGCGCGGGCCAGCGGCGAGACATAGGAAATGCTATGCTGGGCCGGATCGGCCTCGTCCTCGCCGACGATCCGGAACGTCTGCTCGCGCCCGTCTGCACGGCGGATAGCGATGCGCGCGCCGAACTGGATCTCGCCCACGGGCGGCGCCGGCTGCACCTGAGCCGTGGCGTGACGCGCGCGCCAATAGCGAAGATCACGCACCGCGATAGCCAGCGCCGGCTTATCGCCAGCCGCGCGCGCCGCTTGCCGCGCCGCTTCAGCGGCCAACATTTCGGCCTCAATCCTGGCAAGACCGTGTTCGGTCACTAGATTGGGGTGGCTGGACACGGGCCGGTCTGGAAGGGTTTCCCCTTCCGGCTCGCCGTCGTGTTCCTTGACGAACGCTCTGCTCATTAACGCGATGTGGGCGCCCGCGGGGGGATTCGCCAGCGCCGTTCCGCATGTTAGGATCGCACCCATGAACTACGTCGACGCCAACCTGGTCACGGAGCGCACCGGGCAGATCAAGCTGCACGGGCCCGAGGCCTTCGAGGGCATGCGCCGGGCCGGCAAGCTGGCCGCGGGCTGCCTTGATATGCTGGTGAGTGAAGTGGCCCCTGGCGTGACCACCGAGCATCTAGACGATCTGGCCCGTGAATACGTGCTGGATAATGGCGGTCTGCCGGCCTGCCTGTTCTACCGCGGCTATCAGCACACCATCTGCACGTCGCTCAACCATGTCGTCTGCCACGGCATCCCCGCCCCGCGCCCGCTGCGCGATGGTGACATCGTCAATATCGACGTCACCGTAATCGTCGATGGCTGGCACGGCGATACGTCCCGCATGTATGCGGCCGGTGAGGTGAAGCGGCGCGGCCAGCGGCTGATCGAAGTAACCTACGAGGCGATGATGCGCGGCATCGCGGCGGTCAAGCCCGGCGCGCGGCTGGGCGATATTGGCGCCGCGATCCAGCGTTACGCCGAGGCTGAGCGCTGCGCTGTGGTGCGCGATTTCTGTGGCCATGGCCTGGGCAAGGTGTTCCACGATGCGCCAAACATCCTGCATTTCGGCAAGCCCGGCGAAGGGCCAGAATTGAAGGCTGGCATGTTCTTCACCATCGAGCCGATGGTGAATCTGGGCGGACCTGGCGTGAAGGTGCTGAATGACGGCTGGACCGCCGTAACCAAGGACAAAATGCTCAGCGCACAGTTCGAGCATTCCGTCGGCGTCACCGAAACCGGCGTCGAAATTTTTACCGCTTCGCTTAATCGGAGCGAAACGCCGCACGCACTTAACCGCGCCACCGCCGCGTAATGCCAAAGAGCGCAAAAACCGACGGCGTTTCTGACGCGACGGGCACGCTGTTTTCCGCCCATGCGCAAATCGCCGCCCCGGACCTGATCGCCGATCTGCTTGCGCCCGCGCCGAAAACCGCGCGCAAGAAGGCCAAGCCCGCCGACATCAAGCCGCACTATCTAGACCATCGCGAACGGCTGCGGGGCCGCTTCCGCGCAGCCGGACCGGGCGCGTTGGCGGATTACGAATTGCTGGAGCTGATGCTGTTCCGGATTATTCCCCGCCAGGACACCAAGCCACTGGCCAAGGCGCTGCTGGCCCGGTTCAACGATTTCCCCGGCGTGCTTGGCGCCGAACCCGCACGCATCGCCGAAGTGCCTGGCGCCGGCGCGGCGGTGGCGTTCGAGCTTAAAGTAATCCAGGCGGCGCTTGAGCGCGCGACGGCCGCGCAAATGAAGCAGCGCCCGGTCGTGACCACATGGTCGGCGCTGTTGAATTACTGCCGTCTGGCGATGGCCAATGAGCCGCGCGAGCAATTCCGCGTTCTGTTTCTTGACCGCAAGAACCAGGTGATCGCCGACGAAGTGCAGAGCGAAGGCACCGTGGATCAGGCGGCCGTGTTTCCGCGCGAAGTGGTGCGCCGCGCGCTGGAGCTTTCAGCCGCGGCGCTGATCCTGGTTCACAACCATCCCCGCGGCGACCCCTCGCCCTCGGCGGCGGACGTGGCGATCACACGCGAGATCGTCACCGCCGCCAAGGCGCTAGGCATCAGCGTGCACGATCACGTGGTGATCGGCCGCAACGGCGAACGAAGCTTTAAAACGCTGGGGCTGCTTTAGTTATTCGGCTTGGCCGCACCGGCCGACGCTGATGTACGCGTGACCGGCACGGTTTTGAGCTTGGCGTTGAGCCCCTCTATCGTGGCCTTGGTCAGATCCATGCCCGCCGGATTGGTGAACGCCAGCACCGCATTCACGTCGAACACTATACCGCATTTTTGCTGCACGGAAACCTGTTGAATAACCGGCATCGCGTCGGTCAAGATGCGTTGCAGCGCCGCGCGTTCGGCGCCTTCGATCTCGCGGCGGTTGGTCTCGGCCTTCACGTTCAATGCGTCGATGCGCTTTTGCAATTCGCTTGCGCGGCTGGTGCGCTGCTCGGCGGGCAACGTGGCCTGAAGTGAACGAAATCCGGCGGTATCCTTCTCGATCGTGGCGCGTTCAGCCTTTAGCGCCGTGTCAGCGTCAGAGATGAGTTTGCGCAATTGCTCCCCCACCGATTTGCCGGCGAGGGATTGACTGAACATCGCATCGCGGTCGAGCACGCACACGCCGGGCGCGCCGGGCGCCTGGGCCAACGCCGGGCCGCTGATCGCGGCAAGGGCCAACAGTGCCAGCGGCAAACTTGAAAAACGCTTCATAATCGTGCTCCGGAGTAAAAGGCGACCGCGCGTCTAGCGTGCGGAAGACCAAATGTCATGTGCCGGCCGCCGTCGCGCAGCCCGATCGGCGCCACCTTGCCGCACGGCATGGCCAAAACGCGGCGATTGATGACATTTTTGCGGACGTGCTGTGGACGGTCTGCCAAAAGCCGCATTCCCTTCGGCCCCGCGGCGCGCCATAAGCGGCCCCATGATTCCACGTTATTCCCGCCCCGAAATGGAGGCGATCTGGACGCCGGAGACGCGGTTCGCGATCTGGCTCGAAATCGAAACGCTGGCAATGGAGGCGTTGGCGCAGGAAGGCGTGATCCCCGCCGCCGCTGCAAAAACCTATCGCGACAAGGGCCGCTTTGACGTTTCGCGCATAGACGAGATCGAGCGCGAGACCAAGCACGACGTCATCGCGTTCCTGACCAACGTCGCCGAGCATGTCGGCCCGGATTCGCGCTTCGCGCACCAGGGCATGACATCTTCGGACGTGCTGGATACGTGTCTGGCGGTGCAACTTTCACGCGCCGCCGATCTACTGATCGAAGGCGTGGACCGGGTGCTGGCGGCGCTGAAAAAGCGCGCTACGGAATTTAAGATGACGCCGACGATCGGCCGCAGCCACGGTATTCACGCCGAGCCGACGACGTTCGGCGTCAAGCTGGCCGGCCATTACGCTGAGTTCGACCGCTGCCGCACGCGGCTCGTCACCGCCAAGCAGGAGATTTCCACATGCGCGATCTCCGGCGCCGTCGGCACGTTTGCGCAGATCGATCCGAAGATTGAAGCCTACGTGGCCGCAAAACTTGGCCTGCAGCCAGAGCCGGTATCAACGCAGGTGATTCCGCGCGACCGGCACGCAGCGTTCTTCGCCACGCTCGGCATCGTGGCTTCGGCAGTTGAGCGGCTGGCTACGGAGATCCGCCATTTGCAACGCACGGAAGTGTTGGAGGCCGAAGAATATTTCGATGCGGGCCAGAAGGGCTCATCGGCCATGCCGCATAAGCGCAATCCGGTGCTCACAGAAAACCTCTGCGGCCTGGCGCGGCTTGTGCGCTCTGCCGTTGTGCCGGCGATGGAGAACGTCGCGCTGTGGCATGAGCGGGATATTTCGCACTCCAGCGTGGAGCGCGGCATCGGCCCGGACGCCACCATCCATCTCGATTTTGCGCTTAATCGCCTGGCCGGCGTTGTTGAACGGCTGATAGTCTATCCTGAAAACATGGCGCGCAATCTGGCGCTGCTTGGCGGCCTGCATAATTCGCAGCGCGTGCTGCTGGCGCTAACGCAGGCGGGATTGAGCCGCGAGGACGCGTACAAGATCGTACAGCGCAACGCGATGGAAGTATGGCGCAGCGCCCCGCCCCGCGCTTCGACGGCGCTGTTCGACAAGCTGAAGGCCGATCCCGAAGTGACGGCGAAGCTCGACGCCAAAACGCTGGAGACGTACTTCGATGACGCGCATCATTTCCGCCACGTCGATACGATTTTCACGCGCGTATTCGGCTAAGTCGCTTTGCCCCGCCCGCACAAAGAGGCTCACCTTATCTCGCGGATCGGCTGGTTGCGCGCCGCCGTGCTCGGCGCCAATGACGGCATCGTCTCCACCGCCAGCCTGATTGTTGGTGTGGCCGCCGCTTCCGCCGATCGCGGCGATATTCTGTTGGCCGGCGTGGCAGGCCTTATCGCCGGCGCGATGTCGATGGCGGCAGGCGAATACGTTTCCGTCAGCTCTCAGTCTGACGCCGAGCGCGCCGAAATTGCCATTGAACAGCGCGAATTGCGTGATGATCCGCAAAGCGAACTTGAAGAACTTGCCGGCATTTATGTGAAGCGCGGCGTGGACCCTACGCTGGCGCGTCAGGTGGCTGAGCAACTCACCCGCAAGGATGCGCTGGCCGCGCACGCCCGCGATGAACTGGGCATCACCGAAACCGGCGCCGCGCGCCCGGTGGAGGCGGCGCTGGCCTCGGCGGCGAGTTTCGCCGCCGGTGCGGCGCTGCCGCTGGTGGCGGCATTGCTCGCGTCGCAAGATGTGGTCGTGTGGGTAGTGAGCGCGACCGCGGTAGCTGCGCTGGCGCTTTCCGGAGCCCTGGGCGCACGCGCGGGCGGCGCCCCGCCGCTGCACGCCGCCTTCCGCGTTACGCTGTGGGGGGCGCTCGCGATGGCTGCAACAGCCGCCGCCGGCGCCTTGTTCGGCGCAGCGGTCTAGCCTGGAACGAAGGCGTAGGCGGCGAGCATCGCCCCCGCCGCATCGCGATCAAATCCGGCCCTCACACTGAATACGCCAAGCGAGTCCCTGCGAGACCGCGGCGTAAGGAACGGCAGAACGACATGGTACTGAGGCCGGTTCCAGAAATCGTGGATGACAATCGCCGTGTTTGCGTTGCAACGCAGCACCGTTTCCAAGATGCACGCGACGCGAAACCGCCCGTCGATCAGCACAACGTCGAGCCGATCGGCCTGAACGTGCGGCCACGGCAATTGCGCGTACGAAGGCCAGCGCGCGCGCGCTTCTTCGTTCACGGGCCGGCCCAGGCCGCTTATGGCGCCAATGTCGGCGTGCAGCAGCTTCAAGCGGGACTCCCTCACCGCCGCTGCGGCGGTGGGATCGGCATGCATGCGCTCAATCCATGCGCTGTCTGACTCAACGGAAACCACGTCGCCGACGCCCTCGCGCAGCGCAAAGATCGTGCTGCCGCCGGCGCCAAATTCGAGATAGTGCCGCGCCCCGCGCAAGACCGACCGCAGTAAGGCGATTTCTCCGGGCCGCATCGCAGGACGCGCCTGCTCCACCGGATCGAAAACAACAAAATCGCCAAGCGCGAAACGCCGCAGGCGGAAAGACCAGCCCGGCAACGCGCTTGCGCGCCGGGCCGGCGCGAACAATCCGGTGTCTGTCATTAAAACGCCGTCCCGACTCGGCGCCGCCGCGCCGTCAAGCTGCCTAAAGCGCCCCGTCAGGCCTGGCTTTTTACCTGCACGCGAGCTTCGTTCAGCAAATCCGTCATGCGGCTGCGAATTTGATGATCAGATTGGGCAACCCCTTTGGCGTCGAAATCGCCCCGAACCTTGCGGAAAACGTCTTCGTCACCCTTTTCCTCAAAGTCCGCCGCGACGACCGACTTGGCATATTCATCAGCCGCAGGGCCAGAAATCCCCATCAAATCAGCAGCCCAAAGCCCCAGCAGCTTATTCCGGCGCGCCTGCGCCTTGAACTCAAGCTCTTGACTTAGTTCATATTTTTTCTCTTCGCCACGTCCGCGATCGTCAAAACTGCTCATGGGCCGGATCCGTTCCTTTTCACGCTTTGTTACAGCCGCGAGATGGTGGAATCAACGCGGTGAAGCGCCCACCGCCGCATTGCTCCCCAAAAGCGGGAAGACATTGTGGCGGGCCAGCCGGATCGCTAAGTTGGATCGGCTGGCGCAATGCCGATTCCTCCCCAAAGACCCATTCCTCATCAAGAGGCAGGTCATCAAGGAAATCTATCGGCGCCCCTGCGGCCGCGGGCAGTAATCGCGGCGTTCGGAGGTAAGCGCGATGTCTCGTCGCAAGAAAATTTATGAAGGCAAAGCCAAGATTCTTTACGAGGGGCCCGAGCCGGGCACCATCGTGCAACATTTCAAGGACGACGCGACGGCGTTCGATGGAACGAAGAAGGCCATTCTGGACGGTAAGGGCGTCCTGAATAACCAAATCTCCGCGTTCATCATGACGAACCTCAACGCGATCGGCGTCCCCACGCATTTCATCAAGCGGATGAACATGCGCGAGCAGCTTGTCCGCGAGGTTGAGATCATTCCACTGGAAGTGGTTTGCCGTAACGTAGCCGCCGGCTCGCTTGCCAAGCGCCTCGGCCTTGAGGAAGGCACGCCGCTGCCGCGCTCGATCATAGAGTTTTATTACAAGAACGACGATCTGCACGATCCGCTGGTGGCGGAAGAGCACATAACCGCGTTCAATTGGGCCTCGACCCAGGAAATCGACGACATCATGGCCCTCAGCCTGCGGGTGAACGATTACCTGTTCGGTATGTTCGCCGCCGTCGGCATCAAGCTGATCGATTTCAAGATCGAGTTTGGCCGTCTCTACGAAGGCGACATGGTGCGCACCGTGATCGCCGACGAGATCAGCCCGGATTCATGCCGGCTGTGGGACACCACGACCAACGAAAAGCTGGACAAGGACCGCTTCCGCCGCGACCTCGGCAATGTGACCGAGGCCTATACCGAAGTCGCCCGGCGCCTGGGCATCCTGAAGCAGGGTCAGCAAGTCGCGGGAGACGCCGCCTGATGGCGCTGAAAGCGATTGTTACGGTTGGCCTCAAGCCCGGCGTGCTCGACGCGCCGGGCAAGGCGGTTGCTAGTGCGTTGGGAGAGCTTGGCTTTCCTGGCGTACAAACAGCGCGCATCGGCAAGGTGATCGAGCTTGACCTCGATGGTTCAGACAGGCTCGAAGCCGAAAAGCAGGTCAAGGCAATGTGCGAAAAGTTGCTCGCCAACACCGTGATTGAGACTTACCGCATCGAAATCGCCTGAGAATTGCTCACAGGCCAGCGGGATCGCGGCCCGCTTTGGCCTGTACATCCGCCGTCTGGGTCGCGGGCAAAGCGCGAGGGTTTGGCCGATGCGTCTGTCTCTGGGCCCGGGCGCGGTGGGCGTTGTTCGCCGCCGCCATCCCGAAGCCGCCCGCGAACGCAACGACGGCCAGCAGAATGATTGTGATCTCGAGCATGTTCGGCAGCTCCAATCGCAGTAAGGGCGCGGCTTTCAAGTGCTTGGCCCGGCGCGCAACGCACGCTATGGCGAGACAATGAAATCAGCGGTGATTGTGTTCCCTGGCGCAAATTGCGACCGCGATTCCGCGACATCGCTGGAGCGGGTCACCGGCAAGGCGCCGGCGATGGTCTGGCACAAGGACACGCGCCTGCCGGCCGATGTTGATCTGGTGGTTTTGCCGGGCGGTTTTTCTTATGGCGACTATCTGCGTTGCGGCGCGATGGCCGCGCGCAGTCCGATCATGGCGGCGGTGGCGGTGCATGCGGCGCGGGGCGCGTTTGTGCTGGGCATCTGCAACGGCTTCCAGATCCTCACTGAATCAGGCCTGCTGCCCGGGGCGCTTACGCGTAACGATGGGCTGCATTTCATCTGCGCTGACACGCCGCTGAAGATCGCCAATTCAAACACCGCGTTTACCCGCTCCTATCGTGAAAAACGCGAAACCGTGATGCCGATCGCGCATGGCGAAGGCCGCTACGTGGCTGACAAGCAGACGCTCGATCAGCTCGAAGGCGAAGGCCGCGTCGTGTTTCGCTACGAGGCAAACCCGAACGGATCGATGCGCGACATCGCCGGCATCACCAACGCGCGCGGCAATGTGCTGGGGCTTATGCCCCACCCCGATCGCAGCGCCGACCCGGAACTAGGCCGCACGGGCGGCTGGAATTTATGGCAAAGCGTCGCTGCGGCGGCCGGATAATCAGAGGACGGAAATGGCTGGTTTCGATGACGAAGTCGATGATGCGCGCAAGCGTCTGGAAGCGGCCCGCGAGGACACGGGTAAAACCGGCTTTGATGAAATCGCCGCGCTGCAGGAATTGATTCCGAAGATCGGGGAAAAGATCGCCAGCCGGCGTCTTTCGTTCGAAATGAACGATGATGAGGACGAGGCCGCGATCGAAGTCACGCATGTCGCCAGCGAAGAAGTCATCGGCTTCATCTACGCCGACGAGGGCGAGTTCGTATTCGAGAGCAATCAGGATGGATATTTCGACGATTTCGTCGATGAGGACGTCGATAGTTTTGTCAGCCGCCTCTACGAAACGCTGCGCGCGGACCTGCCGAAATTCGAGGTCGAGGCGGGGGAATAGTGGCTCGTGGAGGCAATCCGGTGTAGGATTGGATCATGGGCAAGCTGATAGTGGATCTCCCGCCGCCGCTGGAAACGTTCATCAATGACCTCGTGGCTGAGGGTCAATACATCGACGCCGGAGAAGTCGTGCGCGACGCCGTGCGACGGTTCGCTGAGGATTCAGATCCCGATTATTCAGCGAAACTGGCCGCGCTGCGCGAAGCGTTGCGGCCGGGGATTGAGGACGCTGACGCTGGTAGGTTCTCAAACAAGACCATCCGTCAGGTGGCTGAAGAGTCTCAAGCGCGCTGGATCGCCGACAACAAGAAATGAGAACGATCCGGCGCACGCTCCGCGCCGATGCCGACCTGGACCAAATCTGGCGATACACGGCGGAAAAGTGGAGTCCGGAGCAGGCTTTTCGCTATCTCGACCTTATCGATTCCATCATCGTCAAGGTCGCTGAGCGCCCCTCCCTGCTGAGGACAGCTCCTGACCTGGGCGACGGAGTTTCATACATTCAGGCCGGCTCTCATCGCGTCTTCGTCCGAGACGAAGCCGGCGGCGATCTGGTCCTTTTGGCCGTTCTGCACCAGCGGATGGACGCCAGAGCGCGCCTTTCTGATGAGTAACACAGCCTCACGTGTTGATAGCCCCGGCGGGCGGCTTTAATCCCTTTCCTATGACTCACCCCCATCTCGCGCCCGCGACAGAGAGCCAGGCGCTTGAATTCGGTCTTTCGGCGGACGAATGGAAGGACGTGGTCCGCCACATGGGCCGCACGCCGAACGTCACTGAGCTTGGCATTTTTTCGGTGATGTGGAGCGAGCACTGCTCGTACAAATCATCGCGCGTCCATCTGGCCAAATTCCCGACCAAGGCGCCGCATGTGATTTACGGGCCGGGCGAAAACGCTGGCGCGATCGATATCGGCGAAGGGCTCGCCTGCATCTTCAAGATGGAGAGCCACAACCACCCCTCCTATATCGAACCGTATCAGGGCGCAGCCACCGGCGTCGGCGGCATTCTGCGCGATGTATTCACGATGGGCGCGCGGCCGATCGCGCTGATGAACGCGTTGCGCTTCGGCGATCCGAGCCACGAGAAGACACGCCGTCTCGTTGGCGGCGTCGTCGCGGGCATCGCCGGTTACGGCAACTGCGTCGGCGTGCCGACGGTCGGCGGCGAGACGAATTTTCACGCCGGCTATAACGGCAACATCCTGGTCAACGTGATGTGCGTTGGCCTTGCGCCGAAGGACCGCATTTTCACCAGCGCCGCGAAGGGCGCGAACAATCCGGTCGTCTATGTCGGTGCGAAAACAGGCCGCGACGGCATTCATGGCGCGACGATGGCGAGCGCTGAATTCTCCGAGGAAGCCGAGAGCCAGCGCCCGACCGTGCAGATGGGCGATCCGTTCCTGGAAAAGCTGCTGATCGAAGCGTGCCTCGAACTCATGCAGCACGACGTGATCATCGGCATTCAGGATATGGGCGCGGCGGGCCTCACCTCTTCCACCGTCGAAATGGCGAGCAAGGGCGGCGCCGGTGTTGAACTCAACATCGACCTTATCCCCGCGCGCGAAGCAAACATGAGCCCGTACGAATTCATGCTCTCCGAAAGTCAGGAGCGCATGCTGATGACGCTGAAGCCCGGCCACGAAGACGAAGCGATGGCGATCTTCCATAAATGGGGGCTGGACGCCGTGGTCATCGGCAAGACCACGGACACGGGCCGTCTGGTGCTGAAATGGCATGGCGAAACGGCCGCCGACATGCCGCTTGGCCCGCTCGCCGATGAAGCGCCTAAGTACGATCGTCCCTATGTGAAACCGAAACCGGCGGAGCAATTGTCGGCCGATGTTCTGGCCAGGCCGCATCCATCACCGATCAAGGCGCTGCAGACGCTGATGAGCGCGCCGGACATGGCGAGCAAACGCTGGCTCTGGCAGCAATATGATCGCCACGTCATGGCCGACACGCTGGCCGATTCCGAGGGCGGCGGCGACGCGGCTTTGGTGCGCATTCACGGCAGCAAGCGCGCGCTGGCGATCAGCACGGACGTGACGCCGCGCTACGTGCAGGCCGATCCCTATGAGGGCGGCAAGCAGGCCGTGGCCGAATGCTGGCGCAACCTTACCGCCGTCGGCGCGCGCCCGCTCGCCGTCACCGATAATCTGAATTTTGGAAACCCGCAAAAGCCGGAGACAATGGGCCAGATCGTGGCGGCGATCGAAGGCGTCGCGGAAGCCTGCCGCGCGCTGGATTTCCCGGTGATCAGCGGCAATGTCAGCCTCTACAACGAAACCAATGGCGAGCCGATCCCGCCGACGCCGGCGATCGGCGGCGTTGGCATCATCGACGATCTCAGCAAGCGCGCCGACATGCGCGCGATGAAGGAAAAGGACGTGCTGATCCTCGTCGGCGAAACGCACGGCCACCTCGGCGCGTCGATCTATCTGCGAGAAGTGCTAGGCCTCGAACAAGGCGCGCCGCCGCCGGTGAATCTGGCCGGTGAAAAGCGCAATGGCGATTTCGTGCGTAAGCTGATCGAAACCGGCGCGGTCGCCGCGGTGCATGACCTTTCCGATGGCGGCCTGCTCTGCGCCGCAGCGGAGATGGCGTTGGCCGCCGATATCGGCGCGCTGATCTTCAACAGCAGCGATCTTTCTCCAACGGCGTTCGCCTTCGGCGAGGATCAGGCGCGCTATCTGCTCGCCGTGCCGGCCGAGCGCGAACAGGGTATCTACGCCGCCGCGCGCGAAGCGGGCGTATATGCAGAGCCGGTCGGCATCGCTGGCAGCCGCGAAATCCTGTTTGCCGACGAATACGTTTCGCTCGACGATCTACGCGCAGCGCACGAGGGCTGGATGCCAGCCTATATGAGCAAGGCGGCCTGACTCTGGCCTCCTCCCTAGTCTGTGATATGCTCAAGCAATGAACAAGCCACTGCTTACGCGCGCCGCCGAAGGCCTGGATCGCTGGGGTTGGACCAACGCAAAGATTCGCGCGCTCATCGACGCCGACATCGTTGAAGAAGACGCACCATTCGAGCTTATCCGGGGGGAGATGGTTCCGATGTCTGCGGAGCTGAACGATCACTTTAAGATGCGCACCCGGCTCTGGCGGCACTTCACCATCGCCCTTGCCCAACTCACTCCTGAGGGCGAAGCAGCGCAGGGCAAAGTCATAGTCGCTTCTGAACCGAGTCTGTTCCTGTTTGACGATACCGAAATCAAGCCGGACGTCGCTTTGTTCCCAGAGCACCTGCGGTCTGAAGACGTGCGCGGCAATTTGGTTTTTTTGGCTATTGAAGTCGCCTCATCTTCGCAGCGCCGCGATCTGATCGTAAAGCCGCCCATCTATGCCGAAAGCGGCGTTCACGAGCTTTGGGTTGTCGACTTGGACGAGCAGAAAACACATGTTCATCGTGTACCCAAAGGCAAATCTTATACGCTGACTTCGGTGCATACGTTCGACGAGACTATCAGCGCCGTCAGCAATTCTCACATCCCCGTCCGCATTGCAGACTTTCTCTAATGGCGATGAATGGCGGCGATATCGAAGCTTTGCTGCGGGAGGCGTTTCCAGACGCTGAGATCGAACTGGTCGATACGGTCGGCGATGGCGACCACTGGAAAGCGGTGATCGCCTCTTCTGCCTTCGCCGGCAAAAGCCGCGTGGCGCAGCATCAGATGGTGTATGCGGCGCTGAAGGGCCGGATGGGCGGCGTGCTGCACGCGCTCGCGCTCGAGACGAAAGCGAAGTGAACCTTCCGCGTCTCGGCTTCGGCGTTTCCGGGCCGCACGGAACGCCGCTTGTTCCCGAGGCGCTCACAGCGAAGCTGATTCATCAGGCGATGGAAGGCGGCGCCAATCTCTTCGACACCGCCCCTTTCTACGGTGACGCCGAAGCGCGGCTCGGCCGCGCGTTACGCGGCGTCGCACGCAATAAGTTTCTGCTCTCAACCAAACTGGGCAAGTTTCGTCGCGGCGCCGATCTCGCCGCGGATTTCTCTCCGGCGTTTCTGCGCGGACAACTTGAGGCCAGCCTGCGCGCGCTCGGCGTCGATGCCGTCGACATCCTGTTCCTGCACGGCCCGCCGGAAGCGCTGAGCGTCGAAAGCCGCACCGCGTTCCTAGCGTTCAAGGCGGAAGGCAAATCGCGGGCGCTGGGCGTATGCGGGCGCGGCGCGGAGATTGCGGCTAACGCCGAAGGCATGGACGCGATCATGGCGCCGGCGTTCAGCGACTGGCCGGCCTTTGCTTCCGGGCGCGGCCTCGCCTTTCTCGGCATCGAAGCAATGACCGGCGCGAAACGCTCCGGCCGGGCGACTTTGGGCGATGTCTGGCGGCTGGCGCGCAGCCTGCGGCGGGGCGCGGCGACACCGTCTGACCGGACGCCGGAACAGGCCCTCGCCGCCGCTTTGGCGGTCCCCGGCATGACCTCCGTGCTGGTAACAACCACCTCGCCCGCGCATCTGGCCGGCTGTCTTGCCGTCGCGGGCCTTGATGGCGGGGCCGCGCGGGCTTAGCTCTACATCAACGCAGGAGCGCCCCTTTGTCCGAACCGGCCGTATTTTCCGAAATCCGCAGCACCATCGAAGGCAATAACGTCGTCCTGTTCATGAAGGGCGTGCGGGCGATGCCACAATGCGGCTTCTCCAACCTCGTCGTGCGCGTGCTCGATCACCTCGGCGTCGAATACAAAGACGTGAACGTGCTGGCCGATGCGGACGTCCGCGAAGGCATCAAGGCGTTCAGCGACTGGCCGACCATCCCGCAGCTCTACGTCAAAGGCGAATTCGTCGGCGGCGCCGATATCGTGCGCGAGATGTTCGAGACGGGGGAGCTGAAGCCGTTCCTGGCTGAGAAGGGCGTGCTGGTCGAGGCTTAACGGCCTATTAACGCGTGCAGTATCGCGCGATATTGCTCCGAGTGATCGTGGCCCCCTCTGATCCAGCGGCTCCTTGAGACTCGTCAAGCGTCAACGCCCTGCGAAAGTTTTCGCAGGCCTCGGAACGCTTGCCCCCGTCCAAAGCGATCGCTCCTAAATTGCCTAGGGCGTTGGCTTGAATATTCTTGCTGCCCAGCGCCACACCGAATGCGAGCGCGCGCCTCTGATACGTCTCGGCTGCTTGCATGTCGCTGCGCATCCGAGCTAGCACACCGAGGTTTATGGCAACCGTGGCCTGACCTTCCTTACTACCAATATCTTCAAACAGTTCGTTCGCGCGTTTCAAATAAGTATCTGCCGCAGCAAACTCCCGCCGACCTCCAGCGACTGCGGCCAAGTTGCTTAGGTTTTTTGCCTGCCCCTCCTTGGCCCCGACTGCTTCGTTGAGCGCCAATGCAAGTTTGTTATATCTTTCCGACGAATTCATATCGCCGCGAATCCGAGCTATTTCACCTAACGAGGTGAGATTGTTCGCTTGCGTTACCCTGTCACCGATTTCTTCGCTCAGCGCGAGCGCGCGTTTTTGAAAAGACTCCGCCACGGCGATATCTCCGCGCAGCACGGACACATTTCCAATGTTGCCAAGGTTCGCCGCTTGACCTTGCTTGTTTCCCAATTCTTCGTTCAGCGCCAATGCACGCGTCTGATAGGCGTTGGCGGCTGTGAAGTCGCCACTGGTTTGTGCGACAATGCCTAGATTGTTCAGATTTCGAGCTTGGCCGTCCTTGTTCTCAATTTCCACGTTCAGCGTCAGAGCCCGTTTTTGATAAACTTCAGAACCCGTTAAATCGCCCCGTACGCGCGCGATCTCGCCCAAGGTTGTGAGAACTACGGCTTGGAGTCCCTTGTTTCCAATCTGCTCGGCTAGTGCCAACGATTGCCGCTGATATCTTTCGGCCACTGCAAGGTCGCCGCGGGTGAAGGCGATGTTGCCGAGACTTGCCAAATTTCCGGCTTGGCCGCTATTGCTGCCAAGGCGCTGATCGAGCACCAGCGAACGGTTGTAAAAGGTCGCCGCGCCGGCAAGATCGCCGCGTGTATAAGCAATGTTGCCCAGATTGGTGAGTGCAACCGCTTCCCAGGCGTTCCCACCGGCAGCAGAGAGCACCGCGCGATAGGCCGCCTCCGCACCTGACAAATCACCTACCCGTTCCTTCAACAGGCCTTGGGATATGCGCGCTGATGCATCCCCTGGCACCAGTTTCAACAATTCGTCATACGCAGCTAGTGCCTTCTGCGTATCCACGGCGAAGGCCAGCGCGCCGGCGCGCTTGTATTTCTCCACCGCTTTTTGCTTGTCCGCCGCCGCATCGGCCAGCAGCACATCGACGCCTTGCTCACCCTTGCCTTCGGCGAACGCGGTCAACGATGTTTGCGCAGCAGGATCATTGGCCTTTGCCTGCGCCGCCAATTGTTTCAACGCGTTGTCGGCGTTACGGCGTGCTTCGGCGAGTTCCTGCCGAAGGCCCGAAATGTCGGCTTCTTTGATCTTCTGTTCAGCGTCTCGCTTGCTGAGTTCGTTCTGAATGTAGGTCATGGCGCGGACATAGGCTTCGTCCGCACTCATCGACGCCACCGGCTGGGCGAACCCCACCGGCGCGCACGCCAGTGCCATAACGATAATCCAAGACCGCATCGCCGCCCTCGCTCGATCAGTAAACTCTGGATAGCGGCTAAATCAAGCGACGGATCAGTAGCGCTCACCAGCCGCAATAGGACGGAACTCTCAAACGTTAGCGCCAACTCCCCTCATCCGGCGTTTCGCGCCACCTTCTCCCACACGGGGAGAAGGACATGTTCTCCCATCGCGCAGGATCAGCGTTTCACCCTTCGCAACGTTGATCCACGCCTCATCCTTCGTCAGCGGCCTTGTCGCAATCACCGTCACCCAATCGTCCGGATTGGTTTCCGCCGCGAAATCGACCTGCATGTCTTCATCGACCAGCGTGGCTTTGCCGAACGGTGCGTGGCGCGTGAGGTAGCAGAGGCGCTTGGAGCAATGGGCGTAGAGCGTGCGCCCGTCCGCCAGCAGCGCGTTGAACACGCCGAGCGTTTCGAGGAACGCGAAATGCGCGCGCACCGCCGCATCGAGCGCGGCGGGTTTTGGTTCGTCGGTCCAGCGATCGCGTAGTTGATCGAGCAGCCAGCAGAAGGCGTGCTCGCTATCCGTCGTGCCGATCGGGCGGTAATGCGTGAGCTTCAGTTTCTTCACGCCGCGCAATTGGCCGTTATGCGCGAACGTCCATGTGCGTCCCCACATCTCGCGCATGAACGGGTGCGTGTTTTCCAGCGCGACGCTTCCGCGATTGGCTCTACGGACATGCGCCACCACAAGCCGGCTTTTGATCGGATAATCTTTTACGAGCTTGGCCAGCGCCGAATGGGCGCTGGGTTCAGGATCATGAAAGGCGCGCGCGCCGCGCTTTTCGTAGAACGCGATCCCCCAACCATCCCGATGCGGGCCGGTAGCCCCGCCGCGCTTGGCCAGGCCCGCGAACGAAAAACGGATGTCTGTCGGGACGTTGGCGCTCATCCCCAGCAATTCGCACATGCAAACGTCCTATCCGGCTGCTAGACTCGGCGCAAACGGGAGGTGGCGATGGGTGCGGCGTTCAACATTCTTGGCCGGGTGATCAGCACCCTGCTTGGCGCGATGCTGTGTTTCGGCGGCGGGGTCTGGATTCTGCAGGCGTTCAACATCGCCTTTAACGGTCCGATGGGCGCCACTGGTGAGCGCAGCTTCATGGTCAACAACTACCAATGGGCCGTGTACGGCGGGATCGCGGTCGCTATCGGCCTCATCCAGATCGTCTGGAGCAACACGCGGCGCAGCTAGGCGCGCCGCTTTTCTTCCGGGCGTTGGATAACGCTTAGACCAAGATTCACGATCAGCCCGTCTCGCAGCACCGCCAGCGCCAGCTTGCGTCCTATCGCTTCGCGGCCGAGCACTTTGTGGATCGCGTCCACCGAGGGCGCCGCCTGATCATCGACTGACAGGATCACATCGCCGGCGCGCAGGCCCGCCGCCTCGCCCGGCCCGCCGGAAACAACCTGCACCACCAGCACGCCCGCTTCATGAGCAAGGCCCAGCCGCCGCACCAGCGCCTTTGACAAGCCCTGCGTCTGGCCGGCGATGCCGAGCCAGCCGCGCGCCACCCGCCCATCGCGCATCAACTCCGGGATCACGCGCTTGGCGGTGTTGATCGGCACCGCGAAGCAGATGCCCTGTGCGCCGCCGATCATCGCCGTGTTGATGCCGATGACGCGGCCCGCATGATCCACCAGCGCGCCGCCGGAATTGCCGGGATTAAGCGCTGCATCTGTCTGGATCACATCCTCAATTAGCCGGCCTGACGCGCCGCGTAACGTGCGGCGCAGCGCCGACACGATTCCGGCGGTGACAGTGGCCTGAAAGCCGAGCGGATTGCCGATCGCGACGGCGAGTTCGCCAACCTTCAGATTGTCGCTGTCGCCCAGTTCTGCGGCGCGCAACGCGCCGCCGCCGAGGCGCAGCAGCGCCAGATCGGTATCAGGATCGGCCCCAACGATTTCGGCCGAGACCACGAGGCCGTCATGCAGCACCGCATCGACGCGGTGCGCGCCGTCAACGACGTGGTTGTTGGTAAGCGCGTAGCCGTCGCTGGAGACGATCACGCCGCTGCCCGCGCCGTCGAACGCGTCGCCGCGCCCCTGCTTCTTGCGGCGCACGCCAATGACTGAGGGCCCGGCGCCATCCACCGCGCCGATGACGGCAGCGGAGAAGGCGTCGCGTGGGGAGGTGGGCGCAGCGGAAAGCGCCTCAACGGAACGGGATTTACCAAACATGATCGTGGATATTGGGAGGGGCTCGGCGCGGCGCCAGCCCTTGACGCCCTTCCTGCGACCTCCGATTTCAAGTCGATTGCTGAACAGGCCCGCCGCCCGAACCAGCAGCGCGGCCAGTGCGATAAGCCAGCGCGAGTTGCGCCAGCGCGAATTTCAGCGCCACCTTGGCTGAACGCGCCGGCCAGCGCGCGCGTCTTTCAATGATCTCCAGCCCGTGCTGTTCCAGGCACGCCGCCTTGATCAGCGCAGTGGCATTGGGCGACAGCGCGCTCAATGCAACGTGAACGCGCGCGCGCGCATCAATCACCGCACCGCGCGCGATTTCAGCGCTGGAGCCACGCGGCGTGCTGCCGCGCGGCGGCGCGGTCCAATCGGCGCCGCGCACAAGTCCCTGCTGGCCAACAGCCCAATCCTGCGCCAGCCGCGCCCCCGCGGCGATTTCCTCCGTCGCGAAAAACGCGCGTCCTTCTGGATCTTTCATCCGCGCCAGCCGCGCCATGGCGCCCCCCGGCGCCAACCCCCGCACGGCATAAACGTCGCCATCGCGATCCATCGCGGAACGATCGACAAGCTCGTCATGCTGCACGCGCCAGGCTTCATCCGGCGTGGCCGCGGCGCGTTCGGCGCGCGCCCTGCCGGCAGGAGACAACACCACGCGCTCGCCATCGACGTTACTGAGCGCGCCGTCCGCGATCAGGCCTTTGACAATCGCAGCGGGGATACGCGCAACGGGCCTGCGCCGGCGGTCGCCGCCTGCATAGGCGCCGTATCGTGCGCCATCAGCTTCGCGCGCCAGCACAAAATCGGCCCGCGCCAGACGCGCCAGCAACCGTTCCGGGCTCATTGCACCAGCCCCGCGCCGCCGCTGAGCGCCGCTGGCGGAGACAGGGCTGATGGCGCGCGTTTTAGTGACCGCTCTAAAGCGTGGAGCCAATCATCCACCGCCGTATCATCGCGCCGCTCTTCGATCCGCTGACAGGCATGGGCCACCGTCGAGGGATCACGCCCAAATGCGCTCGCCACCCGGCAAAGACTCATCTCGAACGCGACATGGGTCAAATACATCGCAGTCTGGCGCGCGATGGCGGCGGCCGCAGAGCCACGGGTCGCTGACAGCACCTCCTGCAACGCAACGCCGGTGGCGTACGCCACGACGCCCGCCGCCAGATGCGCTTTGCGCCTATCCTCTTCAAGTCGCCTGGCCATATCGAACTCCGCTCGCTTGAGGCGAATATAAGAGGAAAAATAGACCATAGGATTATAATCCGCGTAACCGGCACGGCAATGCACGATCACAGCTGATCACCTCATAAATCTCAGCGAATGGAGAAAGAAGTCCGCTCAAGCGCTAGGGGACCATATTCCTAACAACATACTTCTAATTGAAGTATGCGCCTCAGGCGCGTCGCGCTTGTCCCAGCCCCATGCGCTTGGCCAGATCGGAGCGCGCCTTGGCGTAGCTCGGCGCAACCATGGGATAGTCGTGGGGCAGGCTCCAGCGCTGGCGGTATTCTTCCGGCGTCATGTGATAGCGGGTGCGCAGGTGGCGCTTGAGTGATTTGAACTTTTTGCCGTCTTCTAGGCAGACGATAAAGTCCGCCGTGACTGACCGTTTGACCGGCACCGCCGGCGCGCGGTCCTCGGTGACCGGCGGCGCGGCGCCATCGATCAATCCGCGCAACGTCGCAAACACCGTCTCGATCAGGTCCGGCAGTGCGTTGGCGGCCACCTCATTGCCGCGCAGATACGCGGCAACGATATCGCCGGTCATCGACGCCAGGCGCGCTTCGCCGGTGTTATGAAGCCCCATAATGCCGCTTTACGGTCTTGGGTTGCGGCGCGCAAGTTTTGCCTTGCCCCGATCGCGATTTTAGGCCTGCCATGCATAAAGAACCGCCAAAAGGAACGCGGCGACAGCCAAAAGCCACGCCCCTTGCGCACTGCCAATGCTGGCGGGCCGGTCGAGAAAACGCGCCGCCGCCAGGGCGCCCCGCGCTTTCGTGCGCACGCGATCGGCCTGCTCCTGCGCAGCGTGATTGAGCCATGCCGCGGCGATGATGATTGCACGCCCCGCCGCGCGTGCGGGCTTGCGGTAGAGCCAATCAATGTCGGGTAGGCCGCCATTGCTAAAAGCTGGATAGGCGGAAAACCGCTTGATCAGACCAAAGGCAAGCAAGGCAAACACGACGAGCTGCGCCTGGATCAGCACGTCGGCGCCGTCGAACGGCCGGTAATTGATCGCTTCCGGCAACAACGAATAGAGCCAGCCCGGATTAGCGCCGATGGCGACAATGAAGAACGCCGCCAGCCCCATCGCCAGCAGCGTGTAAAACGGCGCGTCAGCGGGGCGCGCGCCGCCATCGCGGCCAAAGAAAACTTGGAACGGTGCGCGCAACCCGATGTGAAACACCGCGCCCGCCGACGCAGCCACGGCCGCGAACCACGCGAACGCGCGCTCTTCCTGCCCTACAGCGGCGGTAAGAACAGAATGGCCCACGAAGCCAGCAAAGCCCGGCGCCGCCAGCGCCGAAAGCGCCGCGACGATCGACATCGCCGCCGTCACCGGCATGGTGCGCGCAAGCCCGCCGGCAATTCCAGCGGCGCGCTCATGGGCAAAGCCAATCGTCATGAATGCGAGCGCGTTGTGGAACATGCAGGCGAACGTAAACGCCACCGCGCCTGCAAGCGCCAAAGGCGTGGCCGCGCCGATCCCGATCATCGCCACGCCCGCCTGCGAGATCAGCCCGTAGGCGATGGCGCGGCGCATATCCTGCGCCGCCGCCGCAAACGGCAGTGGCGCCAGCGCCATCACGGCGCCAAGCGGCGCCAGAAGCGGCTCGCCCGGGAAAGCGCGCAGCAAAGCGTAAAGCGCGAGCGATAGCGGAAACACGGCCAGCGCCGCCGCCGCCGCCGGCGTCGTGTTTGCCGCCACGTCTTTCACCCAGACGTGCGCGAGCGGCGCCCCGAGCATGATCAGCAATGCGAGTTGAAAAACCGCGCCGCCGGGCGATGTGCCGTCAAGCTGCACGAACTCGATCTCGCCCGTAGCAGACCAGATCAGCCCGGCGCCAACCACCAGCAGCAGTCCCGCCAGGCCCTGCCAGATCAGCATGCGCACGGCGGCGCCAAGCGCGGCGGGCGTGCGTCCGCTAGCGGCTAGCGCAACGCCCGCCATCGCGCCCAGCTGCGTGGCGGCGATGAAGCTGATCAGATCGCCCGCGAATGCGGCCGTGATGGCGCCGCCAGCGTGCGCAAGCAGCGCCACATCTTCCAGACGGTCACGGCGATACAAGGAAAACAGGGTGATGATCGCAATGGCAATCGCAAAACCCAGACCGAACACCTGGCTCAGCGCATCGAGCCGCAGCGGCGTTACCGTAAGGCCAATCTGCGCCAACGCGACCTGATCGCCAAAGCCCGGCGCGAACATGAGGTAAAGCGCGCCAAACGCGCCGCCAAGCATCACAAGCGCACGCGCGCCCTTCGGCGCCACCAGCGCAATCAGCGCCGCCAGCAGCAGTGCAAAGCCGGGATTAGGACTGAGCGCGATCACGCTTCATCTCCCGGCGCGCGCAGGCGATGCAGGATCGCGTTTAACAGATAAGCGGCGCCGAGGGTCGCGATGATAACCAAAAAGCCAGCCGCGCCGTAAAAGCCCGGCAGGTCTTCAAGCGGCAGATCGAGCGGCGCGCGCTCTACCGCGAACTCGGCGGCGATCAACGCCGCGCCTGCGAGGGCGAGTCCAACCAGGATCACGCCGCCGCGCTTGAACATGAAGGCCCAGCCGAACAAAAGCAGCGCCAGCGGCCGCATCTGATCGCGGGATGTGTGGTCGTCGCTCATGGCCCGAGCCTTACGCCGAGAAACTGCGACAGTGGATCGATCAAAAACAAGAGACCAAGCGACAGCGCGCCGCCCACCGCCACCGGCAGGATCAACAATACCGATGCAGCGTCGGGGCGCACGAATGGGTGCGCGGGAGCGGGGCCGAACAGCGCCTTGCCGGCCAGCGGCCCCAGCGTTGCGAAACTCGCGATGCACGAGGCCAGCACCAGACCCGCGACCCAGATCATATCCGCCCGCGCCGCGCCCGCGCTGAGCCAGAGCAGAGACCACGCGCCCGCCAGCGGCGGAACGCACGACACGCTCAGCGCCGCCAGCGCAAACGCGGCGAACGCCCAGGGCATGCGCCGCCCGAGGCCCGTAAGTTCGGACGCGCGGGTGCGGCCGGTAAGCGCTTCAACCGCGCCGGCAGTGAAGAACAGGCTGGCCTTGCCTACGCCGTGCGCGACGATGTGAAACGACGCTGCGAACAAGGCCACCGGCGTCGCAATCATCGCGCCAGCAGTGCAAAGCGCGACCTGCGCAATTGTGGCATAGGCCAGCCGTGGTTTCAGTTCATCCTTCGACAGCGCAATGAATGACGCCAAAACCGAGCCGCCCAGCGCTAGGCAAATCAAGGCCGGACGCGCGATCATAGCCTGGCTCATTGCGCCGCCGAAGATCAGCAGCGACACCTTGATCAGGCCGAGCGCGCCGGTGGAGCAAACGACCACACAATGCACCAGCCCCGCCGCCGGACTGGGCGCGCGCATCGCCGCCGGCAGCCACAGATGCAACGGGATGAGCCCGGCAGTGGCGAGGCCGAACGCGAATAGCGTGAGCAGCACGTCCGCCTCGATCGGACCAATCCTGCCGGCGAGCAATCCGCCTGCAACGAAGTCCAGCCGGTTCGCAAAGCCGTGCGTCCACGCCATCGCCGGCAGCAGCAGCGCGACAGACGCGGTCAGCAACACGCCGAGATAGACTTGTCCTGCGCGCCGGATTTCCGGCCCGCCATAATGCGCGACCAACGGAAACGACGCCACGATCATCGCCTGATAGCAAAGCAGGAAGGTGAATAGGTTCGCCGACAGGCACGCCGCGCAAGCCAAGCCAACCGAAAGCGCGATCAGCGCCTGTGCGCGCGCCGGGGCGCGGTCTTCCATGGCGCGGAAAAAGCCGCCGGCGAACGGCGCGTTGAGCGCGGCGAGCGCCGCGAACGCGGCGGCGGCGGTGAGGCCGATCGGCTCGGGCGCGAAAGAAAACTCCGCGGTGGGTAATGGCCGCGCGAGCGCGACGAACGCTTGCGCCCCATTCTGATGCCAATGGATGAGCAACATCGCCAAACTCGCGTAAGCGAACGCGAAAATGATGTTGGCGCCGTCTCGAAGAACAGGCACATGCGCTGTAGCGCCAACGGCCATCGCGTGGGCTGCGGGCGTCAGCAGGAAAATCAGGAGCAGCAGATCGGCGCTCATCGGCCGCCCCAATTCAGACTGCCGGCCGCGCCTTCAGCCGCCCGCAACGGCGCTTCGCCGTCAAAGCCGAAGAAGATGATCAGCGAGGCAGCGATCAGCAGGCCCGGCGCGAACCACGCGCTGCGCGGACGCGCCATATCCGGCGCCGGCGCGCGCAGATACATCCGCTCAAACACCCTGCCCGCGTAAACGATAGCGATCAGCGACGACAGGATGATCGCCGCCGCACCCCACCACAGCCGCGCCTCGAACGTCGCCTGCAACAAAGACCAGCGGCTGAGAAAACCAGCGGTCATCGGGGCGCCTATGACTGTCAGCAGCGCGACAGAAACGGCGAGTGACAGAAACGGCGCACGGCGGCCCAGGCCGTCGAGCACAACCAGCGGCGCTCCGGCGCTGTCGGCGCGGGTCAAGGCAGCGGCGGCGCAGAACAATAGCAGCGCGCTGGCCGCCAGATTGGAAAGCTGGAACAGCGCCCCGGCCACGCCGCCAGCCGACGCAGCAGCAAAACCGACCGCCACGCAACCCGCCTGCGCGGCGGCGATGTACACCGCAAGGCGGCGCACGTCGCGCGCGGCCAGAGCTTGCAGCGAAGCAGCGATAGCGCCGAACGCGCCAAGCAGACTGAGCCCGACGCTGACGCCGTGCTGCAAGCCAGGCGCCAGCGCGCTCGCGGCCAGCGCCACGATACGTCCGACGGCGATGGCGCCCGCGACCGGCAAGACCGCGCCCAGCGCCGCGGCGCTCCAGGCCGGGCCGCGGCTGAACGCCCCGACCGCCCAACCATGTAGCGGCGCCAGCAGCGCGGCCATGGCTAGCCCTGCGATCATCATCGCCAGTCCGGCGGCGGCGGCGCGTGAATCTTCCGCCGCGCTGAGCACCGCACTGGCCTGATCGAGATCGACTGCGCCAGTCGCCATGAAAACGATGGCCGCGCCAAATGCGAATAAGGCCGAGGCAACAGCACCGGCGACGACGACGTTTAGCGCAGCCGGACCCGCGCGGCGATCGTGATCGACGCCGATCGCCGTCAGCGCGCCGAGCGCGATCCAAATCCATTGCAGAAAGCCGAACATGACAAACAGATCGCCCGCGACAAGCAGGCCCGCCGCGCCCGTCAGCACGGCGGCGGCGGCGGCGGCGGCCAGCGGCTGGCGCGCGCGATCTGTTTCGGCCCGCAACAGGCCGAGCCCGCCGATGGATCCAAGCAGCCCCATCACGCCGATCAGCACCAGGCCGTAAACCGAGAGGCCGTCGATGCGCAGTTCAATACCGAGCGGCGCCGCCCAACCGCCCAGCGGATAGGATTGGCGCCCGTCATAGGTCAGCGCCGCAAGGATTGCCGTGCCGGCCAGCGCCGCAGCGCTCGCCACAAGCGCGGCCCACGCGCCGCGTCCGCTCGGCGCGAACGAAGCGAGGGCCATCGCGATCAGCGGCGCCAACACCACCAGCACGGGCGCATGTGCGCGCACAAAATCGAACAGCGCCTCACTCATCGCGGATGTTCCGCTTCGTCGGCGCGGTCGGCCTCGTCGATCTCGTCGCTCTCTATGGCGCCATAGGCTTCGCGGATGCGCACAATGATCGCCAGCGCCAGCACCACGCCCGCTGCGGCGGAGATCAAAAGGCCGCGCGCAAAACTTTGCTGCAGCGGATTAGAGAACGGCCGTCCGAACACGCCCTCGCCGCGCGGAAGGATCGGCGCTTCTGCGCCAGCCAGCACGCCCGAGGCGGCCAGAAACAGCGCCAGCGCGATCCAGATCATCACCACGCCAATGACGCGTTTAAGCAAATTGGGCGACCCCGTCGCGATGAGAGCGCCAAGCAGCGCGAATGCCAGGATCAGCGCATAGGGCGCCCCCGCCAGGATTTGGGCGCTCACCATTCCTCGTTCCTGATTTCCGCCGCACGCCCGGCGATCGCGAAGAACGCGAGCACGAAGCTGCACGAAGCGGTCAGGCCAGCGCCGGTTTCGATCAGCATCGCGCCCAGACGCATCGTCGTTGGCCCAGGCTCTGCCAGGGCGCGGAAATCGAGGAAGTTATAGCCGCGCACAAAGCCGGCGAGTCCGGCGCAGATCAGCAGCGCAACGCCAAGGCCAGCGCCCAGCCGCAACACCAAGGTGGGAACCGCGCGGCGGGCCACATCGATACCGAACAGCAATCCGAACAACACCAAGGCCGCGGCGAACAATGCGCCCGCGGCAAAGCCGCCGCCAGGCGCGCCCGCGCCCACGAACGCCAAGTGCGCCGCCAGCACGCCCATAAGAGGCATGACGAATTTCACAATCGCGCGCACGACGACCGGGCGATGCGTGTTCATGCTTCCGGTTCCGCGGCTTTGTCGCGCTGGCGCAAAGCAGAGCGCTCACCGAAGCCCAGCACCGCATAGGCGCCGAGCGCCGCGATGAACAGCGCGCCGGCGGCGAGGATCGTGTCAAGCGCGCGATAGTTGGCGGACACCGCCATTACGGCGCTGGCCAGCCCGCTCTCTCCCAGCGCACGGTTTACGTAGACAGGCCCGATCCCAGCGCCCGCGCTAAGGCTGCTCGCGCCGATCTCCGGCAGATCAAGCGCCGCCCAGAACAACAGCAGGCCGAGCGCGCCGGCGGCGATATACGTCCAACGGCTCGGCAAACGCGCGGCGGCGGTCTTCGCTGTGAGGCTGACCGCGCCGAGAAACAGCGGCGCCAGCAAACCAACGCCCACAATGGCGGCGATCAGCGCAACATCCGGCGCGTCGAGCGCCGCCAGCGCTAACGCGCAAAGCAACGACAGCACCGCCGTATAAATCGCCAGCGCGAACAGTGACCGTGTGCGCAACGCCGCCACGCCGACAGCGAGGAAAATCGCCACCAGCCCTATCAGCAACCATGCTTGCGGTTCAGCGATCACGGCCTGTCCGTATGATCAGCGGTCAATTTTCCAACGCGCGGCGCAAGCCCCGCTGCGTGCGCAGCGTTGGCGAGCATGTGCGACAGCGCCGGGCCGACCACAGCTAGCAGGCCCGCCAGCACCAGCGCGCGCAGCGCAAAGCGCATATCGCCAGAGCCGGCCGCGAGCGCGGCCAACACCAGCGCAGCGCCCCAGGTAAACGCCGGACCAAGCGCATGCAGACGCGTGTAGAAGTCCGGCAGGCGCATTTGGCCCAAAGCGGCGATCAGCAGCAGCAAACCGCCAGCCGCCAGCAGGCCCGCCCCGATCAGCAGCCGCGCGTCAGACGCCAGAATCTCCACCAGCGGCGAGGCCGGGTTCATGGTGATGGCTCGCGCGCCAACGCCGTCTGCAGCGAGCGCACGCGGAACAGTTTCAGCGCCGCGACGCCGAACACGAGATCAGCGAACAGGATCACCAGCGCCAGGTCGATCCATTCGGGGCGGTTCACCAAGGCGGCGAGCGCGGCCATCAGCAGGCAGACGGTCAACGCCGCGCCCTGCGCGCCGAGAAGGCGATCGTGCAGCGTCGGCCCTATCAGCAGGCGACCGATCCAGGCGGCCAGGGCGAGGAGCAGGATCAGCGCGGCGGCGGCGGCGATCATGGCGCGCGCACCTTTTCGCCCACGGCGCCGGCCGCCAAACGCTCAAGCCCGCTTAAATCGGCTTCGTCCGCGTCGTCCTCAACCAACGCGTGGACGAGCATGGAATCGGCATCGCAATCGACGGCCACCAAGCCGGGCTCAAGCGTGATAGCCCCGCCGAGCGCCGCGGCGGCGCTATCGCCAACGGTCCGCAGCTTTAGCCTTACGAGCGCGGGATAGAGTTTCATGTCCGCCCGCGACAACGCCCCGGCCAGCCGCAGATTGCCGCTGAGCGACGGTGCGGCGCGAGAGATAATCATGGCGGCAAATCCCGGCGCACGCAGGTAGGGGGCGCCCTCGCGGTCCAGCAAGCGAAACCGCCAGGCAGCCAACGCAACGAGCACTGCCGTGACAGCGCCCGCGACCAGCTCCTCGGGCGCGAACGGCGCCGGCGAGAGCGCCAGCCAGAACGCCGCCGCTCCAGCGATCAACGCCGCAGCATATGCCATTGGGGCGACCCCTTCACGCGCGACTCACCAACGAGGCGAAACCTCAGGTCTATCGGCGGCGGCCCTTGTTTTCCAGACTTGTGGGGCTTGGTGGCGCCCCGCCTTGTGGGCGGCTAGCCCTTCCAGCCCATTACCAGCGATGCCGAGCGGCGGGCTGGCGAGAATTCAAGCGAGGGATCGGTTACATCCGCGTTCGCATCGACCGGCGTGTCGGCGCTCAACGACCAGTTCCAGTAGCGCAGCACCGTCTGCGCCTTGGCAGTGGCCAGGGTATCGAACACGTAAAGCGTCCGCTGCCAGACGCATTTGGGATCTTCGCCCTCTTGACGCTTGAGCGCGCGCAATAGCGCTATCAGCAGATCACGCTTGAGCCCCACGGATTTGGCCAGCACGGCGATAGGCTCGCCACCGATATCGGAAAGGATGCGTGCGCCGATGGCGGGGCGCAGGCCACACAGATGGGCGATCTCAACGACCATATCACGGGTGACGCCCTTTTCCGCCATCACCTCGATCGCCCACTCAAGCGATTTATAGGGCGAGCGGTCCGCTGCCGCGCGGCTGCGCTGACGACGCTCGATGAACTGCAGCGCCATACGGGCTTGCGGATCGTTCCAGCGTTCCTGCGCCGCGAGCATGAACAGGTCAGACACCTCCTGCAGCAACACCGAGCGATCAACCGCGAACCGGCGCAGGATGTGCAGCCGCGCATCGGCGTCGGCCCACCAGAATAGCGTAAGCGCCTGGGCGGGTTTGACCTCCTCGCGAGTCAGCAACGCGGCCGGCAGGGCGCGCGCGTGGCGCGACTGGGCGACAATCAGATCAACGCCTACAGAAGAGAATTTCGTGAAGGGATTGCGCAGCGCCGCCTCGATCACCACCGCGTCCTGGGTGTGGGCCAGCGCCTCGGTGACGGTCTCTGACAGATTGCGGCGCTGGGCGACGGCGGCCCAGTGTGCCGCCGTGCCGGTGCGGATCGTGGCGACGAGATCGGAATCGTCGAGCGCCCGCGAGGTTTCGATCAGGTGCCGGGCGACCTCGATCTGGTCGCGCGCGAGATAGCGGAGCACGGGCTTGGGCGCGTCGACAATCATGGCCAAGCGCTGGGCGCAGCGCGCGCGCAGCTCAACATCGGCGGTGCGCAGCAGGCCGATCAGGATGTCTCCCGCAAGCTGGCGCTCGTGAGGCTCGATACGGGTGGCGGGCCACGTAACGATCTCGGCCAACCGCTTGGCGATCAGCATGCGTGAGCGGCGCTGGGCGGCCTCATCGGCGCCCAGCCCGGTCAGGGGCTCGCTGAGATCGTCCATAGGCTCCCGATTCTGGCCTGGGTTCAGAACGACCAGAACACGGGAGCCTTTAACCTTTCGTCACCGCACAGCGCCCAACGGCCCCAGGCGGCTACTTCTTCGGCGGAGGCGACTTGGCGTTGAACGCCTCGACCGATTTCTGCCAGCCAGTGGAAACCGCCACGACCGGCCCTGTTTTGGCCTTGTAGGCGTCCTGCTTGGCGAAGAAATCTTTCACTTCCGGCGCGTCCTGGATCGCGGCGAGCTGGGTGCTCAGCTCAACGTATTTGGCCACGGTCGGGTTAGACCTGGCGGCCTCATAAATCTTGCCTTCACAGTCCAGCATGGCATTGGCGCTGACGCGCCATGTTTCATATGCCTTCACGGCCTTCTGCATGTCGGAGGGCTTAGCCGTGGCGCCATCGGGCAGCGCGGGCGCCGGGGGCGCCGGGGGGCAAGCGCTTTGCGCAAAAGCGGGCGCAGCGCCAAACATTACCAAGGCGGCCAGCGCCGCACCAAATACCGTCCTCATTCGTGAACCTCCCATCGACCCAGGCCAATAAACCTTGGCGCATAGTTCGGGGTCGATTTCGACCAAAATGCGGACGCGCGCAAGCGCCAGGCGAACTCACGACACAACAAAAGCGCGAGACGCGAGGCGGCGGCCGGGGTGGAGCGCGTTGAACAAAACAAAGCCGCGGCGCCAGAGACGCCGCGGCTTGTTTTTTCCGGTAGCTGGCGTCATCCGCCGACGTTGAACACGATCGGCACGGTAACACGTCCACCCGAAGTCGGCGCGCCGTTCACGGTTTGCGGGGCCATCTGGAACGATTTGGAGATCTTGAGCGCCGCTTCACCAAAGCCCCAGCCGTCCGGCGTCTCTTGGTCGACCACGCAATTGATCGAACCGTTGGCCTGAACCACGCAGTTCAGAACAACCCGTCCGGTTTTCTCGCGATCCAGCGCCCGCGTCGGGTAATAGCGTTCGAAATCACGCCCGTTGGGCCGTTTCAGCCACGTCGGGTTGGTGATCACCGGCGAGGCAGGCGGCGGCGGCGGCGTGGGCGGCGTCACCGGAATTTCCGAGGCGATGGCCGGCGTAGAATCCGTAGGAGGAGCCATCGGCGGCGGCGGCGGCGGCGGCGGCGGATTCTTGTCCGGCGGCGGCGGCGGCGGAGGAGGCGGCGGCGGCTTTTTCTCCGTCGACACTTGGATGGCCTTGCTCATGTCGAACAAGTCCTGGATGCCTGTGATCTTATGCGTGGCGGCTAGATAAGTCAGACCGGCGCAGATCACGGTCGACAAAGCCAGCGCGATTAAGCGAAAGCGCACCATTGCAGCTCTCTCTCCCTAGCTTTGTGCTTCTTTGACAAGAAGGCTGACCTTCTTGAAGCCGATTGTGTCGATGTCGTTGATCAGGTCCACGACGTTATAATACGAGGTTTCCTGGTCAGCATCGACGAAGATTTTTGCCTCGCTGAACAAACCGACCAGATTGGATGAATAGGTCGGATTGTTTTGCGCCGCTATACGCATCAGCGCAGCGTCGAAAAAGCCCTGCGGCACCACTTCATTGCCGATCTTGATCACCAACGCCGCGCCTTCGCCAGACACGGCGACCACCGTCGGCTTGTCCACATCCGGCTCGACATAGACGACCCTGCCGGGCGGCGGCAGATCGACCTTGATATCCACGGTCGGCTTGGGCGCCGCGACCATGAATATGATCAACAGCACGAGCATGATGTCGATAAACGGGATGACGTTGGGTTCGGAATTTAGGCCGCCCGTGGCCCCGCCGACTTTTCCTGCCATTTCCTGGTCCTCGCCTATCTATTCTTGTCGTCGGTGACTAGAGCGATCTTGGTCAAGTTGTAGTCCTGAAGACGACGCATGACCGTTTGGACGTTCCGGTACCGTGTCTGGCCTGAGGCGCGCAGATAAATCCGCCGTTCCGCAAGCCACTTATCGTCCGCAGCGTAATTCGGATTGGCTGCTTTCAGCGCGATCATGGTCTCCGGACCGATTTGATTGAAATCGACCACCTTCTCCATGACGTAGACCGCCGGGCAATACTGGTTGTCCACGCCCTTGATCTTCTGGGTGCAGTCCTCGCCGTCGAGCAGTGTGACCCAAACGGGTTTGCCTTCCCGTTTTGAGGCCACGACCTTGCTCTCCGGCATCGTCGTGGAGATGTCCACCGCCGCGATTGGCGATGTCACCATGAAGATGATCAGCAGAACCAGCATCACGTCGATGAACGGGATAACGTTCGGTTCGGCATTCACCTCCGGCCGGCCGCGTTTCTTGCCGACGCCAGTGTCTAGTTTCGCGCCCATCGGCGTCTATCCTTTCAAAGCCCGCCGCGGATTAAGCGCCGCGACGATCCATGTCGCGAGACACAAGGGCGATGAATTCCGAGGCGAAGTCTTCATATCTGCCGGCCGTCTTGGAAATTTGCTTGGCCGAGAAATTGTAGATCAACACCGCCGGGATAGCGGCAAGCAGGCCCGAAGCGGTGGCCAGAAGCGCGCCGGCGATACCCGGAGCAACCGCGACCAGCGAAGTAGACTGCGTGGCCACGATGCCGAGGAACGAGTTCATGATCCCCCAAACCGTGCCGAACAGACCAATAAACGGCGCGTTCGAACCGATCGAGGCGAGGAACGTCATCGAGGTGCCGAGGTTTTCCAGGCTCTCGTTTTGCTTGACCGTCATCGCGGCCGATACGCGCTGCATCGTGTGGTCGCGTGCGTCACGCATCGTGTAGAGGCCGAGATCCTGCGTCTTGCGGACTTCAGCCATGCCCGCGTCGAACATCGACTTGATGCCAGAGGCCGGCAGCTTACGGACGATCGCTTCGGCTTCTTCGACCGAGTTTGCCTTCCGGAACGAGGCGAGAAAGTTTTTGATCGCCGAATTGTTCGACCGCATCACGAACACTTTCTCGAACAACAGCGCGATCGAATAGACCGTGGCGATGCCGAGAATGACCATGACGCCTTTTTCGACGCCTTCGAGTTTGTCCCACAAATCGATCAAGCTGAGTTCGCCGCCCTGACCAGCTTCCGTCTTGGCGGCGGCTTCGGCGGCAGCGCGCGCCGCTTCGAGGTCTGCAGCGCTCGGCCCCGGCGCGGCGGGAGCCGCTTCAGGCGCAGCCGAGGTTGCCGCCTGAGTGTAAAGTCCAAGGATCATATTGTTCAAAAAATTCATAGGAACTGCCCTTCGTGCCCTATCGTAAACTCATCTGCACTAAGTTTGCGGCAAACGTAAGTCACCGCACGCCACCAAAAACTAACGAAAAGGGATGCTCCCTGCGGCTCACCTTCGGAGCCGGCCGAGATTCGTCCCCACGCGTATCTACACACCACTTCTGCCGGTCGCTGGCCCAAACCTCTTGACGCGCCGCCGCCGCTTAAATTTTCGGAAATACTTCGCTTGTCAATGGCGGGTTCCTTCAAGAGAGCAACTATTCGGGTCGCTGCGCGCATTAGGGCGCGCCACAACCCGGCCAGAATACCCTATTTTGCAGTGTTTTGCGTCATTTCCGGACGCGTTTCCTCCTCATTGCCGCGGCGTGGTCGAAAAGCGGCTTCAAACCACCTTTGCCTATGCCGCATACGGACGATCAGCAAACCGCGCGCCGCATCACGCTACAAGCGAACGATCCTTCGCCTTATTCTGGTGTAGGATCAGGATTCTAAATGCCCCAGCCCACCGCTCCCAAAGCCGCCCTCCGGCCACACAAGACCACGCGCTGGGGACGCGAGATCATCGATAATTATGCGTGGCTGCGTGACGAGAACTGGCGCAACGTTCTGCGCGATCCCGCGCTGATCGACGAAGAAATCAAGCGTCATCTGCTTGCGGAAAACGCTTACACTGCAGCGAAACTCGCGCCGACCGAACCGCTTCAGACCAAGTTGTTCGAGGAAATGAAGGCGCGGATCAAGGAAGACGATTCCACCGCCCCCAGTCCCGATGGGCCATGGGACTATTATGTTCGCTACAGGTCCGGCGCCGAACATCCGATCCACGCGCGCCGCCCCAGAGGACGCGCGGACGGCGAGGAAATCCTGATCGACGCTGACGCCATGGCCAGCGTCTGGCGCGCCGCAGGTCACAAATTCTTCAAGGTCGGCGCCACGGAGCACGCGCCTGACCACACGCTGTTCGCATATGCGGTAGACGACCAGGGATCGGAGGTCTGGTCGGTGCGCGTGCGCGACCTCGAAACCGGCGCAGACCTCCCCGAACCCATCGCAGATTGTTATGGCGATTTCACCTTCTCGCCCGACAGCGCGTGGCTGTTCTGGGTATGGCGCGACGATAACGGACGTCCCGCCAAGGTATTCCGCCGGCCCGCGCGCGGCGGGGCCGACGCTGATGTATTGGTCTACGAGGAGGCCGACGAAGGCTTCTTCATTAGCGTCGGCGTGACCGAAAGCCAGCGCTTCATTTTGATCACTAGCGGCAGCCACGAAACAAACGAGACGCGCTACATTCCCGCGGGCGCGCCGGCTTCAGAGCCGATCGTGTTCCGGGAGCGTGAGGACAAAGTGCTTTACGCCTTGGCCGATTGGGACGGCGCCTGGCGTGTGCTGACCAACGCCGATGGTGCGGTGGATTTCAAGATCATGACCGCCCCTTACGGACGAACCGATCCCGCGGAATGGACCGAGTTTGTGCCTCACCGGCCGGGCCGGTATATCGAGGGCATGGCCGCTTACCGCAGCCACCTGGTCCGCATCGAACGCGCTGACGCTCTGCCGCAAATTTCCATCCGCGATCTCGCCGGCGAGGAGCATGTTATTGCGCAGGAAGAAGAGGCCTACGCGCTGAGTGTGGAGACCGGCTACGAATTTGACACGACGGTTACGCGCTATCGCTACAATTCACCCACCACCCCGGCGCGTTGGATCGATTACGACATGGCCGCGCGCACCAAGATCGTGCGCAAGACCCAGGAAATTCCCTCCGGGCACGACCCTGCCCACTACATCACCCGGCGGCTGATCGCCGCCGCGCCGGATGGCGAGGGCGTGCCGGTTACCGTGCTGATGCGCCGCGACGTGGCCCTCGATGGAGAAGCCCCCGTTCTGCTCTACGGCTACGGCGCCTATGGCATTTCCCAGGAAGCGAGCTTCTCTATTCGGGCGCTGTCGCTGGTCGATCGCGGCTGGGTTTACGCCCAGGCCCACACGCGGGGCGGCGCCGATAAGGGCTTCGGCTGGTTCCTCGATGGGCGCGGCGAGAAAAAGACCAAGACCTTCATCGATTTCATCGCCTGCGCCGAACATCTAGTGGCGCATGGCTACGGCAAAGCGGGCAGGATCGTCGCCTATGGCGGCTCGGCGGGCGGCCTGCTGATGGGCGCGGTCGCAAATATGCGCCCGGAGCTTTGGGCAGGGATCGTCGCGGCGGTGCCATTCGTCGATGTGCTCAACACAATGAGCGACGCCGATTTGCCGCTAACGCCGCCGGAATGGCCTGAATGGGGCAATCCACTGGAGAATGAACGCGCGTTCGAAACCATCATCGCGTACTCGCCTTACGAGAACGTCGCGCCCAAACCATACCCGGCAGTGCTGGCGACTGGCGGGCTCGCCGATCCCCGCGTGACCTATTGGGAGCCGGCAAAATGGGCGGCGAAGCTGCGGGCCCAAACCACAAGCAGCCGGCCCATCCTGCTCAAGATCAATATGGATTCCGGCCACGCCGGCGCTGCCGGGCGCTACGACTATCTCAAGGAAATCGCGCTCGACTACGCGTTCGCGATCAAGGCGATCGGCGATCCCGAGGCGGACGGCGCGTTCTAGCGCTCACGATTTTAGCACTCGACTCGCCGCCCCCGCCGGGCGATGGGGCGTACTTGCTCTACACGCGCGGGTTTTGCCTGCATCGAATTACCGGCTAGGATCGCACGCGCGGAGGGAACGGGAGAACACTGATGCCTTACGTAGATGGCTTTATTATTCCGGTGCCGATCACGAAACTCGCCGCTTATCGCGCGATGGCGAAGAAGGCGAGTATGGTTTGGCGCGATCACGGCGCGCTGGATTATCGCGAATGGATCGCCGAGGATGTGAAGCCCGGCAAACGAACGTCGTTCCCGCAAAGCGTGAAACTGAAACAAGATGAGACGGTCGTCTTCTCGTGGATCACCTACAAATCACGCGCCGACCGTGATCGCGTGAACAAGGCGGTAATGGCAGATCCGCGCCTGGCCGACATGATGGATCCGAAATCCATGCCGTTCGACGGCAAACGCATGATCTATGGCGGCTTCAAAGAACTGATCGGCGATCTGCCCGTAGCCAAGCCACGCAAGACCGCGAAGAAAGCCGCCAAGCGCTAGCCGCGCGGCTCTACCGAAATTCCGTATCTCGACGCCGCCAAACGGAGGCTCAGCCAGTCCGCCGCCACGTGCTGCCCTGCGGGCTGTCCATCACGACCACGCCGTTGGCGTCTAGTTCCGCGCGGATGCGGTCGGCCTCGGCGAAGTTCTTCGCGGCGCGCGCGGCGATGCGTGCGGCGAGCAGGCTTTCTATCTCATCGTCGGAAATGCCGTCGCTGCCGCCTTGTTTAAACCAGGCGGCAGGATCGGCCTGCAGCACGCCCATCAATGCGCCGGCCGCCAGCAATTTGCCTTTGAGTTCGGTGCGCCCGGCCCGGCTTTCTTCCTTATTCATGGCGTTCGCTAGAGCGAACAATTCGGCCAGCGCTTTAGGCGTATTTAGATCATCGCAGAGCGCCTCCACGACAGCGTCGGGCGGCGCCGTCTCGCCGGGTTCGAACTGCTTCACGCGCTCAAGCGCGCCGTAGAGGCGATCGAGGCTGGCTTTCGCTTGCGCCAGCAGATCGCCGCTCCAGTTTGGCGGCGTGCGATAATGCGCGCTGAGCAGCGCCCATCTGATCACTTCGCCCGGCCACTCTTCCAACATCTCGCGTAGTGTGACGATGTTGCCGAGGCTCTTGCTCATCTTCTCGGCGTTCATCGTCAGCATGCCGTTGTGCAGCCACACGCGCGCCAGCGGTGCGCCGCAGGCCGTTTCCGATTGCGCGATTTCGTTTTCGTGATGAGGGAAAATGAGATCCTGCCCACCGCCGTGAATGTCGATCGTCTCGCCGAGCTGTTTGGCGATCATCGCCGAGCATTCGATGTGCCAGCCCGGGCGGCCGGGGCCGAACGGGCTTTCCCAGAACGGCTCGCCTGCCTTCGCCGCCTTCCAGAGCGCGAAATCCGCCGGATCACGCTTGTCGGCCTCGCCCTCGACCCGCGCGCCAGAGAGCTGATCTTCCAGCGCCCGCCCGGAGAGGCGCCCGTAATCGGCATCTGCCTTGATCGCGAACCAGACGCCAGAAGCGCCGCGATAGGCCGCGCCCTTCTCGATAAGGCCGGCGATCATCGCGATCATCGCGTCGATATGGCTCGTGGCGGTGGGCTCGATCGTCGGCGTCAAAACGCCCAGCGCGCTCATCTGATCGCGGTAAGCCTTCGTATACCGCTCCGTTATCGCCTCGATCGGCTCGTTCTCTTCGGCCGCCTTGGCGATGATCTTGTCGTCGATATCAGTGAAATTGCGGGCGTAAACGACATGGCCAGGACCGTAGATATGGCGCAGCAGCCGGAACAATACGTCAAACGCCACCGGACCCACGGCATTGCCGATATGGGCGTAATTATAGACAGTCGGCCCGCAGACATACATCGTCACCCGGGCCGGATCGGCCGGGGCGAAGCGCTCTTTTCGCCTCGTCAACGTATTGAAAAGATGAAGTTCGGTCATCGGGATGGGGGGCTCTCAATGCGCGCGGGCCGTGATAACGTCATTGCGCGCCGAAAGGAAATGTGGCGAGGAACCGCCGCGTCCCTATCTAAGCAACAGGTTAGGATTTTGGCGCACTGAGGGCTACCCGCGCGGGCGGGCGTTAAGTCCGGCACTTGATGTCGGCTCGACTCCCCGCCCCTCAGCAAGGAAATGGAAGCAGCATGGATTCTCTGATTGCGCCGCGCGCGCCCAAATTGGCGGCGCCGAAGAAGCCTTCGCGCGAAGAGGCGATGGAGGCCGTGCGCACGCTCCTGGCCTGGGCGGGCGACGACCCGCGCCGCGAAGGGCTGCTGGATACGCCGCGCCGCGTTGTGGAGGCGTATGGGGAATGGTTCGGCGGGTACGACAAGGATCCAGTCGATGAGCTGTCGCGCACGTTTGAGGACGTGGCCGGCTATGACGACATGGTGATGCTCAAGAAGATCAATGTCGAAAGCCATTGCGAGCATCACATGGCGCCGTTCCTCGGTACGGCGTGCGTGGCTTATATGCCGACTGACCGCGTCGTTGGCATTTCCAAGATCGCCCGCGTGGTCGAGATTTTCGCCAAGCGCCTGCAGACGCAAGAGACCATGACCGCGCAAATCTGCGACACGATCCAGGTGGCGCTGCGCCCCGCGGGCGTGGCCGTGCTAATCGACGCCGTACATGAATGCATGACCACGCGCGGCGTGCATCATCACGATGTCTCCACGATCACCACGCAATTCTGCGGCGCGTTCAAATCCGACGCCGCGCTGCAGGCTCGCTTCCTGAAGCTCGCCGGCTACGGCTGAGCCTTGTCCTCCGTATCCGCCCCCAAAACCGCCCTCGAATCTGGTTTGGCCTTCACGCCGCGCTTTGACTCTCACGGCCTCATCCCAGTGGTCGCAGTCGATGCGAAGGATGGCGCTGTGCTGATGCTCGCCTACATGAACCGCGAGGCGCTCGACGCGACGATCGCCACCAAGCAGGCGACGTATTGGTCCCGCTCGCGCGGGGCGCTATGGCGCAAGGGCGAGACCAGCGGCCATACGCAGCGCGTGGTGTCGCTCAGGGTTGATTGCGATCAGGATGCGCTGCTGATGGAGGTCGAGCAGACGGGCCCGGCCTGCCACACTGGCGAGCGCTCGTGCTTCTACCGCGCCATCGACGGCGACGGGCTGAAGCGGGGCTAGCGGCCGTTCTTTGCGTCCTGACGCGATTGCGTTGCTGACACGGTCGCCACCTGCTCGCGGCAGGTCTGCCGCTTGATCGCGTCCGGCTCTTTCTCGCAATTGTTCAGCGCGGTCTTCTTCCACGCGCGCACCGCGCCCTCGGTCGTCGTGCCGCAAGCCGACAACGCCAACATTGGGGCCAACACTGCCGCCAGCATCAGGATACGCATGTGTTTCTCCCCACCGTCCGGGGGATTTACGCGCGGGTAGGAGGCGGGGGCAAGATGGCAGATGCGCACTGACAATCCGGCCGCGGTTTGGGACCGGGCGAGCGCGCAATGCGTCGAATACGTAGCGGTCACACTGCCTGACGCGCCAACAGCGGCGTATGAGGTCCGGGCAACAGAGCGGACACGGCGCCGCGTGTAAGCGGCGTATGCTGGGTTCCGCCGGACGCCATTTTTACCCGGTAGGGTCGCGTTTTCTGATGGCCGGCAAGATGAATGATTGAAAGCGGCGTCGCCGGGGCGGATGGATCGCATAGCCGGCCCAGATCATCGTTCCAGATTGGCGTGCTGAGCGTTGGCAACCAATTGTAGAGCGCAGGTACGTAGGCCGCCGTCAGCCCTTCCAACGCCAAAGCCGCGTGGCAGGCGTGTTGGTCGAGATTGATTTTGCCGGTGCGGTCGATGGTCTGCTGGTAGCGCCGGCCAAACGCCTCCCAATGCGGCGCGCCAACATGAATGGCGAGAATGCCGATATTGATCGATTTGGCGAGCAACGCGCCCCGCACGCCGTCGGCAATGCCGAAAGCGAGGCCATAATTGCCGATCCACCAGCGCCGGTCGATGAGTGGCGCTGTATATCCTGCGCCGTCCTCCCGCGCGACCGCTAGACCGGCCCCCATCGCGCCGGCGACGTAAACGTCCAGAAAATTGGATGTCTGCGCCCAGGCGTCCGCGTCGAACCAGATGTAGATGTCATAGCCGGGGAACAGTTCCCGCAGGAAGGGCCGCGCTGCGAGCCCGAGATGTTTATCCTGTTGTAGGCGTTCAGGCACGTTGAGGTTCAGATCGGTCCATTTCGGACGCACGACATGAGTTGCATACGGCGCGAGCGTTCTAAATTGCTCGGCCGTCAGGCCCAGGTCGAGAAGACCGAGATCCGCACGATCCAGCACATCCGCCTCAACGATCGACCGCACACAGCTATTTAGAAAATCGAAAAAGGCAGCGTCTCCACCGGTGACGATGAGCACTTTTTGCTCGCGCTTGCGCTCATTATCAGGGGTACCGGGCATAGATGTCCCTGCTGAGGCGCCGCGAACGGCGGAAATCACGCAAGGAATCACAAGCGCGCCTGATCTAGATACTCTCCAGTGATCAAACAGTTCCGCCCGCACGCACGCCGCACAGCATTATTTTTGACTTGGCGGCTATTTTCCGTACGATACCGTATAGGACACCGGCCGACCCACGAATTATCGCGCGAATTTCTGGAACTTGATCCGCTTCGGGATCAGCGAGTCCGCGCCAAGCCTGCGCTTCTTGTCTTCCTCGTAGCTGTCGAAATCGCCTTCGAACCATTCGACGTGACTGTCGCCTTCGAAGGCGAGGATGTGGGTGGCGAGGCGGTTGAGGAACCAGCGGTCGTGGCTGATGACCACGGCGCAGCCGGGATAATCTTCAAGTGCGCTTTCCAGCGCCTGCAGGGTTTCGACGTCGAGATCGTTGGTCGGTTCGTCGAGCAGCATGACGTTGGCGCCGCTCTTCAGCGTCTTGGCGAGGTGGACGCGGTTACGCTCCCCGCCCGAGAGCTGGCCGACTTTTTTCTGCTGGTCGCTGCCCTTGAAATTGAAGCTCGACACATAAGCCCGGCTGGGAATTTCGCGGCCGCCGACATTCATGATGTCCAGGCCGCCGGAGATTTCCTCCCACACGGTCTTCTTGTCGTCGAGCGCATCGCGGCTCTGATCGACGAAGCCGAGCTTGACGCTATCGCCGATTTTCAGCGCGCCGGAATCGGCCTTTTCCTGCCCGGTCATCATCTTGAACAAGGTGGATTTGCCGGCGCCGTTGGGGCCGATCACGCCGACAATACCGCCGGGCGGCAATTTGAAATCGACATCCTTGAACAACAGCTTGTCGCCGAACGCCTTCTCCAGATTTTCAGCGGTGATGACGTTCTGACCGAGGCGCGGGCCGGGCGGAATCTGGATCGTGGCGAAGCTCTGCTGCTCGCGCTCGGCCTTGTTGGCCATCTCCTCATAGGCGGTGATGCGCGCTTTGCTTTTCGCTTGCCGCGCCTTCGGGCTGGAGCGCACCCATTCAAGTTCGCGGGACATCGCTTTTTTGCGCGCGGCGGATTCAGATTGTTCGACCTCGAGGCGCTTCTGTTTCTGTTCGAGCCAGGCCGAGTAATTGCCTTCGTATGGCACACCCTTGCCGCGATCGAGTTCGAGCGTCCACTTCGTCACCTGATCGAGGAAATAGCGATCGTGGGTGACGAGGATCACGCAGCCGGGAAATTCGGTGAGGTGGTGCTGCAGCCATGCCACGCTCTCGGCGTCGAGGTGGTTGGTCGGCTCGTCGAGGAGCAGCAGGTCGGGCTGCTGGAGCAGCAGCTTGCACAGCGCCACCCGGCGCCGCTCGCCCCCGGACAGCACCGTGACGTCGGCGTCCCCCGGCGGGCAGCGCAGCGCGTCCATCGCCTGCTCCAGGCGGGAGTCGAGGTCCCAGGCGTCGACGGCGTCGAGCTGCTCCTGGAGCGTCCCCATCTCCTCCATGAGCTCGTCGGTGTAGTCGGTGGCCATCTCCTCGGCGATCGCGTTGAAGCGGTCGAGCTTCGCCTTGGTGTCGGCGACGGCCTCCTCGACGTTCTCCCGGACGTTCTTCGTCTCGGTCAGCGGCGGCTCCTGCAGCAGGATGCCCACGCTCGCGTCGGCCGCCAGGGCGGCGTCACCGTTCGACGCGTGCTCCATGCCCGCCATGATCTTGAGCACCGTCGACTTGCCGGCCCCGTTCGGCCCGACCACGCCGATCTTGGCGCCGGGCAGGAACGACAGGGTCACGTCGTCGAGGATCACCTTGTCGCCGTGCGCCTTGCGGACCTTCCGCATCGTGTAGATGTACTGGGCCACGAGTCGATTCCCTCCACCGGACGTCCGCTACCGCCCCCAGTGTTCCAGGTCCGCCGGCCGCGTCGGACAGTGACCGCGGCCGAGCGGATTTCTCGGGAAGGTCACGTCTCCGTAACAGAACGGACCACGATGGTGCTCCGGGTGCCCGGGACGGCGCAGGATGCCGCTGAACCGATACTGAAACGCCGGGGGCTCGTCGTCGTGACGTCACCTCCGGTTCACCGATCCGGAGGAGAGCAGATGCAGCAACGGCGCCTCATCGCGGCGGCCGGTGCCCTCGTCCTCGCTCTCGGAGTGGCCGCCTGCGGCACCTCCGACAGCGACGACAGCAGCAGCGGGGGTCCGGCAGCCCTGGAGGGCACGGGCGAGATCACGTTCGTCACGGGCAAGGACACGTCCGGGTTCCTCAACGAGCAGATCGCGGCCTGGAACGCGGAGAATCCCGACGCGCAGGCCCGGGTCATCGAGCTGCCCGAGGCGGCCGACGCCCAGCGCCAGCAGATGGTGCAGAACGCCACGGCGGAGTCCACCGAGTACTCGGTGCTCAACCTCGACGTGGTGTGGACGGCGGAGTTCGCCGCCAACCAGTGGATCGAGCCGCTGCGCGAGGAGGACTTCCCCCTCGACGAGCTGCTCGAGCCGACCATCGAGACGGCGCGGTACCGCGACCAGCTCTATGCGGTGCCGGTGACCTCCGACGGCGGGATGCTCTACTACCGCAAGGACCTCCTCGACGCGGCGGGTCTGCAGGCTCCGACCACCTGGACCGAGCTGCAGGCCGCCTGCACCCAGATCATCCCGACCACCCCGGGTCTGGGCTGCTTCGCCGGCCAGTTCGACAAGTACGAGGGCCTGACGGTCAACTTCTCCGAGGCCGTCAACTCCGCCGGCGG
>JANNOO010000027.1:0-142321 GCA_031399165.1 Alphaproteobacteria bacterium | reverse complement strand
AGGAAGCGCTTGGCGCCAATTTGCAGGGCGAAGCTCAGCAGGCCTCGATCACGGGTCCGGAGATCGCCTGTTCGTGGAGCGGGCAGAGCGCCGATGGCGCGCCCCGCTCACTGGCGCTGACAGTTCAGCGGGAGGCGGGGGATATGGCCTACGATCACGCCGTTGAAGATATGCGCGCCCGCTACCCGCGCACCGGCACACTGGCCGACATCGGCGACGCCGCGCTGCTCGGCGTTGGCGAGGTGGCGGACGCGGAGCGGTTTTCCGGCCAGATACTGGTGCGCAAGGGCAAGGATCTGCTGGTGCTAAGAATAGAGGGGCGTGACCCGGCCGCGTTTGAGACGATCGCGCGTGCTGCGGCGAAGGCGATGTGAGGCCGCGCGATGCTCGCGCTCCCCGCTCGACGCGTGGCGCTGGCTGGCTGTGCTTTGGGCTTTGCGCTGTCTTTTGCGGCTTTCTATCCCGGCCGGCTCGCGCCCGATGAAAGCTGGTTTGGCCTGACGTTGTACAGAAGCGGCGCGCTGGCGGTTTTCGCTGCGCACCTGGCGCTATTCTGGACGGGCCTGTTTCTTGTCGGCAAGGCGATGATCGAAGGCGGCAGCGCCTGGGGCGTACTTACGCCGCTGCTTGGTCTGCCGCCGATGCTGTTCGATTTCTTTGGTCCGGTGAATTCGGAATCGGCACTGGCCTGTTCATGGCTGTTTGCCTGCGCGTTCGCGTTCGAGCGCGCCGTCGCCGGCCGCCACGCCCTAGCTGGCGGGTTGGCGTCGCTGATAGCACTGGGTTACGGCGCGCTGATGCGGATCGCGGCGCTGCCCGCCGCATTGCCGGTGCTGTATCTGTTTACCGGCGAAGCCGCGCCGCAGCCGCGCTATGCGCGCTGGATTGTGACGGCGCTGGTCCCATTGCTGCTGATCGCCGCCGCCATAGGCCTGGATCGCGACGCGTTCGGCGGCGCGCGCCATCGGGCGTTGATCGCGTTCGATCTGGGTTCGATGAGCGCTTTGATTGGCGAAAACCTCTTGCCCGGGCGGTGGACGCGCGCTGACGAAACGCAAATCCTGCAATGCGGCGTCAACCAATGGCGCGGCGACGGGCGCTGCGCGTTTGTTTCGGGCGCCATGCCGGAAGACAATTTATGGGGCGCGTGGCTGGGCGGGATCGCCGCCCATCCGGGCGCGTATGCGCGCCACAGGCTTGATTACGCCAATCGGCTGCTGCGCTGGTTGGGCGAAGCGCCGGAAATTGTCACCGACACCGCCGCCAATGTTTCGACGTTGCGGGCGGACGGCAATTTCGCCGCCGCCGCGATTGCGCCGATGGCGCATGCGCTGGGCGCAACGCCGCTGTTTCGTGGCTATGCTTGGTTGCTCGCCGCGTTGGCCGTCACCTGGCTGGGGCTGCTGGCTGCTGATTCAACGGCGCGCCGGTTCGCGGTGGCTTTGGGTGCGAGCGCTCTGATCTACATCGCGGTCCAGATTTCCTGCGGCGTGGACGATTCCTTCCAGCGCCTGTTCTGGCCTGTCGCCGCCAGCCTCGCCGGCGGCTTTGCGCTACTGGCGTGCCGCTGGCCGGCGCATAGCAGGCTGGGGGCGCTGGTTCTGATCGGTTGCGTGTGCGTCGCTGCGTTCGCGGCGAGCGCTTTGATTGTCTGACCTCTCACCACATCGGCGAGCGTGGCGCGCCATCAAACGTCTCGGCTAGGCGGGCGCGGGTCGCGCGGGTTGTGCCTTCGGGCAGGGCCCTGAGAGAGAAGAAGCCGCACTCGGCTATTTCGCTTTTATGGGCGCGGCGCGCGCATCGCTCCCAGGATGGGACGCGATAGAGCAGGATGTGGTCATGCTTGAACCTGGGACTATGGGAGTAAATCCCGAGGAGTACGGGCGAGGCGTTGATTTTGAGCCCGGCTTCCTCGGCCAGTTCAGCGGCGAGGGCCTGTTCGGCGGTCTGACCGTGCTCGACGCCGCCGCCCGGCAGGTGCCATCCGGCCACATAGCCGTGGCGGACCAGCATCACCTCGCCGGTTTCGTTCACAGCCACCCCGCGCACGCCAAGCGTCATGCTGCGGCTGATGCGCCAGTAGGAGCGGAGCAGAAATAACATCTGCTGCGGTATCATGCCCGGCTTGGCGCCTGGGGCCGGCGCGGTCTATCAGAACGGTGACAGATTTTTCGGGAGCAGGGCATGTCCCTTACCGCTGCGGGCATCATTGTTGGATTTATTGCGCTCATCTTCGTGATGAACCTTATCTCGTTCCGCCGTCTGGACTAGGCAGCGGCCTTCTTGAACGCGTCCCGCAGGTAGATAGCGCCGGTGATCACCGCCAGCGCCGCCCCCGCCCAAAGCGCGCCGCGCGCCACCATGAAAATCACGCTGACAACATCGAGGGGCGCGCTGAAATAGATCAGCGTCTGCGTGGCCAAAGCCGCGCCCGCACCGAGCATCACCGCCACCGTTTTAAACTTTCCGCCCTGGCTGACCGGCAGCGCCCGGCCCGATAGCGCCAGTCCCTCGCGCAAGCCCGCCATCATCACGTCACGCGAAACGATAAGCACCGCGGCGATTGTCATGTCGGCCGGCAGACTGGTCTTGGCTAGCGCCAACAGGGTGCAGGCGGTGAGGGCCTTGTCGGCGGCGTGATCCAGCGCCGCGCCGAGATCGGTCGTGGCGTTCATCTTGCGGGCCAGATAGCCGTCGAGCAGGTCGGTCAACGCCGCGACGATGAACAGCGCCAGCGCGACCGCGAAGATTGTGGACGCAACGCCGGCGCCGCGTTCGAAAAACCAGGAATCCCCCCACAGCACGAGCAGCGCAACGACGGGCGCTGCGGCTAGGCGCGCAAGGGTCAAAATAGTCGGCAGGCGGATCATGGCCGCGCACCGTGCGGAGTTTGCGCCGGTTTGCAAGCCAGCCAGACCAGAATCGCGGCCGCAAGCAGCCTACAAGTGCGGCGCCGGCGACACAGAAGCGGTTGTTCAACGCTGGCGGGGCGACGCTGCGGAACCGGAGCGCCCGCCGGCGCGCTGTTACCGCGGGACATCACTTCCGGACTTACGGCTCATGACTGATCTCACCGCAGATGACTTTTCATCCGCCCACGAACCATCCGCGCCGCCGGCCAAGGGCGGTTTCTGGCGCAAGGCCAGCTGGTTTGCCGGCTCCGCCCTGATCGCCTGGGGCGCGCTCGGCCTTTCGATTGATCGTTCGCTTTATGAGTTCGACGCCGCGGCGCTCTGGGTCGGCGTGCTGGCCTTGCCGCCGGTGATGGATCTGATCCGCCGCGTCCTGCCGATAGAGCCCCGCGCCCACGCTGCGGGCGGCGCGCTGTGTATCGCCGCAGGTCTTGGGTGGGCGATCCTGGCGCCGCCAGAGCGGACCGCCGCGCATTTCGCTGCGCTCAGCGAAAACGCAGGCGCGCTGCCACAACGCTGGAGTCAATTGCCTGATCCCGCGGTCGAGGAACAAAAAATCGCGCAAGCGGAAGCCTCTCAAACCAAGCAGGCTTTCCTGGCCCAGCTCGCGGCTGAAACTGCGAGGCTCCAGGGTGGCGTACATCCGGCCAGCTTCATCGGAAATCGCGCCACCGTGATGATCGGGGCTCGTGCGCTTGCCGATTGGCGTGCTCTCGCTGGACGCGCCGGCTCGATGGACTTGACAGAGGCGGAGAAGGCGCAAGTGCTAGCGTTCCAGAATTTGCTCGCCGTTGAAAATTTGGAACTTGGCCCGGCGCTTCGCCAGTCTTATGCGGCAAGCCTCCGCGACCACCTTTCCGAATATGGTGTCGCTGCGCGCGTTGCCGGTGGGAACGCGGAGACGATCGAGTTTACGGGCGCCGCGCTCGCCGATCCGGGTGCTCAGGAAAAGTTGCGCGCCCTGCTTGGCAAGGACATGGCGCTGCTTGGCTACAAATCAATTCAGTTCGTGGCGCCGGCTGTGGCCCACGCCGCAGCAGAACCGGCTGTCGCTTCGGCGTCGGCGTGGTCACCAAGCTAGCCGCCGTGGAAATGATCATAGATACGCTGCGCGAGAGCTTCGTTCACGCCGTCTACGGTTCGCAACTCCATCAGCGCCGCGCGCGAAACCCCGCGTGCTGAGCCGAAGCGATTAAGCAGCGCGCGCTTGCGCGAGGGGCCTACGCCTTCGATTTCGTCAAGCGGGTTGCGGCCCATCTCGACTTTGCGCTTTGCGCGGTGGGCCCCGATCGCGAAGCGGTGCGCCTCATCGCGCAGGCGCTGCAGGTAATACAGAACCGGGCTTTTCTCATCCATGCGGAACGGCGCCTTGCCCGGCATGAAGAAGCGCTCGCGCCCCGCGTCGCGATCTACGCCCTTGGCGATGCCGACGAGATTAACGTCACGCGGGGTGACGCCTAGTTCGGCGAGCGTTTCAATCACGGCCTGTACCTGGCCTTCGCCGCCGTCGATCAGCACCAGATCCGGCCAGACGCTGGCTTTTTCTTCCTTGGAGAAATCGATCCCGCCTTCCGGAATTTTGCCGTCTGCGCCTTTGCCGGATGATGCGGCTTCGTCGCGGTCTTTCAGCAATCGAGCGAACCGCCGCTTCAGCACTTCGCGCATCATCGCGTAGTCGTCGCCCGGTGTAAGATCGACGCTGCGGATATTGAACTTGCGGTACTGGCTTTTCTCGAAGCCTTCGGGTCCCGCGACGATGAAGGCGCCGACGGCGTTCGTGCCCTGGATGTGGGAATTATCGTAAACCTCGATGCGCTCGGGCGGCTCGGTCAGGCCGAAAGCCTGCCCCACGCCGTCGAGTAGGCGCGCCACGCTGGCGCCTTCCGCCACGCGCCGGCCGAGCGCCTCGCGGGCGTTCAGCACGGCCTGGCTCATGATCTCGCGCTTTTCGCCGCGCAGCGGAACGCACACCTCCACGCGGCGATCGGCCTTCAGCGACAGGGCCTCTTCCAGCAGCGGCGCTTCTTCCATTTCGGTGCTGACCAGCACGAGCGCGGGCGGCGGCTTGTCATCGTAGAATTGCGCGATGAACGATTCCAGCACTTCGCTGGCGTCGGCATTCTGTTCATGGCGCGGGAAATAGGCGCGATTGCCCCAGTTCTGGTGCGCGCGGAAGAAGAACACCTGTATGCACGATTGGCCGCCCTCCATGTGCATGGCGAACAGGTCGGCTTCCGCGAAGGTTTGCGGGTTGATGCCCTGAACAGCTCGGATGGCGGCCAGCGCGCGAATGCGGTCGCGCAGGCGGGCCGCCTTTTCAAACTGCTGCGTCTCGGCGGCGCCGGCCATGTCACGGGCGAGGGCGCCTTGTAACTCGTCCGATTTGCCCTTTAGGAAATCCTTCGCCTCAAGCACAAGCTCGGCGTATTCGCCCGGCGCGATCAGGCCGGTGCAGGGGGCCGCGCAGCGCTTGATCTGGTAAAGCATGCAGGGCCGCGTGCGGGCGGCGTAGACGCTGTCCGAACAGGAGCGGAGCAGAAACGCCTTCTGCAACGTGTTGAGCGTACGGTTGACCGCCCCGGCCGAGGCGAAGGGGCCGTAGAACTCGCCCTTGAAATTGCGCGCCCCGCGATGCTTCTGGATCGCGGGCGCTTCGTGATCAGTGCGGATGGCGATCAGAGCGAAGCTCTTGTCGTCGCGCATCAGCACATTAAACCGCGGCCGCAGCCGCTTGATCATATTGGCTTCGAGCAGAAGCGCTTCGGTTTCGGTGGCGGTGACGACGAATTCCATGCCGCGCGTGAGCGAGATCATGCGGGTGATGCGGTTATCGTGGCCGCGGCCTTGTGCGTATTGGGATACCCGCGCTTTCAGGCTGCGCGCCTTGCCGACGTAGAGCACTTCGTTTTCCACCCCGAGCATGCGGTAGACGCCCGGCTTGGCCGGAAGGCGCTTCAGCTGGTCGCGGATCAAGTCGGCGCCGGTTAAGGCCGCCGCCGCCGCGACGTCAGCGGGAAGGCCTTCCAGGTTTGGAATCAGCGGTCTATCTGCGCCAGACATGGTTTCTATGTAGGGCGGTCCGGGCCGCGGCTCCAGCCGAAGGCGCAAATCGGCATATGTGCATCCTTCCTTTACTTCCCTCGGCATAAACTTCCGATTGAGGAAACCTGAGGCGATATCAGAATGACTGCGCGCGCGCTGGAATCGCGGGACTTTATCGCGGCCGATCATCAGACAGGCCACGAACGGGTAAAAATTACCGGCGAAGTCTTGCGGCGGGGGCGGACATTGCGCCTGATCGTCAACGCCTGCATCGCGGCGATGACCTCGTTCTGGATCGGCCCGTGGGCGATCGTCTGGCTGGCGGCTACGACGCTGATCAATCAATGGGTAGAGCCGATTTTCATGGCGCGGGTGATCGCGCAGCAAACTGATCCGCGTCGCGCGGGCTCGATACGGATTGGGGTGCGTATCGCCGGCGCGGTCGTTCACTCCTCGTCCTGGATTGCGGCCTGGACTGTGGGGGGCGACGAAGCGGGCTTTCTTGCCGGCGTACTCCTGATGGGCACGGTAGTTCACGCGCTGGTCTATTTCTCCAATTCGATCACTACGATGGTCACGACGATCGCCCCGCCCGTGGCGTTAAGCGTGGTCTTGATGGCCATAACCCATCCTCAAGAGATTATGGGCTGGTTGGTTTTGCCGGTTCTGATCCTCGCAGTGCTGCGCGCTTATTGGGCCTATATCGACCAGGCCAAACTGTTCGATGCGATCAGCCGGAATCGTGCGATGCGGCGCGCCGCCGAGGAGGCCAACGTCGCAAAATCGCAATTTCTGGCAATGATGAGCCATGAATTGCGCACGCCGCTGAACGCTGTGATCGGCTATGCCGAAATCCTGGAAGAAGACCTTTCGGCAGAAGGCAAAAAGAATGCAGCTGGGGATGCAGCCCGTATCCGCCGCGCCGCACGCGATCTGCTGGGGCTGATCAACGAAGTGCTGGATTTGTCGAAGATCGAAGCCGGCCGGATGACCGTCAGCGCCGCGCGCGCGAACATCAAAGAACTGGTTTCCGACGTCATTCACACCACGTCTCACATAGCCACCGCCAACGGAACGGAAGTGCGGCTTGATATTGACCCGCGCCTGACTGAATTGGTGATAGACGCGCCAAAGGTGCGCCAGTGCCTGCTCAACCTGGTTTCGAACGCCTGCAAGTTTACCCAAAATGGCCGGATCGATATTCACGTCGCGGTGGAGGAAGCCGCTGGCGATGCGTTGCTACGCGCCAGCGTGACGGATACCGGATGCGGTATCTCGCCTGACCAGGCCGGGCGTCTGTTTCAGCCGTTTGTGCAGGCCGACAGCTCAAACACACGTTCCCACGGCGGCACAGGGCTTGGTCTCGTGATCACCAGGCGGCTGGCGCAATTGATGGGCGGCGATGTGGAAATGCAAAGCGCGCTGGGTGAAGGTTCGTGCTTCGTGTTGACAGTCCGTGCGTCACTGCCCGAAGCCGGCGAAGTGCTGCCGATGGCGGCAGACGCGCCGCTTGTGCTTGTGATCGAGGACGAAAGCGACGCGCGCGATCTTGTCCGCAGGGCGCTTGCGCGCATGCCGCTGAACGTAGTGTGCGCCGCTACGGCAGGCGAGGGCTCGCGCATGGCGACGCAACTCACGCCCGCTTTGATCGTGCTCGATATCCATCTGCCGGACGGCTCGGGATGGGAATTGCTTGCCGAGTTCAAGGCGGATGCGGCGCTTTCAGGCGTGCAGGTCCTGGTCGTGTCTATCGATGACGATCGTTCTCGCGCGCTGTCACTCGGCGCGTGCGAGCATCTGGTGAAGCCGGTTGACCGTGACCGCCTGGCGGCTGCCGTGCTGCGCTTCGTGCGCATGCCGGAAGACCCCGAGGCGAATATCAAAACCTTCGCCAAGGTCGCTTAACGCAACGCCGTTTCGCCGCATTCGCGGGGGAAAATCACCCATGCGCGGGTTGTTGCTTTCTCTGTTCATGCTGGCGGTTGCGCCGGCGGCGTTCGCAGAGCCCCCCGCTTCATCGGCGCGGTCGCGCGCGGCTGAGGCGCAAACGGCGCCGCGCCTGGCGCGCGAAATGAGCGCTGCCGGTGTGCGCCTCGGTGCGCCGGTTTTTCTGCGCATCACCAAACAGCCTGCCGAACTGGAATTATGGGTCGCGGGCGCGGATGGCGCGTTCGTGAAATTCCGCACCTATCCGATCTGTGCGTTTTCCGGGGCGCTCGGACCCAAGATACGCGTTGGCGACGGTCAGGCGCCGGAGGGCTTTTATGCGGTCGCGGCGCGGCGGATGAATCCGTGGTCGTCCTATCACCTGTCGTTCGATCTCGGTTATCCCAACGCGTTCGACCGCGCCCATGGGCGGACCGGCTCGGCGCTGATGGTGCATGGCAATTGCGTGTCGATCGGCTGTTACGCGATGGGAGACGGCGCGATCGAGGAAATCTGGACGGCGATGGCCGCCGCTTTTCGCGCCGGCCAGCCTTTCGTGCGCGTCCATGCCTTTCCGTTTCGCATGGATCGCCTGGCCGAGACCGCAGCCCCGGCGCACGCTACTTTTTGGGCAGATTTGAAGAGCGGCTGGGACGCGTTCGAAAAAACAAAACGCCCGCCAGAGGTGATTGTCTCCGGCGGGCGTTATGTTGTGAATTAGGGCTTTTGCTTATTCGGCCGGTTTGAGGTTCACGGCCTTCGGACCTTTGCCCTTGGGGTCGGGCAGGGTCTGGAAGTTGAGGCGCTGGCCTTCGTTGAGCGGCGGCATGTTCGCCCGTTCCACCGCGCTGACGTGGACGAACACATCCGCGCCGCCGCCGTCCGGCGTGATAAAGCCGAACCCGCGCGAGGCGTTGAAGAATTTGACCGTACCGTTCTGCGGATCGCCAAGCGGCGCGCGCGGAGGCCGGTCGCCGCCCTCGGCGCCGCCACGATACCCGCCGCCGCCGCTGCCGCCGCCGCCGCTACGGAAACCGCCACCGCCACCGCCACTGCCGCCACTGCGGAAACCGCCGCCGCCGCCGCCGCGATCGCCGCCGCCGCCACCGTAGCCGCCGCCACCGCCGCCGCCGCGATAACCGCCGCCGCCGCCGCCGCCGCCGCTGCGGAAGCCGCCGCCACCGCCGCCGCGATCACCGCCGCCGCCGTAGCCGCCGCCACCGCCGCCGCTGCGGAAACCGCCGCCGCCGCCGCCGCCGCCGAAGCCGCCGCCAGCAGCACCGCCGCCGCTGAAGCCGCCGCCGCCAGCACCGCCGCCGCTACGGAATCCGCCGCGATCGCCGCCCGGAAAACTGGGCGGCGTAGGTTCGCCGAAATCCGGTTCCTGGCTGGCGCGGCCGCGACCGCGTTTGCGATCCTTTTCCTTGTCAGACTCGCGGTTGTCTTCGAAATCGTCGTCAAAACTCATTAGAACTTGCCCTAAACACATTTCCCGCGCGTCCGTTATGCATGCGCGCGCAATCGCATGCGCGACCGGCAATTCGCCGCTCGCACGCTTTCCTAAGCAGATTGTCGGGATAAAAATTCACGCCGAATGCCGCGGAACAACGCCACTCCAGCGGCAAAAGGCCGCTAAACCAATTTCCCTTATGATCGCAAGGCCCGGATGACGCAAGTTTATTTCCGGATCAAGCAGGCGCTTCCTGGCCAATTGGGGCCGCTCTGCTCCGCCGTTCATGCGCCGCCACCATGCGCGACACGACATAGGCGCCCAAAAGTTTCGAGGCGATGCCGGTGATCAGCGTGCCCCAGGCAAAAATGCCGGGCACGGCGAACGAGGCCAGAAACAGAAACGCCGCCTGATCGAGGGGCGCGGAAAATGCGCTCGACACCAGAATCCTTTGGGAGAGCGGCTTCTTGTAGAAAGTGAACACCGCCCAATCGACGGTTTCGCTGATCAGGAACGCCACGCCGCTCGCCACCACAACCTGAATCCATGACGTCAGGCTCGACAGCGTCAGACCGAGGATCATGGCGCCCAAAATCCAGTGTTTGATCTCCCGCTGGCCGAAATCGCGCACGACAAGCACAAGGCCGGTAACGATCGCGAGTGGCTGAAATTGTCCGCCGCCCGCCCAATCGGGGATTGGCCACGTCGGCACTGCCCCGAACGACCAATTAATCAGCGGCATCAGGCCGACATAGATAGCCGTCCAGCGTTTCCCCGCCAGCGCCAGCGCGATCACCGTTAGGTAGCAAATGTGGATCGCGATCTCTGGGCGAGAGAGGAAGGCGAACGCGTCGGACACGGCCTGCATTACCGCATGCTGACGCGCCGCCGACGCGCGCGCAAGCGGGACCCGATCAGTGCACGCGCCAACGCGCGCCGGCGCTAAGCGCTAGCCGGTCGCAAAGCGCCGGCAGAAAGGCGCGGAGCCGCGCCTCCAGCCCGTAGGGCGGATTGACCAGCAGCATCGAGGAAGCGGTGAGGCGTCCGGTCTTTTCCGGTGCGGCCACGGCCAGGTCGGCGCGCAGAACCGGCCGCGTGATGCGCTGGGCCAGTTCAGAATCGGAGCGGTCGAGCGCTCCCTCGTCCTTAAGCGGGCGCCACCAGAGGAACACGCCGCTGTCGAACCGCGCCACCGCCACTGCGAGCGCGTTGCGCGCCAGGGCAAGCTCGCCTTCTACTTCATAGGGCGGATCGATCAGGATCAGGCCGCGCCGTTCGGGTGGCGGCAGCAGCGCGCCTAGGGCCTCCCAGCCGTCGCGCTGATGCACCTGCGCCTGCCCATCGCCGCGAAAACGCGCCTTCAGTGCGGCGCTATCGTCGCCATGCAGTTCGCAAGCGATCAGCCGGTCCTGCGGGCGCAGGGCGGCGCGCGCCAGTGCCGGCGAGCCGGGGTAGACCCTCAGCGCATCGCCGGCGTTCAACGCTGCGACGGCTTTGCGCAGCGCCAAAACCTCCTCCGGCGCCTCGGCCCAATCCCAGATGCGCCCAATCCCGCCCTGCCATTCGGGCGAGCGCTGCGCTTCCTCGCTGGTCAGATCGTACAGCCCAACGCCGGCATGGGTGTCGAGCACCGCGAATGGCGCCGGCTTGGCGCCGAGATAATCCAGACAGGCCAACAGGATAGCGTGCTTCAGCACGTCGGCGTGATTGCCGGCGTGGAACGCGTGGCGATAATTCATCCTCGCCTTTTCAAGGCTGACGGGACAATGTTCAAGCCGCGCCGAAGTCGCGTCGAGGGCCGGGCGGGAGAAGAAGCGATGATCATCCTGCGATGGATATGGCGGCTTTTTGCGCTGGCGCTGTTCGCAGGCATCGGGCTGGTTGGCTATGTCGCCTGGTGCTTTGTTGCGGCCGAGCCGAAGCCAGAGGGCGCGGCGGACGTGGCGGGCATATCCGCGCCGGTGAAGATCATCCGCGACCAGCATGGCGTGCCGCACATTTTTGGCGCCACGGACGCGGATGTCTATTTCGGCCTGGGTTACGCGCACACGCAGGACCGCTTTTTCCAGATGGATATGACCCGCCGGGCTGTTCAGGGCCGGCTGTCTGAACTGATCGGCGAAACCGGCCTGCCGGTGGACGCGCAGGCGCGCATCCGGAACTGGAACAGGGTGATCGCGGCCCAGGCGCGCGGTTTGCCCGCCGATCTCCGCGCCGCGCTTGAAGCCTACGCGGCCGGCGTGAATGCGCGCTTGGCCGAAGGCCGTCCGGCGGGGGAATACGCCTTGCTGTTCGCTGCCGCCGGTCGGTGGACGGTGGAAGACAGCCTTGCCTGCGGCATGGCGCTGGTCATGGACCAGACGCTCGGCCTCGGCGCTGACGTTACGCGTACGCAATTGGCCACGAAGCTGAGCGCCGAAACGCTCGCGCAATTTCTGCAGCACTATCCTGACTGGGCGCCAATCACCGCGCCGGCGCCAGTGAAAGCCGCGCCCGCGAAAGTGACGCCGCCGCGCCGCCGCGCTGATCTCGATCGTATCGGTCCGGGCTCCAATGCGTGGGCGCTGGCCGGGTCGCGCACGGAGAGCGGCCGCCCGCTGCTCGCCAACGATCCGCACATTGCGCTGCGCGCGCCTTCGACCTTCTACCTTGCACACCTGCGGCTCAAGGCGGGCGACATCGCCGGCGCCAGCCTGCCCGGTACGCCAGTTATCGTGCTTGGCCGTGGACCCAACGCGGCGTGGGCAATCACCAATGGCGAGATCGATGCCGAGGATTACGTCGTCTATCCGAAAAATCAGGCCGCGAAATTTCCCTCGCGCGAGGAAGTCATCACAATCCGCGCCAGCACGCCGCGCAAGCTGCTCGTGCAGGAAGCGCCGGAAGGCCCGATCGCCGATCCGGCTTACTTTGAAGTATCGGCCATGGGCGCCGATATCGCCGTCGCGCTGCGTAGCGCCGCCGCCGATGTTGATAACAAGCCGATCGAAGCGATTTTCGAACTGCAACGTGCGCGCGATGGCGCCGCCGTGGAGCGCGCCGCGCGCCTGATGCGCGCCCCGGCGCTCAATCTCGTGCTGGCCACCGTTAAGGGCGACATCGCTTACGCCCTGGCGGGCCGCCTGCCGGCGCGTGACGCCAAGGGCGTCTGGACCGGCGATCTGCCCGAAGCCTTGCGGCCGAAAGTGATCAATCCCGCGTCCGGCCAGATCGTTTCGGCCAACAACAAGCCCGCGCCGGGCGAGGCGCTGTCGGGCGCGTTCTTCCCGTGGCGCGCCGCGCGCATCACCGAATTGCTTGGCGCCCGCAAACTAAGCGTGGACGCTGTCGCCGAGATGCAGCGTGATGTGCTGTCCTTGCCAGCCCAACGCCTGCTGCCAGCGATCCGTTATGCGCGGCCGAAAACCAGCGCCGGGCAGGATGTGCAGAATCTGCTGTCGAACTGGGATGGCCGCATGGCGGCTGATAAGCGCGAGCCGCTGGTCTATGCCGCCTGGCTGCGCGCGGTGCAGTCTGACCTCATCCGCAATCAGCTGGACGCCAACGCGGCCGAGCGTTTCGATTATCCCCGCTTCACATTCATTGACGCGGTGTTCAACGGCGATGCCGGCGCGTGGTGCGACAATGCCAAGACACCGGCGGTAGAGACGTGCAGCGATATTGCAGGGCGCGCGTTTGACAGCGTCGGCGCGGCGGTGCTGCCGGAAGGCAATTGGGGCGCGGCGCACGAGGCGCGCTTCATCAACCCGCTGATGTCGCGCGTGCCGGCGATCGGCGCCATGTACAACGTCAGCGCGCCGGTTGGCGGCGATGGCTCGACGATCCTGGCGATGCATTTCTATGGCGCCGGCGATTATTCCAGCGATTTCGGCCCGGGTTATCGCGCGGTCTATGATCTGGCCGATCTCAACCGCTCGCGCTTCATGCTGGCGCCGGGGCAATCGGGGCATGTGTTTTCCCCGCGCTACCGCGATCTTGCGCCGCTCTGGGCGCGCGGCGAGGGCATAGAGATCGCCGCCGATTGGTCTCCCGATGCGCCGCCCGAAGGCATGAAAACGATGACGCTGTCGCCGAAATCCTAGCGTTATTTTGCGCGGACGTATTTCGCGCCGTTGAATGAGAACAGCGGCTGCTTGCCGAGGCCGGGACCGCCGACCGTGATGTCCGGCCAGCCGTTGCGCCTGGCCTTCTCTGGCAGCGCGACGCCCACTTCGTCGAGCAGCACTTTCCATGCGCCGTCCGCGCCCTTGGTGACGAGCACGACGGCTTCGGCGGTATTGCCATAGCAGAACGTGCTGCTTTCGCGCACCCAGGCTTCGGGTTTGCCGTCGCCGTTAAGGTCTGCCGGCTCGATGGCGCCGAATTGATGCGAGGCGGAGGGATCGTCTTCGCAGCGCGTGTAATTCTTGCCCTGCGCCTTGAAGCCGGCGGCCTTGAAGATCGCTATCTTGTCGGCGGCGGTGAGCGTTGGCTGGGCCGCTGCGGCCTGCGCGCCAAGCGCCAGCGCGGCGCCCATGACGAATACCGATGTTCTCATGATGCTCCCCTGTTCCGCCCACCGCTCTGGCGTTTTACGCCGAATGCGCGCAAATCGCGAGCATGAACCGCCGCTTTATCACCGTCGATGTTTTCGCCGAGACGCCGCTGTCCGGCAATCCGCTGGCCGTCGTGCTGGATGCGGAGGGTCTTGACGATGCGCGCATGCAGGCGATCGCCGGCGAGTTCAATCTTTCCGAAACCGTGTTCGTTCTGCCGCCGCAGGAGGAGCGCTGCCGCGCGAAGCTGCGCATCTTCACGCCCCGCGCCGAGTTGGATTTCGCCGGCCACCCCATTGTGGGGACTGCGGCTGTGCTGGCGATGGAGAATGGCGGCGGCGATCAGGTGTTCGGCCTGGAACTGAAGGCGGGGGTCACGCCCTGCGTGGTGAATACGCTTGGCGACGGGCGGGCCTATGCGCGCTTCCGCGCGCCGCGCACGCCGGAAAAACTCGAAGGCAAGGTTACGCCGGAGGCTGCAGCCCGCGCGCTCGGCCTCGACGTCGACGATATCGGCGAAACGGCAAAATGGAGCGCGGGAACGCCGTTCGATCTGATCGAGATCGCTTCGCTTGAAGCGCTGGCCAAAGCGCGGCCCGCGGTGGATTTCACGGATGTGTTTGCCGCCGCGTTTCTGTTCGTGCGCGTTGAGGACTGGACATGGTGGCGCGCGCGCATGTTCGCGCCCGGCCTCGGCATCGCCGAAGACCCCGCCACCGGCAGCGCCGCCGCCGCATTCGCAGGCCTGGTCCACGGCCGCGTCCTACCCGGCGAAGGCGATCACGACTTGGTCGTAGAGCAGGGCGTCGAAATGGGCAGACCAAGCAAGATCGGCGTGCAACTGATCTGCCGCGGGATGAAGCTCGAAGGCGTGGAGATTGGTGGGGATGTTGTGGTGATGAGCGAGGGGAAGCTGCGGGGTTAGCGCGTTCAGTGCCTGGCTCTAGAATGACGGATAATGTGCACCGCTGTTCTGGTAATTGCCGATAAGTTCCCGTTCGGAAAGGGTATCCATGCTTGGAGTGCCGGCAGCGTCAGCTGCCTGCATGCGATAGCTCTGTGTGTTTATTGTGCACACGGAGCACACTCCTTCTCCTAGGCGAGCCGCAAGAAAGCCGCCCGACATGCCGAAATCGGTATAGTTGGAGAACAAGCACGCATTGTATCGCGTCGACAGGTTTTCATCCCAACTTCCCCGATCGCTGTAAACGCGTTGAGAAGCGATGATCCCCACCGAAACGAACCGAGCTGCTGGCAGACCCTTGACTGTGGCGGCGACGTCTGCGGGCCCGTGTCCACAAGCAGGGATAGCCGAATTTTCGATGAGGTCTGCCTGAGAAACACCGGCCGGCGTGCCATCACATGCTAGTTCAAAACTGGCCCAGTCCGATTGGGACACCTGGAACGCAGCGCTAAAATTCCGGTTGTCGTGATGCCTTATAAACTCAGGACCAATTTCGCTGGGGGCCAATGCGCTACCGCGCTGGAGATTGACCAAAGAGCAATTGGTGAGACTGGTAGTCGTGGGTCCAAGGCGAACCTTACAAATTTTGGCAAGATTTCCCCGCGTGTCGACGCTCGGCGCTATGCCATGCCACGACGAGAACATACGAATACGTCCCGACGCTCCTCGGACGAAGTGGGCAGTGATTTCCGGCACCCCTAAACCACAATTGATGCTTGCAAGCGCTCCGTTTATTCTGCGCCGCCATCGACTCTCGTCTTTTGCCGGTAGCAACTTATAATAGCGCTGCACGCCAGACGCTTTCGGGTCGATCGGCCCGCCATGGGCAATAGTCTGAAATCTGGGAGCGTCAGGAGATTCGCTGAAGCCAAAAACCTGTTCTCCCGATGGGGTTACGCTCAGGGGCCTGTAAGGCGACGGACTCGCCATCGCTGCGAATGGCGCGACGATGCAAGCGATAACGACAAGCACTCGATTCATTGCGGCCCCCCGCCACTTTCGCTGCTCACCTTACGGCCACAGGTAGAACAATCAAGTTGCGCTGGAATTAAGCGTCCAACCCCAAATCCAGCGCTGGCGCGCTATGCGTCAGCGCCCCCACGCTGATCACATCCACGCCGGTTTCCGCGATCGCGCGCACACTATCCAGCGTCACGCCGCCGCTGGCTTCGAGCACGGTTTTGCCTTTCGCGCGGCGCACGGCTTCGGCCAGATCGGGCAGCGTGAAATTATCCAGCAGCACGGCGTGTGGTGCGAAGGGGAGCGCTTCGTCCAGTTGCGTGAGGCTGTCGACTTCGATTTCGAGCACGCGCATGTGGCCGGCGATCTCGCGCGCGCGCGCCAGCGCAGCGGAGACGGAGCCGGCAGCGGCGATGTGGTTGTCCTTGATCAGGATTGCATCGGAAAGGCCGAAGCGATGCGGCCAGGCGCCGCCTGCAACAAGCGCTTCCTTCTGCAACGCGCGCAGGCCGGGCAAGGTTTTGCGCGTGCCCGCAATGTGCGCGCCCGTTCCCGCGACCGCCGCGACATAAGCCGCCGTCAGCGTGGCGATGCCGGAGAGGTGCGTGAGAAAATTCAGCACGGTGCGTTCGGCGGTGAGCACGGATGCGGCGGGACCCGATAGCGTGGCCACGACGCCGCCCACTTCGATGGTCGCGCCATCCTCCACGCGCGCGTGAAAGATGATCTGCGGATCAACCAGCCCGCAGGCGATGCGCGCGGGCTGCAGCCCGGCGATCACCCCGGCCGCGCGCGCGGTGAGGCGGGTGGAGAGTTGCGTGTGCGGCAGAAGCTGGCCCGTAACATCGCCGCCGCCGGCGAGGTCTTCCGTCAGGGCGGCGCGCACCAGCGGCTCGATGAGGCAATCAGGCAGGCTCATGCCAGCGCCTTTTCTTGCGCGCGCCAGCCAAGATCGGCCAGCGTCAGGAACGTGCGCGCGCCGGGATCGGTGTGCGGAAAATCGCGCCGGTAATGCGCGCCCACACTGGCGCGGCGCGCGCGCGCGCCATGCGCCATGAGCCCGGCGGCGATCAGTTCGTTGCAGGCGCCAAATTCGTCGCGCCAATTGGCGATCTGCGCGCAGGCCGCTGAGAGCCCAGGCTCGCTGCGCTCAACGCCCAGTTCCAGATCCATCAGCGCGCGCAATTGCTGACGCGCCTCGCGCGGCAATTCCGGCGGCGCTGCGGGAGGCGCAATGCGCGCCGATGCGATCGGATTGGCGCCGCGCAAATCGTCGGCGATGCGCGCGGCGAACACGACCGATTCCAGCAGCGAGTTGGAGGCGAGGCGGTTGGCGCCGTGCGCGCCCGTGCTGGCGCATTCGCCAACGACGGAGAGCCCCTCAATGCTGGTCTTGCCGAACAGATCGGAGATCACGCCGCCCATATGGTAATGCGCGGCGGGGGCCACGGGAATGAGATCGCGCCGCGGGTCAATGCCCGCATCAATGCAGGCGGCGAACACGGTGGGGAATTCATCGGGGAAATGCGCGCCGATCGCATCGCGTGCATCGAGATAGGCGCCGTTGCCTTCGCGGCGCTGACGATGGATCGCGCGCGCCAGCACGTCGCGCGGCGCAAGTTCCGCGCGCGGATCGTAAGCCGCCATGAACGGCGCGCCTTCGCGATCGACCAGTCTCGCGCCTTCGCCCCGCAGCGCTTCTGTCGCCAGCGGCGCCGGATCGCGGCCGACATCGATCGCGGTGGGGTGAAACTGAACAAATTCCGGATCGCCGATCGCCGCGCCGGCGCGCGCCGCGATGGCGATTCCGTGACCGACCGCGCTGGGCGGATTAGTGGTGACGCGGTAGAGGCCGCCAATACCGCCGCTGGCAAACACGGTGAGCGCGGCGTGGATTTCGACGAAGCCGCCCTCGTTGCGCCGCGCCAGCACGCCGCGCGCCGCGCCGCTTTCATCCAGCAGTAAAGCGCGCGCCGCCGCCCCTTCGACGATTTCGATGTGCGGGGCTGCTTTCGCCGCCGCGATCAGCGCGTCCATGATCGCGCGGCCCGCCAGATCGCCCGATACGCGCGCGATGCGCGCCCGCGAATGCGCCGCTTCCAGGCTCTGGCGCAACGCGCCGTCCGGGCTGCGGTCAAACGGCACGCCTAGCGCGATGAGGTCAGCGATGCGCGCCGGGCCTTCCTCGGCAAGCAGGCGCGCCACGACGGGATCGACGAGGCCAGCGCCGGCGGCGATGGTATCATCCGCATGCAGCGCGGCGCTGTCGTCCTTGCCCATCGCCACGGCGACGCCGCCTTGCGCCCACATCGACGCCGCGCCCTGACCAAGCGGCGCGGGCGAGAGCACGAGCGCGCGGCGCGGCGCCAGGCGCAGCGCCAGAAACAGGCCGGCCAGGCCAGCGCCAACGATCAGCGCCGCATCATCGCGTGAAATGATTTCGGGCATGGCCGCTATGAAACGGGCGTGTCGCCGCGGAAGAACTCGACCGGCGCTTCGCCCGCGGAGTGAAGCTGACCCTTCATGTATGCGCCGCTGATAATGTCGAGCGCGAAATCGTCAGGATAATAACGCGTGAAATCCGGTTGGACTTTCAGCACCTTGCTCTTGATCGTCAGCTTGCCGCCCTTGCGCTCGGCGGTGCAGCTTTGCTCGGCGCCGCCGGCAATGCCCGGGCAAACTTCATGCGTCTTGAATGAACAGGTATGTTTGCCATTCGCCGCGCGTGAAATCTTCATCTGGCCAGACATCGTGCAGCCATTGGAGAACGAGCCAGTCTGGAACGTCCAGGCGCCGCTGATCTCCGCCGTTTGGCCATCAGCAAGCGCCGAGCCGGCGAGGGCCAGCGCTGCGGCAGCGATCAGGAGGGGCGTGCGGCGCATGTCAGGACACCGGCGCGTCGCCGCGGAAGAATTCTACCGGCGCGGAATTGAATGACCGCATCATGCCCGTCATGCGCGCGCCGTTGTTGATGGTCAGCTCGAAATCATCTGGATCGTAGCCGACTTGCGGTTCCACGGACGTGACTTTGCTTTTGATGGAAAGTTTGCCGGCGTTGCGTGCAGCGGTGCAGGATTCCTTGGCCTTGACCACGATGTCCGGACATCTCTCCTCGGTCGAGAACGTACACGCGTGCGGCGCGCCCTTTCTCGCCGGTTCAATCAGCATCTGACCCGACATGCGGCAGCCATTGGCATAGGTTTGCGTCTGAAACATCCAGGCGCCAGTAATGTTCGCCGCGGCCGATCCGGTGGATGCGGGTTTTTGCGCCGCCGCTGGCAAGGCCGCCGCGAGCGCTGCTGCAAAAGCCAAAGTCCGGATCATGCGCTAGACCACCTCCACCAGCGCCGGCGCCTTGCCCGTCTCGAAGTTGAGCGGCTTGGCAGGCTTTGGCAGAGCTAGCATAGCATCGATTGCGGCTTTTGCGCGAAGGCGCACGTCCTCCGGCACGATCACTTCGTGCTTCATTTCAACCAGCGCGTCATAGATCGCTTCCAGCGTTATGCGTTTCATGTGCGGGCAGAGATTGCACGGGCGCACAAAGTCGGTTTCCGGGCTCGCCGCCGCGACATTGTCCGACATGGAGCATTCGGTCAGCAGCACAACTTTGCCCGGCCGGTTCTTTTCCACGTAGTGCGCCAGGGCGGCGGTGGAGCCGGCGAAATCGGCGGCGGCCATGACCTCCGGCGGGCATTCGGGGTGCGCCAGCACGACGAGGCCGGGGTGCGCCGCGCGCAATTCGGCGATGTCCTGCGCGGTGAAACGCTCATGGACTTCGCAGCGCCCGTGCCAGGCGATAATCTTGATGCCCGTCTGCGCCGCCACGTTTTTCGCGAGGTATTCGTCGGGGATCATGATCACGCGATCGACGCCCCATTCGCGCGCCACATGCTCAACCACCTGCACGGCGTTGGAAGACGTGCAGGTGATGTCGCTCTCGGCTTTCACGTCCGCCGACGTGTTTACGTAGGTGACGACCGGCAGGCCGGGGAATCGCTGCTTGATCAAGCGCACGTCTTCGCCGGTGATCGACGCCGCGAGCGAGCAGCCCGCGCGCGTGTCGGGGATCAGAACCGTCTTTTCCGGCGAGAGAATCTTCGACGTCTCGGCCATGAAATGCACGCCGGCCTGGACGATGATTTTCGCCTTCGTGTTCGCCGCTTCGCGCGCCAGCGCCAGGCTGTCGCCGCGGAAATCGCCGACGCAGAAGTAGATCTCGCTGGTCATGTAATTGTGCGCGAGGATCACGGCGTTCTTCTCCGCCTTAAGGCGGTTGATCGCGGCGATCAGCGGCGCGTAAGCCGGCCATTCGAATTCAGGGACTACATGGGCGACCTGCGGGTAGAGGTGGTCCGTCTCCGCTTTAGCCTGCGCGTCATATGCAAGACCGCGACGCGCGGCGGCGTCTAGCATGCCCCAGCTTCCCATACGGGTTTTGCCCGCCTTTGTTACGCAGGGACCGCCGGCCGGAGCGTCAATAATGCGGGCCACAGGACCCTCCAGAGTTATGCTCTAACTGAGCATATATAGGGCGGGAGAAATGCCGGACAAGCCGGCCGGAACGCACTCTTATGCTCAAAGTAAGCATAAGATAACTATACGCCGGCTTTACGCCCGCGCAAGCACGGGTTTGCGGTTAACGACTGCGCAGCACTACGGCCACCGGGATCTCTAGCCGGACACAAGCGCCGAAATCCCGCTCCGGGTAGGAGAGGGCGGCGTTCATCTGGACCGCCAGGGCGCGCATGATCCGGAAGCCGAGGCCGCCGGCGATGTTCGGGTCGAACCCTTCGGGAAATCCTACGCCGTCGTCGCGGACTTCAAGTTCCAGATCGTGGCCGCGGCGGCGGAATTCCACCTCCACGCTGCCCGGCGCGCCGGCGGGGTGGGCATGCTTGAACGCGTTGGTCAGCGCTTCTGTTAGAAACAGGCCCAGCGCGCTCAAACGTGCGGCTGCAAGGCGCGCGGCGCCGGAATGGTCCGTGAACGATATGGTGTCGCTAGTCGCGAGCGATCCGCTGATGCCCGCGCAAATTTGCTCAAGATAGGGGCCTGCTGTGAGATCATCGCGCTCGGCTTCGTTCGAGAGCAGGCGATGGAGTTTCGAAACGCTTTCGATCCGGCCCGCCGTGTCCAGTAGCATGGAGCCCGCGGCCTGCGGCTCAAGCGCCTCGCCTTTGCGAACAATGTCTCCCGCCTGCATGCGCACCAGCGCGCTGACCAGGGCGAGGCTATTGGCGATGCGGTGATTGGCTTCGCGCAAATCGTCCGGCTCGGCGCGGCGGATGGTTTCGTTTTCGGAAAGCGACATAGGTAGCGGCTCCTTTTGCCGCAGGCTGTTTAGATTACCATCGAGTAAAAGCGTCAAAGATGATTTGCGTGCTACGCGGTATTTATTTACCTCTGCATTGAAGTTAAGCAGTTTTTATTATCACTGTATTTAGCGCTTCAAATGTGTTGTTTGTACAATGCACATTTGCCGTCTGTGACGCGGGATACACAACTTACTCATCTTACCAACTTAATGGGAACCTCGGCTCTGGGAGCCTTGTTTTTCCTATGCTTCCGCAAAACCGGGAGCTTTGGAGAGGCAGGTTATGACTGCATTGTTTCGAGGCGAGCGCCTGCAGGTCATGCTGACCGAGGCGGAGTTAGGCGCGCTGGACGATTGGCGCTTTGCCCGCCGCATGCCCAGCCGCGCCGCGGCGATTCGTGAACTTCTGAAGCGGGGCCTAGCCTCCGAAGGTTTCCTGGTGGCCGACAGCGCGACGCGCTCGCGCGATTTTGGAGTCACCAAACGAGCCAATGGCGATAACGCCGATAGTGCGGCGGCGGACGGTAGCGACGAGTAAGCTGCGATTAAGGGTTCGGCGCGCGCGCGCCGGTTGCTAGACAATCGGCGTCGAAGCCTTCGCAGAGTTTGTCCATGACGCGCATCCAGTACCTCACCCTGTCTTTGGCTTGTCTTGTTAGCGCGTGCGCCAGCACGCCCACGACGCCGCCGCCGCCAGCAGGGCCGCAAGTTTCCACCACGCGCCCTGAGGCGCCGGCGCCGCTGCTGCGCGAGGTGCGGTTTTCCGATCTGCCGAACTGGAGCAGAGCCGATCTGGCGCCGGCGCTCACCGCGTTCCGCCGCCAGTGCGCGCAATGGGCCAATCTCACGCCGGACCGGGCGCTGTCCTCCACCGCCAAATATGGCGGCGTGATCGGCATGTGGCTGCCGGCCTGCAACGCGGCGCAAAGCGTGGCGCCGGGCGGGGAGCGGGCGTTCTTCGAGAGCAATTTCACGCCCGCCTCGATCAATTACGCCAGCGGCGAAGCGCGCCTCACCGCGTATTATGAGCCGATCATCACCGCCAGCCGCACGCCGGCGCCGGGGCTTTCCGAGCCGCTGCTGATGAAGCCGACTGACATGATCACCGTCGATCTCGCCGGTTTCGCCGCCGCGCTTGACGATTCGACGTTGCGCGGCGCCCCGCGCGCGCTCACTGGCCAGCTGCGCGGCAATACGGTTGTGCCGTATCCCAAGCGCGAAGCGATCATTCCGTATCAGGGTCAGATCATCGGCTACGCCCACCCGGTGGATGTTTATAATCTGCAAGTGCAGGGCTCCGGCCGGCTTGGCTTTATCGATGGCGCCCAGGTGCGCGCGGCTTATGCTTCCCAGAATGGCTACAAATGGCGCTCTGCGCTCGGCGCGCTGCGCGATAGCGGCGCGATCCAGGGCGCGAGCTGGGCGAACATGCGCGCCTATCTCGACGCCAATCCGAATTCCGCCAGGAGCGTGCTCAACGCCGATCCTTCGTACATCTTCTTCGCCGAGGAGCAGATCACCGATCCTGCCGCCGGCCCGCGCGGCGCCGCGAACGTGCCGCTGACGCCGATGGGTTCGATCGCGGTCGATCCGGCGTTTCACCCCTATGGCGCCGTGCTCTATGTCGACGCGCAATACGATGGCGCGGCGTTCGATCGCCTCGTCGTTGCGCAGGACACCGGCGGCGCCATCCGCCGCGGCCCGCAGCGCGGCGATTTCTTCGCCGGCACGGGTCCGCAGGCAGGCCAATGGGCCGAGCGGATGAATTCGCCGGCGCGCTTCTGGACGCTGCTGCCCAGGGGCGCGCCAATCGCAACGCTGGACGGCGCCAAGCGCGGTTGAATCCTTCCCCCAAATACGCCGCCATTCGAAATGATTGCGAACCCTCCCCCTCGTGGGGAGGGGCAGGGGTGGGGGGAACGACCGATCGACCTGGCGTGACGGCGCGCTTGAACGATCGTGGGTTGGCCCCCCCCCAACCCCCCCCCATTACTAATGGTGGGCCACCCCCCCCCGGGGGGGGGGGGGGGGGGGGGGGGGCCCACGACCGATCGACCTGGCGTGACGGCGCGCTTGAACGATCGTGGGTTCCCCCCTCCCTAACCCTCCCCACGAGGGGGAGGGAACGCGCGTATCCTGCACGCGCATTTACGCCCCACGGGCTCACGCTCCGTGTGCGGATCAATTCCACTTGCTCCGACAAGCGGGAGGCGGGGCGCGGGGTTTGCGCCGGTTAGCCGCTTCTCACGGCGTTAAAGTAGACGCTTACCGCGCGCCCCGTCGCGATCGTTTGCCCCGGATGCAGGTACAGGAGTTGGTCAGCCGGCTTTACCGCCGCGCCGTACCCGATCATTGCTGAACGGGCCCTAGCTTCGCTCCACCCTGCTTGCCGGTTCGTCGTGCGCGGGCTCCGAAGCCCACGGACCCCGCGGTTGATTTCACCGCAGGCGCATCACGCCGATCGCGTCCCCGCGCGCTCCAAGAATTTCGGACGTCTCGAAACCCTCCCGATGCGCGGGACGGGGAGATAATACGGGAGGATTGGGGGAGGGGGATAAGTTTTATTTATCCCCTAAGACTTTGCTTCGACCTCGCCCATTTTGAGAATGTGGTTCGCGCCTTCCAACCCCTTCGGATGAGGTCCGGCCCAGATCAAATAGTACAGGTGCCCGCCGCGAGTGTTTTTTATTAGTCGGGGTGTCGAGACGTTTCCAAACGCGTTCTTTAGCCGGAGACGGTACCATTCGAGCAGTCGCCGCTCCGCGTCGTGGCGTTTGGTTTTCTCTGCACCAAACAGACTATCCGAATCCTCGTAAACTTCCTGCTGCCATGCTGGCGAGCCGAAATATTCGTCCAACGCCCGTTCCCACCCTGGCATCATTTGCCCGGACCGAGTAAGCAGTCGCCGGATCGCCATTCCCATTGGGAAATTGATGAGGACCTCGACTGATTTGGTCTTCGCAAGTGCTTCAACTGTGGACCATGGGATATGCATCCCGAATGGATCAAGGAAGACGACTGCTCTAGTGTTCTGCGCGAAGATTCCCTTTTGAATTAGGTCCAGCAGCGCAGAATTTGCATCGCTGCAGACGATTTCAATGTTGCGCTCAGCCCCGTACACTTGCCGCAATTTCCCTAGCGCATCGACCCTCGACGGGTTGAGTTCAATGAAGATGTAGCGGGTGAAGGGGTCGGGTATCGTCAGAGCGATCCGAGGTGATCCTTGAACGTACTCTACGACTTCTTCGTCCGGCTCTGCTAGTTCTAGAAATAGTTGATCGAGGTTCGCTTTGTTGTTCGAGCGGATCGGAGATATTCCTGGTCCTGCAAAAGCGTCCACGTATATCCGCTGTCGGCACCACGTTTGGTTTTTTAGGACGCGGTTGAAAAACGTCAAATAGTGCTGCAGCGCACCTAACTTCTCGCGAGCCCAAGGGCCGACAGGCTCTTCGGCGTCCGTCACCTATTCAGCTGCAATGGCATAGGGGTTGAGGCCGGGGACTATAGTTGGTTTGCCATTCCATTCGCGACCGTCGAGCAACCTGCCGTTTGATTTTGGTCTGAGGCCGCCCCATTGCTTGAAAAAAAAGGGTACTTCGGCGCTCACACATTGATCACGCAAAGAACGAATCCAATCTGCTTCGACGGGCCGGTAACCCGGACCGCTTTCGCCACCAACGATTACCCAACCGATGTCTGTAAGATCCAGTTTCGCGATGGGCCCAAGCAACGGCTCGATCGAAAGAAATCTCACATTTACTGGCGCGCTTTGCAGATGCCGAACACGCGAAAGCTGTGCGTCGTTTTCGACAGAAACGCCGAGCCAAATATGTTGTGGCACACTTCGACTTTTGTACCGGGACTTGATGTAGCGGCTTAGAAGCGTGCTTCTTTTTGTGAGCACTTGAAACACATGCCAGTTCGCCCGCTCCATAATATCGAACACGCGGTCGATGAAGTCTCGTGGTATCTCCTTATGAAACAAGTCGCTCATTGAGTTTACGAAGATAAAGCTGGGTCGCTTTAGCCGAAGCGGCTGCTCTAGGCGGTGCGACTGGAGTCGTAAGTCAAAGCCAAACTCATAGGGATGGTTGGGAAGCCCTCTCCAACGTTCGGCGAAGCGCGCCGCATAGCAGTTGTCGCAGCCAGCGCTGATCTTTGTGCACCCACTTGTGGGATTCCAAGTAACGTCTGTCCATTCAATGCTTGAAGGCTGAGCCATGAGAACAAACCATGAACTTATTCGCGAGATTGGGCAATGGTCGGTTGAATCGATTTAACAATACGACTCCATTCCGGCGACCAGCTGTTCACCCCCGCGGCGCGGGCACATTAACCCCGCCCACCGGCTTCCCGCGTAGGCCCTCCCGCCGATAGCGGAACAGCTGCGCGGGGCGTCCGCCCGTCTGCGGTTCAAATTTCCCGGCGCCTTCGACCAGTTCACCGTGCTCCACCAGCCGCCGGAAATTCTGTTTGTGTAGTTCGAGGCCGCTGATCGCTTCGACGACGCGCTGCAATTGCAGCAACGTAAAAGTTTCCGGCATCAGTTCGAATACGACCGGGCGGTATTTGATTTTTGCGCGCAGGCGCCCGAGCGCGGTGGCGAGGATGCGGCGGTGGTCTGATTGCATCGGTTCGCCCAAAATTGCGTTCTGGCCGGGGGCGAGCGTGCGCGGGCTAATCGTGTCGCCCGGCTGGCCATCGAGCCGGGCGCGGTCGCGTGCGGCTTCGGGCGCGAGGCTGGCCTCGTAGAGCAGTTCGTAGCGGTCGAGCGCGCGTTCCTCGTTCCAGCTGGCGCCGGAGAGGGCAAAGGCCAGCGCCGCGCGTTCGTCGCGCTGGTTGCGCGTGGGCCCGGTGGCCGACTGGCTCCATTTTTTCAGGAGCGGGGCGATGGTGTCGTCGATCAGCGCCGGGCGGCCGCGGCGCCAGTCTTCCCAGGGAAAGAAGCGATACCAGTCGCGCCAATCGCCCGCGCCCAGCGCGGCGCGGTTCGGCGTCAGCGCCAGGTAGCCGACGGAGATGATGCGCGCGGCGCCGGCCGAGCGGTCCGGCAGCGGCGATTCACGGCCGCGATCGCCGAACGTGTAGAGCTGCTCGACATAGCCGATCGTAAAGCCGGTCTGCTCGCTCACCCATTGGCGCAGGGACAGTTCGAGCGTGCGGTCACCGTCCGGATCGAACGGGCCGAACGGCAGGCCCGCGAGGCCGGCTTGGTCCTGGCGCACCAGAACGTGTGGCGCGTCCTCGGTGACGGCGACGACCACCGCCGACAGGCCGATCACCACGCGCGCGCTCATTGGGGCGCGCTCATTTGCGCGCAGTTTGCGCCGGGCCGCCGAAGAAGGAGCGCATGGCGAACGGTTCTGCTTCGCCGGTTTCCATCCAGCTTGAGCCGCGGCCGATCGATTCAATCGCGTAGAGCATGCGGCCTTTGCGGCCCATCGCCAGGTCGGCCAGCTGCACGATGCGGCGGTTGGGCGTGGCGGTGGGCGAAGCCGAGCGCAGATCGCGCGCGATTTCGATCTCGTTCACGTCCGGATTGTGCAGGCAGGCGGTGATGAACGCCGTGGCGGTAGAGCGCGAAATGCCGGCGAAGCAGTGAATCAGGATCGGGCCTTTTTCATCCCACTCGGCGATGAATTTCAGCAGCGCGTCGATGTGGCCTTCGGCCGGACAGATCCAGCCCTCCTGGGCTTCGACAACGTCGTGCATCTCCACGCGCAGGTGCTTATCGACATAGTCCGGCCCGGTGTCCGGGAACGGGGTTTGCGGATCGAGCAGGCTGATCACGCGCGCCGGTTTGCGCTCGGCGATCATCTGGGGAACGCGCGAGAGGGGAGAAACGAGGATGGTCAATGCGGTAAGTCCGTCAGCCCCAATAACTCAACTTTTGTCCGCCAGCGCGGCGAAGCGCTGCAGAAACGCGGCCTGCGCCCCCGCCGTGGTGTGCGGCGCGAGCGCCAGCTTAACCCCGCGCGGCGGCGCGCCGAAGAAGCGCTGTGCTTCGCGCGTTGTAAAGCCAGCAAGCTGTGTGGCTTCAAAATAAGCGCAAATGAGGTCCGCGCGCTTCATCAGCGTTTTTATTGGCTCCGGAATGACCGGCGGCAGGCCGAAGCGCATGTGGATCGCCGCCGCCAGCCTGGCTTCGAAGGCTTTGTAATCGAGGCCGAGCGCGGCCTTGAACGGGCTGATCATGTCCCCGATCACGTATTCGGGCGCGTCATGCAGCAATGCGGCGAGGCGCCACCGGCGCTCCAGCCCCGGTTCCAGCTGGGCGCAGAGCTTTTCAACCACAACCGAGTGTTCGGCCACGGAAAAGGCGTGCGCGCCGCTGGTCTGCCCGTTCCAGCGCGCCACCCGCGCCAGACCGTGGGCGATGTCCTCGATCTCGACGTCCAGGGGCGAGGGATCGAGCAGGTCGAGCCGGCGGCCGGACAGCATGCGCTGCCACGCGCGGGGCGCGGGCTCTTCAGTTCTCCGGGCGGCTTTGCGGGCGGCGGCCATGGCGGTTACGTGGAGCCAGAGCGCCCGCGGCGCAAGTCATCGCCCTTCCGCGGCGCGGCGTAATCTATCGTTAATGGCCGCGCCGAGGCCGGCGTTGGGGCCGCTTTCGGGGATTGGCGCCACTGCAATGGTCATCGCGCCCGCGTCATCCAGGGCCCTCAATTGCGCATAGAGATTGGCCGCCGCTTCGGTGAGATCGCGTGCGGCCGACAGCGTCTGGAGCCCGGGACCGAACGACAGGAGCACTTCGTCAGCGCCAGCCGCTTCGGCGTTGAGGCGCAGGCGCGCGCGGGGGGCGTAATGGCGGGCGAGCATGCCGGGCGCTTCCACCGCGTCGCCATGGCGCGCGCGCGCGATCGGGCCGATCAGCGCTTCGATTTCTTCCGCGCTGATCGCGCCCAGGCGCAGCAGGCGCGCCTCGCCGCCGGCCGGGAAGGCGACGATGGTGGATTCCAGGCCGACCGTGCAGGGGCCGCCGTCCAGGATCAGGTCAACCTTGCCTTGGAGTTCGGCCGCGTGTTCGGCGCGCGTCGGGCTGACATGGCCGGAGATGTTGGCGCTCGGCGCCGCCAGCGGCGCGTCCGCCGCCTCGATCAGGGCGCGCGCGACGGGATGGGAGGGCGCGCGCAGCGCGATCGTATCGAGCCCCGCCCGCGCCAGATCGCTGATCGGCGAGCTTTCGCGGAAGGGCGCCACGATGGTCAGCGGGCCGGGCCAGAATTGCGCCATCAGCTTACGGGCGTCGTGGTTCAGACAGGCGTGTCGATCGGCTTGGCCGGCGTCGAGCACATGCGCGATCAGCGGATTGAAATGCGGCCGGCCCTTGGCCGCGAACACGCGCGCGACCGCCGCCGCGTTCGTCGCGTCCGCGGCGAGGCCGTAGACCGTCTCCGTTGGCATGACGACGAGACCGCCGTCACGCAGAATGTGCGCGGCGCGGGAAACGGTTTCGGGCGTGGGCTGGAGCGTGGGCGCCATGAGGCGCGCGTTAGCACGCGAGCCGCCGTCAGGTGAGTCCTTCCTTCTCACCTTGTGGGAGAGGGTGGATCGCGTCGCGGGTTACGGCGTTGTGGCGACGACGGCGATGTCGACCCTGATGTTCTTCGACACGATGTCTTCGCCGATCGGCTTGCCGACGTCGAAGGCGAAGCGGTCGATAAGGACCGAGCCGTTCATGGTCGCGGTCTTGCCGGCGATCGTCAGCGTGAAGGGGAGTTTGGCAGGCACGGTCTTGTCACGAATTTTCAGCGTGCCTGTGGCTTCGTATTTGTTGCCGCCGAGGCTTTTGATCGAAGACGTCGTGTAGGTCGCGTTCGGGAACATCTTGATCTTGAACCAATCGTCTTCTTTCAAGCTGGCTGTGCCAACGGGATCAGGCAAGCGGGCCGAATCCAGCGTGATCGTTACGGCGGCGGACGAGGCAGGAAGCTCGTTCGGGCTGAACTTGATGTTGGCGGTCCATTTGCCAAACGTCCCGGTGAACGCGCCCTCCGGCGCCGTCCCGCTGAAGGAGATTTTGCTCTTGGCCGAGTCAACCTTCCAGACAGCCGGGGCGGCATAGGCCGGGCTCGCGAGCAGAACAGCGGCGAAAGCAAGCGAGCGGATCATTTCAACTCCATCAGATTTAAGCGATCAGCTAATTCAGCCGTCAGGATTGGGTAATGTTCTGGTTCGCCTTGCGGCGGAGAAAAGGCAGCATGTGCGCTAACGTGTCATCCCTGCTGACAAAATGATGCTTAAGTGCGGCGGCAATGTGAAGAGCCGCTAAAGCGAGCGTGAAGTAGGCCAGCAGCTCGTGCGTCTTCAAGAAGCCGACGGCCGCGGCTTCTTTGGTTTCTTTAGGCGCTTCGGCAAAGCCTGGAATGTGCGGCACGGTGAACTGGCCAAACCACACCGTCGGCACGTTGAGCGCCATGTTATAGGCAAATGACCAGCCCGTTGACACGTAGAGCCACCCGGTGAGCGGCAGGCCGATCATAATGACGTAGAACAGGGTGTGCGTCGCGTTGGCGGCGAATTTTTCCCACGCTGGCATAAGCGGGTTCAGCGGCGGCGGCTTGTGTGTGAGCCGCCAGATCAGGCGCAGGATGCTGAGCACCAGGATCGTGAGGCCGATGGATTTGTGGAGTTGGAACGCTTGGTATGCGGACGATTTGGTTTCTGGCACGTTGATCGCGTCGGTCATCCAGAGACCCATCGGGATCATGTTGAGAATGCAGATCGCAATCAGCCAGTGCAACGTTATGGCGACAATCGTGTAGCGGTCGGTACGTGCGGCCATGCACTCAATCCTTAATGAATTCGGCTTCGACGATGATCTCGACTTCGTCCCCGGCGAACAGGGAAAAGATCGGGTTGGAAGCTCCCCAGTCCGAGCGCTTTATAACGGCGCGTGCGGAAAAAGCGATAACCGGCTTGGCGCTAAGCGCCGTGCGCGCGGCGTAATTCAGAAATGTCGTTTCGAGGACGGCCGGTCTGGTGAAACCGTTCATCGTCAGATCGCCGGCGACGATACCCGTCCGCGGCCCGGTGCGTGTGATCGTGCGGGCGGTGAAGATTATGCTGGGCGTTCTGGCAGCACCCAGAACCTCCGCAATTTGCGCGTCAAAGCTGGAGTTTCCGTCCCTGTCCCTAAAGCCGGTGTCGACGGAATTGGCGTCAATTGAGACAGTCAGAGCGCTACGGGCGGGCGCACCGGGTTCGAGCGTGAGCTTGCCCGCCACTGTATTGAACCGCGCTGTGTACATGGAGAGGTTCATGTGGCGCACTCGCCAGATCACGCTCGTGTGATGAGGGTCTAGCGTATAGCCGCCAGCGGCCGCCTCAATCGGCGCGTCGGCGAAAGGCGAAGTTGGGAACGGACCGGAAGCAAGGGGCGGGGGACCGGCGATCGCCACGCAGCTGGCCAGGGCGAGAGCTGCGGCGGCGAGAACGGCTAGTCGGTGCATCCAAGGGCCCCTGAAGCTGTATGGCGTTTGGTTTTTGTATCCGCCTGCGGCGGAAGCGCCATCCGGGGGGCGGCTAGGATCCGGATATTAGGACATAGCCGCTAGGCCGTGAAAGCGGGCCGGAGACGAGGGCTGATGAGCGAGTTCGACATTGACGCCGTTGTGGTCGGCGGCGGCGCCGTAGGCTTGGCGGCGGCCTACCGGCTGGGTGAGCGCGGGCTTTCGGTGGTCGTGCTGGAGAAGGAGCGCCGGACCGGCGCTGGCATTTCCTCGCGCAATTCCGAGGTGATCCACGCGGGGCTTTACTATCCCACCGGCTCACTGCGGGCGAAGCTCTGCGTCGAGGGCCGGCGGATGCTCTATCCGTTCCTTGACGCCCACAACGTCGCGTTCGACCGCTGCGGCAAGCTGGTGGTGGCTACGGACGAAAGCGAAATCGCGGCGCTGGCGAAGATCGGCAAGCAGGCCGCGATCAACGACGTGGAGGGGATGAGCGAACTGACCGGCGAGGAAGCGCGCAGGCTGGAGCCGGAAGTGAACGCCGTGGCTGCGCTGCTCTCGGCGGAGTCGGGCGTGATGGACAGTCATGGTTACATGCTGGCGTTGCAGGGCGAAATTGAAGCTGCGGGCAACTCGATCGCGCTGGCCACGCCGTTTGAAGCCGCGCGTCCCGCGCGCGGCGGCGGCTGGGTGGTGCGCGCGGGCGGCGCCGAGCCGATGGCGTTGACGGCCAAATATCTCGTTATCGCGGCGGGGCTTGGTTGCCAGGACGCGGCGGCGAAAATCGAGGGCTTCCCGGCGGCGCAAATACCCAGGCTTTATTTGGGCAAGGGCAATTACTTCACCGTCGATCAGAAAGCGCCGTTCCACCGCTTGATATATCCGCCGCCGATTCCGGGCGCGCTGGGCACCCATTACCGCCGCGATCTAGGCAACAAGGCCCATTTCGGGCCGGACCTCGAATGGGTCGATGAAGAAAATTACGAGGTGAATCCGGCGCGGGCGGAGAGCTTTTACGCCGCCGTCCGGAAGTTCTGGCCGGCGCTGAAGGACGGCGCGCTGGTTCCTGATTACGTGGGTATAAGGCCGAAGATCCATGGGCCGGGCGCGCCCCAGCCCGATTTCCGCATCGACGGGCCAGAAGTGCACGGTCTGGGCGGCGTGATCGCCCTGTTCGGGATCGAAAGCCCAGGGCTGACCTCATCGCTGGCAATCGGCCAGGTCATCGCCGACAGGGTGGCGGCTTGAGGCTTAATCCTCGGCGTAAACGCGGCGGGCCCGCTCGGCCTTCACGGGCCAGATTTCGCCGGTGACGCCCTCAATAATCCAATCGCCAGGTTCGGCGCGGCGGACACCTTCGAGGGTTTTTATGCGCGCCGGGTGCGACAGCTTGAAATAGCGCAGACGGACATCCGTGCGCTTCTGGTAGCAGCCGGGACCGGCGCTGGTGTAGGTTCGCTCGAAAATATCGGCGCGAACGACAGCGTAGTCCTTGTTGCCGTGTTCGACGATCCAGTCGCGCCCTGCCTGATAGCGCAACGTGCCGTTGGCCGACGCGATCTGACCGTCGCGCTCAGCCTTCCAGGCGCGCAGGGCCACAGCCGGGCGCGGCCGGACATAATGCCAGTCCACGCCCGGTGGCGCATGCTCGAGCAAGGGAAAATATTGCTCCCGATGCCTCGCCCGACCGCCCAGAAGCGATCCGCGTCCGAAAAATTCCAAAAGGCTCATGGCTCCACTCTAAAAAATCGCCGCTCTATCCAGCTATTGATAAGGGCCCGAGCGGCTTGTGGTTCCTAAGAAAATTGCCAATTTCCGTTTAATAGGCCAGCCCGGCTTAACCTGCGGGCGCAGGCCATTGATTTGTCAGCGGGCGTCACGATAACGATCCGCATCTATTTGTGGGGAAACAGAGCCGATGGCCGTGGTGGTGCGCAATGTGAAGCGGGCGGACAAGGCCGTGGTCGAGGGGTTCGATGCGATCGGCGTGGCCACCGCCCACGAGGCGCAGGGCCGCAAAGGCCTGCTGGCGTCCTACATGCGCCCGATCTACCGGCCCTGCCACATTGCGGCGACGGCGGTGACCTGCGAGGTCGCGCCGGGCGATAATTGGATGATCCATGCCGCGGTCGAGCAATGCCAGCCGGGCGACGTGCTGGTCGTGGCCCCGACCAGCCCCTGCGAGGACGGGTATTTCGGCGATCTGCTCGCCACCTCCCTGATGGCGCGGGGCGTGAAGGGTCTGATCATAGACGCCGGCGTGCGTGATGCGGCGGTGCTGACCGAGATGGGCTTTCCGGTCTGGTCGAAGGCGATCTATGCCCAGGGAACGGTGAAGGAGACGATCGCCAACGTGCAGGTTCCGCTGGTCTGCGCCGGGGCGCTGATCAATCCGGGCGACCTGATCGTGGCCGACGATGACGGCGTGGTGGTGATCCGCAAGGCCGAGGCCGCCGGCGTGCTGAAAAAGGCGCAGGACCGGGAGGCGATGGAAGAAGACAAGCGCAAGCAGCTTGCCGCTGGCGTGTTGGGGCTCGATCTCTACAAGATGCGTGAACGGCTCGCAGAGAAGGGCCTTAAATATATCGACGCGCCGCCGGAGGAATAATGCAGATCGCCATACCCTGCACGGTGATGCGCGGCGGCACGTCCAAGGGTTTGTATTTTCGCGCCGAGGATTTGCCAGCCGATGCCGCAACACGCGATGCTGTACTGCTGGCGGTTATGGGCTCTCCCGATGCGCGTCAGATCGACGGCATGGGCGGCGCGCACCCGCTGACGAGCAAGGTCGCGGTCGTCAGCCCGCCGACGCGTGGTGACGTCGATGTGGATTACCTGTTCTTGCAGGTCGTGGTCGACAAGGCCGAGGTTTCGGACTCGCAAAATTGCGGAAACCTGCTCGCGGGCATTGGGCCGTACGCGATCGAACAAGGCATCGTGAAGGCGGGCTCTGAATTCACTGATGTGCGCATTCACATGGTGAACACCAAATCGGTGGCCGTGGCGCGAATTCAAACGCCTGGCGGCAAGGTGGAATATGCCGGCGGCGCGCGCATCGACGGCGTGCCAGGCACCGCTGCGCCGATCCCGATCGATTTTCTTGACGTGGCCGGATCAAGCTGCGGCAAGCTGCTGCCGACAGGCAATGCCAATGATGTTGTCGACGGGATTGAACTGACCGCGATCGACAATGGTATGCCGGTCGTTGTCATGCGCGCGAAGGATTTCGGCAAGTCGGGGTATGAAAGCCCGGAGGAACTGGAAGCCGATGCGGCGCTGAAAAAGCGCGTCGAGGCGATCAGGCTGAAAATCGGGCCGATGATGAATCTCGGCGACGTAACCCAAAAGACCGTGCCGAAGATGTGCCTGGTCGCGCGGCCACAAAACGGCGGGGCGATCTGCACGCGCACTTTCATTCCGCACCGCGTGCATGATGCGATCGGCGTGTTTGGCGCGGTGAGCGTGGCGACAGCGTGCGTCACGCCCGGCTCGGTGGCGGCGGAAGTGGCTGGCATTGCCGACGTGACGAAGGTGAAGACGCTGGAAGTGGAGCACCCGACGGGCTTCTTCACCGTCGATATGGATGTGACGCTGAACGGCAATGAAATCGAAGTGCGCCGCGCGGCTTTGCTGCGCACGGCAAGGCTTCTGATGCGCGGCGAGATCATGGCGCCGGCTGCGGCATGGCCGGATAAATGAGCTTCTCGCGAATTTGCCTGATCGGCTTTGGCGAAGTCGGCACGACCCTGGCGGAGGATTTGACCGAGGCCGGCGTGGAAGACCTCATCGCCTACGACATAAAATTTTCTGATCCGAACAGCGCGCCGAGCCGCGCAGCGCCAAAATTGGGCGTGCGTGCGGCGGCGAACGCCGCGGAGGCGGCGCAGGGCGCGGAGCTGGTCTTCTGCGCGGTGACGGCGGCCTCTGATCTGGATGCGGCGCGGTCCGTCGCCGGCGGAATCGGCGCGGGCGCGTTTTATGTCGATATGAATTCAGCCTCGCCCGGGGTGAAGCAGCAGGCAGCGCACATCATCGATGGCGCCGGCGGGCGCTATGTCGAGGCGGCTGTGATGACGCCGATCCATCCCAAGCGGATTGCTTCGCCGACCTTGCTCGGCGGCGCCCATGCAGCCGAATATCTTCAGCGCGCAACGCCCCTTGGAATTTCAGCGCGCGTCACGTCCGATCAGGTCGGCCGCGCTTCGGCGACGAAGATGTGCCGCAGCGTGATTGTCAAAGGGCTCGAATCGCTGCTGACGGAATCGATGATTGCGGCGCGCCATTATGGCGTCGAGAGAGACGTGCTGGCGTCGCTTTCTGATTTGTTGCCGATCCCGGATTGGGAAAGGCTGACGCGCTACATGATTTCCCGCGCGTTGGAGCATGGCGCGCGCCGCGCAGAAGAAATGCGCGAAGCCGCCAAAACTGTGCAGGAAGCGGGGCTGGCGCCGCTGATGAGCGCGGCCTGTGCGGAGCGCCAGGAGTGGGCGGCGCTGCATAAGGGCGCGCTGAACGAAACCGACCTGGGCGCGATGCTGGACGCGCTGCTTGAAGAAATAGCCGCCGAAAACAGAATTGAGCGAGAGAGTGCATGATTATCGATTGCCACGGCCATTACACGACAACGCCAAAGCCGCTTGAGGACTATCGCGAGGCGCAGAAGGCGCATCTTGGCGATGCGCAATTCATCAAGAATTTGGCCCGGCCGGACATTTCGGATGACCAGATCAGGGAAAGTCTGGAGGGCGCGCAGCTGAAATTGCAGCGCGAGCGCGGCTCTGACCTGACGATCTTTTCGCCGCGCGCGAGCTGGATGGGGCATCACATCGGCGGCGAGGATGTGTCTATGGCCTGGACGCAGCTTGCCAACGATCTGATCCACCGCGTCGTGCGGCTTTATCCAAAAAATTTCGTTGGCGTTTGCCAATTGCCGCAATCGCCGGGCGTGGCGCCGAAGAATTCCGTGGCCGAGCTTGAGCGGTGCGTGAAGGAATTGGGCTTCATCGGCTGCAATCTCAATCCCGATCCTTCGGGCGGCAAGTGGGACAGCCCGCCGCTAACCGACAAGGCCTGGTATCCGGTCTACGAAAAGATGGTCGAGCTGGATGTGCCGGCGATGGTGCACGTTTCGGCGGCGTGCAATCCGTGCTTCCACACCACCGGGGCGCATTACATCAACGCTGACGTGACCGCATTCATGCAGCTGGTGCAAGGCGATCTGTTCAAGGATTTCCCGACTTTGCGCCTGATCATTCCCCATGGCGGCGGCGCGGCGCCGTATCATTGGGGCCGCTATCGCGGCATCGCGCAGGACATGAAGAAGCCGCTGCTGACCGAGCATTTGATGAATAACGTGTTCTTCGATACGTGCGTCTATCACCAGCCGGGGATCGATCTGCTGCTGAAGGTGATCGCGCCGGAGAACATTCTGTTTGGTTCGGAAATGGTCGGCGCTGTGCGCGGCATCGATCCCGAAAGCGGGCATTATTACGACGATACCAAGCGCTACATCGACGCAGCGGCGATCGACGCGGCGGCAAAGGCGAAGATTTTTGAAGGCAATGCCAAGCGGGTTTTCCCGCTCATCGCCAAACATCTGGCAGTGTAAATCATGGACGCAAACTACAAGCCGTTTCATCCCAACCCCAGCAAGCCGGCCTACAAACCGCCGCCCGGCGCCGTAGACGCGCATTGCCACGTGTTCGGACCGGAAGCGGTGTTTCCGTATGCGCCGGAGCGAAAATACACGCCGTGCGACGCGCCGAAGGAAAAGCTGTTCGCGCTGCGCGACCTTCTTGGGTTCGACAAAAACGTGATCGTGCAAGCGACCTGCCACGGCAAGGATAACAGAGCGATGGTTGACGCCATGCGCGCCTCGGGCGGCAAGGCGCGCGGCGTGGCGACTGTGGCGGAGGATATCTCCGCAGCTGACCTCAAAGAACTGGATGAAGCCGGCGTGCGCGGCGTGCGGTTCAATTTCGTCAAACGCCTCGCCGACTATACGCCGCTCGACGTGCTGACGCGGACGGCGAACAAGATCGCGCCTTTGGGCTGGCATTTGGTGGTTTATTTCGAGGCGGCCGATCTGGCCGATCTGGCGCCGTTCTTCACCAGCCTGCCGACGAAAGTCATCGTCGACCACATGGGCCGGCCGGATGTGAGTCTGGGTGTTGATCATCCTCAATTTCAGGCGTTCGAGCGCCTGCTGGAGGAGCATGACAACATCTGGAGCAAGGTGTCATGTCCCGAGCGGCTTTCCATAACCGGCCCGCCCTACGACGACGTCGTGCCGTTCTGCGCGCGCCTCGTGGAGCGCTTCCCCGATCGTGTGCTCTGGGGCACCGATTGGCCGCATCCGAACATGACGACGCATGTGCCGGACGATGGGCAGTTGGTGGATTACATCCCCCGGATCGCGCCGACAGTGGCGCTCCAGCAGAAGCTGCTCGTGGACAATCCGACGCGGCTTTATTGGGGCTGAGCGCTTGCGTTAAGGCGGGCCCAGGCTCATTTTTAGTATGTGTTACAAACAAAGCCGCCCGCACGACTAAGGGGATGGACGCTATGGCCCAGGAATATGACGATATCCCAGGCACAACCGTGTTCGACGCCGAACGCTCGCGCCAAGGCTACCACCTCAACATGTTCTGCATGTCGCTGATGAAGGCCGACAACCGCGCCGAGTTCAAAAAGGACGAGGACGCCTACCTGAAAAAATGGCCGATGACGGATGAACAGCGCGCCGCAGTGCGGGCGCGCGACTGGAACGGCATGATCGGCCTTGGCGGCAATGTCTATTTTCTCGCTAAGCTGTTCTTCACCGACGAGAAGAGCTTCCAGTACACCGCCGCGCAGATGACCGGGATGAGCCAGGAAGATTACGCCGCGATGATGTTGGCGGGCGGCCGCTCGCCCGACGGATGGCGCAGCAAGAAGGAACGTCCCGGTGGCTAAAATTATCGGCGGCTACGCCACATCCCATGTGCCTGCGATCGGCATGGCCATGGACCTCGGCAAGACCGGGGAGGACTATTGGAAGCCCTTGTTCGCCGGCTATGAAAAGTCGCGCGAGTGGATCGCCAAGGTGAAACCCGATGTGATCCTTCTCGTCTATAACGACCATGCCAGCGCGTTCTCGCTGGAGATCATTCCGACGTTTGCGCTGGGCTGCGCGGCGGAGTTTCCGATCGCTGACGAAGGCTGGGGGCCGAGGCCGGTGCCGATGGTGCAGGGCCATCCCAAACTGGCGGCGCATGTCGCGCAATCGCTGATCCTCGACGAATTCGATCTCACCATCGTCAACAAGATGGACGTCGATCACGGGCTGACCGTGCCGCTTTCGTTGGCCTATGGCCAGCCGCCGGAATGGCCGTGCAAGGTGATCCCGCTGGCGGTGAACGTGGTGCAATATCCGGCGCCGACGGGGCATCGCTGCTACATGCTCGGCAAAGCGATCGCGCGGGCGATTGAAAGCTATCCGGAAGATTTGCGCGTCGTTGTGTTTGGAACCGGCGGCATGAGCCACCAATTGCAGGGCCCGCGCGCCGGCCTGATCAATTCGAAGTTTGACAACAACTTCCTCGACAAGATCGGACCCGATCCCCAGGCGTTGGTAGATATCAAACACATCGAATATCTGCGCGAGTCAGGGTCCGAAGGTATCGAGCTGGTGATGTGGCTGATCATGCGCGGGGCGCTCGGCGAAGATGTTCGACAAGTCCACCGCTTCTACCATGTGCCCGCATCGAACACCGCCGTGGGCCATCTGGTTCTTGAGAACACCTAACCTTCATTTCCGGGGACAAGCATGAAAGTCGCGATCGGCGGGCAGGGCGCCTTTGGGATCAAACACATCGAGGCGTGCCAGGCCATTCCGGGCGTGGAGATCCTCAGCCTCTCCGGCGGCAGCCCGGACTCGACGAAAGAAGTCGCCGCGAAATACAATATCCCGCACTGGACCACCGATCTGGCCGAAACGCTGGCGCGCCCGGAAGTGGAGGCCGTTATCCTGGCGACGCCGACTCAAATGCACGCTGCGCAAGGCATTCAATGCATGAAGGCCGGCAAGCATGTGCAGATCGAGATTCCGATCGCCGACAATCTCAAGGATTCCGAAGAGCTTGTGAAAGTTCAGCAGGAAACCGGCGTGATCTGCATGGGCGGACACACGCGGCGGTTCAATCCGTCGCATCAATGGATCCATAAGAAGGTCGTGGCCGGAGAGCTGAAGGTTCTGCAGATGGACGTGCAGACCTATTTCTTCCGCCGAACCAACATGAACGCGCTCGGCAAGCCGCGCTCATGGACGGATCATCTGCTGTGGCACCACGCCTGCCACACCGTCGATCTGTTTGCTTATCAGACGGGACAGGACGTTTCCGTGGCGCGCGGGATTGAGGGGCCGTTCCATCCGGACCTGAAGATCGCGATGGACATGTCGATCCAGATGAAAGTTCCCGGGGGCGCGATCTGCACGCTGTCGCTGTCGTTCAACAATGACGGGCCGCTGGGCACGTTCTTTCGCTATATCTGCGATAACGGCACGTATATCGCGCGCTATGACGATCTGTTTGACGGCAAGGAAAACAAGATCGACGTCAGCAAGGTTGATGTGTCGATGAACGGCATCGAATTGCAGGACCGCGAGTTTTTCGCAGCGATCCAGGAAGGCCGCGCGCCGAACGCCGCCGTTCAGCAAATTCTGCCGGCCATGCGCACGCTCGACACGATCGAGAAGAGCCTAGTGTAACTGCTAAGCGCTTCTGCGGGCTTTTTTTGTTCCGTCGATGCGTTATCAAGCGGCATGCAAAAACGCTCCGTGGGTCCGCTTTCCGTCTCGCCGATTGGCCTTGGCTGTATGTCGCTCAGTCACGCCTACGGCACGCCGCCGCCGCCGGCTGAAGGCGCCCGGCTGCTGCGGCGTGCGCTCGATTTGGGCTACGACTTTTTCGACACCGCAGCGCTCTATGGATTCGGCGGCAACGAGACGCTGCTTGGCGAAGCGATCATGGATCGCCGCGGCGATTTCGTGCTGGCCAGCAAATGCGGCATGCGCGGCGTGGATGGAAAGCGTGAAATCAATGGCCGGCCAGATGTGTTGCGGCAAACCTGCGAGGAAAGCCTGAAGCGCCTGCGCACGGACGTGATCGACCTCTATTATCTCCATCGGCGGGACAAAAACGTGCCGATCGAGGATTCTATAGGCGCGCTTGCTGATCTGGTTCGGCAGGGCAAGGTGCGGGCGATCGGCCTTTCAGAAGTATCAGCGGCCACGTTGCGCAGAGCGCACGCCGTGCATCCCATTGCGGCGGTGCAGAGCGAATACTCCTTATGGACGCGCAACCCCGAACTGGGCGTGCTCGACGCCTGCCGCGAACTGGGCGTGGCGTTTGTTGCGTTCAGCCCGGTGGGACGCGGGTTTCTGGCTGGCGGCGTGCGCGATCCGGCGGCGCTCGCGGCAAATGATCTGCGCCGCGCTCAGCCGCGGTTTCAGGGCGAGCATTTCGCCGCGAACCTGAAATTGCTGGATGGATTGGAGACGATCGCGGCCGACGCTCGCGTCACGCCCGCGCAAGCTTCGCTGGCTTGGCTTATCGCGCGCTATCCGTTCATCGTTCCAATTCCCGGCACAACCAACCATGCGCATCTGGAAGAGAACTGGGGGGCGGGGACGGTGCAGCTGGCGCCGGAGGTGCTTGCCAAACTGGACCAGTTGATCAACCAGCAATCGGTTTCCGGGCCGCGTTATCCAGCTGCGGTTCAGGCCGAGATTGATACCGAGGAATTTGCCTAGCGGCGCAGTGGAGCAAATCGTACATCCGCCGCGCCCTTTCGGCATCATTTGTTATTATACAGTTTTTTCGCGTCGTTACTGTTTGCCCATCTCCGCGATTCCGTGGTGAGGGCGGTGCGGGCGCATGGCGATCAAAACCGGCGGCGATCCTGTGGAGTTTACTGGCCCCGCGCTGGTGATCGAGGATGATGCGCTGATCGCGCTGGAATTGTGCGATCTGTTGAAAAAGATGGGATTTGGTCCCGTCGATATCGCGCGCACGCTTGAGGAATCGCTCGCGCGCGTGGACGGCGCAACCTATGCGGTCGCCGTCATTGACATAAAGCTGGACATGGGTGACGCGCTGGAGGCCGCGCGCAGGCTCGCGTTGAAGGGCGCGCCGTTTCTGTTCGCTAGCGGATACGATTTGCAGCTCCCCGCTGATTTGTCCGGCGCACACTTTCTGCCCAAGCCATTCAGCGAAGCCGCCTTTGCTGATGCGATCCGCGTAGCGCTTGCAGGGCGATCGCCGTGAAAATCATATGGAACCGAGGCGCCGCTCCCGGTGTTTCTCATCGGTAAGGCACTCTTATGGACACGCTGCTCTCTCGTTTGCAGCATCACGCGGCTTTGGTTGAGTCAGACTATTCTGCGTTGATGCGTCTTGCTCACCGGCTTGTTGTAAAACAGCCCGGGCAGGTAATCGTAACAGCGGGCGAGCGTCTGCAGGACGTTTTCGTCCTCGAACAGGGGTGGGCGATTCGCTACCGCGTTCTTGAGGACGGCAGCCGGCAGATCGTGAACTTCATGCTGCCGGGCGATTGCTTCGACCTGCAGGCCGTGGTCGGCGCGCAGTCAGATCATCACGTTTCAGCGTTAACGAGCGTGCGTTTGCGCATGATTTCCGGGTCCCTTTTCCTCAACGCCGTCCGCCAGAACGCAACGCTCGCGACGGTTTTCTGGTGGTCGGCCGTGCAGGAGGAATCGATCCTGCGTGAACAGATTGTACGAATTGGCCGGCGCACCGCCCGTCAGCGGTGCGCGCACATGCTGGTCGAGCTGCACAGGCGCCTGATGATGGCGGGGATGGTGAAAGACGATGCGTGCGTGCTGCCGCTGACGCGCGATGTGATGGCTGACGCCTTGGGCCTATCGCCGGTGCATGTGTCACGCTCGATTGCCAATCTCCGCGGGCGCAAGATGATCGAGACCACGCGCGGCTCTATACGCTTGCGCGACGTGCCCGGGCTGATCGAGGTCGGCGAATTCAACCCGCGCTATTTGCACCTTCAGGATCGAACGATCCTGCCGCGGGCGCCAAGCGATCTGGAATCGGCTTAGGAAAACACGATCGTCCGCTTGCCGTTAAGCAGCACCCGCCGCTCGGCATGCCATTTCACCGCCCGGGCCAGCGTCACAGCCTCCACGTCTCTGCCAACCGCGATAAAATCGCCTGCTGACATGCCGTGATGCACGCGCTCAACCTGCTGTTCGATGATCGGCCCTTCGTCGAGATCTGCGGTGACATAATGCGCCGTGGCCCCGATCAGCTTCACGCCGCGCTCATGGGCGCTGTGATACGGCCGGGCGCCCTTGAAACTCGGCAGGAATGAATGGTGAATGTTGATAATGCGTCCCGGCATCGCTGCGCAAAACGCCGGCGAAAGAACCTGCATGTAGCGCGCCAGCACCAGCAGCTCGATATTGTTCTTTGCTATCAACGCCGAAAGTTTCTCTTCCTGCGCTGGCTTGTTGGCCGCGTTCACCGGGCGATATTCAAAAGCGATGCCGGCCGCACCGGCCAGTGGCCGGAAATCCTCGTGGTTTGAAACGATCGCGCGCACGTCTATGGCCAAGCCGCCAAATTGGCAGCGATAGAGCAGGTCATTGAGGCAGTGGCCGAAGCGCGAAACCATCAGAATGGCCGGCACTTTGGCGGCGCGATCATAGAAATGCGCGTCCATGCCGAAAGCTTGCGCCACCGGCGCAAACGTTTTGGTCAGGCTTGCGATGGTTTCGGCGCTGCTTGGCGCGAACACCGTTCGATAAAAGAACCGCCCGTTGATCGCGTCGCCGTATTGCGCGCTTTCAAGGATGTTGCAGCCGTGATCGGCTAAGAAGCCAGAAACGCGGGCCACGATGCCGATCCGGTCAGGACATGCAAGCGTCAGGATGAAGGCGGCCGCGGCGGTCATGCCAGCCTCCTAGCCGAGGCGAAGCGCCAGGCGCAAGGAAGGCCCGCGCGCTTTCGCGGGCGAGCCTTCCTCCGTCTGTGTGTTAGCCAGACTTGTTCTCTGCGGCATTCACCTTGTCGCGAAGCGTCTTGGCTTCGTTCAGGTGCGTCGTCAGCTTCGGCAGGGTGGTGGTCGCCCAAGCCTTCAGGTCCGCTTCCTGACCGTTTTCGGCATAATCCCGGAACGATTCCACGGCGTCTTCGTGCGAGTCGATGATGGTGTCGAGATATCTGTCGTCGAAGCCGGCAGCGTCGGCGTTCTTGATATTCTCGACTGTAGCCATATTCACGCCGTCAAGCGCGGCTGGAAGCGCAACGGTGGTCTTGCCCGCCCAAGCCTTCAGCTCACTGCTGATCTTGGTATGATCAGTGATCATCATCTGGGCGAACTTGCGCACTTCCGCGTTCTTGGTCTTCGTGAGCGCGATCTTGCTCGTTTCGACCTCGATCATGTCGCCGTTGGCGGTCTTGGTTGCGAATTCCAGCGTTTTGGCGGCCGGATCAACAGGTGCTACAACAGGCGTCATTGCATCAGCGGATTGTTCGGAAGGCGGCGTGGCCGCTTGCTCGTTTGCGTTCGGTCCGCATGCAGCAAGGGCAGCCGCGGCGGCGAATGCCGTCGCCATCAGCATCTTTTTCATAGGTTTCCTCATTGGTTCCGCCTCGTCTAGGCGCGCGATTAACGCGCCAGGCCAAAGCGAGTTCGCACCCCAGCTGCTTTTCAGCCGCCGGGAACCGGAGAGGACATCCCGGATTGCCTCTAGAACAGTCGTTCGCCAATCCGCACGGTATCGCCCGGCTGCACCATCATGCCTGCATCGAGCTTTAGCACTTGCTCGGTGGAGTCACCGGCGCGCTTGATGAAAACGCGGTTGGTGCGGGCGCGGTAGGTAAACCCGCCTGCGGTCGCTACGGCATTCATCACCGTCATGTCGGCGGTGAAGGGATAGGTGCCCGGGCGCATGACTTCGCCAAGAATATAGAACGGCCGATAGTTGAGCACTTCCGCGCTGACTTTCGGGTCCTTGATGAAGCCCTCTTTCAGTTTCGCCGCGACCTCTTCGGTGAATTGAGAGAGCGTGCGGCCCGCGGCCGGAATTTCACCAACCAACGGATAGGCCACGACACCCTGCTGCGAGACGAAGAATTCGCCCGTCAGGTCGGCCTCGCCGTAAACGATGACGCGGACCTTGTCGCCGGGCCCGAGCTGATAGTTCTTGCTCACCTGTGCGGCGGGCATGGACGATAGCGGCTGGAGCGCGGCCGGGCTTGGCGCCACAGACGCTTCAGGCGCCTGCGCCAGGAGCGGCGCCGGGCTAGCTGCTGCAAACGCCAGGACACAAAGCGCGAGAAGGGGGCGGAGTAGACTGCGGACCATGGGTGATCCCTGTTGATGCATATTGTTCCAAAAATAAGGCAAATCGGACCCAGTTCCAAGCATTAGCGGCTACCGCATGTTCTGGACGGGGTCATTTCTCCGCCTGCGTTAGCACAAATGCAAGAAGCGGGCGCGCGGTTGTGCTGGGCTGGCGCGTTGAATCGCGGCAGGTTCGGCTCGTGATCAAGGTTAACGATCAGATTGCCCTGGACGAACGCGAGCTTGAGGAGCGTTTTGTCCGCGCCGGCGGGCCGGGCGGGCAAAACGTTAACAAGGTCTCAACCGCGGTCGAGCTACGGTTTGACGCCCGCCATTCGCCGTCGTTGCCAGAGGATGTGCGCGCCCGGCTGGAGCGGCTGGCCGGCCGGCGCCTGACCCAGGACGGCGTGATCGTCATCAGCGCCCAGCGCCATCGCACCCAGGAGCGCAACCGCGCCGACGCGCTGGAGCGGCTGATCAACCTGATCGAGCAGGCCTGCTTCGTCCCCAAACCGCGCCGGCCAACCAAGCCGCCAAGAGCCTCGCGGGAACGGCGGATGGACAGCAAAACCAAAACGGGCCGCACGAAAAAACTGCGCGGGCGAGTGCAGGAAGATTGATAGGTCAAGATTTGCGGCGCTTCCGCTGCTTGGATCGCTGGGCGGGCGTCGCGCTAACGCAAACTGGCGTTGATGTTTTCCAGGGCGTCCATGCTGGGGATCAGCTCAGCATCTGTCAGCTGGTTCAGCGGCGTCTGTACCGTGTTCTGCGCTGCGTGCAGGTCGCGCGCTTCCGGATCGACGTAGAGCAGGCCGGTCACGATCTCGCCGCGCGCGGCGTGCTGATGGAGAAAATTCATTGCGCCGAGCCGGTCGTGCGGATCGTAATCGGCGTCTAGCTTGCGCAGGCGCAGCACTGATCCGTCATGCTGGGTGATTTCCGCCACTGCGCCCGGCGCGTAATCGGCCTTGATCGGCGTACGGCGCGCGATCACGTCCAGGCGGTTCACAGCTTCGTTATGCTCGCGCACGAAATCGTAGCTCTTGGTTGAGCCTTCATGGTTGTTGAACGCCACGCAGGGGCTGATGCAATCGATGAAGGCCGGCCCCTTGTGCAGGATCGCCGCCTCGATCAGTGGCGTCAGCTGCGCCTTGTCGCCGGAGAACGAACGGCCCACGAACGATGCGCCCAGTTGCAGCGCCAGCGCCGCCAGGTCGATCGGCGTGTCGTGGTTGATCACGCCGCGTTTGGATTTGCTGCCTTTGTCCGACGTGGCGGAAAACTGACCCTTGGTCAGGCCATACACCCCGTTGTTCTCGACCATGTAGACCATGTTCACACCGCGGCGCATGGAATGCACAAACTGACCGATGCCGATTGAAGCGCTATCGCCGTCGCCGGAAACACCGAAATAGATGAGATCGCGATTGGCCAGATTGGCGCCGGTCAACACGGAAGGCATACGGCCGTGTACGGAATTGAATCCGTGGCTCTGCCCCAGGAAATAATCCGGAGTTTTTGACGAACAGCCGATGCCAGACATTTTGGCGACGCGGTGCGGCTCGATATCAAGGTTGAAACACGCCTGAATGATCGCGGCGCTGATCGAATCGTGGCCGCAGCCGGCGCATAGAGTGGAGATTTTTCCCTCATAGTCACGCCGCGTGAACCCGAGGCTGTTCCTGGCCAGGTCCGGGTGGTGCAATTTGGGTTTCGGCAGATAGGTCATTTGGCGGTTTCGCTGATGGGCGCCGGGCGGCGGGCGCGCATGAAATCGGAGATCGCGCCGGCGATGAAACGGGCGGTGATCGGCGTGCCGTCATAATGCTTGACCGGCGCCAGCATCGCCGGATCGACGCCGCCCTCAGTCAGCAGCAGCGTGCGGAATTGCCCGTCGCGGTTCTGTTCCACCACGAACACCAGATCATGCGCGCGAATGAAATCGAACACGTGGTCGGCAAACGGAAAGCTGCGTACACGCAGGCCATCAATATACAGACCCTGCGCTTCCAATTGCTCGAGCGCTTCGTGCATCGCCGGCGCCGTCGAGCCGAAATAGATTACGCCGTAATCGGTGCGCTTTTTCGCGGGCCGGGCGGCCGGCTGCGGGGCCAGCTTCTTCGCCGTCTCGAATTTCTTCACCTGCCGCTGGGCGTTGGCGACATAGGCGTCGCCGTGTTCGGTGTAGCGCGCATAAGCGTCGTGGCTTGAGCCGCGCGTGAAATAGGCGCCTTTCGTTGGATGGGCTCCGGGATAGGTGCGATACGGAATGCCGTCGCCATCGACGTCGAGATAGCGGCCAAACTCGCGGCCCGCTTCGAGATCTTCGGCGCTCAACACCTTGCCGCGATCCAGCTTGCGCGCCGGATCCCATTTGAACGGCTCCACCAGCCAGTCATTCATGCCGATGTCGAGATCGAGCATTACGAAAATCGTGGTCTGCAGGCGATCTGCCAGGTCGAACGCCTGCGCGGCCATTTCGAAGCTCTCATGCGGATCGGACGGAAACAGCAGCGGGTGTTTGGTGTCGCCGTGACTGGCATAGGCGGCGATCAGAATGTCGGATTGTTGCGTTCGCGTCGGCATACCAGTTGATGGCCCGCCGCGCTGCACGTCGAAGATCACGGCAGGAATTTCCGCGAAATAGGACAGGCCGACGAACTCCTGCATCAGCGATACGCCCGGCCCGGAAGTGCAGGTGAACGCCCGCGCACCGTTCCAGCCCGCGCCGACTACAATGCCGATTGACGCAATCTCGTCTTCGGCCTGCACGAAAGCGAACTTGTTCTCCTTAGTCGCCGGATCGACGCGCAATTGCTTGGCGTATTTCTGATAGGCTTCGGCCAACGAGGTCGAAGGCGTGATCGGGTACCACGCGCACACCGTGGCGCCGCCATAGACGGCCCCAAGCCCGGCGGCGGAATTGCCATCGATGAAGATGCGATCGCCAACCTTGTCAGCACGCTCGACCTTAAGCCCGATCGCCGGCAGATGATCCTGCGCATAGGCCAGCCCCATCTGAAACGCGTGAATATTGGCGTCGATCAGCTTTGGCTTGCTGGCGAATTCTTCCTTGAGCAATTGCTCGATAACTTGCGGCTCGATGCTCAGCAACCGCGCGAGGGCGCCGACATAGATGACATTTTTGAACAGCTGGCGCTGGCGCGGGTCTTTGTAAGCGTCGTTGCAGATGCGCGTAAGCGGCACGCCGAGCACGGCGATATCTTCGCGAAACGCGCTGGCAGGAAGCGGCTTGGTGTTGTCATAAAACAGATACCCGCCGGGCTCGATGCCGCGCACGTCTTCGGCCCAGGTCTGCGGGTTCATCGCCACCATGAGATCGGCGCCGCCGCGCCGGCCCATATGGCCAGCTTCGGACACGCGCACCTCAAACCATGTCGGCAAGCCCTGGATGTTGGAGGGGAAGATGTTGCGCGCACAGATCGGCACGCCCATGCGGAGGAAAGATTTGGCGAACAGCCCGTTGGCCGAAGCCGAACCGGAGCCGTTCACGTTCGCAAAGCGCACGACGAAATCGTTGGTGGCGGAAAGGGGAGTCATGCTTAGGCGGGGTCCGCGCGGTACGCTTCGAAATGAAACGCTTCTCCTCCCCCTCGTGGGGAGGAGATAGAGGAGGGGGGAATCAACGATCGACGGGACTCAACGGCGAGCCTGATCGATCCGTGGTTCCCCCCCACCTCATTCCTCCCCCACGAGGGGGGAGGAAGGCGTTTAACGTCCCGACGCGGCAAAGAGTGATGACGCGGCTCGCCCATCAAACTCTCTCCAGCGCCCGATCTGGCGCTTTGGCGCAGCCGCCGGCGTGCGTCATTTCGATGAAGCTTTTTTGCATATCCCATGCGCCGGTGGGGCAGCGCTCGGCGCACAGGCCGCAATGCAGGCAGACGTCTTCGTCCTTGGCCATGATCAGGCCGGTCTTAAGCGGCTCAGAAACGTAAATATCCTGCGTCAGATTGGTTGACAGCGCGCGCAGGCGCAATCGCAATTCCGGTTCCGGGCCATTATCCGTAAACGTAATGCAATCGACCGGACAGATATCGGCGCACGCATCGCACTCGATGCAAAGCGGGGCGGCGAACACGGTTTGGATATCGCAATTCAGGCAGCGCTGCGCTTCGGCGAAGCCCAGCGTTTGACTAAACCCAAGCTCTACTTCCATCTTCACGTTCTTCAGCGCCACCGCGACATCCGCCTGCGGCACCTTGAATCGCGGATCATTCGAAATGTCGTTGTCATACGACCATTCGTGGATACCCATCTTCTGGCTGCTGATCGTCACGCCCGGCGGCGGGCGATCGGACACATCCTCGCCATTGCAGAATTTATGGATCGATACGGCGGCGTCATGGCCATGCGCGACGGCCCAGATGATGTTCTTGGGGCCGAACGCGGAATCGCCGCCGAAAAACACCTTCGGATTGGTCGAGGCGAATGTCGCTTTATCGACGACCGGCATGCCCCCTTTGTCGAAGTCTATGCCGATATCGCGCTCGATCCACGGGAACGAATTTTCCTGGCCGACCGCGACGAGAACGTCATCGCATTCGAAATGCTGGTCCGGCGCGCCGAAGGGCGTGAGATTGCGCCGGCCCTTGTCGTCGTACTCGGCCTTTACTTCCTCGAAAGTCACGCCCGTCAGTTTGCCATTCTCGTGCGTGAACGCTTTCGGCACGAGAAAATTGATGATCGGGATGCCTTCGTGCTGGGCGTCTTCCTTTTCCCAGGGCGAGGCCTTCATTTCGTCGAAGCCCGATCGCACGATCACTTTCACGTCCTCGCCGCCAAGGCGGCGGGATGTGCGGCAGCAATCCATCGCGGTATTGCCGCCGCCGAGGACGATCACGCGCTTGCCGATGTTCTCGATATGGCCGAACGAAACATTCGATAGCCAGTCGATCCCGATATGGATGTTCTTGGCCGCTTCGGTTCGGCCGGGAATATCCAGATCGCGCCCGCGCGGCGCGCCGGAGCCGACGAAGACCGCGTCGAATCCCTCAGCCAGCAGGCCTTTCAGGCTGTCCACGCGCTGGCCCAGCCGCATCTCCATGCCCAGCCGGGTGATATAATCGACTTCTTCGTCGATCACTTCTTCGGGCAGGCGAAAGCGCGGTATCTGGCTACGTATCATGCCACCGGCGCGCGGATCGGAATCGTAGACCACAAGGTCGTAGCCCAGCGGCGCGAGATCGCGCGCCACGGTCAGCGAGGCAGGACCGGCGCCGACAAGCGCAATGCGTTTGCCGTTCTTTGCGGGCGCCGGCGTAGGCATACGCCCATCGACATCGCCCTTGTTGTCAGCCGCGACGCGCTTCAGCCGGCAGATCGCCACCGGCTGCTCTTCAACGCGGCCGCGCCGGCAGGCCGGCTCACAAGGCCGGTCGCAAGTACGCCCAAGAATGCCTGGGAAAACGTTCGACTTCCAATTGATCATGTACGCGTCAGCGTAGCGGCCCGCGGCGATCAGCCGGATGTATTCAGGCACCGGGGTATGAGCGGGGCACGCCCACTGACAGTCCACCACTTTGTGGAAGTAGTCCGGTCCGGCAATATTGGTAGGCTTCAAGAAACCTCCCTGCGCGCGCCCGCGTGTTCGTCCGTCTTGGCGCGTCTACACAATAAGGCTGCACGCGCGCGCCGCCAAGTAAAAGAGCCGGTAGGCGTCGCTTTACTTGATCAGTTTTATGACTGCCTGGGCGGCGGCGGGATTTTTCACCTTGTCGCCTGAGATGAAGAACACGAACACGTCGCGCTTCTTCGCAGATGCAGCAGGGGCGAGCAGGAGCAGGTCGTCCGGTGTGGCGCCGCCAGCCCACGCCTTCGCCCGGGCGGCCCAGGTCTTGAGCGCTGCCGGCGCATAGCCATCGGCGTGCTTTTCCTGCGATTTCTGCAGCCGCAGATACACAAAGTCAGTGCTGGGGTCGGCGATCAGGGGATGGTCGTCGGAATCGGCGAGCACGATCGCGGCGCCGTATTTGCGCACAAGCGTCACGAAATCGGCATTCACGAAACTTTCGTGGCGCACCTCCACCACGTGCCGCATGGGGAGGGCGCCGAGCTTCTTGGGCAAAAGCGTCAGGAAGCCCTCAAAATCCTCAGGGTCGAATTTCTTGGTCGGCATGAACTGCCAGAGGATCGGGCCGAGCTTTGTTTTCAGTTCATCGAGCCCGCTGCCGATGAAATGATCGATTGAGTCCTTCGCGCCTGAGAGTTCACGCCGGTTCGTGCAAAAGCGGTTGGCCTTTACGCTGAATATGAAATCGTCCGGCGTTTCGTCGTGCCATTTGCGAAAACTGGTGGCCTTCTGAGTCGAATAATAGGTGCCATTGATCTCGATCGCGGTAACGGCGCGTGAAGCGAATTTCAGTTCATCGGCTTGTCTGACGCCGGCGGTGTAAAACGGTCCGCGCCAGGGCTCGAACGTCCAGCCGCCAATGCCGACGCGAATGGCGCCGCTCATGAGCCGATCTCCTGATCGTTCTGCGCCCTTTGCCCGGAGCGCTTTTCCAGCGCGCCCACCGCCCAGCCCCCCAAGCCGCACGCCACGCCCAGCGCCGCCGCCAGCGCGTCGTCGCCAAACCCCGCTGAGGCGTCGAGGCCGCAAAGGGTGATCAGCGCCGCGCCTAGCGCCACGAGGCCCATGGTCCGCATCCCGGCGGGCTTGCCCGCCACGTCCCGGGTCAGACCAAGAACACACCCGATCGCCGTTGCGGCGAAGAGACGTAACGCATGGGTCCAAATATCTGGCGTCATAAGGTAATATTACCCGAAACCTGGGCATTGTGCGCCCAAACCTTGGTCTGGACCTCGCTTGGACGGCGGCGCGAGGTTGACTGTAAAGGCGGGGCGCGCTTCCTAGGCCCCGGTGGGGCATCGGCCGAAACGCCGCTGGAGACTCAATGGCTGCTGCGAAACCCGATTTCGGCGCGCTGCCCAAGATGCTGATGTATCGTTTCTCGGAACTGAATCCCGAGATGCGCGCCGATCCCCATGGCATGCTCGACCCACAGCGGGCCGAAGCGCCGATTGATCGCGACGAGATTTTGCCGGCGCTCTACGTAACATCGTACGGCGTGGCCAAAGACCTGCTGACCGATTCAACCATTTCGCGAAATTTCGAATACGCATCGCCGAAAAATTTCGTGATTAACGCTGTGCGCGACCTGAACAAAGCGGTTGAGGGCGAATTCGGCCGGCACGATTCCATGCTGATCCTGGACGATCCGGATCATGCGCGCGTGCGCGGGATCGTCGCCAAGGCGTTTCTGTCGCGCGCGGCGCAGGCCCGCCCGGTCATCGAAGCCATCGTGGAGCGGGCGCTTGCTGACCTTGATGGGCGCCCGCGCTTCGATCTCGTCGAGGAGTTTGCCTGCCGTGTGCCGATCAACGTGCTCGGCGCGATTCTCGGCTGCGAGGAGGAGGACCGAGCTGATCTGCGCCGATGGACCGAGGCAGGACAACGCGCCTTTGATCCAACCATGCAGGAGGACGGCCGCGCCGCGGCTATCGAGGGCCGCCGCGGCATCCTTTCTTACTTCCGCGAGCGCATGCACTTGCGCCGCAACGATCGACGCGATGATCTGGTCAGCGATCTGCTTACAGCCCAGGAGGCGGGCGCGCCGATCAGTGATGGCGAAATCCTGCACAACATGTTTGCGCTGCTCGTCGCTGGCCACCTCACCACGGCCGACCTAATCGGCAACGGCGCGATGTTGCTGCTCACACATCCAGAGGCGCGCGCCAAGCTTAAGGACAATCCGGCGCTGATCGCCAGCGCGGTTGATGAAATGCTCCGCTACGAGCCACCGATTTCCACCACCGCGCGCTTTCCACACGAGGACGGTAAGCTCTCTGGCTGCCCGTATCATAAGGGCGACGCGCTCACCGTCAGCGTGCTGGCCGCGAACCGCGATTCGGCGGCGTTTGACAACCCGCACGAGTTTGACATCACACGCCGGCCAAACCCGCACCTCGCGTTTGGCGCGGGCTCGCACATGTGCGTTGGCGCGCCGCTGGCGCGCATCGAGGGGCAGGTGGCGATCGCGCAATTGTTCGCGCGCTTCCCAAACCTGCGTCTTGCCGAACAAGGCCCGCCGGATTGGCGTGGCGTCGCCGGCGTGCGCGGCCTTGCCCGCCTGGACGTGCTGACCTGAGACGCTACGGCGCGGGCGCCGCTGAAAGCGCTTCGGCGGGCGCATCCTCCGGCGGGGGCGGTGTTTCTGGCGCTTCCAATTGCCCGTCCTCGAACGTCGATTCCACAAGCGGATCGGCGGGTCCGATTGTTTCGGCCGGCGCCACAGCATCGACGATCACCGGAGCGTCGTTCTCAGCAGCCACGTCCGGCGGCAAGGCTTCCATAGGCGGCAGTGTCGAGGGCGCACCCTTGCGGCGCGGCGGCGGCGCGGCTTTCTGATCGAGCACGCAGGCATCCAGCCGCTGGGCGTGGATGCCGTACATGCGCGCTTCGATCGTCGCGGCCCGGCGGCGCACATACGGGCCGGGATTCTTCACGCTCCATTTGTTCGGGCTTGGCAAAACCGCCGCAAGCAGCGCGGCCTGGCGCGGCGTGAGTTCGCCGGCGGAAACATTGAAATAGGCGCGCGATGCGGCTTGCACGCCGAACACGCCGTGGCCCCATTCGGCGATGTTCAGATAGTTCTGCATGATCCGCTTCTTCGGATAGAAGAGCTCGATCATGAACGTGAAATAGGCTTCAAATCCTTTGCGCACGAAAGAGCGATCGGGCCAGAGGAACAAATTCTTCGCCGTCTGCTGGCTGATTGTTGAGCCGCCGCGGACTTTGCCCTTCTGCACGTTCGACTTTTGCATGTTGGATTCAAGAGCGGCCTGGATCGCCTCGATGTCGAAGCCGTTATGCTCGCAGAAGCGCGCGTCTTCGGCCGCCAGCACCGCGCGCACCACATGCGGTGAAATATCGTCGGCGCTGACATTCTGATGGCGAATGGTTTCGCCCCCCATCCAACGCTGCACCATCAGGATCGTGCCGGGCGGGTTGATCGCGGCATAGGCCAGCGCCCACAGAACAGGGGCGATAATTCCGGCCACGGCCAAAATCTTCACGCTGGTCCAAAACCAGCCGGGCAGGCGGATGCGCGGCATCTGGAACCGCCGGCCATTTTTCAGGTCGGAATTGAGATCGCCGATCGCGTTCTTGACGTAGTCGCGTCTCACAACGTGTGGGTCGCGCCCTTGATCTTCGTCGTTACTCACGGGCCCCACTCCCGTTGGACCGCAGAATCCGACTCGGCGCCCGCGTAGGTTAGTTTGAGCGCGGCGAAGCGCGCTGGGTCAAGCTGAGAAAGCGCCCAAACCGCTGCGCCGCGCACAAGCGGGGATAGATCGCTGAGGCGGTCCTCAGCGCTGCGCGCCAGCGCGGAATCGCCCGAATTCCCTATCGCGATCAGCACGTTGCGGACAAAACGATCGCGTCCCGTGCGCTTGATCGGCGTGCCGGCGAAGCGCGCGCGGAAGGCCGGATCGCTCAATTCCACGAGATCGGCGAGTTTCAGATCGGCCAACTCTGCATTTAGCGCCAGCTTTGCTTCCGCCGATTGCTGCGCGAACTTGTTCCAGGGGCAGACCGCCAGGCAATCGTCGCAGCCGAACACGCGATTGCCGATTGGCGCACGAAACTCCTCCGGGATCGGGCCTTCGTGCTCGATCGTGAGATAGGCGATGCAGCGGCGCGCATCGAGCTGATAGGGCGCCGGGAACGCGGCGGTTGGGCAGATGTCGAGGCAGGCGTGGCAGGCGCCGCAATGATCCTCCGTTGCGTCATCGGGGGCCAGGTCCGCGTCGGTCAGGATGGCGCCGAGAAACAACCATGATCCGAATTGCCGGCTGACGAGATTGGTGTGCTTGCCCTGCCAGCCGAGGCCGGCGTTTTGCGCCAGCGGCTTTTCCATCAGCGGCGCAGTATCGACGAACACCTTCACGTCCGCGCCGCTTTCCTCCGCCAGCCAGCGCGCTAGCTGCTTCAATTTGCTCTTGATCAGATCGTGATAATCGCGCCGCCGCGCATACAGCGAAAGCGCGGCGCGATCCTTGCGCGCCAATGCGGCGAGGGGGTCGTCATCGCCGGCATAATTCACGCCCAGCATGATGGCGCTTTTTGCTTGCGGCCACAGCGCCTGCGGATGGCCGCGGCGCTCGGCGGTGGTTTCCATCCACGCCATCTCGCCGTGGCGGCCCGCGGCGATGAATTCCGCAAGCCGCGCCGTCGCCGCCCACGGCGCATCCGCGCGCGCGATCCCGCACGCGTCGAAGCCGAGGGAGAGGGCTTGTTTCTTGACGGCCTCGGACAAGAGCGGCATCGCGCTCACCCCGCTGGCGCCTACATACTCGCCGCCGCTTCGCTTTCGGTCAGCGCAAATTCGAGCCGCGTCATCATTTCTTTTGGGCAGACCTGCCAGAACAGCGATAGCGATTCCGTCCAGTCATCCAGAATTGCGCGGGCGCGCTGCGAGCCGGTGCGCTCGAAGTGCTCTTCGATCAGCGCATGCAGGCGTTTTTCCCAATGCCGCGAGCCAAGGCGCTGCCAGATCACGGTGTCGGCGTTGACCATTTTTTCAAACCGCTCGCCCGGATCGTAGACGAACGCCATGCCGCCGGTCATGCCGGCGCCGAAATTGTCGCCCACCGGGCCGAGGATCACAGCCATGCCGCCGGTCATGTATTCGCAGCCATTGGCGCCGACGCCTTCGACCACTGTTTCCGCACCGGAATTGCGCACCGCGAAACGCTCGCCCGCCTGTCCGGCGGCGAAGAGTTTGCCTGCCGTGGCGCCGTAAAGGCAGGTGTTGCCGATGATCGAGTTTTCTTCGGCGGAGCTTTCGAACTGCGCGGTGGGGCGCAGTGAGATCAGTCCGCCGGATAGACCCTTGCCGACATAATCGTTGGAATCGCCGATCACTTCGATGGTGATGCCCTTCACCAGGAACGCGCCCAGCGATTGGCCGGCCGAGCCGCGCAATTGCACCGTGAGGCGTCCTTCCGGCAGCGAACCCATGCCCCACTGGCGCACGATCAGCGAAGAGGCGCGCGCGCCGATCGCGCGCTGCGTGTTCCGCACCGTGTAAGACAGTTGCATCTTTTCCTGGCGCGAGAAGAACGCCGAAGCATCGCGGATAATCTGCGCGTCGAGCGTGTCGGGCACTTCAATGCGCGCGGGATTTGCCCGATAGGGCGGATAATCGCTATCCACCCGCACGAGCAGCGGGTTGAGGTCGAGATCGTCCAGATGCTGGGCGCCGCGGCTGACCTGTTCGAGCAATTCGGTCTTGCCGATAATGTCCCGCAATGAACGATAGCCAAGCAGCGCCAGAAGCTCGCGCACTTCTTCGGCGATGAAGGTCATCAGATTGATCACGTGCTCTGGCTTGCCGGTGAAGCGGCCGCGCAGGTCTTCGTTTTGCGTGCATACGCCGACGGGGCAGGTGTTCGAATGGCACTGGCGCACCATGATGCAGCCCATCGCCACCAGCGACGCCGTGCCGATGCCGAATTCTTCCGCGCCAAGGATCGCCGCGACGACAATGTCCCGGCCGGTGCGCAGGCCGCCATCGGTGCGCAGCGTCACGTGATGACGCAGATTGTTTAGCGTCAGCACCTGGTGGGTTTCGGCCAGGCCCATTTCCCAGGGCGCGCCGCCATATTTGATCGAGGTTTGCGGACTGGCGCCCGTGCCGCCGACATGGCCGGCGATCAGGATCACGTCCGCCTTCGCCTTCGCAACGCCCGCCGCGACCGTGCCGACGCCCGATTGCGAAACCAGCTTTACGCAGACTTTCGCTTCCGGATTGATCTGCTTCAGATCGTAGATCAGCTGGGCGAGGTCTTCGATCGAGTAGATGTCGTGGTGCGGTGGAGGGCTGATCAGCATCACGCCGGGCGTGGCGTGACGCAGGCGCGCAATCATTTCCGTCACCTTGAAGCCGGGAAGCTGCCCGCCTTCGCCGGGCTTGGCGCCTTGCGCGACCTTGATCTCGATCTCGCGGCACTGGTTCAGATATTCCGCGTTCACGCCGAAGCGGCCTGACGCGATTTGCTTCACGCCGGAATTGGGGTTGTCGCCATTGGGCAGCGGCGTATAGCGCGCGCGGTCTTCGCCGCCCTCGCCGGAAACAGATTTCGCGCCGATCCGGTTCATGGCGATGTTGAGCGTGCCATGCGCCTCGGGGCTCAGCGCGCCCAGGCTCATGCCGGGCGTCACGAAACGCTTGCGGATCTCGTTGAGGCTTTCGATCTCCTCGATCGGCAGTATGGCGCGCGAGCCTTCGCGGATTTCCAGAAGGTCGCGAAGCTGGATCGGCTCTTTGTGACGGCGTTCGCGCACGCGATCGGAATAGACCTTGTAGGCCTCGTAGGAGCCAGTGGTGACGGCCTTTTGCAATTGGTGGATGGAGCCGGCTTCGAACGCGTGGCGTTCGCCGCTGGCGCGGTAGCGATATAGTCCGCCCATCGGCAGCGCGATCACCTGCTCGTCATACGCCTTGGCGTGCAGTTCCGCTGCTTCCTGCGCCACGCCCCACAGGCCAAGGCCGGAGATGCGGCTGGTGAGGCCGGGGAAGAATTCATCGCACAGCGAGCGCGAAAGCCCGATCGCCTCGAAGTTCAGCCCGCCGCGATAGGACGAGATCACCGCGATGCCCATCTTCGACATGATTTTCAGAAGGCCGGCCTCGATCGCCTTCTTGTAGTTCTGTGTCGCCTGCTCGACGGAGATCTGTCCGGCAAGCCCGCGCGTCACGCGGTCGGCGATCGTATCGCAGGCCAGATAGGCGTTCACCGTGGTTGCGCCGACGCCGATCAGCACCGCGAAGTAATGCGTATCCAGGCACTCGGCGCTGCGCACGCTGATGGAACAATAAGAGCGCAGTCCGCGCGCCACCAGATGCGCGTGAACGCCGCCGGTCACGAGGATGATCGGCGCGGCGACACGGGCAGGGCTTTGGTTTTCGTCTGTCAGCACGATGTGGCTGCGGCCGGACAGAACCGCGGTTTCGGCTTCGGCGCGGATGCGGTCGATCGCGGCCCGCAGAAAGGGGCCGGCTTCCTCCGGACGAGGCGGGGCGTCGAACGTGCAATCGATCACCGCCACCGCATCGCCCAGTTCGGAGACCATGCGGTCGTACATGCCATTGGTCAGGATCGGGCTGGCGAGCGCGTAGACGTTCGCCTGTGTTTCGTCCTGCGCCAGGATGTTGCCGAGGTTCTTGAACCGCGTGGTCAGGCTCATCACCCGGTCTTCGCGCAGCGGATCGATTGGCGGGTTCGTGACCTGCGAGAAATTCTGCCGGAAATAGTGCGATAGCGGGCGGTAGCGGTCGGACAGCACGGCCAGCGGCGCGTCGTCGCCCATGCTGCCAACGGCTTCCTTGGCTTCTTCGATCATAGGCGGGAGGATGAGCTCGACATCTTCCAGCGTCATGCCGGCGGCGTACTGCCTGCGCAGTAATTCCGCACGGCCCGGATAAAGCCGCGGCTCGGCGCCTTTGATGTGGCTGTCGAGTTCAACGACGTGCTCGAGCCAGCTTTCATACGGATGCGATGCGGCGAGCTGATCGACGATTTCGTCGTGATCGTAGAACCGGCCTTCGGCGGTATCGACGGCGATCATGCGTCCGGCGCCGACGCGTCCGCGGCGGATCACGCGATCGTCGTCCAGCGCGCACATGCCGGTTTCCGAACCGACGACAACGAGATTGTCGTGCGTCAGCGCATAACGCAGGGGCCTGAGGCCGTTGCGATCCATACCCGCGACCGCCCAGCGGCCATCGAACATCGCCAGCGCGGCGGGGCCGTCCCACGGCTCCATCACGGCGTTGGAATAGGCGTAGAGCGCGCGGTGCGCACTCTTCATCGTGTTGCTTTTGGCCCAAGCCTCCGGCACGAGCAGCGTCTTGGCCATCGGCGCCGTGCGGCCCGCGCGCACCAGGACTTCAAACACATTGTCGAGCGCGGCGGAATCGGAGCCGCCCGGCTGAATGATCGGCTTGGCGTCCTCCTGCGCGGCACCGAACGCATCGGACGCCATGCGGATTTCGTGGCTCTTCATCCAATTTGTGTTGCCCTTCAACGTGTTGATTTCGCCGTTATGGGCGAGCATGCGGAAAGGTTGCGCCAGGCGCCATTGCGGGAACGTGTTGGTCGAATAGCGCTGGTGATAGATCGCGACCGCGGAGATAAACCGCTCGTCTTTCAAGTCGGGATAGAACTCGTCGATCTGCTCGGCGAGAAACATGCCCTTGTAGATCAGCGTCCGTGTCGACAGGGAGCAGATGTAGAAATCTGAAAGGTTCGCCGCGATCGCACGGTTTTCGATCCGCCGGCGGCAGATGAACAGCGCGCGCTCCAGCGCTTCAGAATCGCGCGCGAGCGGATCGTGGAACAGAACCTGCTCGATTTCCGGGCGGGTGGCGGCGGCCTTGGCGCCGATCAGCGTCACATCCACCGGCACCTGGCGCCAGCCGTAGATATAAAAGCCAGCGCGCAGGATTTCGGATTCGACGATGCCGCGCGCCACTTCCTGCCCAGCAAAATCGGTGCGCGGCAGGAACACCTGCCCGACGCACACCGGCGCCGGCGAGGGTGTGTGGCCGGTGCGGCGCACGACGTCGTGGAAGAGATCCTGCGGCACATCAATCATGATGCCCGCGCCGTCGCCGGTCTTGCCGTCAGCATCGACGGCGCCGCGGTGCCACAAGGATTTCAGCGCGCGGATCGCCATGGTCACGACATCGCGCCGCGCCTGGCCATCAATCGCCGCGATCAGGCCGACGCCGCATGCGTCGCGCTCGTCGGCGATGCGGTAAAGGCCGTCGCGGTCGAGCCGCGCGCGCTCAGTCTGCATGCGTGCGATTTCGCGTTCGGCGTCGGTCATGCGCGGTTACTCCGCCGCCACTTGCGTCGCGGCCATGCGGCCTACGGCGCGATCTTTCAAAAAGGTGTGTATCGCCTCGGCGGCGTCGCGGCCGTCCTTGATCGCCCACACCACGAGAGAGGCGCCGCGCACGATGTCTCCGGCCGCAAACACGCCGGGCAAATTTGTTTGCATACGGCCATCGACGCGCACGGTGCCGAAGCGCGTGGTTTTCAGCGGCGTGTCCCATGCTTGCGGGAGATCCTCCGCATCGAAGCCGAGCGCCTTGACGATCAGATCGCCGGGCACATCGTAGTCCTGGCCGGAATCTTCAGGCGCCTGGCGGCCGGATGCGTCTGGCCGGCCAAGCCGCATACGCGCGGCGCGCACGCCCTTGGCCTTCTTCGCATCGCCTTTGATTGCTTTCGGTGCGGCGAGCCAGTCGAACTTCACGCCTTCTTCCTCGGCGTTCATCACCTCGCGCTGCGAGCCGGGCATGTTGGCTTTGTCGCGCCGGTAGAGGCACGTCACGCTTTTGGCGCCCTGGCGGACGGCGGTGCGCACGCAATCCATCGCCGTGTCGCCGCCGCCGATGACCACCACGCGTTTGCCCGCCGCGTTTAGCGCGCCGGATTCAAATTCCGCAATCTTGTCGCCGAGGCCGGTCTTGTTGGAGGCGATCAGATAGTCGAGTGCGGCGACCACGCCGTTGGCGGCGGAATTGGGGGTGCTCAGCTCCTTGGCGCGATAAACGCCCGTCGCGATCAGAACGGCGTCATGCTTGGCGCGCAGATCGTCGAAGCTGATGTCCTTGCCGATGTCGCAGTTCAGCACGAATTGAACGCCGCCTTCGACCAGCCGATCGGCGCGGCGGGTGACGACCTCTTTCTCGAGTTTGAAATTCGGGATGCCGTAGATCAGCAGGCCGCCGACGCGGTCATAGCGATCATAGATCGTGACCTTGTAGCCCTTCATGCGCAGTATATCGGCGGCGGCCATGCCGCCGGGGCCGGCGCCGATAATGCCGACGCTCTCTTTGCGCTCGCGTGGTGGGCGAATTGGCGCCACCCAGCCGTTACGGAAGGCAGTTTCGGTAATGTAGCGCTCGACTGAGCCGATCGTGACCGTGCCGTGGCCCGATTGTTCTATAACGCAATTGCCTTCGCAGAGGCGATCCTGCGGGCAGATGCGGCCGCAGATTTCGGGCATCGAATTGGTCGCCGCCGAAACCAGATAGGCTTCTTCCAGCCGACCTTCAGCAGTCAGCTTTAGCCAATCCGGTATATTGTTCTGTAAAGGACAGTGAGACTGACAGAACGGCACGCCGCACTGCGAGCATCGAGAAGCCTGTTCCGCCGCCTTGGCGTGTATAAAGTCCGCGTAGATTTCGTGAAAATCTGCTTTACGATCAGAGGCTTTGCGCTTCTTTGGGCCGTGCTGATCAAGCGAGACGAACCGGAGCATACGTTCAGACACGAGAGCGATACTCCGAGAAAATCACTGATATATTTCGCTTATGAAGAAGTGATTGTAGATGCGCAAGGTAAAAATGCCATTTAAGACAGTAACACTTACCTATATGCCTGTCTTTTCGGCAGAGGCGGCGCAGTTCAGTGTGCTGCCGCCATGGATTTAGTCATTCTGCTCAAAGCCGCGCTTCTGGGAATTATCCAGGGGCTAACGGAATTCCTCCCCGTCTCGTCCACCGCGCATCTTTTGATCGGCCAGGAAGTGCTCGGGTTCGAAGATCCGGGCGGCGTCTTCACCGTCATGATCCAGCTAGGCTCCATCCTGGCGGTCATGTGGCTCTACCGGGCCAAGATTATCGACGCGATCCTTGGCCTGCCGACCAAGCTCGAGGCCCGCCAGTTCGCGCTGGCGATTATCCTGGCCTTTATTCCGGCGATGATCGCCGGGTTGTTCTTTGCCGATTTCGTCAAGACCGTGCTCTACGAAAGCCTGACGGTGGTCGCCTGGGCGCTGCTGATCGGCGGGGTCGTCATGCTCATTGTGGAGCGGATCGCGACGAAGGGGACAATCACGGACGCGCAGCTCACGCCGCCGCTGCGGGCGCTCGGTATCGGCGTGATCCAGGTGCTGGCGCTTATCCCCGGCGTGTCGCGCTCCGGCTCCACGATTTATGGCGGCCTGCTGATGGGGCTGGACCGCAAGGCGGCGGCGGAATTCTCATTCTTCCTCGCCATGCCCACCATGGTCGCGGCGTTCGCGTACGACCTGAGGGGGTTGCTCGAAGCAGGCGGGGGCATCGCAAACGAACGGATCGCCGAGATTGGTGTGGGCTTCGTCATGGCCTTCCTGGCGGCGCTGGTAGTGGTCAAGCCGTTCGTGGCGTTCATCGGCCGGTCCGGATTTACCTCGTTCGCGATCTACCGGATCGGTCTGGGCGTATGCCTGCTAGGAGCGGCTACGATGGGCTGGCTCTAGCGTCTTGCCCGTTGTTGGGCAGCGCGCCATACCCACGCTCAGGAGAATAGGTTGATGGCTGGCGATCTGATCGTCGTGTTTGGCGGCTCCGGCTTTGTCGGGCGCTATGTGGTGCGAGAATTGTGCAAGCGCGGTAAGCGCGTGCGCGTGCCGATGCGCCGGCCGCATCTCGGTCAGGATATTCGACTGCTTGGCGATGTCGGCCAGATCCAGCTGATGCAGGCTAATCTGCGTTTTCCTGCAAGCATCGAGGCGGCGCTTGATGGGGCCAATGGCGTCGTCAATCTGGTCGGCCTGCTGAGCGAGAAGGGCAAGCAGACCTTCTTCAACGTCCACGCCGAAGGCGCCGCTACGATCGCGGCAAAGGCAGATGACCGCGAGATCGATCGCTTCGTGCAGGTCTCGGCGATCGGCGCCGCGGCAAAATCGCCATCGCGCTATGGCCGCACGAAATTTGACGCCGAAGAAGCCGTGCGCACGTCGATCCCGTCGGCGGTGGTCGTGCGCCCCTCGATCATCTTTGGGCCGGAGGATGATTTCTTCAATCGCTTTGCCGATATGGCGAGATTCATGCCGATGTTGCCGCTGCTGGGTTTTGGCAAAACGAAGTTCCAGCCAGTGTATGTCGGCAATGTCGCTGAAGCCATCGCCAACGCGCTCGATGATCGCGCCGCGCGTGGCCGCGTGTTCGAGCTTGGCGGCCCGCGCGTCTACTCCTTCAAGGAATTGCTGCAATACATCCTGAAAACGATCGACCGCTCGCGGCTGCTTTTGCCGCTGCCGCTGTTCATCGCGCAGCCGATGGGCTCGCTGCTGGATGCATTGTTCAGGCTGCACCCGTTTGCCGATCCGCCGCTCACCGGCGATCAGGTCGGCATGCTGCGCAAGGACAATGTGGTGAAAGCCGAGGGCGGCGTGGGCACGATCGCCGATCTCGGCGTGACGCAACTCGAAAGCGTCGAATCCATCGTGCCAACCTACCTCTGGCGCTTCCGCTCCCACGGGCAGTTCCAGGCCAAGCCGGCGCCTTAGTCTTTAGTCTGATGGCTCCAGATGGCGCACGGCAAACCCGCGCGCCGCCAGCCTCTCAGCCACGCGGCTGCGGTGGCAGATTGTGTGGTCGTGTTCCAGGCAGAGCAGGCAGGCGGTTTGCTTGCCGGCGATTTCGGCGGCCTGTTCCATCGCCATCAGCGCCTCCGGCCGGGCCAGGGCGCCGTCAACGATGCCCCAGAACTCGGCCATGCGCTTGGCCTTGCCCGCTTCGCGGCCCGCTTTCGGCGTACCAAGCGCCTTGAGGTGCGTGTAGCCAATGCCCGCTTCGGCAAGCGTCGAGGCCAGCACGCGCTTGGAAAAGCCTGGCCGGCGCGAATTGGGCAATTCGCGCACGTCGATCAGCATTTTTACCTTGGCCGCCTGTAGCGCCTCGACGAGCGCCGGCAGGCTCAGGCGCTCATAGCCGATGGTCAACAGCGTTCTGGCCATCGGCAGGAGATAGGCCCGCGCCCCGGCGCCCGCAATTGACGGCGCGCGCGCCCTCCCATACATGCTGGCGCCCGCGCCCAGTTTTGCCTTGGCAGAGCTGGCGGCGCCCAGGTGGCGGAATTGGTAGACGCACCAGCTTCAGGTGCTGGCGTTCGCAAGGACGTGGAGGTTCGAGTCCTCTCCTGGGCACCAACGTTATTTGTGCCGCGCCCGTTTAGCCGCGTTGCGGCATGAGAACGTCCATAACGCGAGGCTCTACCAGTTTACCGATACGTATTGCGTTTCGAGAAATTCCATCACGCCTTCATGCCCGCCCTCGCGGCCGATACCGCTTTGCTTCACGCCGCCGAAGGGCGCAGCCGGATCGGAAACGATGCCGCGGTTAAGGCCCACCATTCCCGCTTCCAGCCGTTCGGCGACGCGCAGCCCGCGGGCTAGATCGCGTGTGAAGACGTAGGAGGCCAGGCCATACTCGCTGTCATTGGCCTGCTCGACGGCTTCGTCTTCAGTGCGGAACGTCTGGATCGCGGCGACCGGACCGAAAATTTCCTCGCGCACGAGATCGGCGTCTTTGGGAACAGCAGTGAGCACTGTCGGCGGATAGAAATAGCCCGGACCCGCCATCGGTTTTCCCCCGGTGAGGACTTTTGCGCCCTTGCTTATCGCGTCGTCGACTAGCGCCGCGACCTTGTCGCGCGCACCGGCATCAATCAGCGGGCCGACAGCGACGCCTTCTTCCAGCCCGTTGCCGACCTTGAGCGCAGCCATGCGCTCGGCCATCTTCGACGCGAACTCGGCTGCTAGATCTTCGTGTACGTAGAACCGATTCGCGGCGGTGCAGGCTTCGCCCATGTTGCGCATTTTTGCAATCATGGCGCCTTCGAGCGCGGCGTTCAGGTCGGCGTCTTCAAATACGATGAAGGGCGCATTGCCGCCAAGCTCCATCGCCGGCCGGACGACATTTGCCGCAGCCTCCTTCAACAGTAGCCGTCCCACCGGCGTTGAGCCGGTAAACGATATGACACGAACGCGCGGATCGGCGAGCATCGCCGAGACCACCTTGCCCGAAGATCGCGAAGGCACAACGTTGACGACGCCGGCGGGCGCCCCGGCCTCCTCAAGAAGGGGTATCAGCGCAAGCATGGTCAAAGGCGTCGCCGACGCCGGCTTGACGACGACGGTGCAGCCCGCCGCAAGCGCGGGCGCGATCTTTCGCGTGGCCATTGCCGCCGGAAAATTCCACGGCGTGATCAGCAACGCGATTCCGGCGGGCTTGTAATTGACAAGAATCCGCGCGCCGGTGGCCGGCGCCATCGACAATTGGCCGTTGATGCGTACTGCCTCCTCGGCGTTCCAGCGGAAGAATTCGGCGGCGTAAGCCAGCTCGGCGCGGGAATCGGTCAGGCTCTTGCCGTTTTCCAAAGTCATGAGCCGCGCGAGCCGTTCGCCGTCGCGGATCAACAGCTCATAGGCCTTGCGAAGGATTTCCGCCCGCTCGCGGGGTTTTTTTGCCGCCCAGCTTGGAAAAGCGGCCGCTGCGGCGTCCACGGCGGCGATGCAGTCCTGCGGCGTAGCGCTCGCCACCGAAGCGATCGTGTTCTCCGTTGCCGGGTCTTCGACGCCGAACCGCGCCCCGTCGGAAGCGGCGCGCCAGACGCCGCCGATGAAAAGCTCTGTCGGGACCCCGGCAATCAGATTGTCGTACATGACACCTCAGCTTGAAAGCGAAAGCCTGCGCCGGGCTGATCGCCGCCAGCGCTTCATACTTCTGCTTTGGGCGCCCGGCCACCAGCTTCTCGCAACCAATCCTACGCTCGACGGTGCAAGCCTGACATGCAAGTGTCAGCTTAAGCTGACGGGAGGCAGGCGCTGATCATGGCCGCGCCGGATATCAACCTGCGCTTTCACAAGGACCGCGATCGGCTTGTCGCAGAAGCGTATGCGCGGCCATCCACGCCGCTTGCCGCGCCCGCGCTTGCGGCGCGCATCGTGTCTTTGTCTGGCGAGGCCGGGGAGGAAAAAGACCGCGCGCACATGGCGGCGCTATGCCGTAAATTCGCGGCGCCAGGGCCAGGCGAGGGCGCGCGCTGGTGCCTGCTCGATGCAGGGTCGTGGTCGCTGCGCTGGGAGCGCCACACAGAAGTATCCGCCTGGACCGTGTTTCGTCCAAGCATCGAGCCGGACATCGCCAATTTTGGCGTCACCGCCCTCGATCTTGCGCCGCGCGATTGGCTGGCCGATTTACCGGGCGAAATTCTGGTGGCCGCGCATTGCGCGATTGTGGAAGCGCCGCCGGCGCATGTTCCTTTCGCGCGAAGTGATCTCGTCGCCGCGCGCATTGCCTCAGGGCCAGTGCAGGTGTTCAGCGATTTTCGTACCGGGCCGGATGCGTTCACGCGATTTGTGCTGGTCAGCGGCGGCGCCGGTGAAGCGCTTGTCGGACGGATCCTGCAGCAATTGTTCGAGATCGAAACCTATAGGCTTATGGCGCTGCTCGCGTTCCCGGTTGCGATCGACACGGCCCGGGCGCTGAACAGTCTGGAAGCAGAGGTCGATCTGGCTGCCGCCCATGTTGTCAACGAAGGCGGCGTCGACTCCGATCGCAGTCTGCTCAACAAGCTCGCCGCACTGGCGGGAGAGGCCGAACGATTATCAGGGCAGACCAGTTTCCGGTTTGCGGCGGCGCGCGCCTATTACGGTCTGGTTGGTGAACGCATAGCCAACTGGCGCGAACAGTCCATCGACGGCATGCCGACCCTGGGCGAGTTCATGGAGCGGCGTCTCGCGCCAGCCATGCGCACCTGCGTTTCGGTAGGGGAGCGTCAACGCGGCGTGATCGAGAGGGTCGCCCGCACTGTTCAGATTTTAAACACGCGCGTCGATGTGGCGTCTGAGAAGGTCAATGTCGATCTGCTGGCCTCGATGAACCGGCGATCGCTGATGCAATTGCGCCTGCAACAGACGGTCGAAGGGCTGTCGATCGTGGCAGTCTCCTATTATGCGCTGGCGCTGCTGAAGCTGGCTTTCGAGGGCGCTGCCGAAGTCGCAGAATGGCTCAATCCGACGCTCGCGACGGCGCTTGGCGCGCCAATAATTATCTATCTGGTGTGGCGTCTGCTCAGTCGCGCGCGCACGCGTATCGGTGGCGGTGCGGAAGAAGCGAGTGCGCCGCCGCCGGCCGAAGGCAAAGACGCCTAGCGCGCCGGCCGCCCGGTGGACCCGCCCGCTGACATTGGCTATCTCTCAGATTGAATAGGCGGTGATGCGGTCGGTATTCCCTTTTTCGGCGATTGTCGGCCAAGACGACATGAAGCGCGCGCTGCTGATCGCCGCCGTCGATCCTGGCATTGGCGGCGTCATGGTGTTCGGCGATCGCGGCACTGGTAAATCGACGGCAGTGCGCGCGCTTGCGGCCCTGTTGCCGCAGATGCGCGCCGTCAAGGGCTGCGCCTATCATTGCGATCCGGAGGCTGACGCCGGCGCCTGCACCGAGGACTGTCCTTCGCGGACCGGCAAGGGCGTTGCGAAAACCGAGTTACGGCCGACCCCGGTGGTCGATCTGCCGCTCGGCGCGACCGAGGATCGCGTTGTCGGCGCGCTCGATCTGGAACAGGCGCTGACGCGCGGCCAGAAGCGCTTCGAGCCGGGGCTGCTTGCCAAGGCGCATCGCGGCTTTCTTTATATTGATGAAGTAAATCTGCTCGAAGACCATCTTGTCGATCTGCTGCTCGACGTCGCCGCTTCGGGCGAAAATGTCGTCGAGCGCGAGGGCTTGAGCGTCAGGCATCCAGCGCGCTTTGTTCTGGTTGGCAGCGGCAATCCGGAAGAGGGCGAGCTGCGTCCGCAATTGCTTGATCGGTTCGGGCTGTCGGTCGATGTAAAGACGCCTACCGTGTTGGCTGATCGCGTGGCGGTCGTTCGTCAGCGCGACGCTTTTGACCGCGATCCCGATGGATTCGCCGCTTCGTGGGCAAAAAAGGATGCGCAAGTGCGCGACCGCATCGTCAAGGCGTGCGCGGCGCGCGGCGCTATCGCGCTGCCCGATGAGGTCGTCGAACGCGCGGCCGAACTCTGCATGAAAATCGGCTCTGACGGCTTGCGCGGCGAGCTGACGCTTATCCGCGCCGCGCGCGCGTTCGCGGCGCTGGAGGGCGCGAAGGCCGTTAACTCAACGCACCTGCGGGCGATAGCGGTTCCCGCTCTGCAGCACCGCCTCCGCCGCAATCCGCTGGACGATGTGGGCTCGGCGTCGCGGATAGAGCGCGCGCTTGCCGAGATTTTGGACGCGTGAGCGTGATCGAGTCCCCGCGCTACGACGCGTGGGCCGACGCCGCCGCGGCCGCTGCGCTGTTGGCGATCGATCCGCAGGGTCTCGGCGGGGCCGTATTGCATGCGCAACCTGGTCCGATGCGGGACGATTGGCTGGCGGCGCTCAAAGCCATGCTGCCGGAAACTGCGCCCGTGCGGCGCGCGCCGGCTCATATCGACGATGATCGCCTGCTTGGCGGACTTGATTTGGCCGCCACGCTTGCGGCCGCTCGTCCTGTTATGGCGGCCGGTCTGCTGCGCGAATGCGATGGCGGCGCACTTGTGCTGGCGATGGCGGAGCGTTGCAGCGCCGCCACTGGCGGGCGCCTCGCCGCCGCGCTCGATGCTGGCGCGGTCGATGGACAAGCAACGCGTTTCATCGTGATCGCGCTCGACGAAAGTGTCGAACCCGATGAGCGCCCGCCTGACGTGCTCGTTGAGCGCCTGGCGTTCAAGCTCGACTTTGCAGGCTTGCGGCCGCGCGCGGCGTCGCTCGCCAGCCGCGCCGAAATCTCGCGCGCGATCGCGCTCCTTGCGCAGATCGGCGTCACGGATGATCGAACGCTGGAGACGATCTGCGCGGCGTGCTCCGCATTTGGCGTCGGCTCGGCGCGCGCAGCCTTGTTCACGCTGCGCGCTGCGCGTGCAGCCGCAGCTCTGGCCGGCCGTGTGGCGATCACGGAGGAGGATTTGGCGCTTGCCGCGCGGCTGGTTCTGGCGCCCCGTGCGCTGACTGCGCCAGCGGAGCCGGCGCAGGAAGAAAACCCGCCGCAGCCTGATACATCGCCGGGCAGAGATAGCGAAACGCAAGCAGAGTCCGATGCCGCCGCTGACCGTATGGTGGACGCCGTGCAATCGGCGTTGCCCGATCAGTTCCTGGCGCAATTTCTTGCCGCGCGAGGGGAGCGGCGCGGCCAATCGCGCACCAGTGGGGCGGGGGCGCTCGCCAAATCGGCGCGTCGCGGCCGTCCCCTGGGCGCGCGGCCCGGAACGTTGCGCAGCGGCGAGCGACTTGATCTGGTCGCCACGTTGCGCGCCGCGGCGCCGTGGCAAGCCTTGCGGCGCGGGACTGCGCCTAAAGCTGCGCTTGTCCTTGTACGGCGCGGTGATTTTCGTATCCGCCGTTTCATCCAGCGCCGCGAGTCAACGACGATCTTCGTGGTTGATGCTTCGGGATCGACGGCGCTGCAGCGTCTGGCCGAAGCAAAAGGCGCGGTGCAAAATCTTCTTGCTGACGCTTACGTTTCGCGCGCGCGCGTGGCGCTGATCGCCTTCCGCGCCGCGACTGCCGATCTTCTGTTGCCGCCGACGCGCTCGGTAGCGCGCGCGAAGCGATCGCTCGCCGATCTTCCTGGCGGTGGCGGTACCCCTTTGGCGACGGCGATCGATACCGCTTCAGCGCTGGCGCAGAGCGAACGCGCCAAGGGCCGTACGCCGCTTATTGTGCTTCTCACGGATGGTCGCGGCAATGTCGGCCGTGATGGCGAGGCGGGGCGCATTCAGGCGCAGCAGGATGCGGTCGCCGCGGCGCGTGCGGTGCGTGCAGCGGGGTTGGCGGTGGTGTTCATCGATACGTCGCCGCGTTCCCGGCAGGGCGCGCCGGACCTAGCTGCGGAGATGGGCGCCGCCTATGCGGCGCTGCCTTTCGTCGATGCCGGCGCCGTAGTGAACGTTGTGCGCGCCCACGCGCCATCGCGCCGATGAACAGCAAGCCAGACTGGGCCGTCGAGGGGCGCGACTGGCCAAATCGCGCATACAGCCGGTTCGTGGAGGCGGGTGATTTGCGCTGGCATGTGCAGATCATGGGCGAGGGGCCGCCGCTTGTTTTGCTGCACGGCACTGGCGCGGCGACGCATTCATGGCGCGATCTGGCGCCCTTGCTGTCGCGCCATCACACCATCATCGCGCCGGACCTGCCTGGTCATGGCTTTACTGCCACGCCAGCGCGGGGTCCGGAATTTTCGTTACCGGCGGTTGCGCGTGGCATAGCCGCTCTGTTGCGCGAACTGGAAATCGCACCGCATGCCCTGGTTGGCCATTCGGCCGGCGCCGCTATCTCGGTGCGGATGGCGCTTGACGGTATGCCGCTCAAGGGCGGGCTTGTAGGACTGAACGCCGCGCTGCTGCCGTTTCCCGGCCCGTTAGGGCCGTGGGCGCCGTTGATGGCCCAGACGCTGTTCGCCAATCCCATCGCGATCAACCTGTTTGCCTTGCGTGCGGCCATGCCGGGCGCCATCGCCGATCTTATCGCGCGCACCGGATCAGCGCTCGATGCGCGGGGGCTGCAATTCTACGAGCGCCTGTTTCGCAAGAAGGGCCATCTCGAGAGCGCGATCGGCCTGATGGCGCATTGGGATCTCTTCGCGTTGAAGCGCGACATGCCAAACCTGCGCGCGCCGCTGACGCTGATTGCCGGCGACCGGGATCGCGCCGTGCCGCCAAGCGCGGCGCACGAAGTGCAGGAGGAGCTAGTAAGGCATGCGCACGTCGTCACCGCTCAAGGTGGCCATCTCGTTCACGAGGAGGCGCCAGAAGCCACGGCGGGGCTGATCCTTAGTGCGCTGCAGCAATCTGAAGTCAGGCCATAGCGCTTGCGCGCCTTGAGCGGATGCGATTGACTGTCAGGACATGCTGACACTAACTCCTGTACAAATTGCTGAACAGCGATCGTCGGACCAGCGACCGCATGCGATTGTCATTGGCAGCGGTTTCGGTGGTCTGGCCGCCGCAATTAGGCTTGGCGCGCGGGGCTATCGCGTTACCGTACTCGAACGGCTCGATGCGCCGGGCGGGCGGGCCTATGTGCACCGTCAGGACGGTTTCACGTTCGACGCCGGGCCCACCATCATCACGGCGCCATTCCTGTTCGAGGATTTGTGGGCGCTCTGCGGACGTAAGCTTAGCGACGATGTTGAATTGCGCGCGATCGATCCGTTTTACGAACTCGTATTCGATGATGGCGAGCGCATGATCTGCGGCGGCGCACCGGACGCGATGCGCCGGGAGATCGCGCGTATCGCACCTGCCGATCTAGACGGCTATGAGCGCTTCATGCGCCGCAGCGAGGCGATCTACCGCCTCGGCTTCGAGCAATTAGGCCATGTGCCGTTCGAATTGTGGACGCAAATGGCGCGGGTGGCGCCCGATTTGGTGCGTTTGGGCGGGCTGCACAGCGTCTATGGTCTTGTGTCGCGCTACGTGCGCGACCCGCGTGTTCGTATTGCGCTCAGCTTTCATCCGCTCTTCGTCGGCGGCAATCCGTTTACCACCACAGCGGTTTATTGCCTGATCTCTTATCTGGAACGCCGCCACGGCGTGCATTTTGCGATGGGCGGTACTGGCGCGCTGGTGCGGGGCCTGGTGAAACTGATCGCGGGGCAGGGCGGTGCGGTGCGCTGCGGCGCCGAGGTGGCGGAAATTCAGGTGCGCGATGGCGCTGCACGGGGCGTGCGTCTGGCCGATGGCGAAACCCTGCGCGCCGACATTGTCGTGTCCAACGCGGATTCGGCTCATACATATCAACGCCTCGTTCCGGCCTCGGCGCGCAAGACGTGGACAGACGGGCGCCTCGCGGCGGCGCGCTATTCAATGAGCCTGTTTGTCTGGTATTTCGGCACACGCCGCCAATACGCGGATGTGCCGCACCACACGATCCTCCTTGGGCCGCGATACAAAGGCCTGATCGACGACATTTTCACCAATAAGCGGCTCGCAGAGGATATGAGCCTCTACCTCCATCGCCCCACAGCGACCGATCCGTCTCTGGCGCCGCCGGGTTGCGATGCGTTCTACGTGCTTTCGCCCGTGCCGCATCTCGACGCTGATGTCGACTGGCGCAAGGAGGCAGAGCGGTATCGCCGCAAGGTGGAGCAGCGCTTGTCACAGACATTGCTGCCCGGCCTCGCCGATGAAATCGTAACGTCGCGGATCATGACGCCGCTGGATTTCCGCGACCGGCTTGGTTCGTTCAAAGGCGCCGCCTTTGGGCTGGAGCCGATTCTCACGCAAAGTGCGTGGTTCCGGCCGCATAACAAAAGTCAGGACATAAAGGGGCTTTATCTCGTCGGCGCCGGAACCCATCCGGGCGCTGGCGTTCCCGGCGTATTGTCTTCCGCCCGCGTACTAGACTCAGTGGTGCCCCATGCGTCCCAACTTACGCCGGCCTGAGTGCGCCACGCCGGGTGATCTCGCGACATGTCGCGAGATGATACGTACGGGATCGCGCTCGTTTTTCGCCGCATCGCTTCTGCTTCCCGAGCATATTCGAGGCGGCGCCTACGCGCTTTACGCGTTTTGCCGGCTTTCCGATGACAGCGTCGATGTGGAGCATGGCGGGGAGAGGGCGATAAGCCGCCTCGCTGCACGCCTCGATGCGATTTACACCGGCGCGCCGATGGATGGCCCGGTGGATCGCGCCTTGTTCGATGCGATCGATCGCCATGCAATTCCACGCGCGCCGTTCGATGCATTGCTGGAAGGTCTCGCCTGGGACGCCGCCGGACGCAGTTGCGAAACCCTGGCGGATCTTTACGCCTACGCTGCGCGCGTTGCTGGCGCCGTTGGCGTCATGATGACGGTGCTCATGGGCGCGCGGGCGCCGGAAATGGTCGCGCGCGCCAGCGATCTGGGCGTCGCGATGCAGCTAACCAATGTCGCGCGCGACGTGGGCGAGGATGCACGCGCCGGGCGTCTCTATCTGCCGCGCGCGTGGATGCGAGAAACGGGCCTTGATCCGGACGTCTGGCTGGCGCGGCCGGTTTTCTGCGCCCCCATCGCCGCAAACGTTGCGCGCCTTTTGCAGCATGCCGAAGAGCTTTATCAGCGCGCCGACGCAGGTATCGCAGCGCTGCCGGCGCCGGTTCGGCCGGCGATCTACGCGGCGCGGCGGCTTTATGCCGAAATAGGCCACGATGTGGCCAGGCATGGATTTGACCCGGTTTCCCGTCGCGCCGTCGTGCCGGCGAGGCGAAAATTGCAGATCGTGGCGTCTGCTTTGACGCGGAAATGGCGCGCGCCGGCGGATGCGGCGCTGCATTCGGCGGCGCTGCAACAAACTCAGTTTCTGGTCGATGCGAGCGCCGCGCCCGGCGATCAGGACGGACCGGCGATCCGGGGCGTGACGCATGACGTATTATGGGTGATCGATCTGTTTGCGGCTTTGGATCAAAGGCCGCGGCGCCTGGCATAAAAGGATTTGGCCCATGCAAGGCAATCCGATTTTCCTCATAGAATTGCTGCTTTTCAGCGGCGCAGCGCTGGCATGGGCGGGCTACGAATGGTGGAGCGTGCGGCCGGGCGCGCGCGAAAAGCAATCACCGCCGCCCGGCGAGCCGGGGCATCCGGAAGGGTAGCATCGCGCGGACCCAAGGTGTGCGAAGGCGATCGAGCGACAGGCTTTCGTGCATGATGTCTGCGGGCTCGCCATCAATTTCTCCCGTGAGCGCGGTGCGCGCGTAAAAGGGCGCATCTTCGAGCGTGCGCAGCATGTGCGGCGCTCCGCGAACCGTGCGCGGTACACGCCAGAACGTTTCTGGCAGCGGTGTTGTTGGCGGCGGTTCGAACGAAGCGACCGCGCCGGAACGGTCAAACCGAAGCGCCAGCGAACGGTCTGACTCCACTCGCGGCGCAACGTCGTAATGAATGATCGCGCCATCGCGCGTGTGCGCGCGTGACCAGGTCCACGCACCGAACGCGTCCTCCAGCGGCTCGTCGCCCCAATTGCAATCGAAATACCCATCGCCGCGCCATGAAAGCGCCCCGTCATCGAAGCTGGCGGTAATTTGCGCGCGCGGCGCTATCGGCTTCCAGAAATGCCGCTGCGTGGAATCGAGAGCGTAAGCCTTGTCGGCGACAAATTCAGGCCGCACCGTAACCGCGCCGCGCATGCGCGAGGGCACTGGCGCGGTCCATTCGTTTATCTCGATCCCCAGCGCCGCGCCGTCCCAGTGCATGGCGCTGGCGGCGATGGTCAAGCTGTTTGCGTCGCGCGTGAGGCTGCTGCGTCCGCGCTCGGTCATCGCCCAGCGGTCATGCCCGGCGCGGTAGAGCGCAACGTTCATCGCGCAATGATTTTCCGGATCGCGCCAGTTCGACCAGGCGTAGTAAGGCGAAAAAACGCTGCCGATGAAGGCGATAATGGTTAGGCCGTGTTGCTTGTCATCGCTGAGCGCATCGACGTACCACCATGCGTAGCCGCCGGGAGAGACGGGCGCGTCAAAGCGCGGTCCGCCATCACGGCCCGCGCCGCCATGCCGCCCGAAAGCGCCGCCATCGGCACACCCGCGCCCGGGTGCACGCCGCCCCCAGCCAGGTACAGCCCCGGAATCTTCGTTCTCGCGCCAGGCCGTTGAAACGCCGCCGCCCAACCGTGTGTCGCCGGGCCGTAGAGTGCGCCGCCCGTGGCGGGAAACAGGGCGTTGAAATCCGCCGGGGTCGTTCGCGTCGCTGCTATCGGTTCTATCTCCAGCCCGCGCTTCCGAAGCGCGTTGAATACGGTCGTCTCGCATTTGGTTAGCTCCGTGGCGGATAAGGGCCGTGCGTCTCCGCTTGCCGGCGCGTTGGCTAGAATGAACAGGCGATCGGCGCCATTCACGGCGCCGTCGCCGGCGCGATCCTGAGCACAGACATAGATTGTCGGGTCCGCCGGCATGCGCCCTTGCTTGAACAGGGCGTCGAACTCGGCGGCGTAATTGTCCGAGAAGAATACGTTGTGGCGCACAAGCGGAAAGCCGCGCGCTTCTCCGCGCATCGCCCATGTCATCGCCGAGAGCGAGCGCTGCGCGCGGGGCGCGGCGGCGAGAGCGCTTTGCGCCGCCGTACCGAAAAGCCCTTCGGCAAGCGCGGCAGGATCGGCGTTGCAAATAACCGCATCCGCAGCAAGGCGCACACCATCGGCCAGCCGCACGCCGCGCGCGCGGCCGCCATCGACCTCGATCGCATCGACGTGAGCGTCGAACTGAAACGTCACGCCGAGCCCTTGCGCGCAGGCGCCGAGCGCTTCGGCTAGACGCTGCATGCCGCCTTCGACGATCCACACCCCTTCCTGTTCAACATGCGCGATCAGCATCAAGGTCGCTGGCGCCTCAAAGGGCGACGCGCCGCAATAGGTGGCGTAGCGGCCAAATAATTGCCTCAGGCGCGGATCGCGGAAATGGGCGCCGAGCGCGCGCCACATCGTGTCGAAGGGGCGGATTGCGAACAGGTCGGCGGCGCGTTGCGGTCCAATCCGCGCGGCAAGCGTCAGTGGGTCTGGTTTGAAGTCGCTCAGGAAGGGCGCGCGCAACACGTCGTACATGCGCCTGGATTCGGCGCAGAAGGCGCGATAGCCCCGCGCTTCTGCCGCGCCCGCGAACGCGCCGATCGCATCGGCGCTGCGTTTCTGATCGGCGAAGAGATCGAGCTGCGCGCCACTGCTCCAGGCGTGCCGCGCCAGGATCGAGAGCGGTTGCAGCGCCACATAGTCAGTGAGCCGCGCGCCAGCCGATTCAAACAGATGATCAAACACCCACCGCATCGTGAGCACGGTGGGACCTGAATCGATCCGCGCCCCGCTTACCGCTGTTTCGCGCATTTTGCCGCCGGGGTGGGTCGCGCGTTCAAGCACCGTGACCCGGTAGCCGGCCTGCGCCAGCGAAATGGCGGCGGCGAGCCCGCCGATGCCGGCGCCGATCACCAGAACCCGATCGTCTTTCAGCGGCTAATCTCCAAAGTCGATTGACTGGACGCTAGCATGTGTCCAGATTAAGTGACAGTGTTCGGTGTAATCCGGCTGATACTTCAGGGAGGCAGTTCATGACGCTGGCGTCACGCGTCGAGGCCGCGCTACGCGGCGCGGTTTGCCGGGCGGATATGGCCGCAGCGCCACCTCTTTTGAGCCAAGCCATGCAACATGCGGTTTTCCCGGGCGGCGCCCGCGTCCGGCCGATGCTGTGCCTTGCTGTCGCGCAGGCGTGCGGCGATGATCAGCCGGCTATTTCCGATGCCGCCGCCGCCGCGATCGAGCTCATTCATTGCGCGTCGCTCGCGCATGATGATCTGCCCTGCTTCGATAACGCGGTCACCCGCCGCGGCACACCCTCCGTGCATGCTGTGTTCGGACAACAGATTGCGCTGCTGGCTGGCGACGCGCTGATTGTTATGGCGTTCGAAAAGCTGGCCCTTGCTGCGCCGGCGGCGCCGATGCGTCTGGCGCCGCTGATATGCGCGCTGGCGCGTGGCGTAGGCGCGCCGACCGGCATCGTCGCGGGGCAGGCTTGGGAAAGCGAGCCCGTCGCGCCGCTGGAACTTTATCATCAGGCCAAGACGGGCTCTCTTTTCGTTGCCGCCACGATGTCTGGCGCGATGGCCGCCGGGTCTGACGCCGGTCCATGGCGCGCATTGGGCGAGACGTTGGGCGCCGCCTATCAGGTCGCCGACGATTTGTTCGACGCCGTCCATGAGGGAGACAACGACAAGCCGGTCGGCCAGGACGCGCTGCTCCAGCGCCCGAGCGCGGTCGCTGAGCGCGGGATCAAAGGCGCTCTAACGCAACTCAATGCGCTGGTTGAGCAGGCTGTCGATTCCGTGCCCCATTGCGAGGGGGCGCAAGAGATGCGCGCGCTTGTGCGTATGACAGCTATGCGTCTGGCGCCGAAACAATTGACGCGAACCGCCGCGTAAGCGGCGATGTCAGGTTGGCGCGCGCGCTGGATTGCCTGGCGCAACCGGCGTCTTTCAAATCCAGAGTTTCAGCGGTTTGCCGCTGATTTCCCTTTAACCAGGCCAATTGCGCGTCGCCGCGCTGGGCAATTGTTCGATCTGATCGCGGGATTTGCATACGCTCAAGTGCTGTTCGCCTGCGTGCGTTTGAACGTACTGACGAGGCTAAAGGCCGGGCCTATGGAGCCTAGCGCGATGGCGATTGCAGCTGACATCCCCGAACCCGCCATGGCGCGGCTTCTCCGTGCGGCGGCGGCGCTTGATTTAGTTGAACCGTTGGGCGCGCGCTTCGCCCTAGGCCAACAGGGCGCGGCTTTGCTCGGCAACGCCGGCCTGGCCGACATGATTCGGCACCACGACCGATTTTATGCCGACATCGCTGATCCTGTCGCTCTATTGCGGCGCGGCCGGGGCGAGCAGCTCGCCGAATACTGGCCCTACGCGATAGCTGAGGAGCCCGGAAAAATGGGTGCTGCTGCTGCAAGCGCCTATTCGTCCTTGATGGCCGCAACGCAGCCGGGCGTCGCGGCCGATATTCTAGATGCCTACCCGCTGCGCCGGCACAAGGTGGTCATGGATGTCGGCGGCGGCGAAGGGGTGTTTCTGGCTGCCGCCGCCGCGCGGTGGCCCCGGCTCGGGCTGCGCTTGTTCGATTTGCCCGCCGTCGTCGATCGTGCGCGCGCGAATCTGCGGCCCTTCGCTGAGCGCACTACATTTTTCGAAGGTGATTTTCTTTCCGAGCCGCTGCCAGAGGGCGCTGACCTCATTACGCTGACGCGAATTCTGCACGACCATGACGACGCTGGCGTGGCGCGAATTCTCACAGCGGCGCGCGCCGCCCTGGCGCCGGGCGGACGCCTCCTGATCGCCGAACCGATGTCCGCTGCGCCGCGCCAAGACCGTGTCTGCGAAGCGTATTTTGGCTTTTACCTGCTGGCGATGGGACGCGGCGAAGCGCGCACTCCGGCTGCTATCGCAACGTTCCTGGCGCAAGCAGGATTTCGGAATGTGCGTTTGCTGCGCGTGCGAAATCCAGATCTTCTGCGGATTGTGACGGCCGACGCAGCCTGACACTGGTGGCGTCTTGATTAGTTGACACATTGGAACGTCCAATTAGGATGACACTTGCTGGTCCGTAGAACCGTCAGGGGTGGAAGCCGAATGGACACGATGGCAGTCGTCTTAGAAGGGCCAGGAAGGATCGCGGTGCGCAGCCTCGATCTGAACCCGGTCGGCGACGACGACATCGTTACTGAGGTTTGCTGGAGCGGAATTAGCACGGGCACCGAGCGCCTGCTTTGGTCGGGCCGGATGCCGGCTTTTCCGGGCATGGGTTATCCGCTTGTGCCCGGTTATGAATCCGTCGGGCGCGTCATCGGCGCCGGCGCCAATGCCGTCCATCGGATTGGCGAGTACGTCTTTATTCCCGGCGCGACCTGCTACAAGGACGCGCGCGGCCTGTTTGGCGGCGCGGCGCGTAGGCTCATCACGCCAAGCGCGCGGGCGACGCAAATTCCAGAACACCTCGGCGCGCGCGGCGTGTTGCTCGCCCTGGCCGCCACCGCGCATCACGCGATCGCGGGCGGGGCGCCGCCGGATCTGATCGTCGGCCACGGCGTGTTGGGGCGTTTGCTCGCGCGTATCACGATCGCCAATGGCGCACCCGCGCCGGCGGTGTGGGAGGTCAACCCGCAGCGGCGCGCGGGCGCTTTTGGCTATGACGTTATCGATCCCGCAGCCGACGAGCGCCGCGATTACCATGCCATTTATGACGCGAGCGGCGCCGGCGCGCTACTCGACAGTTTAATTGGGCGGCTCGCTAAGGGCGGCGAGATCGTGCTTGCCGGGTTCTATGAAGAGCCGCTTTCGTTCCGGTTCGCGCCCGCCTTTATGCGCGAGGCGCGCTTGCGCATCGCCGCCGAGTGGAAGCCGGAAGATTTGCGCGCCACGCAATCCCTGCTGCGGTCGGAGCTCCTTTCACTCGATGATCTGATCACCCACGAGCAGCGCCCTGAAGGCGCTGAAGCGGCATACGCAACCGCGTTTACGGACAGCGCTTGCCTCAAAATGGTTCTGGACTGGAGCAAATGCGCATGAGCGTCACGCTGCTCGATAACCGCGCCCTGCGCGCGGAAGCGGCGATAGAGCCCGATCCTGTTCCCATGGGCGAAATCACCAAGGAAACGCAAGTTATTGCTATTTATGGCAAGGGCGGCAGCGGCAAGAGCTTCGCGCTCGCCAATCTCAGCTACATGATGGCCCAGCAGGGTAAGCGCGTGCTGCTCATCGGCTGCGATCCGAAATCAGACACGACTTCTCTGCTGTTCGGCGGCAAGGCGTGCCCGACCATTATCGAAACGTCTTCGCGCAAGAAGGCCGCGGGCGATGAAGTGCGCATCGAAGATGTGTGCTTCCAGCGCGACGGCGTTTTCGCGATGGAGCTGGGCGGTCCGGAAGTGGGGCGCGGCTGCGGTGGACGGGGCATCATTCACGGCTTCGAATTGCTGGAAAAGCTCGGCTTCCACGATTGGGGGTTCGACTACGTGCTGCTCGATTTCCTGGGTGACGTCGTGTGCGGCGGCTTCGGTCTGCCGATCGCGCGCGACATGTGCCAGAAGGTGATCGTCGTTGGCTCGAACGATCTGCAATCACTCTATGTCGCCAACAATGTCTGCTCGGCGGTGGAGTATTTCCGCAAGCTCGGCGGCAATGTCGGCGTCGCCGGCATGCTCATAAACAAGGATGACGGCACGGGCGAGGCGCATGCCTTCGCTGAGGCGGCGGGTATTCCCGTGTTGTGCGCGATCCCTGCCGACGAAGACATCCGCCGCAAGTCAGCCAATTATCAGATCATCGGCATGCCGGGTGAGCGCTGGGGCTCGCTATTTGAGGGGCTGGCCGAGAATGTAGCAACAGCGCCGCCGGTGCGTCCGAAACCGCTGACGCAGGATCAGCTGCTTGGCCTCTTCGCATCCGACCAGGTCGGCGGCGGCGTGGTGCTCAAACCCGCAACACAGGCCGACATGCGCGGCGCGAGCTACGTCGAAAAGCCGACGCTCGAAGTCGTCTACGACCAGGTGTAAATGTGAGCGAACGGATCGCCTCCGAAGCACTTCACGACGCCGCAGATATCAGCGCGCCCACGATCAGCCAGGGTGCAAACTGTCATGGCGGCGCCGCGGAAATGCAAGCGGCGGCGGCCAGCGCGGGCAAATCCGAAGTGCTTGAGCGCTATGCGCGCGATTATCCCAAGGGACCGCACGACCAGCCGCAGAGCATGTGTCCCGCGTTCGGCAGTCTCCGCGTCGGCCTGCGCATGCGGCGCACGGCGACGATCCTGTCAGGTTCGGCGTGTTGCGTTTATGGGCTGACCTTCACGTCGCATTTCTACGGCGCGCGCCGAACCGTTGGCTACGTGCCTTTCAATTCGGAAACGCTAGTCACTGGCAAGCTGTTCGAGGACATCCGCGACGCGGTGTTCCAGCTGGCCGATCCAGAGAAGTACGACACGATTGTCGTCACTAATCTCTGCGTGCCCACAGCCTCGGGCGTGCCGCTGCAATTGCTGCCCAAGCAGATCAACGGTGTGCGCATCATCGGGATCGACGTGCCAGGTTTTGGCATACCGACGCACGCCGAAGCGAAAGATGTGCTGGCCGGCGCGATGCTAAAATATGCGCGGGGCGAAGCCGAGCAGGGGCCCGTGGCGGCGCCACGCGAACGCGCATCAGCGCCCTCCATAACGCTGCTGGGAGAGATGTTCCCGGCCGATCCAGTTGGCATCGGCATGATGCTTGCGCCGATGGGACTTGCGGCTGGGCCTGTCGTGCCGACGCGTGAATGGCGCGAGCTTTACAGCGCGCTTGATTGCGCGGCAGTCGCAGCGATTCATCCGTTCTACACCGCCGCCGTGCGGGAGTTCGAAACCGCGGGCCGCAGAGTCATCGGCTCGGCGCCAGTCGGGCGCGATGGAACAGCCGCCTGGCTTGACGCGATCGGGGACGCCTGTGGCGTGGCGCGCGCCAAGATCGACGCGGCGAAGAACATTGTTCTGCCCGCGATCACTGGTGCGCTCATCACCGCGCCGATCAAGGGACGGATCACCGTTTCGGGCTATGAAGGCTCAGAACTTCTCGTTGCGCGGCTGCTGATCGAGAGTGGCGCTGACGTGCCTTATGTCGGCACGGCGTGCCCGCAGACGCCGTGGTCAAGCCCCGATCGCGAATGGCTCGAGGCCAAGGGCGTCCGCATTCAATATCGTGCCTCGCTTGAGCAGGACATTGCGGCTGTCGAGGAGTTCGGCCCCAATCTCGCAATCGGCACGACACCGGTGGTGCAGCACGCCAAGGAACGTTCGATCCCGGCGCTCTATTTCACCAACCTGATCTCGGCGCGTCCGTTGATGGGCGTGGCGGGCGCGGGCTCGCTCGCGCAGGTGGTCAATGCGGCGCTGGCGAACCAGGACCGTTTCGATCGCATGACGGCGTTCTTCGAGGGCGTCGGAACGGGCCACGCCAGCGGCGTCTGGGAAGAAACACCGCAGGACCGCCCCGAGTTCAAAGCACGCTATGCCAAGACGATGGCGACGGCGCGCGAGGCGGAACAGGCGGTGGGCACATGACGCTCATCCTCGATCACGATCGCGCCGGCGGCTATTGGGGCGCCGTCTACGCCTTCACCGCTATCAAGGGCTTGCAGGTCATTATCGATGGGCCGGTGGGCTGCGAGAATCTGCCCGTTACCTCGGTGTTGCACTACACGGACGGTCTGCCGCCGCATGAGTTGCCAATCGTCGTCACCGGCTTGGGCGAGGATGAACTCGGCAAGCACGGCACTGAAGGCGCGATGAAGCGGGCTTGGAAAACGCTCGATCGCGATCTGCCGGCAGTGGTGGTGACGGGGTCGATCGCCGAAATGATCGGCGGCGGCGTTACACCGGAAGGCACAAATATTCAGCGCTTCCTGCCGCGCACGATCGACGAAGATCAGTGGCAAAGCGCCAATCGCGCGCTTACCTGGCTGTGGACGCAGTTCGGCGCAAAGAAAGTGCCGAAGCTGAAGCCGCGCAAGGAAGGCGAAAAGCCCCGGATCAACATCATCGGCCCGATGTACGGCATGTTCAACATGCCTTCTGATCTCGCCGAAATACGCCGCCTGATCGAAGGCGCCGGCGCCGAAGTGAATATGGTTTTTCCGCTTGGCAGCCATCTGGCGGACGTGAAAAAGCTCGCGCTCGCTGACGTGAATGTCTGCATGTATCGCGAATTCGGGCGCCAGCTGTGCGAGACGCTGGAGCGGCCCTACCTGCAAGCCCCGATCGGGCTCGATTCGACAACCAAATTCCTGCGCAAACTCGGCGAACTTACCGGTCTTGATCCCGAGCCGTTCATCGAGCGCGAGAAGCACACCACGATCAAGCCGATCTGGGATTTGTGGCGTTCCGTTACGCAGGACTTTTTCGGCACGGCGAGCTTTGCGATCGTCGCCAACGAAACCTATGCGCGCGGCGTACGCAATTTCCTGGAAGCCGATCTTGGTTTGCCCTGTACGTTCTCCGTCTCGCGCACCGCCGGAATCAAGCCGGACAATGCGGCCGTCCGCGACGCGCTGCGCACGACGCCGCCGCTGGTGATGTTCGGCAGCGTCAACGAGCGCATGTACATGGCCGAGCTTGGTTCGCGCGCCTGCTATATACCCGCGTCATTTCCTGGCGCGGTGATCCGGCGCCATACCGGCACGCCGTTCATGGGCTATGCCGGCGCCACTTACCTGGTGCAGGAAGTGTGCAATGCGCTGTTCGACGCGCTGTTTCATATCCTTCCGCTCGGAACGCAACTCGACAAGGTCGATGCGACGCCAGCCCGCGCGCACGGCGAGATCGCCTGGGACGACGCGGCGAAGGCGGCGTTCGATAAGTTTATCGACGCCCAACCCGTTCTCGTGCGCATCTCCGCGGCCAAACGCCTGCGCGACGCCGCCGAACGCCTGGCGCGCGCCGATGGCGCCGACCGGGTGACGCCAAAACGTCTGGCGCGCGCACAAATCAATATTTTCGAAGGGCAATCGGCATGACCGGGTCGCCCGCCATCACAGAGAGCGCCTGCCTTACTACGGGGGCATTTTCACTGAGCTTGGGTTTGGTTTTGCCGCGCCAAACCACTCGTCGTTCTGGAAACAGGGCGGCCGAAACAGACCGTATCTCCACGGTCGCGGTTTTTCCGGCAATTGGAGAACCGGAGGAGTAGATGTCAGAAAGAGACGCCCGAACGGGATCACTATCGGGCCTGACTGAGGCTGAAGCGAAAGAGTTCCATGGAGTTTTCATGGGAAGCTTTATTCTCTTCACCCTCATAGCCATCGTCGCCCACATCCTTGTGTGGATGTGGCGTCCATGGCTGCCAGGCCCCGGCGGTTATTCCCAATTACAAGACGGAATCCAAATGGCCAGCCAAATGGCTTCGGCTTTCTTAGGTTAAGGGAGGCGAACTATGTGGCGACTTTGGCTTCTATTTGATCCGCGGCGGGTTCTGATCGGGTTGTTTGTCTTCCTGTTCACGCTCGCGCTGCTGATCCACTTCATCCTGCTCAGCACAAACCGTTTCAACTGGATCGAAGGCCCAGGAGCGCGAGCTCCCACTTCGTTCGAGTTGACGGTGAAGCCACCGAGCGCGCCCGTCTAGGGTTCGCCCCGTTGGCCTCATGCTGGTCAAGAGGTGCGGCGGGCGCGATCGGTGACGATCGATTGCGCTCGTTGCACAAATTCACACAACACGGCGACGAATAAACACCCGCCGAGCAGAGGACGAGGCAATGGCCCTCCTGAGCTTTGAAAGAAAATATCGCGTTCGCGGCGGCACTTTGATCGGCGGCGACCTGTTCGATTTCTGGGTCGGCCCGTTCTATGTTGGTTTTTTCGGCGTAACGTCGATATTTTTCGCGGCGCTGGGAACGGCGCTTATCGTGTATGGCGCCGCGATGGGGCCAACATGGAATCTCTGGCTCATAAGCATCAATCCGCCTGACGCCAAATACGGATTGGCTTTGGCGCCGCTCATGGACGGCGGCCTCTGGCAAGTCGTCACCATTTGCGCGATCGGGGCGTTTGTCTCATGGGCGCTGCGCGAGGTGGAGATCGCGCGCAAGCTTGGCATCGGGCTTCACGTCCCGGTAGCGTTCGGCTTCGCCATTGGCGCCTATTTGACCTTGGTGGTGCTCCGGCCCGTCATGCTCGGCGCCTGGGCTAACGGCTTTCCCTACGGCATTTTCAGCCATCTCGATTGGGTGTCGAACACCGGCTACCAATATCTGAACTTTCACTACAATCCCGCGCACATGATTGCGGTGTCCTTCTTCTTCGCGACCTGCTTTGCGCTTTCGCTGCACGGTGCGTTGGTGCTGTCCGCGACCAATCCCGGAAACCGCGAAGAAGTGAAGTCGCCGGAATACGAAGATACGTTCTTTCGCGACGTGCTTGGCTATTCGATCGGAACCCTCGGCATTCACCGCCTGGGATTATTCCTCGCGCTGGCCGCAGTTTTCTTCAGCGCCATTTGCATGATCATTAGTGGCCCGTTCTGGACGCTCGGTTGGCCGGAATGGTGGAATTGGTGGCTCAATCTTCCGATTTGGGGCGCCCAAGGAGGTGCGCCATGACCGCCTATCAGAATATCTTCACTCAGGTGCAGGTGCGCGGGCCATATGAAGTGGGCGTTGCACTGGGCGCCGGCAACCAGCCGCGATCAGGCGATCCGTTCTACTCGCGATGGCTCGGTTGGATCGGCAACGCGCAGCTCGGTCCAATCTATCTCGGCTGGACCGGCGTTGCATCGCTGTTCACCGGCTTCATCGCGATCGAGATTATCGGGCTTAACATGTGGGCCTCGGTGGGATGGGATCCGATTGAGTTCGTACGGCGCTTGCCCTGGCTCGCTCTGGCGCCGCCGCCGCCGGAGCAGGGCTTGAACATCATGCCTCCGCTCGCCGAGGGCGGCTGGTGGCTGATGGCGGGTTTCTTCCTCACCACATCGGTGATTTTGTGGTGGGTGCGGACCTACAACCGCGCCCGCGCGCTGGGGCTGGGCACGCATGTGGCATGGGCATTCGCTTCGGCGATCTGGCTCTATCTGGTGCTCGGCTTTATCCGCCCGATCATGATGGGCAGCTGGAGCGAAGCGGTGCCGTTCGGCATTTTCCCGCACCTCGACTGGACGGGCGCGTTTTCCATCACCTATGGCAACCTATTCTATAATCCGTTCCACGCGCTTTCGATTGCGTTCCTCTATGGCTCGGCTCTGCTGTTCGCGATGCACGGTGCGACCATTCTGGCGGTGAGCCGCTATGGCGGCGAGCGCGAGATCGAACAGATTACCGATCGCGGCACGGCTTCAGAACGCGCCGCTCTGTTCTGGCGCTGGACGATGGGTTTCAACGCGTCGATGGAATCCATCCACCGCTGGGCGTGGTGGTTTGCGGTGCTGTGTCCGTTGACGGGCGGCATCGGCATTCTGTTGACGGGAACCGCGGTCGATAACTGGTACCAATGGGCGATCAACCACAATTTCGCGCCCGGCTATGAAGTCAGCGCGACCCATGTGGGCCCGCGCCCGCCGCAGCCAGATCTGCCCCCGCCGATAACCGCCCCAGCGGCCGGCGCCCTGACGCCAGCACCGGCGGATGGCGCCATAATCCCGACGCCGGACGCGACGCTTGCGCCAGGCGGCGTGCCTGCCGAAGGCACCGCGCCATCGGCGGCGCCGGAAGCGCGTCCTGCTCCGTCGGATCAGTCGCCGCGGCAATAACGCAAAAAAGCGGCCGAAGCCTGCGCTTCGGCCGCTTTCTGCTGCCCGTCGATTTTAATGCAGGCCGAGTTCGCGCCAGCGCGCGAGATAGATTTGAAACCAGGGCGCGTAGATCTCGGGCCGGACGCGTATATCCCGCTGGAGATCCGTCACAGTCATCCAGCGCACCTCGCTGACTTCCGTGGGATCAAGCGTCACCGGCAACCGGGGCGCTTTGACCTTGCCAAGAAACACATGCACGCGCTCACACTCACGCAACCCGTTTGTCACGTCCGCGGCATAGTCGACGATATTGCAAGCCCGCAGCGGCAGTGTAACGCCGAGCTCCTGGGCAAGCCGGCGCGCTGCGCTGGCTGCCGGTGTTTCACCCCATGCTGGATGCGAGCAACACGTGTTGGCCCAGAGGCCGCCGCAGTGATATTTGCTGTGCGCGCGGCGCTGGACCAACAGTGAATCGCCCGCCATGACAAACACTGACACAGCGAGATGAAATGCGCCCGTGCGGTGCGCCTCCATCTTTTCAATTGGAAACAAGGCCCCGTCCGCCGCGATCCCCGGAATGAAGATCGCGTCTTCGGGCGGCGCGCGCGTTTTTGCGAGGGCGAGGTTTGGCTTGCTCACGCGGCGATGACGGAGCGGCTGAGCGCGCATTGCGACCATAGTTCAGACATCGCAAAAACCAGATGGTCGATATCCCGATCGGAATGGACCGGCGAGGGCGTGATGCGTAGACGCTCCGTGCCGCGCGGCACCGTCGGATAATTAATCGGCTGGATGTAGATGCCGTATCTGTCGAGCAGCCAGTCGCTGATCTGTTTGCATTTTACAGCGTCTTTCACCATCACCGGAATGATGTGACTGGGATTGTCCATGCAGGGAATGCCGATAGCCGCCAGCTTGCGCCGCACCTTGGCGACGCGGTCCTGATGGCGAAGGCGTTCGATCTGGCTTTCCTTCAGATGTTTGATGCTCGCCAGCGCACCGGCGGCGACCGCCGGCGGCAAAGCCGTCGTAAAAATAAAGCCGGAGGCGTAGCTGCGAACAAAGTCGCACATCGCTGTTGAGCCGGCGATGTAGCCGCCAAATACGCCGAACGCCTTGCCAAGCGTGCCCTCAATCACGGTCAGCCGATGCATCAATCCTTCGCGTTCGGCAATGCCCCCGCCGCGCGGACCGTAGAGGCCCACGGCGTGTACCTCGTCGAGATAGGTCATCGCGTTATGACGGTCTGCGACATCGCAGAGTTCGGCGATTGGCGCGATATCGCCATCCATCGAATAAACGGACTCGAAGGCGACGAGTTTCGGGCGTTGAGGATCAAGCGCCGACAGCTTGCGGTCGAGGTCTTCGGGATCGTTGTGCTTGAAGATGATCCGTTCGGCGCCGCTATGGCGGATGCCGTCGATCATCGAGGCGTGATTGCCGGAATCCGACAGCACGACGCAATTGGGCGTGAGGCCCGCGAGCGTGCTGAGCGCCGCCCAGTTCGATACATAGCCGGACGTGAATAGAAGCGCGGCCTCCTTCTGGTGCAGGTCGGCGAGCTCCTGCTCAAGCAGGACGTGGTAATGGTTGGTGCCGGAAATGTTGCGCGTGCCGCCCGCGCCAGCGCCGCAGCGCTCTATCGCTTCGTGCATCGCCGCCGTTACGTTCGGGTGCTGGCCCATGCCGAGATAATCGTTCGAGCACCATACGGTCACGTCGCTGGCGGCGCCGTCCTTGTGGCGCGTAGCGCAGGGAAAGCTTCCGGCCTTGCGTTCAAGGTCCGCGAATACGCGGTAGCGGCCCTCTTGACGCAGCGCGGCGAGTTGGGACCGAAAAAAGTCTTCGTAATTCATTGTTGTTCTCGCTTGGTAGCTTGGGCGCGCGTCGGTTGGTGGGCTGGCGGCTGGGCAAGAGGCGCTGTCGCGGGGGCCGCCCAGCCCCAGAGCAGCGCGTTTGGCGGCGGTATGAACATGAAGACGTGCTCCACCAAGGCTAGACCTGTGAGCGCGAGCAGAAGCAGAAAGCCGGTTTGCTGGTGCAGCGTCGCGTCAGCAGAAAAGGCGAGCGTATGGAGCGCCCAGAGGAGCGCCAGGCCGCCAGCAAGAGAGAGCGGAAACAGCGCGTTCATGGGCCGGTTGCGGAAATAGCTTTTGAGGTGGGAAAGGTGGTCCGGCAGCATTTCTTCGCTGCGATAGGGCGCGCCCAGAAAAAGGTTCAGCTTGGCGCTTAGCCGCATCGCCCAAAGCACTAGAAAAGTCAGCACGGCGATCTGGTTAGGTTGTCCCCAAGTCAACGCTGCGATTGCAACGCCCGTGACGGCCAGAGCGATCTCGTGATGGATCAGCGTTGCCGCCGCGAGCTTGAAGCGCCGCCAGCCGCGCGCATCGGCCGGGCAATTTTGCCTGCGCGGGCCGGTGATAAAGCCCATCAGGAAGCTCATCTCGTGCCAGCCCCAAATCGCGATCGCGCAGGCAAAGCCGACATAGGCGCTCAGCGCGCTGTCATTGCGTGCGCTATCAGCCACGCCGTAAAGCGCTGCCGCCGCGATGGCGCTGGCGGCGCCGAAGCTCAGAGCGAACGTCTTTTTTGGCAGCCGGTCGAGCCATAGGATCGCGCCGGTGGAGAACCACCAGAGAAGCACTGCGAACAGCAGCGGCGGAGCGATCAAAGCGAGGGTCACGGCGCGCTCATTTCCTCACCAGGCCGCCGCGAGGCGCACGTCGCGCGGCGTTTCGTGCTCGATCACGGGATGCATGAACAGGCTGATCGCCGCGCCGGCAAGTTGCACGCCCAGCGCTAGTTTGCGAGGGCCGGCCAAAAGCCCGCTGTGCTTTTGACCCATCTTATTGGCCAAAACGCTCACGCGCTCCATCGACGCGCGAAAGCGCGGATTGTCTGTATCAAGCGTGAAGGGAAACACCTGCTTGGTTATTTCCGAGCAGATCCTGAAAACGCGATAATCGTAATCGGTGGGGTCCATGCCCAGCGCCCGGTGAAAGGCGGGGCGGTTATGGTCGCGCAGGAACATCGTGGCGTAGACCGAGACGAGAAAGAAGCGGATCCAGAAGCGGTTGCCGCCGGTGAGCAGCTTGGGATCGTTACGCATCAGCACCGCGAAGGCTTCGCCGTGCCGGAACTCGTCGTTGCACCATTCCTTGAACCATTTGAAGATCGGGTGAAACCGCCGTTCCGGATGGCGCTCAAACTGGCGGAAAATGGTGATGTAGCGCGCGTAGCCGATCTTTTCGGAAAGATACGTCGCGTAGAAAATAAACTTGGGCTTGAAGAACGTGTACTTCTTGGTCTTCGTCAGAAAGCCCAGATCGATGCCGATGCCGTAATCCTTAAGCGCTTCGTTGATGAAGCCGGCATGGCGCGATTCATCGCGGCTCATATATTTGAACAGGGCCTTAATGTCGGGATTTTTGGCGCGCTTGGCGATCTCGGCATAGAGCACGCAGCCGGAAAATTCCGCGGTTATCGAGCTGACCAGGAAATCTACGAATTCCTTGCGCAGCTCGGGCTCCAGATCTTCAAGCGTGTTGGTGAACGCTTCGGCGCGCTTGAAATGGTCCTTGTTCGGATCGGCGGCCAGTTCAGCGATCAGCGCATCCCACTCGCGGCGCACCGGCGTCACGTCGATGCGATCCATTGCCTCGAAATCGGTGGTGTAGAAGCGCGGGCTAAGCACGGTGTCTTCTTGCGCGCTGCGCGTCGTTTCGTTGATCGGGCGAGGCGCCTCTAGGGTTGCGGTATTCACAGGGTTTTCCTCGGCGTGAAGCTCACTTCGTACAATTCGGCGAGTTCGAAACGAGCGGTAAGGCGTGTCCACTGGCGTTCAAGCCAGCCCGCCCGCTCAACCGTCGCTGGGCGGCGCAGCGTCAGGCGTTGGCCGAACGTGACCTGGATCGGGGCGCCGTGGACCTTTACGCGGTCGCCTGGCCGCAGATCGCCTTGATCGTCAAGCTCGACGTGGGCGTGCAGGTAATCTTCGCTATGCTCGATTTCGATCGTGCATAGCGTATCGTGCGTGCGGGGGCTGAACAGAGCGCTCATGTCGCCAGCAATTGCGCAAAGGCGGCGCGGTTGCTGGCGCCGAACGCGCTCAGGTCGATGTTCTTGCCGGTGGCAAGATCCTGCAGCGACAATCGTCCGTCCGGCCATTGCGAAAGACGGAACGCCGGCGCCTGGCCGTAACCATGCGCGTGGCGATTGCGCGCCAGCCCGCGCATGACGCCGCGGATAAACCCATTGGTCCCCGGCGCCGCGACGAACACGACGCTCTGGCCGTTTGCGTCGCGGACCTCAACGGAGCCGTCCGCCATGTCGAAGAACGTCAGATCACGCGCCGCGATCGGGGCGCTGGCCTGCTCTATTTTTGTGTCTGCGTTGGCCACGCGCGTAAAGCGGCCGGCTGCGGCCGCGGTTAGCGCGAAGCCGATCAGCGTAGCGGCCGCTACCAGCGCCAGCTTCGGAAAAGGTTCCTGGTTGATATGGCTCATGCCCTCGTCCTCCTCACGCCGCGCTCATCGCCGCCACCGGCGCAGCAACGGGCGTTTCAGCCTCATGTGTTGCAGCGGGCGCGGGGCCGCGTTCGGCATCCGCGGCTTTGAGCGCCGCAGCCAGCTTGGCCGCTGCGATAGCCGCGTTTGGCACGGCGCGCAGCGTCGGCTCCGGCCGCGCCAGTTTCCAGGGACGCGCGTGCGGCCACAGCAGCAGGTAGGCGACCTTGTTTGGCGCGGCCAGTGAGATGGCCACATCGCCGCTTCTGTCGGCATAGTTTTTGAGTGCGGCGTTTTCCACGATCGTGAACGGGATGTTGATCGCTTTCGGCAGCGCGACACCGAAACGCAGAACGACGCGCTTGCTCGTTATGGTGTACACCGTCGTGCGTGCGGTGAGCAGGGCCAAACCGCCAAGCATCGCCAGCGCCGCGACCGCTATTGGCGTTAAGTGCAACGCGGACTGGAACGCCTCCACTGCACTCGCGCCGCCGACAGCCGCCGCGCCGCCGCGCCATGCCATGAGCAGACCGAAATAAATCGCCACCGAGCGCATGTGAAACGCCCGCTGCGCCAAAGGCCACCAGAGCGGTGCGCCCTGCCACAACAGCCGTTCACCCTTCGGCAGATCGCCGGGAAGGCCGCGGATTGGTTCGAAATCGTGCTCGCTCATAGCCATGGCTCCGCGCGGGATGGCGTGGCGTAAAGCGTGCCTGCGCCGACATAGGCGCTGACACGTTCTTCCTCGTCACGCGTGATTTGGTCAGGGTGCGCCAGTTGCGGCGCGCCAGCGAATTGCGACGCGAGCAGCGCATCGACTTTCACGCGCCTGCGGCTCCGCTGGATTTTGGCCAGCGGCATCGGCACGAGCGTGCGCATCGCCCCGTTCTCCTGCGTCACCTCCAGATAGCGGATGATGTATTCCGAACGGTCGATCCAGACGTCGCTGACGGTTCCGGCCACGGCGTTGTCGGCGGCGATCACCGGCATGCCGCGCGGATCGGGGTCGCGCTTGTCGAGGTAGAAATCAGACGCGACGCGCAGCGGCACAATCCGCGGTCCGCCATGCATCATCAAATCGGGTGTTTTTGCGCGCTGGGCATAAGCGGCGGGTCCGACGCCCGATTGCAGGGGATCGCCCACAGGCTCGAGCGGCGAGCCAGCCCATGGCGCGGTGCGCCGCGCATTCAGATCACCCATATCGCGATCCTTGTTGGGCTTAGTGACCGTGCCGCCACTATGCGGGAGCCGGAAAATTTTTGGCTGCGCGGTGAATAGCAAGCCGCCCAGCGGTTCGTGGCGTCCGCTAACGTCGTCTTCGAGGGGATAGCCCTCGCGGCGATCCTCGCGGCGAAGATAGAAGATCAGCCCGAAGAAGAAGGCGAAGAATGCGTAGAGCACCCATTCGGTAACATCCAGGCCGCCATTGTAGAATTGATCAGGCATCGACTTGCTCCGTTCTCGCCTTCACGTTGGGAATTCGGCCATGCCGAACTTTTTTGGGGAAGCGTGTGGTTGGGTCGCCGCGTGGCGCGCAAGCGGTCCGATGGCTATGAGGGCGGCGAACAGCAGGCCGATCTCGATGTGATAGACGACGCTATAGGCGGTTGCCGGGCCGCTCAGCGCCTGGCCAAGAGCGCCGCTCTCAGTCAGTCTGGCGATGAAATCGCGCAGCGCGCCGCCGAAGGCGATGCCAACGCCCGCGGCCGTTGCCTGCACCGCGCCCCAGGCGCCAAGCGCCAGTCCCGATTGTCCGTCGCGCGATAGCGCCATCGCCGCCGTCAACGTGCCGACAGAAAACAGCCCGCCGCCAAATCCAATTCCGGCCACGCCCAGACACAGGAGCGGCGTTGAGTTGAGCGGCGCGGCGAAGACCACAAAGCTGAACGCCGCCACGCCCAGCAACGCGCCGAAGCCCGCGAGGCGATGGCATTCGTCTCCTTGGCCGAGGCGATGCGCCGACAGAGCAAAGCCGGAGAGCGCTCCCCACGCCCATAGCGCGGTAAGCGCCGTGGTTTCACCGACTGTCATTCCAAGCACTTGCGCGCCGTAGGGCTCTAGCAAAACGTCCTGCATGCTGAATGCGGCGGCGCCGAAGCCGATCGCGGTCAGCAAGCGGCTTGCGCGCCCTCCGGTCATCAGCGTGCGCCAATGCGTGGAAAAAGGCGCGCGCGCCCGGTCCGGCGCGGTGAGGCCGGGGTTGCGCACTTCCTGCTTCCAGAGCGCGGCGCAATTAAGCACCATGGTCACAATCGCTGCGCCTTGGATCACCTCAATAAGACGCAGCGCGCTAAAATCAGCCAGCAGCGCACCCAATATGAGTGCGCTCACCATCATACCCGCCAGCAGCATCACATAGAGCAGCGCAACCACGCGCGGGCGCGCTTCCTCTGGCGCGAGATCGGTTGCAAGGGCGAGCCCGGCCGTCTGCGTCGTGTGCATGCCGATGCCGACCAGCAGGAAGGCAACTGCGGCACAGATGTGTCCGATAATTACCGGACCGTGCGTATCGCCGGAAAGGACCAGAAGCGCGAACGGCATGATGGCGAAGCCGCCGAATTGCAGCATCGAACCGAACCAGATGTATGGCCCGCGCCGCCAGCCAAGCACAGATCGATGCGTGTCTGACTTGAATCCAATGAGCGCGCGCAGCGGCGCAAACACCAGCGGCAGCGACACCATCAGCGCCACCAGCCAGCCAGGTATCCCGAGTTCGACGATCATCACGCGGTTGAGCGTGCCGGTCAGCAGCACGCTGGCCATGCCGACTGAAACCTGGAACAGGGACAGACGCAGCAGGCGATCCAGCGGCAGCTCCGCCGTAGCGCTGTCGGCGAACGGCAGCATGCGCGCGGCTAGCTCGCGCCAGGTCATCGGGCGGGGACGGACCTTTTCGCTCATGCGCGCGTCAGCTCCATCGCATGAGACATGTAGAAGCCGCTCGAAATCCGTTGACTGCGCTGGACTGACCAGCCAAGGAAATCTGGCGATGCGCTTATGCGCCGCCGGATCGACGCCTCGCTAACCGGCTCGATCGCCGGGGCGCGATCCGCGCGCGGAAACAGCTTGCCCGCGGCGTGCATCAGCGAGAGCGCGGGCGTCTGGGGCGCGAACGTGAACAGGATCGCCTTGTTGGTGCGCGCTGCAAACCCGCCCAGCACGCGTAGGATTTCGTCCGCCGGGTAGTGGATCAGCGAGTCCATTGCGACGACATAGTCGAAACGCCCGAAACGCGGATCGAACATGTCACCCACGCCGAAATCCACCGCGCCGGGCGCTACATCCTTAGGCGCACGTTCCCCGGCCAACTTTATCAAGCTCGCCGAGATATCGACGCCCGTGACCCGCGCGCCGCGTCGCGCCGCGGCGATGGAAAGCGCGCCCGTGCCGCAGCCGGCGTCGAAAACACTCATGTGGCTTATCGTATGCGGCAGCCACGAGATCAGCGTATCGCGCATGCTGTCGCGTCCAGCGCGCACCGTGGCGCGGATGCGGCTGACCGGCGCGTCAGACGTAAGTTGCGCCCATGCGTCGAGCGCAACCCGATCGAAATAGGTTTCGAGTTTGTCTTTGCGCAGTTCGTATGCGGCGCTGGTGCGGGTGGCGGCGGTCATGGTCATTCGAAGCCTAGAAAATCGAAAATGTCGCGGTCCTTCATCGGAACGCAATCAAACTTCTGGTCGCCGGCGATCAGCGACGCCGCAAGGCGCATGTACTCGGTCTTCACGGCCTCCAGCGCGGGCGTGGACTCCATCTCGAACAGAGTGGATTTCTTCAGCCGGCTCAGACGAATCGCGTCGAGGATCGGGAAATGGGCGACGCGGTCGAGGCCAATGGCTTGGTTGTAGCGGTCGACCTGATCAGTGCCGTCGCTGCGGTTTACGATCACGCCGCCGAGGCGCACGTCATAATTCTTCGATTTGGCGCGGATGGCCGCGATGATGCGGTTCATCGCGAAAATTGAGTCGAAATCGTTGGCGGTTACGATCAGCGCACGCTCGGCGTGTTGCAGCGGCGCGGCAAACCCGCCGCACACCACATCACCCAATACGTCGAAGATCACGATGTCGGTGTCTTCCAGCAGGTGATGCTCTTTCAGCAGCTTCACCGTCTGGCCAACGACATAGCCGCCGCAACCCGTACCAGCGGGCGGGCCGCCGGCCTCCACGCACATCACGCCGTTATAGCCTTCGTAGATGAAGTCTTCGGGGCGGAGTTCTTCGCTGTGAAAGTCCACACTTTCCAAGACGTCGATCACGGTCGGCACGAGACGCTTGGTCAGCGTAAATGTGCTGTCATGCTTGGGATCGCAGCCGATCTGCAGCACGCGTTTTCCCAGATGCGAGAACGCCGCGGAGAGATTGGATGACGTCGTGCTCTTGCCGATGCCGCCCTTGCCATAGATCGCAAAAACCTTCGCCCGCTCGATCTTGAGCGCCGGGTCCATCAGCACCTGCACGCTGCCTTCGCCGTCAGCGCGTCTTGGAAGCGTTCGTGGCATGTCGAGGGTCGTCATCTATATTCCTCAGGCCGCTGGCGCGGCGATGCCTTCCAATTGATCTTCAAGCTCATCGCTGGCGTGGCGCAGCGCATCGAGCGTCTCGTCGCTCGGGCGCCAGTATTTGCGTTCGTGCGCTTCCAGCAGGCGGTTGGCCATGCGCGCGGAGGCTTTGGGATTAAGCGCGGCCAGGCGCCGGCGCATCTCGTCGTCGAGCACGTAGGTTTCGCTGATGCGTTGGTAGATCCACGGCTCGACTTGGCCAGTCGTCGCCGACCAGCCCATCGTATTGGTCACTTGCGCTTCGATCTGGCGAACGCCCTCGTAGCCGTGCTTCAGCAGGCCCTCATACCAGCGCGGGTTGAGCATGCGCGTATGGGTTTCGAGCGAGACCTGCTCGGCGAGAGTGCGCACTTTGCCATCGCCGTGAGTCTGGTCGCCAATGTAAACGGGCGTGACGGCGCCGCGCGCGCGCCGGACGGCGCGGCTTACGCCGCCAAGCGTATCGACATAATGGTCGATCGTGGTCACGCCGAGCTCCACCGATTCCAGATTTTGGTAGGTGAAATCGACGCCCTTCAGGATGCTGCGCAGCATTTTCGATTGCCGCACGGCCGCGCCAGTGCGGCCATAAGCGAAGCACTTGCGGCTTTCAAAGGCGTCGGCGAGTTCTTCTTCCTCGCTCCAGACTCCGGAATCGATCAGCTGATTCACGTTGGCGCCGTAGGCGCCGTCGGCGTTGGAAAACACGCGGAGCGCGGCGGTCTCGATGTCGCAACCATGCGCGGCCGCGAGCTCCAGCGCGTGCTTACGCATATAATTCTGCTCAAGCGGTTCGTCGGCGGCCGCAGCCATATACGCCGCTTCAGCGAGCATGCGCACTTGCAGCGCCAGTAGGTCGCGGAAAATCCCGGTCAGCGTCATCACCACGTCGATACGGGGGCGGCCCAATTCGGCCAACGGGATCAAGCTCGCGCCGCATAGACGCCCGTAGGAGTCAAATCGCGGGCGCGCGCCCATCAGCGCCAGCGCCTGGGCGATAGGACCGCCTTCGCTCTTCAGATTGTCCGACCCCCACAACACCATGGCGATCGATTCGGGATAGGCGCCAGCGCTCCGCTTGGCGTGCTGCGCCAGGAGGCGGTTGGCCTGCATCGCGCCGTCATGCACGGCGAGCGCGCTGGGCACGCGGAACGGGTCGAAGCCATGCATGTTGCGCCCAGTGGGCAGCACGGCTGGCGTCCGCACGATGTCTCCGCCCGGCGCGGGCCGAATATAGCGCCCATCCAGCGCGGCGATGATCGCGCCAATCTCATGATCGTGTGCGAGGAGCGCGTTCGTCGCTTGCAAGTCGCGCATCGTTGCGAGCAGATCGCGGGACTTTTTGCCCGCATGGCCAAGCGCTTCTTCGGGTGTTGCGCCGGCGATCATCGCTTCGATCGCCGCGCGCGGCGGCGCGTCGCCACGACCCTCGGCGATGGCGAGCAACAGGTCCGCGCGCTCGCCAGCATCGGGCGGGACGCCGATTGTGTGCAGGCCGCTCGGGATCAGCGCGTCTTCAATTTCGGCGATCCGCGCGGTTAGCGTGGCGACTTCGCCGCTGCTGGCGCTCGACCACGAAGCAGCTGGCGCCGCGAGTTCCAGTTCAGAGGCGGCGGCCTGTAGAGTTAGGGCGAGTGTGTCGCGCTCTTCACGCCGCGCGCCGTTCCATCGCTCGATCAGCGCTTTCAGATCCTGCAGCTTTTGATAAAGCCCGGATTTGGCGATCGGCGGTGTCAGATGGGTGATCAGCGTCGCTGAAGACCGGCGCTTGGCGATCATGCCCTCGGTCGGGTTGTTGCCGGCGTACAGATACAAGTTCGGCAGGTCTCCGATCAGCCGGTCGGGCCAATCGGCGCCGCTGAGGCCGACTTGCTTGCCCGGCATGAATTCGAGCGCGCCATGCGTGCCGAAATGCAGCACGGCGTTGGCGCCGAAATCCTCGCGCAGCCAGCGATAGAAGGCGCAGAAGGCGTGTGTCGGCGCGAAGCTCGCCTCAAACATCAGGCGCATCGGATCGCCTTCGTAGCCGAAGCCCGGCTGGAGTCCGACGAACACGTTGCCGAATTGCACGCCCAGAACGAAGATTGAGCGGCCGTCGCTGAGCTGACGGCCCGGCGCCGGCCCCCATGCCGCTTCGATTTCGGCCAGGTGCCGTTCGCGGCGCACGTGATCATCTGCGGGGATGCGCACATGGACATTGGCGTCAACGCCGAAGCGTTTGGAATTGCCGTCAAGCAGGCGCGTACGCAAATCCTCGACTGAGCGGGGAACGGCAACGTCGTAACCAGCGCGCTTAAGCGCATTCAGCGTGTTGAAGAGCGAGGCGAACACCGACAAATACGCCGCCGAACCGACCGCGCCGGAATTCGGCGGGAAGTTGAACAGCACGATGGCGATCTTGCGGTCGCGGCGCGCGGCCTTGCGCAACGCCACCATCCGCGCGACCCGCGCAGCCAGCATCTCGGCGCGCTCGGGGCAGGCGCACATTTTCGCGGCGATAGACGATGCCTCGAAGCGGCAGCCCTTATGGCATCCCTTGCACGCTTCGCCGGAGCCGTCAGAGCGGCCTCCAAACACGATCGGCGCGGTGGCGCCGTCAAGTTCGGGGATCGCGACCATGATGGTGGATTCGACTGGCGATAGCCCCGTGCGCGAGGCGCCCCAGCGCTCCAGGCTTTGAAACTCCAGCGGCTGTGCGGAAATGTAGGGCACATCCAGACGCGCCAGAATCTCTTCGGCCGCTTTTGAATCATTGTAGGCCGGTCCGCCGACCAGCGAGAACCCGGTCAGCGAGACGACGGCGTCTACGATCGGCGCGCCATCAACGATGAAATATTTCTCGATCGCTGGGCGCGCATCGAGGCCGGACGCAAAGGCGGGGATAACCCTCAGCCCGCGCGCTTCCAGCGCCTCAATCACGCCATCGTAGTGGCCGGCATCGTTGGCGAGCACGTAGGAACGCAGCACTATCACGCCCACTACGCCCGTTGCTTTCGGCGCGGCGGGCAGGCTTTCCACCAGTTCCACGATCTTGTCAGATGCACGTGGGTGATAGAGCCCGATCTCGGGATAGTCGCGCGGCGGAGCGGCGGTGAGCTGTTCACGCAAGCCGCGCCGCGCGCCATCGGCGTAGCGGCCGATCAGGAAGCGCACCATGTCGGCCACATTCTCCGGCGAGCCGGAGAGCCAGTATTGCATGGTCAGGAAATAGGCGCGCAGATCCTGCGCCTTGCCCGGTATGTAGCGCAGCAGTTTGGGCAGGCGGCGCAACATCGCCATCTGGCCGGCGCCTGAGCTGCTGGTTTTGGAGCCGCGCAGCCGCTTCAGCCAGGCGATCGGTCCGGTCTGCGAGCCGTCCATCCGGAACGGGCCAAGTTTGGTCAGGCGGATGATTTCGCCGGCCGACATGGCGCCGATCAGGGCGTCGCACCGATCGCGCCGCGCTTCGAGCGCCGGCAGGACCGCCTGGATGTGGTCTTCCATGAACAGCATGGTAGCCACGATGATGTCCGCCGACGCGATGTCGGCGAGGCACGCATCGAGCGCGCCGCGATTTTCGCCCCAATCAGTGGCGGCATGCAGCGAGAGCGACAGGCCGGGAATGTCTTTCGCGAGCGCCTTCTCCGCACGGCGCACGACTCCAGCGAGGTGATTGTCCAGCGTGACAATCACGACCCGGACGGTGGGCGTTTCAGCGCGCGAAGTGGCTTTTGGCTTCATACAATGTCTCGATTTGAACAATCGCCACGCCTTGCTCTGCGGCGAAGCGCTCTGCGTTGCGGCGGGCTTTTCCGCGGACAAAGAAAGGTATCTTGATCAGTTCGGCTTCAGCCTCCTTGGACCAGGTAATGTCGCTGACGTTTGACGGTGCGGTTTGCGCCGGTTGATGCGCGGCGAGGTGGGATGCGCCAGCATCGTCGTTGAATTCGAAATCTTCGCGGAACATCGCCAGCAGATGTTCTTCCAGCCCCATGACGAGCGGATGCACCCATGTGTCGAACAGCACATTGGCGCCCTCGAAGCCCATCTGCGGCGAGAAGCGCGCTGGATAGTCCTGCACATGCGCTGGCGCCGAGATCACGGCGCAGCCAATGCCGAGGCGCTTGGCGATGTGGCGCTCCATTTGCGTGCCGAGGACCAGTTCCGGCTGCAGCGCCGCGATCGCGGCCTCGACTTCGAGGTAGTCTTCAGTGATCAGCGCTTTCAGGCCGAGCGCTTCGGCGGCGGCGCGCACGTCGCGGGCGAATTCGCGTGAATATGTTCCAAGGCCGACGACTTCGAAGCCGAGTTCATCGGAGGCGACCCGCGCGGCCGCGATGGCGTGCGTGGCGTCGCCGAAAACAAATACGCGTTTGCCGGTGAGGTAGTTGGAGTCAACCGAGCGCGACCACCAGGGCAGGCGCGCGTCCGCATCAGCAAGAACATGCGCAGGGTCGAGGCCAGTCAGCGCCGCGACCTCGGCGATGAAGCGCTTTGTCGCGTTGTGGCCGATCGGCACGGTGCTGATCATCTTCTGGCCGTGCGTGCGCTCAAGCCAGCGCGCCGCCACGTCGGCGATTTCAGGATAGAGAACGACGTTGAAATCAGCGTCGGGCAGGCGCGCAAGGTCTGACGGACGGGCGTCGAGCGGCGCAGTCACGTTTACCGCCACGCCCAGGCGGGCCAGCAGGCGCTTCACCTCAACGACATCATCGCGATGGCGGAAGCCAAGCGCCGTGGGCCCGAGGATGTTGCATCGCGGCTGCGCGCCAGTCGTGCGCGGCGGCGCGCCGTCCACCTTCGGCGCAAAGGCCCTTACGATCTGATAGAACGTCTCCGCCGCGCCCCAGTTTTCTTTCTTTTGATAAGAGGGCAGGTCCAGTGGAATCACCGGAACCGGCAGGCCGAGCGCGCGCGCCAGGCCCGCCGGATCATCCTGGATCAGTTCGGCGGTGCAGGAGGCGCCGACGATCATCGCCTCGGGCTTGAATCGTTCATACGCTTCGCGTGCGGCGGTCTTGAACAATTCCGCCGTGTCGCCGCCGAGGTCGCGCGCCTGGAAGGTTGTGTAGGTCACCGGCGGGCGGGCGCCGCGGCGCTCGATCATCGTGAACAGCAGATCGGCGTAGGTATCGCCCTGCGGCGCATGCAAAACGTATTGCTGGCCTTTCATCGCCGTCGCGTTGCGCATCGCGCCGACATGGGGCGGTCCTTCATAGGTCCAGACGGTCAATTGCATCGCGTCAGACCCTCAACATGGCGCGGCGCGCGAAGGGGCGCGCAAACAGCGCCGCCAGATCGCCGGCTTGCTCGAACCCATGAACGGGCGAGAAAACCAGTTCGATCGACCATTTCGTGGTCAGCCCTTCGGCTTCGAGCGGATTGGCCAGGCCGAGACCGCAGACAACGAGATCGGGGCGCGCTTGGCGGCATCGATCCAACTGCTTTTCGACATCCTGCCCTTCGCTCAGGCGGGCGCCTTTCGGCAGGCGGCGCATCTCTTCGGAGAGCAGCTCGCGATTGAGGTAAGGCGTGCCGATCTCGATCGGCGCCATGCCAAGCTCTTCCGAAAGGAAGCGCGCCAGCGGCGGCTCAAGCTGCGAATCCGGGAAGAAAAACACGCTGCGTCCGCTCAGCGTTTCCTTGTGGCGCTCCAGCGCGCGCTTGGCGCGTTCGCGGTGCGGCGCGATCACGCGGCGGAACTCCAGATCCGGCACGCCCCAGGCGTCGGCGGCGGCTTTGATCCATTGCGTGGTTCCCTCGGCGCCAAAGGGAAACAGCGCCGGCAACCTTTTGGCGCCACGCGCTTCAAGCGCGCGCGCCGTGTCGCCGAGAAAGGGTTGCGCGATCAGCAAGCGCGTGTTCGCGCCAATTGCAGGGATCGCGCCAGCCCGTCGCGGCGGGAAAAACGAAACCTCGCTTATGCCGAGCTCGGCAAAGAGGCGGCGAAACTGGTCTTCGACGATGTCTGGCAGCGCGCCGACGATGACCAGCGAAGGAGCGGAGCCTGGCGCTGCGTGCGGCGCCTCAGGCACAAGCGCGGCAAGGCAAGCGTCCTCGCCTTGCGTGAAGGTGGTCTCGATGCCGCTGCCGGAATAGTTCAGCACACGCACAGCCGGGCGATGTTTATCAGACAAGCGCTGCGCGGCGCGCGAAAGGTCTAGCTTGATGACCTCAGACGGGCACGAGCCGACGAGAAACAGAAGTTTGATGTCCGGGCGGCGTTCAAGCAAACGGTCAACGACGCGGTCGAGTTCTTCATTAGCGTCGACCAGGCCAGCGAGATCGCGCTCTTCCATGATCGCAGTAGCAAAGCGCGGTTCGGCGAATACCATAACGCCGGCGGCCGACTGGATCAGGTGCGCGCAGGTGCGCGAGCCGACCACCAGGAAAAAAGCATCCTGAATTTTGCGATGCAGCCAGACGATGCCCGTAAGTCCGCAGAACACTTCGCGCTGGCCGCGCTCGCGCAGCACTGGCACAGCGTCACTGTCTACCCCGACGGCGGAGGCGGCTGAATTCATGCCGCGTGCCCGCCTGCGTGCATCGGCGCTGCAGCCGTCCGTTCGGCTTCAAGCCGGGCTTCGCGCAGCTTCAAAAGAAACTGCGCCGCGTTGATCACGTAGGCGGCGTAAGCCGCGATCGCGATCCTCATCTGATCCTGCGGCGAGCCCCATCCCGTGAGCAGCGCGACGACGTAGGCCGTCTGCAGCGCCAGCACCAACATGGAGAACATGTCCTCCCAGAAGAAGGCGCGGGCGAACAACCATTTGCCGAAGACTTCTTTCTCCCACATCGAGCCGGTGATCATGATCAGGTAGAGCAGGAACGTCTTGGCCAGGATCGATGCGGTGGCGATCTGGTAGCCCTCGCCTGTCGTGAGGAAGCGGAGGACAAGCACGAGGCTGACGCCGAACACCAGAAATTGCAGCGGCGCGAGCACAGCCTGCACAATTGTCCATGGCGATGTGTCTCGCCGAGCGCGTTCGTCGGGCGTGTAGAGCGCGGCCTTCGCGCGGCTGTGACGCTCGGAAAACGTACTCTGATATCCCGCATGCGCGGGCCAGGGGCAGGGCGCGATCGAGTCGATCCAACGATCTATAACGCCCGGGTTCTGCGCTGCGTTCCGGCTGGCGCTGGAAAACTGGGGTCGCTTCCGGTGCATCGCCGACCTCCCTTTGGTTCGCGAGGGGAGGCTATCGGCGGTACGTGCCACCTGTCAATAAAGCGGAACGTCAAAATAATTGGACACTTGCTCCATTTTGACGAAAATAGGGCTTCTCACCGGCCGGTAACTCTGCTTACCGTAAAGCTCCACGGACAATTAGCCGCGAAGCTGGGCTGTGGAGGAGGAGACGCCCACGTCGGGCCGATGTTTTTCGGTGGTGGGAGCAGTGCGGAGCGGAGCCGCGCGACAAGGGAAACTCCGCCGAATGACAGGGGGGGTCAGATGACCAGCCTTCCGCAATCGCCGGTGTTCAATCTTTGCGGCGAAGAGCCAACAAGGCTCGACCGCCGAGGTCAACGAACCAGAGCGGCCGCCGCGCGATCAAGGCGGAAACAAACGGAAGAACTCGCCCGTATCGTTGAAGGCGACATCATCCCCCGCCTCATGATCGTTCATCAGAACGAGCCGAGCCCAGCAGCGCCAGAAAACATCGTCCTTAGCGCTGAAACCATTGAGAAATTCGCCCTTTACACGCTGTCTTCGGGCCGCGATTCGCTGATGGCCATTATCGGCAGTCTACTTCAGCAGGGAACGTCCCTGGAGGCGATCTACCTCGATCTCCTAACGCCTGTGGCGCGCCGCTTGGGCGATTACTGGGCGGACGACCTGGTGACTTTCGCTGATGTGACAATTGCGCTCGGGCGCCTGCAACAAGTCGTGCGCGAACTCAGTGTTCAGCCCCCCAGGGGAGGGGTGGTGCTTCCAAAGGCCCGCTCAGCCTTGTTTGCGGCGGCGCCGGGCGAGCAACATACCTTTGGCTTATTGATTATAGAGGAGTTTTTCCGTCGGTCTGGCTGGCGGACCTGGACCGAGGCATCCGGTGATTTGGAGCCTGTAGTTTCGGCGGTTCAGGCTCACGATTTCGATGTGTTTGGCGTTACCGCGAGCGCAGACGACCGGCTTGATCTAATTGCGCCTATGATTATGTCAGTACGCAATGCGTCAAGGAATCGAGACATAAGTGTCCTCGTGGGGGGACGCCTATTCATTGAGAGACCTGAATTGGCGGCGAAGGTTGGCGCCGACTGCATGGCGGTCGATGCGAAGGATGCCGTGCTGAAAGCGGAAGTGGCCGTGAGACAACTCGCTCGCCTCTAGGTCGCCAAGGCGCACAGGAAGGGCGAGCGCGAGTTAGATGACGGTTTCCATGTCCTCCCCAGAGCCGATTGAGCCCTGCTTCGCGCGCGACCTGTTGGGTGGACTGGATGCGAAGGTTGCGGCCAAAGTGGTCGCGGCCGGTGGCGATGTGGCGATGATCATTGATCGCGCCGGCGTCATTCGCGACATGGCGCTCAACAATAAGGATCTGGTGAGAGACGGTTTCGAGAGTTGGCTTGACCAACGCTGGGTCGATACTGTCACGAGTGATAGCCGCCGGAAAATCGACGAGATGCTGCGCGATGCGGCAAACGACACGGGACCACGCTGGCGGGAAATCAACCACCCCACGATGGCCGGCGCGTCCGTCGCCGTGCGCTACATCGCCGTAAAAGCTGGCGAAGATGGCCGCGTAATCGCCATCGGCCGCGATAATCGCGCTACTGCTGAATTGCAGCAGCGTCTTATTCAGGCGCAGCAGACGATGGAGCGCGACTACGCGCGCCTCCGCGATGCTGAGTCGCGCTATAAATTGCTGTTCCAGTTGGCGTCAGAGGCGGTGATCGTCATTGATGCGACGACGCGGAAAGTGCTCGAAGCCAATCCGGCGGCTGAGCGTCTGATCGGCGGCGGCGCCTCGCCTTTGATTGGGCGTGCGTTTCATTCAGCTTTTGACGCCGTTTCGCGGGATGCCGCGGTATCGCTGCTGGCGATGGCTTTCAGCGGGGCCAATCTCACGGCGCAGGCGACACTGCGGTGCGGCGGGCGCCCGTTCACGGTGGCCGCCTCGCTTTTCCGGCAGGATCGCGGATCATTGTTCCTTGTTCGGTTGGCCGCGCGCGACCCGGACCTGGTGCATGTTTCGGAATCGTCCCAGCGCCTGATCGATGTGCTCGAACGCATTCCCGACGCCTTTGTGGTGACGGACGAAAACCTCAAGATCATCGCCGAAAACAGCGCATTCCTCGACATCACGCGGCTGGCCAGCAAGGAGCAGGCGCACGGGCAGCCCTTGGATAATTTTCTCGGGCGGCCGGAGGTCGATCAAAACATTTTGGTATCGAGCTTGCGCCAGCACGGCTCAGTAAAAAACTTTGCGACCATTCTGCGTAACCGCCTGAGCGAACAGGAAGACGTGGATGTGTCGGCAGTTCTTGTCTCTGAGGGCGGGCGCCCAATATTCGGGTTCTCCATACGCAGATCGGTGCGCGCCAGTACGGTGCGATCGCCTTTGGCTGGCGAGTTGCCAAGGTCGGTCGAGCAGCTCTCTCATCTGATTGGCCGCGTTACGCTAAAAGAGCTTGTGCGGGAGACGACCGATCTGGTTGAGCGGATGTGCATCGAGGCGGCGCTCGAATTGACGGGCAACAATCGCGCGTCCGCCGCCGAGGTGCTCGGTCTTAGCCGGCAGAGTCTGTATTCGAAGTTGCATCGTTACGGCTTGGGCGCGTTCACCACCGACGAAGAATAAATCATCGTTTGAGCGTCTAGTTTGTTTGACAGTCTGAAGTGTCATTTGTACATTTCGGCATGGCTCGCATTACAGCCGCTGTACCGACGAGAGCGATTCCGGCCCCCAGCGCCGTTCTCGAGCTTTTCAAGCCGATTACGTGGTTCCCGCCGATGTGGGCGTTCGGCTGCGGCGTGGTTTCGTCGGGCGCCAACATCGCCACATCCTGGCCAATGGCGCTGGCTGGCATCGTGCTAGCCGGTCCGCTCATTTGCGCGACCAGTCAGGCCGTAAACGATTGGTACGATCGCCACGTCGATGCGATCAACGAGCCGCAACGCCCGATTCCCTCGGGGCGCATTCCCGGGCGTTGGGGACTTTGGATCGCCATCGCCTGGACGATCGTGTCCATGCTCTGGGCTTATGCGCTTGGTCCGTGGGTGTTTGGCGCTGCCGTCGTCGGCATGGTGCTCGCATGGATCTACAGCGCGCCGCCGCTGCGTCTGAAGCAGAGCGGCTGGTGGGGGCCGGCCGCATGTGCGCTTTCCTACGAAGGGATCACCTGGTTCACTGGCGCCGCCGTAATGCTAAGCGCGGCGCCTGACTGGAAAATTCTCGTCATCGCGGCGCTCTACAGTTTCGGCGCGCATGGAATAATGACGCTTAACGATTTCAAAGCCATTAAAGGCGATCGCCAGACCGGCGTTCGTTCGCTGCCCGTGCAATTGGGCGTCGATCGCGCCGCAAGGCTTGCATGCGCGGTGATGATCGCGCCGCAAATTGCGGTCGTCGTGTTGCTCATCCTGTTCGGAAAACCATGGCACGCCTTCGCCGTGGGCGTGTCGCTCGGCGTGCAGCTCAACTTGATGGCGCGGCTGATTACAGATCCGCGCAAGCTCGCGCCGTGGTTCAACCAAACGGGCGTATTCCTCTACGTTATGGGCATGCTGATCAGCGCCTTCGCGCTCGGCAGCCTCGCCGGAGCAAATTCATGACGCACGCGCGTTTGACCTGGCCGCAAATCATTCGCCTCGGCCTGGTGCAGAGTTCTCTCGGCGCTATCGTCGCGCTCACCACGTCCACGCTCAATCGCGTAATGGTGGTGGAGTTCGCGCTGCCGGCGATGCTGCCGGCGGCGCTGGTTGCATGGCACTACGTTATTCAGTTGTCGCGGCCGCGTTGGGGTTATGGCTCCGACATGGGCCATCGCCGCACGCCGTGGATTATCGGCGGCATGGGCGTACTCGCCCTCGGCGCCGTGATGGCGACGAACGCCGCCCTGATCACCAGCGGTGCGCCGCTCGTTGGCGTTCTGCTCGGTATTGTCGCTTTCGGCATGATCGGCGCAGGCGTTGCTGCTTCGGGCACGTCGCTGCTCGCAATGCTGGCGGCGCACACGGCGCCTGAACGGCGCGCCGCCGCCGCCGCGGCGACATGGATCATGATGATCGCCGGCATTGTCGTTACAGCGGCGATTGCTGGCGCATTGCTTGATCCGTTTTCGCCACAGCGTTTGGCGATTGTCGCCTCGGGCGTCGCCGCCGCCGCCTTTGTGCTGACCTTGCTTGCGGTGTGGGGCGTGGAGCGCGAGACAGCGCATGAGCCTGAAAGCGCCGGCCAAAAACCGCCTTTCGCGCAGGTTCTGCGCGAAACCTGGGCCGAGCCGCTCGCGCGGCGTTTCACGATTTTCGTGTTTGTTTCCATGCTGGCCTACAGCGCGCAGGATTTGATCCTGGAGCCATTCGCCGGCCTGATTTTCGGCATGACGCCCGGCCAGTCGACACAACTCGCCGGCGTGCAGCATGGCGGCGTTTTGCTCGGCATGATTCTGGTCGGCGCGTGCGGCGCGCGGTTTGGCGACAAGGGACGCGCCTGGATGCGGCCGTGGACGATCGCCGGCTGCGTTGGCTCGGCTGCCGCGTTGGCTGCGCTCGCCTGCGCTGCTGCTGTAGGCCCGGCTTGGCCGCTGCAGCCGACGGTGTTTGCGCTGGGCTTTGCCAACGGTGTGTTCGCCGTATCGGCGATCGGTTCGATGATGGGGCTGGCGGGCGAGGGGCGCGGCTCGCGTGAAGGCGTGCGCATGGGCGTGTGGGGCGCGGCGCAAGCGACGGCGTTTGCCTGCGGCGGCTTTGCCGGGGCGGCGGGCGTCGATTTGTTGCGCGTTCTATTGTCCACTACGTCGAGCGCTTTCCTGATGGTTTTCGCTCTTGAGGCGGCGTTGTTCTTGATCGCCGGTTTGCTTGCGGCGCGGCTGGACATTGTTCGCGCAGCGGCGCCGCGCGCGCAGGGCGCGCCTGAGCTGCTCGGAGGGGTTCGCCCATGAGCCATAGCGTGACCTATGACGCCGTCATTGTCGGTGGCGGGCCGGCCGGCTCTACGGCCGCTTTCGATCTCGCACGCGCAGGCCACAACGTTCTGCTGCTTGATCGCGCCGGCCGCATCAAGCCATGCGGCGGCGCGATTCCGCCGCGGCTCATCCGCGATTTCGATATTCCCGATCATCTGCTGGTCGCACGAGCCACTGCGGCGCGCATGGTGGCGCCGTCAGACCGCGAAGTGGATATGCCAATAGAAGGCGGCTTCGTCGGCATGGTCGATCGCGAGCATTTCGACGAATGGCTGCGCCAGCGCGCCGCTGGCGCAGGCGCCGAACGGCGCGCGGGTACGTTCGTGCGCCTCGACCATGACGAAGATGGTGTGGCCGTTGTTTGCTTTCACGACAAGGGTGAAGGCAAGGACACGTTGCGGCGCGTGCGGGCGCGCGCGGTGATCGGCGCCGATGGCGCGCGTTCACAAGTGGCGCGCCAGACCATCGGCGGCGCCGAGCGTATGCCCTGCGTGTTCGCCTATCACGAAATCATCCGCTCGCCGCCCAGCGGCGTCGCCGGTTTCGACGGCGGGCGCTGCGACGTCTACTACCAGGGCAAGCTGTCGCCAGATTTCTACGCGTGGATTTTTCCGCATGGCGAAACGGCAAGCATCGGCGTCGGCTCGGCCAATAAAGGATTTTCCCTGCGCGGCGCTGTAACCGCGCTGCGCAAGGACGCTGGTCTTGATGGATGCGAGACGGTGCGCACCGAAGGCGCGCCAATACCGCTGAAGCCATTGCCGCGCTGGGATAACGGGCGCGATGTCGTGTTGGCGGGCGACGCCTCCGGTGTCGTGGCGCCGGCATCCGGCGAGGGGATATATTACGCAATGGTCGGTGGACGCTTTGCGGCCGAAGCGGTCGATGCGTTCCTCAGCACAGGCAAAGCGCACTGCCTCGGCGCAGCGCGGAAGGCGTTCATGCGCGACCACGGCAAAGTGTTCTTTATTCTCGGGATCATGCAGCACTTCTGGTATCGCAGCGACAAGCGCCGCGAGCGTTTCGTATCGATGTGCGACGACCCAGACGTGCAGCGCCTGACGTGGCAGGCCTACATGAACAAGCAATTGGTGCGTGCTGATCCGGCGGCGCACATGCGCATTTTCTTCAAGGACATGGGCCATTTGCTGGGTGTTTCTGCCCCATCATGACCCTGAAGAAGCGGCGCCCGGTTCTCGTTGCGGCGGGCGCAGCGCTGTTCGTTGGCGTGCTCGGCGGTACGATAACTGACCTCGGGCCCTGGTATCAAAGTCTGCAAAAACCGGACTGGCAGCCGCCTGACGCAGCATTCGGCGCGATATGGACCGCGATCTTCGCGCTCACGGCGGCGTCCGCGGTGATCGCGTGGCGGCATGCGCCGAAAGGGAGCGAGCGGGAATGGCTCTTGGGCCTGTTTGCGTTGAACGGCTTCCTGAACGTGTTGTGGAGTTTGCTGTTCTTCCGCCTCCATCGGCCGGATTGGTCGCTGATCGAGGTTGTCGGTTTGTGGCTCTCGATTGTCGCGCTCATTATTTTCACGGCGCGCCATTCGCGCTTGGCAGGCGCTTTGCTGACACCCTATCTCATCTGGGTGTCGCTGGCGTCCGTACTGAACTTTGACGTCGTGCGGTTAAACCCGCCGTTTGGCTGATTGCAAGCGGGGAGCCGATGCAGGACTTCATACTCAGCGGCCGGGCGGTTGATCTCGTGCTCGCGGTGATCGTTCTGGAATTTCTCCTGCTGGTAGCGGTGCGCGGGCGCGGGCGCAGAGCGCGCGTGGCGGTTGATGCATTCTTTGCCCTGGCGCCGGGCGCGGCCTTGCTCCTGGCGCTGCGTGCGGCATTGGCCGGCTGGGGCTGGATGGCGATCGCAGCGCTGATCGCCTTATCGTTTCCCTTCCACCTTGCCGATCTCTGGCGGCGGCGATTCTGACGCAAAAAAAACCGCCGGAGCTTGCGCCCCGGCGGCCCTTGCCATGCTGGCGCTGAGCTTACTTCTTCTCGGCGTTGACCTTCAGGTACGCGATCACGTCGGCGCGCTGCTGCGCGTTCTTCAGACCGACAAACGCCATGATCGTGCCCGGAATGCGCTTCGGCGGATCCTGGAGATAATTGAACATCTCCTGCTCGGACCATGTGATGCCTGAATTGCGGTTGGCGTCGGAATAACGGAAGCCCGGAATCGTGCCGGACTTGCGGCCGACAATGGCGTAAAGCGAAGGGCCGACATTGTTCACGCCTTCCAGGGGCGAATGGCAGACCGCGCATTGCTGGAAAATCTTCTGGCCTCTTGCCGTATCGCCCGACATTGCCGCGCCGCTCGCGTCCTTGACGTCGAGCGCGACCAAGGCGGCCGTCACGGGCGCGGCGGGAGGCGCTGCGCTTACCGGGGGAGCGGCGGCGACCGATGCAACCGGCGGCGGCGCTTCCGCCGTCTCGGTTGACTGCCCGCCGGGCGAACATGCGCCGAGCACAAGTACAATCCCCAACGCAGATCCGGCCAAAAGTGAACGCATAAAGCCCTCCCGGAAGATTTAACCTTTAGCCGTAGAGGAGCCGAGGGCACCGATCGCTGTCAACAAAATTCGACACTCCCTAACGTCATGTGGCCTGGATTGAAGCTGAGACCAGGGTCTGCGGCAGAACTATTCGCGAGCCTGACACATTCCGGTGGTCTGCTTCTCAGGTGGCGTGTTCCGCCGGCCTGCGCGCGACCAACGAATGGCGCGGCCGAATCGGGATCTTGATTGGGTCCATCGCGAGGCATCAGTAGGGGGTTCGAATGACGGTTGCAGAATTGATCAGCGCGCTGCAGGCGCTGCCGCAAAACCTGCCGGTCGTGTTGATGGATGAGGAAGGCGAGTCGTCGTTTGATATCGACGAGATCGATCAGGGCGTGGTGGTCGATGACGGTGAAGAGCAGGAAGTCGTCCGCTTATTTCCGTAAAGGCCAGACGCTGATCTCTGCCGGATCGGCTTAACCATCCCTTAACCACATCAGTCGGAGCGTGGCGCTTATCCTGAGTCCGAGGAGTTCGCGGCATGCTCTTGTTCGATCACAAGATTTGGCGCGGCGAATCCGGCAGGCTGTATCGCTTCAAGATCACGCTGACGCGGCGCGGCATTCCCGATTACGGCGGCGTCTACATTTTCGTGCGCCGCCGCTTCGTGTTCTTCCTGAGCGCCGTGTATGTCGGCAAAGCGACGAATTTCCGCGACCGGCTCTACGGCCACGAGAAGTTCGGCAAGGCCGTGTTCGATCACGGCGTCACCGAGCGCCACGTCTATCGCATCGCCACCGAGTATGACCGCGCAGCCGTGGAAGAAGACCTGATCCGCGCCCTGAAACCGCGCATGAACGACGTGATGATGCCGCGCAGCGAAAGCGACGCGCGTGTCACCAAGCCGGTGCCCTGGGGCTGGTCGATCATCAACTGGATCAGGGTCAACGCCCAGAACGGGCGCCGCCGCCGCAGTGCCGCTCACGCGCGCTAACCGGGGGCAGCGACGGTCCTATTTTCAACGCGATTGAAAACAAGCAATGATCGCCGATCCTTGCTTGTGATGTGAAACATGCGCCGCCGTGACCTGATTGCCGCTCTAGGTGCGCTCGCCGCGGCTCCGGCCTGGGGACAAGCCGGGCAGCCGGCTACAATCCGCTATGCGCGCTCGCTTGGCGTTGCCGGCAATCTGCAAAGTCTCGATGTGTACGGCGCCGCTACAGGCCCATCGCGTCCGCTGATGGCGCTTATCCACGGCGGCGGCTGGTCGTTCGGTGACAAGGCGAACATTCCGCATGGGCGCGACAAGGCCGCCGCGTTCACGCAGCGCGGCTTCGTCTGCGCCAGCCTGAACTACCGCGTCAGCCCGGCTGCAAAACATCCCGCGCATATAGAAGACGTTGCCGCCGCCATCGCCTGGCTGCACAAGAACGCTGCGTCCATTGGCGCCGATCCGCGACGGCTTTACGTCATGGGGCATTCAGCGGGCGCGCATCTGGCGGCGCTGATCGCGACGGATGAGCGCCGGCTTGCCGCGCACAATCTGCCGCTCTCCACGATCAGCGGCGTCATTCCGCTCGACGGTGCGGGCTATGATCTCACCGTCGAAGCGCCGAGCGCCATCAAGCGCGGCGGCCTGCTAGGCAAATGGTATAAGGACGCGTTCGGAACCAGCGCGGAAGCGTGGCGCGATGCTTCCCCGCTCTGGCACGTTGCGCCGGGCAAGCCCATTGCCCCGTTCCTGATCGTGCATACCGCGCGCGCCGAAGTCACAACGCAATCACGTGCGCTCGCCGCCGCTCTGAAGCGGGCCGGCGTGTCTGCGGACTTGCTCCTCACGCCAAAGCAAAGCCATTCCGAGGTAAACCGCCAGTTCGGCCGGCCCGGGGACATGGTCACGCAGCGTGTCATGGCCCAACTCAAGACGTGGGGCGCGTAATACCGAACTGGACCGCCTTGACCGCGCCGCCATTGCACGCGAAGCCCGCAGCGTGAATTCCTTCCTCCGCTTCTTCACCGAGATGGATGCGCGCAGCGCGCGGGCGTGGTGGATATCCACGCTGGCGTTCGGCGTGTTCGGCCTGATCCTCACGGCGGGCGTGTTTTTCGTCGATTTCGATCAGGGCGTGCTGGCCGACTGGCTGGGCGGCGTCAGAAAAGCCTGGTGGGCGCCGGCGGCGGTGACGGCGCTGTTCGTGTTGCTGGCCTTTGTCGGCGCACCGCAGATCGTGCTGATCGCTGCGACGGCGGCGGTGTTCGGACCGGGCGAGGGCGCAATCATGTCGTGGATCGCGACGATGATTTCAGCCAGCGTCGGCTTTTTTATCGGCCGCGCGGCCGGCGCCAGCGCGCTGGAAAGGCTCGAAGGCCGTCTGATCGAACGCTTGCGCCGGGCCGTGTCGCAGAATGGTTTTCTCGCCGCGGCGATTATTCGTGTTGTGCCGTCGGGGCCGTTTATCCTCGTGAACATGGCGCTCGGCGCCACGGGCATGCGCGCATCGTGGTTCATCGGCGGCACGGGACTGGGCATCGTGCCGAAGATCGCGTTCATCGCCTTCGCCGGTCACGGCATCGCGCAAGTGTTTGACCGTCAAAATCTGGACGCGATCGCGTTCTTCATCATCGCCGCCGCGATCTGGGCTGCGATCGTGTTCATCGTCCGCCCGATGGCGAAGAAGCGCGGCGAGGGCTGAGCTTGTGCCAATCTCCCGATAAGGCTATTTTTGACGCATGGCGAAGCAGGTTTATTCCGTTCGCGCGCTTTGGGATACTGAAGCGTCCGTTTGGGTCTCCGAAAGCGATATTCCCGGTCTCGTCATCGAAACCGGCACGCTGGCTGAATTCGAGCAATGCATGCGGGAGTTCGCGCCTGAACTGCTGAAGGCAAACCTGGGCGTCGATACGCCGGTTTCCATTCAATTCAGCGCCTCGCGCGAACTTGATCTGGTTGGCTAGTGCTGGCTACGCGGGAAAGCTAGGCAAACCGCCGCTTTGGCGCGGGCATGCCGTGCAGCTTTTCGCGCATCGCTTCTACCCAGCAGAGCCGCCTGAAATAAGCGCGCCGCGCCAGCCCCGAGCCGCAGGCGAAGCCCATCAGGCAGCGGCGGATTTCGGCGTTCAGCTGGTTAAGCGAGTGCTGCTCAAGCGCCTCCAGGGCGGCAGGAACCGCGCATGTCTCGTTCATCCCCATCCCCTGCGCCTGGCCTCAAACAAACGGATTATCTTGCCGTTTGGCGCCTATTTCGCTAATAAGAGCGCTTAATGGCCGCTTCAGACGCCTCTTCGCGCACGCTTTTGGCGCTTACCGCCCTCCTGGGAAGCCTTACAGGCCCCCGGGCGCTCTGAGCTGCCGCGCATTCCGCGGGCAGGCGCGCCGCGGGGGATTTTCGGTTAAACTTCAACCCGATCCTTAAGGCGCGCCAATCATGTCCGTTCAAAAATCCCACGTAAAAATCTTCGACACCACCATGCGCGACGGCGAGCAATCGCCCGGCGCGTCCATGAGCCACGACGAAAAGCTGGAAATCGCCGCTCTGCTCGATTCCATGGGCGTCGATGTGATCGAAGCTGGCTTTCCCATCGCCTCCAACGGCGATTTCGAGGCCGTCCGCGCCGTCTCCGGCGTTGTGAAGGGGGCGGTGGTCTGCGGTCTGTCGCGCGCTGGCGCGAAGGACATTGAGCGCTGCGCCGAGGCGATCAAGCCGGCCCGGCGCGGCCGCATCCATACGTTCATCTCCACCTCGCCGATCCACATGAAGCACAAGCTCAATATGAGCCCCGATCAGGTGCTGGACGCGATCACCAAGAGCGTAACGCTGGCGCGCAATTTCACCGATGACGTGGAATGGAGCGCCGAGGATGCCACGCGCACCGAGCGCGATTTTCTCGCCCGCTCGATCGAAGCCGCGATCCGCGCCGGCGCAACCACGATCAATCTTCCCGATACGGTCGGCTATTCGTTCCCGCAGGAATATGGCGCGATGTTCGCCGACATGATCGCCAGCGTGCCCGGCGCCGATGCGGTGACGTTCTCGGCCCATTGCCACAACGATCTCGGCCTGGCCGTGGCCAATTCGCTGGCCGCCGTGATGGGCGGCGCACGGCAGATCGAATGCGCGGTCAACGGCCTCGGCGAACGCGCGGGCAATGCGGCGCTGGAAGAAATAGTCATGGCGCTGAAAGTGCGCGGCGACGGCATGCCCTATGAATCATTGATCGACGCCACCAAGCTGATGCGCGCGTCGAAACTGATCAGCCAGGTCACGGGCTTTCCGGTGCAATACAACAAGGCGATCGTCGGCAAGAACGCGTTCGCGCATGAAAGCGGTATCCACCAGGATGGCATGCTTAAAAACGCGCAGACCTACGAGATCATGACGCCGGCTGATGTTGGGCAGCATTCGACCTCGCTTGTCATGGGCAAACATTCCGGCCGCCACGCGTTCAAGGACAAGCTGAAAGAGCTGGGCTACGCGCTGACCGACAACGCCTTCCAGGATGCGTTCGAGCGGTTCAAGGCTTTGGCCGACCGCAAGAAGGTCGTCTACGACGACGATATCGCCGCCCTGGTGGATGACGCCGCCGCGCACGGCGCCGATCGCGTGAAGGTCTCGCGCTTGCGCGTCGTCGCGGGCACGGAGGGTCCGCAAACGGCCGAGATTGATCTCGACGTCGATGGCGAAAAGAAATGGGCCACGGCGCGCGGCAACGGCCCGGTCGATGCGGTGTTCAACGCGATCAAGATGCTGATTCCGCACAATGCGCGCTTGGATTTGTATCAGGTTCATGCGGTGACGGATGGTACGGATGCTCAGGCGGAGGTCAGCGTGCGCCTCGTTGACGGCGAGAATGTCGGCGTCGCCCGCGCCGCCGATCCCGATACGCTCGTCGCTTCGGCAAAAGCCTACGTCGCCGCGCTCAACCGCCTCGAAGCGCGCAGCCAACGCGGCCCCGACGCGCAGGAAATGGGCGCGGCTTGATTAAACTTTGCAATGCTTGGCGCCATCCTTCCCCTCGACGGGGAAGGATGCCTGAGCGCAGCGAAGGCCGGATGGGGCGATCGCCGTGAGGTCAGCGATTTGCCTCATGAGGCTCAACGCGAACCTCACGGCAGCACCCCACCCCCGCCGCTTCGCGGCGTACCCTCCCCGTTGAGGGGAGGGATGGCGCGAATTCCGAGACCGTGCACATGAACCTCTGGCCTCTCCTCGTGCTGGCGTCGTCTGGCCTGCAGGTCGCGCGCAATGCGGCGCAGCGGGAGCTGACCGCGCTGCTTGGCCTCTGGGGCGCGACCTATGTGCGCTTTCTCTATGGCCTGCCATTCGCGCTGATCTGGATGGCGGGGATCGTGTTGTGGCGCGGGCCATCGGGCGGGCCGCATTTTACCTTCGTTCTATGGGTGCTGGTCGGCGCCGCGACGCAGGCGGCGGCGACTGCCGGCGTGGTGCTGGCGATGCGCGGGCGCGCGTTCGCGGTGGCGACGGCGTTCACGAAAACCGAGGTGGCAGGTTCGGCGCTGGTCGGCATGGCGCTCATCCAGGACGTGCTGACCGTCGGCGATTGGCTCGGCATCGCACTCGGCACGATCGGCATCATCTCCATGGCGCGCGTGAGCATCAATCGCGAAGCGTTGAACGCAGCGTTCGCGGGCATCGGCGCTGGCGTGCTGTTTTCGTTTTCGTCCGTGGCCTATCGCGCGGCGGCGCATGATTGGGGCGGCGATCTCTGGGTCGCGGCGGCAGCGACGCTCACCGCCACGCTGACCGTGCAGACGATCTGCGGCGGCGCGCTGATGGGGCTGTTTCAGCGGCCTTCGCTCAAGCTGATGATCTCTGCGTGGAAGCCTTGCCTCGTGCCCGGCGCCTGCGGCGCGTTCAGCTCGGCGCTATTGTTCACCGGCTTTGCAATCGGCCCGTCAGCCGGCGCGGTGAAAGCCGTGCAACTCATCGACGTGATCATCGCCTGGTTCGTCTCACGCCGCATGTTCCGTGAACGGATTGGTTTGCATGAAGCGATCGGCATGGCGCTTATCCTGGGCGGTGCGCTGGCGGTTGTTCTGTAGCTCCACGACCGCTTACCCTTCCCTCGATGGGAAGGGTCGCCGCGAAGCGGCGGGGAAGGGTGTGACCGCAACCTTGGTGTCGAGCCGCTAGAGGCACGCCGCCATCGTCAGCGCGATCACCCCTTCCGGCCGCTTCCGCGGCCTCCCTCCCCATCGAGGGGAGGGTTAAGCGCAACATTAATCCAGCTGCGCTTTCGCCAGCTTGTCGAACGCCATGATCGTTTCGATCAGGCGGGGCAGCTCGGCGAACGGCACCATGTTCGGCCCATCGCTCGGCGCGTTGTCGGGATCGGGGTGGGTTTCGATGAACATCGCGGCCACGCCCGCCGCCGCCGCGGCGCGTGCGAGCATCGGCACGTATTTGCGTTCGCCGCCGGAGCGGTCGCCCATGCCGCCGGGCTGCTGCACGGAATGCGTCGCGTCGAACACCACCGGCGCGCCGAGGCCCTTCATGATCGGGAAGGCGCGGAAATCATTGACCAGCGTATTGTAGCCGAAGCTGACGCCGCGCTCGGTCAGCAGCACGTTCGGATTGCCAACGCCGGTGAGCTTGCCGAGCACGTTCTTCATGTCCCACGGCGCCAGGAACTGGCCCTTCTTGACGTTGATCACCGCGCCGGTCTGCGCGGCGGCTATCAGCAAATCGGTCTGCCGGCAGAGGAACGCCGGGATCTGCAGCACGTCCACCACCGTCGCGGCTTCCGCGCATTGCTCGGGCAGATGCACGTCGGTCAGCACCGGAATGCCGAAGCGCTTCTTGATCTCTTCAAACACCGGCAGGCTGGCTTCCAGCCCTGCGCCGCGCTGCGTTGAGAGAGAGGAGCGGTTGGCCTTGTCGAAACTGGTTTTGTAGATCAGGCCCGCGCCGAGTTTAGCAAACAGGCCGCTAAGGAAATCGGCCGTCTCCAGCGCGTGGTCGCGGCTTTCGAGTTGGCAGGGGCCGCAGATGAAGGCGATGGGCAATTCATTGCCGATCGCAACTTTGTCGCCGACACGGACGACGGCGTTGGGTTTCACGGGGGTTACGGGTGCGTTCATGGCTTCTCAATACCCCGCGAGCTTAACTGCCTCAACCACGCGGCGCCTGTTCAAAGCCGTTTGAAAATGCATAGATCACGCCGATTTTCTGGCGCCGGGCGCGGCGCCGACGCGCAAGAGGAACCATCATGGCCAAGAAGCTCAAAGTCCCGAAATCGATCGCTGGCGTCAAAGTGCCGAAGCAATTGCGCGGCAAGAAGAAAACGCACGAAAAAGAGCTGGCGGCGGCGGCGCTGATCGCGGTGGCGGGCACGCTCCTCAGCAACAAGAAGGTGCGCAAGACTTTGGCCGACACCAGCGTGAAAGTGGCCAAGAGCGGCGCGAAAGCTGCTGGCAAGGCGCGCGATGAGGCCAAAAAGGTCGCCAGCAAGGCCCAGGATGAGGCCAAGAAGGCCGCCAGCAAGATCGCCGCCCGCGTCGGCAAGGCGGCATCGAAAGCTGCTGCCCCGGTTCGTCCCGTCGCGGCGCGCGCGCCCGTGGTCAAGAAGGTCTAACGCTTCGGTTCGACTTCGGAGTGCCAGCGCCACGCGCTGGCCACGATGTCTTCGAGGCTACGGGAAGGCTTCCAGCCGAGCAGGCGGGAAGCCTTCTCTGCATTTGCAACCAGCGCCGGCGCATCGCCCGCCCGCCGCGGCGCGGTTGAGCCCGGCACTTTGCGCCCCGTCACGGTTTCGATTGCCGCCAGCAATTCCTTCACCGTCACGCCATTGCCGGTGCCGAGGTTGAACTGGTCGCCCTGGTCGCCATCCAGCAGCTTGCGCAGCGCACGGATATGCGCGTCGGCAAGATCGAGCACGTGGATGTAGTCGCGCACGCAGGTGCCGTCGCGGGTGTCGTAATCCTCGCCAAAGATCGAAAAACCCGCGCGCCGGCCCAGCAGCGTAAACAGGGCCAGCGGGATCGCGTGCGTCTCGGGCTCGTGGCTTTCGCCGAGCCCGTGCTCGGGCGCCGCGCCGGCGGCGTTGAAATAGCGCAGGGCGGTTGAGCGCAGGCCGTAGGCGACCCCGAAATCGGCCAGCGCGCGCTCGATAAACAGCTTGTTCCAGCCATAGGGCGAGAGCGGCCATTGCGGGTGCGTCTCGTCCATCGGCATCCGCACCGGCGCGCCATAGGTGGCGCAGGTGGAGGAGAACACGAAGCATTCGACGCCTGCCGCCCGCATCGCATCCAGAACGGTAAGCGCGCCCCGGCAGTTCACGTCATAGAACGCCGCCGGCTCCTTCACCGAAACGCCGACCTCGATCAGCGCCGCGAAATGCATAACCGCCGCCGGCTTGTGCCGGGCGATCACCTCGTCCAGCCGGGCGCGGTCGCGGATGTCGCCGCGCTCCAGCGGGCCGAACCGGGCGAACGCTTCATGGCCGTTGGAAAGGTTGTCGTACACGATCGGGCGATAGCCGGCGGCGGCCAGGCTCATCGCCGTGTGAGAGCCCACATAGCCGGCCCCGCCAGTCACCAGGATGGTTTCGCCGCTCATCAATGTGCTCCGTGGCGCGCACCGTGCGTACGCGCTAAGCAACGGTCTATGGCAAGAACCGTTACGAACCCCCTAGTCGATCGCCTCGATGGACAGAAGGCGATAAGCGCCGGCAAGGGTGCAATTTTAAGCGAAGCCCAAGCCTTGAACGCCTTGGCCGGAGCGCTGGACGGCGCCCTCGGCGGCCCGTTCGTGGAGGCGTGCGAGGCGCTGCGCGCCGCGCCGGGGCGGGTGATTGTCACCGGCATGGGCAAGTCCGGCCATATCGGCCGCAAGATCGCCGCCACCTTCGCGTCGACCGGCCGGCCGGCCTATTTCGTCCATCCGGGCGAGGCCAGCCACGGCGATCTCGGCATGATCACCGAGGCCGATTGCGTGGTCGCAATTTCGCGCTCCGGCGCCGCGGCCGAACTCACCGATATCCTGCACCATTGCCGGCGCCTGAAAATCCCGGTGATCGGGATGACGTTCGTGGCCGCCAGCGCGCTGGCCGAGGGGTCGGACATCGTGTTGCTGCTGCCGGAATGCGGGGAGGCCAGCGAGGCCGCTCCCGCGCCAACGATCTCCACCACGATGTGCCTCGCGCTCGGCGATGCGCTGGCGATCGCGCTGCTCGATGCGGCCGGCTTCACCGCCGCGCATTTCCGCGCCATCCATCCTGGCGGCAAGCTCGGCGCGATGCTGAAGCACGTCCGCGACGTGATGCGCACCGGCGCCGACATGCCGCTCGTCGCGCCGAGCGCGAGCGTGAAGGAAACGCTAGAAAAGATGGGCGTCAAACGCCTTGGCGGCGCTGGCGTGGTCGAAGGCGGCAAGCTGATCGGCATCGTCACCGACGGCGATCTGCGTCGCAAACTGCACGCGGATTCGTTCTCCAAAGACGCATCAGCGCTGATGAGCCGCGATCCGAAAACCATTTCGCCGGACGCGTCGCTCGCCGACGCGATGAGCATGCTCAACGACCTCGGCATCAACCTCGTCTACGCCGTCGAAAACGGCGAGCCGGTCGGCGTCGTGCATTTGCAGGATTTGCTCGCGGCGGGCGTGCGTTAGGCTTTGCGTCATGCACACGATCATCTGGACCTACGCGGCGCCCGCACACCACCGCGATGCATTCGAGGCCGCTTATGGACCAAACGGATTTTGGGCGCTTCTCTTTGCCCGCTCGCCGGGCTTTATCGGCGTAGAGCTGTTGCAGGACGGGAAGGGCCGCTACGTCACGCTTGACCGCTGGCGCGACGAGGCCGCGTTCAACGCGTTCAAGGCTGACCATCAGAACGCCTATGATGCGCTAGACGCTGAATGCGCAGCCCTCACGACTGCGGAACACAAGCTGGGCGCATTCAACAGCGTTTAAGAATCCGGCGATGCGCCGCCAAACTGCTGAACCGCAAACCACCGATCGCTGAGCGTCAGCTTTGCGGAATGGCGAACATGCGTACGCCGCAATAAGTGCTGGCAGCTTGCCCCGGCTGACCGGCGAAGCCGTAAAACGCCATTGCGAGGCTGTCGCTTAATCGGTCGGAGAGGTGAACCACGTGGGTCAGAGCGCGCCCGTCCGGACACGCGATCCAATCAGCTGGCGTTTCGGCGTCATAAAGGCCGGCCACGGGGTTTTCCGCCAGCGCCTCTCTCACGATGTCTAGAATTGGAGTGGGTTTGCCCGCGGCCACAACCAGCGTTTTGAGGTTCAGCTCGACGTTCGGCGTCTGCCGGAAAGCCGCCGTTCGCCCTTGTGCGTCTTTCAGCGAGAACGACCAGGGGCTCAGGGTCGCATGTGTTGGCGGCTCGGTTTTTGAGAGTGCGAAACTGAAGCGCGCGGCATCGGCGGTCGGCGCGGCGGTCAGGGACGGCGTTTCCGCCACCTGAGTGGTCTCAACCCATTCTTCTGCGGCAGGGCTGCAGGCGGCCAGGCAAATCCCGGCGAGCGCCGCCACCATTGTCAGTCGCATCGTTTCCCCTCGCAGTTATGGCAAAAGCCTAACGGGTAAGGCATTAGCAGCCTGCGCGATCAGGGTGAACGGCTTCTCACGGTTCGAGCCCCCCAAAAAAATGATCCCGGCCTGGCGGGCCCGGGATCACTATTCCGCGTCGCATGGCGGGGGACGGGTTAGCGCGACGCGAAAACCATCGGGGCTTTTTTATTGGGGTAGGTTTCTGCGTAGACCAGAGACACCATCGGCTCATCCAGAACCTTCACCGCATCCAGCATCACGGATTTGCGGCAGATATTGTAGGCGTCCATCTCGTTTAGCTTGTCCGGCGAGCAGGCCTTCGTGGCGGCCTCGTCGATGCGCTTCAGCATCACCTTGGCGCCGGCTTGCGTTGTCAGGTCCAGATCGCCAGCCGTGACCGAGATAATTTCCGGCGCGGCGGTGTCGGCGTGGGCGGTAAGGGGGGCCAGGGCGATCGCGGCAAAAGCGGCAGCCAGGCTGATCATCTTGGTGTTCATCGTCTTGCTCCGTTCAGGCGGTGTTCGATGAAGAGACAATGCCCCGGAGCGGGAAGGCGTTCTGTGCCCTCTGTCACAGTAAACGGAAGCGGCGCGCCGGTGAAAGCGCGCCGCCCATGTTAAGTTAGCAATTACAGGAAGTTACGCAGCGACTTCGGCCTCGACGGCTTTCGGCTTGGGCGCAGCTTTAGCTGCGTTTTTGCCGCCGATTTCGATTTTCCGGGGTTTCAGCGCCTCGGGAAGCTCGCGCAAGAGGTCGATCTGCAGCAGGCCATTTTCCAGCCGCGCTTCGGAGACGCGAACATAATCAGCCAGGCTGAACCGGCGCTCGAAATTGCGCTCGGCGATGCCGCGATGCAGGTATTGGCGCTGGTCGGCCGGGGGCGCCTTTGACCCCGTTACGGTCAGCGTGTTTTCTTTGAAATCGACCGAGAGGTCGTCCGCGCCAAAACCGGCGACCGCAAGCTCGATGCGGAAACTGTCGTCGCCGGTGCGCTCAATATTGAACGGGGGATAGCCGGGCGCGGCGTCGAGCCGGGCGGCGTTGTCGAGCAGGCTGGAAATGCGGTCGAACCCGATAAGGGTGCGGTAAAGCGGGGAAAGATCTGCGGAATTCATAATATGTCCTCCTGTTAAGCGACACATTGCGGCCGGGCCTCTCGGCCCAGCGCGGCGGCCGTCCGGACCCAAAGGCGTCCGTGCGGCGGCGGACCTGAAAAGCGTCCGCCGGAGCATGATTTGGGGGCTGATCGCGGGGCTTCAAGGCCCTAATCAGCTTCGCGCGGCGGCGGTTTTGACTTGCGCTCATGGCGCGGCTAGGCGGGGAAAATGACTACGCGGCGGGACTTCGCATTCGGGATTGGCGCGGCGTTTGGCCTGGCGTCGTGCGGTCAGCGGGACGCGCCGCAAACGGCCGCCTCCGCTGGACCCAAGCCCGTCGAAGGCACGCTCGAATGGGCCGCGGCCGGCGCCTGGCGGCTGGACCCGGAGCGCGACAAGTTCCGCCATCCGGTAGAGACGCTGAAGTTCTTCGGCCTCAAGCCAGACATGACGGTGGTGGAAATCTTCCCCGGCCGCGGCTGGTACACGGCGGTGATCGCGCCGTTCCTCGCACGCGGCGGCGGGCGGCTCATCGCCGCCACCTTCGATCCTGTCGGCGCCGATGAAAGCCAGCTCGCCACGCTCGTAGACTTCAAGGCCAAATTTCAGAACCAGCCGCGCCAGTTCGGCAGCGTCGACACCGCATCGTTTTCGGCGCGCACTACGATCATCGATCCGCCCGGCGCCGGTATGGCTGACATGGCCGTTGTGATGCGCAATGTTCACACGTTCATGGCCGGCAGTTACGCGCCGCAAGCGTTCAAGGCATTGTTCAATGTGTTGAAGCCGGGCGGCATTCTCGGCATCGAGGAACATCGCGCCAAATCCACCGGCCTGCAGGATCCGCAAGCGGGCGACGGCTATGTGCAGGAAGAATTCGTAAAACTGCTGGCTGAAGACGCCGGATTCAAATTCGCTGGCTCAAGCGAAATCAACGCCAATCCGAAGGACACCAAAGATCATCCTTTCGGCGTGTGGACACTCCCGCCCGTCTTGCGCACCGCGCCGCTTGGCATGCCGTCTGGCGGCGGTTTCGACAGTAGCAAATACCAGGAGATCGGTGAGAGCGATCGCATGACGCTTAAATTCGTCAAGCCGGCCGACCCGCCGGAGCCGCCCAGTGAGTAGAGTCCTCATCGCCGCTTTTGCATTTCTCCTCGCCGCTGCCGGCGCAGCGTTTGCGCAAAACCGCGATGTCGCGGGCAAGTTCGATTACTACGCGCTTGCGCTATCATGGAGCCCATCCTTTTGCGCCCAGCCCGGCATGACGAAAAATGAGCCGCACCAGTGTGGACTGGACCGGCGCTATTCATTCGTGGTGCATGGCCTGTGGCCGCAATATGAGCGGGGCTATCCGCAATCATGCGCCTCGACCATGCCGCGCCGCGCGCCCGCTTCGCTGGTGGATGCGCAGCTCGATCTGATGCCCAGCCCGAGCCTGGTGCAGCATGAATGGGAAACGCACGGCCGCTGCACCGGGCTAACGCAGGCGAATTACTTCGCCACGCTTCGCCAGATGCGCGGCAAGATCGCCATCCCGGCACCGTATGCGCGGCTGGAAAGGCCGCTGCGCGTTACGGCGGCGGATGTGCGCGCCGCTTTCTTGAGGGCTAATCCCGGACTATCGCCCGATGGTCTGGCGGTGATTTGCGACAAAACCCGCCTGCGCGAAGTGCGCGTATGCTTCAATAAGGGAGGCGGCTTGCGCAAATGCAGCGTTTCGGTTCGTGATCGCTGCAGCGCCGCCGTCACGATGCCGCCGGTGAGGTTGGGCCGGTAGGAGCGGGAACCACGCGATGAGCAAGAATACGCTGCCGCCCCTGGCCGTCGATCTGGATGGCACGCTGGTTCTGGCGGAAACCTCGTGGCGCTCGGCGCGCGCCAGTTTCAGGCGCAATCCGCTGGCGGCGCTGATGGCGCTGTGGGCCTATGCCGATGGCCGCGCCGCAGGCAAGCGTGCGTTCGCGGACATCGCCATCGCTGACGCCGCCAAACTACCTTACCGCACGCCGCTGGTCGCTTTCCTCGAAAAAGAAAAACAGCGCGGCCGGCGCCTGCATCTGGTCACGGCCGCCGATCAAAAAGTTGCTGACTCCGTCGCCGATCATCTGGGCCTGTTCGACACCGCGCGCGGCAGCGATGGCCAGATCAATCTCAAGAGCTACGCCAAGCTCGCTTTCCTTGATGCGCGGTTCCCCGGCGGCTTTGACTATATAGGCGATTCCGCCGCGGACCTGCCGATCTGGCGGGCGATTGGGCGCGCCATGCTGGTCGGCCGGGCGCTGGAATTCGCCCAGCCCCTGCGTGACGAAGGCGTGCACATCCTCGCGACAGTCTAGCGGCGATCCGCGCCTTGCGCCGGGCGGGGTGATCGGCCACACCTGCGGGGAAGAAGCGGGGATCGCATGTCTTTCGTACGCGTGCCGGGCAATCCAGAGCCCGATACCGTCGAGCAGATTTGGCTCGAAGGCCGTGGCGGCGTGCGCATCCGCACGCTGGTCGCGGCGGCGCCGAACCGGCCCGCGCGCGGCACGGTGATCCTCTGCAACGGCCGCACCGAATTCGTCGAAAAATATTTTGAGGTGATGCGCGAATTGCAGGCGCGCAATTTCGTGGTCCTCAGCCTCGATTGGCGCGGCCAGGGCCTGTCTGATCGGCTGCTGAAAAACCGCAATGCCGGCCATCTGGAAACGGTGGACGATGCGGTCGGTGATCTGGCGCTTGGCCTCAAGCAATTGGCCGACCGGCTGCCGCGGCCGCATCTGCTGATCGCGCACTCCATGGGCGGCGCCATCGCGCTGCGGGCGTTGCAGACGCGGCGTCTCGAAGTAGAAGGCGCGCTGTTCTCGGCGCCGATGTGGGGCATAGCGGGCCTGAAGCCGGCGGCGCGCAGTTTCGCGCGCTTCATGACCGCCATCGGCTTTGGCGGCATGATCGGCCCCGGCCAGCCGGGCAAATGGCGCCGGGAAAAATTTAAGCGCAATCCGGTGACGCATGATCGCGAACGCCACGCCCGCGCCCAGGCGCTTGTCATGGCTGAACCGAAACTGGCGCTCGCGGGCGTCACGCTCGGCTGGGTCGACGCCGCGGCCAACGTCATCGAAGGCTTCCGCCAGCCCGGCGCGCTGGCGCATCTGAAATTCCCGGTAACGATCCTCACCGCCGCCGAAGACGAACTCGTCGACAACGAAAGCCACGATCTGATCGCCCGCGCCCTGCCGCAAGCGCGCCACGAAGTCATCCCCCGCGCCAAACACGAAATCATGCAGGAACGCGACGACATCCGCGCACAATTCTGGCGTGCGTTCGATGACTTAGCGAATAGCGCGCCGGGAGGGGGTTAACGCCCAACCGGCCTCTCGCTTGTGCGAGACGGGCCAACGAAAATCTGGGACGCTCACCAAACGCGCTCAGCATGGGAGCCGGCTCACGTATCTCCGCCAATTTCAACCAGCGCGTCGCCCGCCTCGATCATCGACAAGGCGCGGGGAAGGCGATTCACCAGGAGCGTGCGCAAGGATCGATCGCTTGTATTTCCGCAACTCAGAAGAATGATTGCAGGCGGCGCCCCCAGACGCGAGACCAGTTCAGCGAAATCCGCGTCCTTGGTGATCAGCACTGCGTTGGCGATTCGCGCGGCGCGGAATATGTCGGGATCGGACGCGCGCGCCATGTCGAGGTCGCGGACCTGAACACAGGCGCGCCCGAACGTGTCTGCGGTCCAGCCCGCCAGCGCCGGAGACAAATGGTTGTCGAGCCAGATCGTCACGTGCGGTTAAGCGGCGATGACGGGATGGTCCAACCGGCGGGCCGCGAAGGCGAGCGCGGCCTTGATGTCGTCCAGTTCCAGATCGGGCAATTCAGCAACGATCTCGGCGTGAGACAATCCCGCCGCCAGCAGGTCGAGAATATCGACGACACGAATGCGCAGGCCGCGAATGCAGGGCCGGCCGCCGAATTTATCCGGCTCAGACGTGATGCGATCAAGCAGCGACATAAGGGCAAACCTACCACAAAATACGGGGACACTCATCAAATAAGTATGGCGCCAACGTTGAGCGCCAACCCCGCCTCGCGTTTTCCGCGCGACGGGGCCAGTTAGCGCCACAATTGCCCAAGCCCCATTTGCGCGGCGAGGCTGGCGGCGGGAATTTCCGCTTGCGGCATGGCTTCCGCCAGCGTGTCCAGCCGGTCCTCGATCACCCGCACGGGCTGGCCGGTGCGCACGCCCGCCGCGGCGAACTCCGCCGCAACGCGCGCGAGAAGCGCATCGTCAAGCGGCATGTTCGCGGCCGCGAGCGCTTCAGCCAGACGCCATCCGCCGACATCGCGCTTGATCGCGATCATCGCCGGAACATCGCCTTCGCGCACATAGACCGCCATCTGCTCGGCGCCGATCTCCCAGTGATAGGAGGCGATGCAATTGGCGAAGCGCAGCGCTTCGACCTGCAGCACATCGCGCGAATGGATCGCACGATACGGCGCAGGCATACGCGGCGGCGCAGCCGCCTCGCCGAAGCGGAGCGGCTTCAGCGCCTCTTGCGCGGCCTCGTACAGGCGCCGCGTATCGGGCGCGCGGTTCCAGGCCATCACCAGATCGCGTTCCGAAACGCGCGGGTTGATGCGCCGCGCCAAAGCGAACGCTTCGGCCAGCGTCATCGCGCCATCCGCGCCCGGAACCAGCGCCACGATGCGCGCCGTGCGCAGAGCCGCCGGCAGTGCCTCCAGCTTCGCGAGCAGCGCCAGATCAATCGTTTCGGCGTGGCGCAGAATCTGCGCCGATTCCGTGTTGCGCAGATGCGCAATCAGCACCCGGTATGCCGCGCGCGTCCAGAGCGGCTCGCCCAGGCGCGAAAGCGCCCGCGCCAGACCGCGCGGCGGCTCCAGCATCGCCGCCGCCGCCACTTCGCGCAGATGCGCCCCTTCGATCAGCCGGCGCATACGCGCGTGGCTGGCGTCGGGCGCTTCCATCACCGCGATCGCCGCCAGATGGCGGCGCGCGGCGGTGAGTGCGAGGAATTCGGCGTGCGGCGCGGGCCAGGCGCGTGCGATCGCTTCGGCGTGCTCTCCCGCCAGGAAGGCGAGCAGCGGCGTCGGCGCGAAATCCACGCGCGCCATCGGCGCGGTTTGCGTCGCGCGGGCGTGCAGCAGATCATGAAGGCTCATGACACGTCTTCCCGTTCGCCGGGCGCGGGTGCGCACGGCGGAAAGCGCATCAAAATCGTAGAAGCGTCAGCCTCTTGAGCCGCCCGCGATGCGCATGACGGTACGGCTCGTGGACCATCGCGGTCCGCGTATGTTCAAGCCGTTGCACTTCATCATGCACGCTCTCCCCAATGGAGCCTCTCTCTCTAATAGAGAGGGGCGGGTGTTTGCTCCCGTGTTTCGACAAAATCAAGGCTAAAAATTCTGGCGGGCGCGGATGCGCGGGCATAAGTTGCATTTATGAAACTCGATCCACAAATCGCCGCCTGGATGGCGCGCCTCAATCCGGAGCAGCATTTCGAAACCGCGCACCGTAATTTCTGGCGCCTCGCGCACACGTTCGAACGCGACGCGCCGGAGATGCACGACATCCGCACCCTCGATGTCGAAGGCGCCGATGAAACGCTGAAAGCGCGGCTCTATACGCCGCTGGCCGCGGGCGTCAGCGGGCCGGCGCTGATCTTCTTTCACGGCGGCGCGTTCGTGGTCGGGGATCTCGATAGTCACGAGATGATGTGCAGGCGCCTCGCGCACGCCGCGCGGATGCGCGTGCTGTCGGTGGCGTACCGGCTTTCGCCGAAGCATCGCTTTCCCTGCGCGGTGGACGATGTCATCGCCGCCACGCGCTGGACCGCGCAGCACGGCAGTGCGTTCGGCATGGACGCCGCGCGCCTTGCGGTCGGCGGCGATTCAGCCGGCGGGAATCTCGCCGCTGTGGTGACGCAGCAAACCAAAGGCGAAATACGCCTCGGCGCGCAATTGCTCATCTATCCTTCGACACAATGGGTGGAGATGACGCCGTCGCAGGTGCGGCTGCGCCAGGGTTATGTGCTGACGCAGGCGGTGCAGGATTACTTCAAGGACAAATATCTACGCACGCGCGAGGACGGCATGGACGTGCGCGCCTCGCCGCTATTGGCCGAAGATTTCACCGGCCTGCCGCCGGCCTACATCATCACTGGCAGCTATGATCCGTTGCGCGACGAGGGAAAAGCGTATGCTGACAAGCTCGCCGCCTTTGGCGTGCCGACGGTCTATCGCGAATATGCCGATCAGCCGCACGGCTTCTTTTCGCTGACCGCAATTTCGCGCGTCGCGAAACAGGCGATCGAGGAGGCGGGCGTTTGGCTGGCGAAGACGCTGGGCTAGATTTGCGCGGCGCGCTTCAGCGAAACCAGCGCTTCAGCGTGCGGGCGTTTGTCCCCCGCAGCGATAACCTGGAAACGCGCGTCAGGCTTCAGGAGCAAATCGCCACTTATCGGCGCCCCGCGCCAGTCGGTGACAAGGCCGCCAGCGCCTTCGATCACCGGGATCAGCGCGGCGATGTCCCAAGGCGCAAGGCCCGATTCCACGACGACGTCGATCATCCCCGCGGCGACCATCGCATAGGCGTAGCAATCGCAGCCGAAGCGCGTGATCTTCGCCGTCGCGCGCAGATGTTCGAATCCGCCGGCTTCGCCGCCGGTGAAAAGGTTCGGGTCGGTCGTGGCAAGTTTCGCATCGCGCAGCGCCGCGCATTCGGCCACGCGAAGCGGTTTTGTGCCCGCGGCGTTGGTGAAATTCGCAGCCCCCGGCCAGCCGCGGAAGCGCTCGCCGATATAGGGCTGGTCGATCACGCCGATCACCGGCTGGCCGTTCTTCACCAGCCCGATCAGCACGCCCCACAGAGGCAGGCCGGAGATGAAGGCGCGCGTGCCGTCGATCGGATCGATCACCCATGTGTAATCGCTGCCGCCCGGCGCATGTCCGAATTCCTCGCCGAGCACGCCATGCGCGGGATAGCGCCCCGCGATCAGCGCGCGCATCGCCTGTTCGGCCGCCTTATCCGCGATGGTTACGGGATCGAAACCGGGCTTGCCGCTGTTCTTCGCTTCGGTGGCCACGGCGGTGCGGAAATGCGGCAGGATCGCCGCGCGCGCGGCGTCCGCCAGCTCGTCGGCAAAAGCGAGAAGTTCTGCGGTAGATGACATAGGCCGCTGGTAACACACCACGAACGCAACCCGCGACCGCCTTTCTAGCCCGCCTGACCGAATTGGCGGCGAAAGCTGACATTGGCGCTAGGCCCCCGCGGGGGCGGCAATTCGCCGAAGGCGGCCGTCGAGCCCTCCTTCGCGAGCGTCGGTTTCTAGTGCGGACCGGACCCATAGAAACGCGGCGCCATCTATCAAATATCCCAACAAGAGACGTTGGCTGAGGGGGACGCTAAGGCGCCCAATAACTGACTTTCCAAGTGTCCTGGCGAATAGCTGCATTCGTCGGCGTCTGCCGCTTGCCCCGGATTTGCGCGCTAGTGGCCACCCGAAATCACCCTTGGCGCGTGGAAGGCTGTTCGTCTGCACTCAACGTGGCGTCCACTACCCACAGGCTCGCGCCTCCCACATTACCATCGGGTACGCGGCGATATAATTCCATGCAACGAGACTAGAGCACTCGGCGCTCGGATTTACGTTCTCAGTGGATACGGGCCGCCTTTAATCTTAGCGCATTACCGATCACGCTGACGGAACTCCCCGCCATCGCCGCTGCGGCAATGATGGGCGACAATAGCCAGCCGAAAGCGGGGTACAGAACGCCTGCGGCGATTGGAATGCCGGCGGCGTTATAGACGAATGCAAAAAACAGATTCTGGCGGATATTGCTCATTGTCGCCTGACTGAGGCGACGTGCCCGAACGATGCCGGACAGATCGCCCTTAAGCAGGGTTATTCCGGCGCTCTCAATCGCCACGTCCGTGCCCGAGCCCATCGCGATGCCGACATCGGCGGCGGCCAGAGCCGGCGCGTCATTCACGCCGTCGCCCGCCATCGCCACTACGCGCCCGTTGCTTCGAAGACGTGCCACCACAGCGCTTTTCTGATCGGGCAGGATGTCGGCCTCGACATTGTCGATGCCGAGTTGTTTCGCGACGGCCTCTGCCGTGACGCGGTTATCGCCCGTCAGCATGATGACGCTCAATCCAGCCGATTGAAGCGTGGCGAGCGCCAAGGCGGACGACGCCTTGATCGGGTCAGCGATAGCGAACACGCCGGCCGCCTTTCCATCAATGGCAATGAAGATCGCAGTTGCACCTTCGCTACGCAGCACCGAGGCTTGCTCCTCCGTCGCCGCTGCATCGACGCCCTGCTCTGAAAGAAACGCGGCGTTGCCGATGACGATGCGTCGGCCGTCCACGGTTCCGAGAACGCCTTTGCCGACGGGTGAATCGACATTCTTGGGCTCCGACAGAGGCAGGCCGCGTTCGGCAGCGGCGGCGACGAGCGCCTGCGCCAGCGGATGTTCGCTCGCGCGCTCTAGGCTGGCTGCCAAGCGAAGCAATTCGGTTTCTTCGACCAGCCCGGTGCGACGCACGGCGACGAGTTTTGGCCTGCCCTCCGTCAGCGTGCCGGTCTTGTCGATTACCAGCGTATCGACCTTCTCCATCCGTTCGAGTGCTTCGGCGTTCTTGATCAGCACGCCGAGTTGCGCGCCTTTTCCTACGCCAACCATGATCGACATTGGCGTCGCCAGACCCAAGGCACAGGGACAAGCTATGATCAGGACGGACACCGCGGCGATAAGGCCATAACTCATCGCCGGTGAAGGTCCCCAGACTGACCAAGCCGCAAACGCTAACATCGCAACCGTGATGACAGCCGGAACGAAATAGCCGGAGACCCGATCGGCAAGCCGTTGAATCGGCGCGCGGCTGCGCTGGGCTTCCGCGACCATGTGAACGATCCGAGCCAGCATGGTGTCCGCGCCGATCTTCTCGGCCCGCATCACGAGTCCGCCGCTCTTGTTGATCGTTCCGCCGATCAATTTGGCGCCGGTCGATTTGGTGACCGGCATGGACTCGCCGGTGACCATGCTTTCATCAAGTGCGCTGCGTCCGTCCGTTACTACGCCATCGACAGGCACTTTCTCGCCCGGCCGTATGCGCAACAGATCGCCTACCGCGATTTGTTCGATGGGGATTTCCTCGTCATCTCCGCCATAGCCCACGCGGCGCGCGTGTTTCGGCGTAAGGTCTAAGAGCGCCTTGATCGCTCCACTCGTTGTTTCACGTGCGCGCAATTCGAGTATTTGGCCAAGTAAAACCAGAACCGTAATGACAGCCGCCGCCTCAAAATAGACGGCAACCGCACCATCGTGCTGGCGAAAGGCGTCGGGAAAGGCGCTCGGCGCAAGCGTCGCGACGACGCTGTAAATCCACGCTATTCCTGTTCCCATCGCGATCAGCGTGAACATGTTGAGGCTGCGATTGCGCAATGAAGCCCAGCCCCGCTCGAAGAACGGCCACCCAGCCCAAATCACGGCTGGCGTCGCGAGCGCCAATTGCGTCCAGTTAGAAATTTGCTGGTTAATCAGATGACGCAGGCCAAGCACATGACTGCCCATTTCTAGCGCCACCACCGGCGCTGCGAGCGCGAGCGCAATCCAGAAGCGCTGCGTCATGTCAGCTAGTTCTGGATTTTGCCCCTGCCCGGCAGATGGCATCATGGGTTCAAGCGCCATGCCGCAAATCGGACAGGCGCCCGGACCATCCCGAACGATCTCCGGGTGCATCGGGCACGTCCATTTGCTTCCGGACACAGCCGCTTCCTGTGCGTGACCGGTAGGCGCTGCACCTATAAATCTAGCTGGATTAGCCTCGAATTTGGCTTTGCAGCCCGCACTGCAAAACAGGATCGATGATCCGCCGTGAACTGCTCGGTGGGGCGTGTCCGGCTTCACGGTCATCCCGCAAACCGGATCCTTGATTGCCCCTTCGACGACAGGCGGATGATCGTGGAGGTGAGTCATAGGGGTCTCGATGTGTTGATCTTTAAATGGACGAAACTTCCGACGAGATCAGCCGTCAACGGGCGGCGTTGAGCCAAGCATTGCCGCTGCGCTCAGCACCAATGCGCCAAGACCCGCCTCAGCGAATATGCTGATCCTCAAGTTAACAATCGGCGCGTTTTCGCCCGAAGCGATTTGATGCGCGAGCTTCGGCGCCAGCGCATAACGATGCGCAGCGGCTAATGCCAACATACCGACAAAGAAAAGCATTTTTACGCCGAGAACGGCGCCGTAAGACGAGCGCAACAGCGACGCCTGCCCCTGCGCACCGGACAATAGCCAAAGATTCACGACGCCGCTCAACACAAGCATGCCGACAATCGCCGGCCCGATAATCGAGAACCGCGTCAGCGCTGCGCTTACCTTCTGCGCCCGCGTGTTTTCTTGTCCGATCACCATGACCACCAGAACGCACAACGCGCCAACCCAGGCGCCCGCCGCAAGCGCGTGGGCCGCGTCAGAAAGCAACGGGATTACGTTACCCTCGGCGAGCGCAGCGCCTGGATGCCCTTGCAGCGCCAGACTTGCGACTAACGCCGAACTGGCGACCGCTTGGCCAAGCCGGACACGCGGCGATGTGCGCGCGAATATAAGAACCGTTAGCACGCCGAGAATCGCCAGCCGCGCCAACCACACTTTTCCAAAATAGGTATCGAACGCCGCCGAGAGCAGGGCCGGGTCAAACGCCGCTCCGGCGTCTCCGGCCATATTCGCTGTCTGCGAAAATAGCAAAATCAGTGATCCGGCCCACGCGGCCACGACGGCAAGCGCAAAAAGCGGGCGAAGATTTAGCCCCTCGGTTTCCCGACGCGCGTAGATCGTGAAAAGCAATGCACCGAACAAAACCGCAGCGCCCGCGGAATGAACTGCCTTCGCGAGGACGATCGCAAGTTCGACCATAACTTAGCGCACGGTGAATTTGTACGACCCCTTCATCACATGCGCGTCCGTGGCCACAACGCGCCATGAGAGTGTGTAGCCGCCAGCGGGCAAGGGCGCGGCGAGTTTGGCAGTCAAAACCTTGTGGTCTTGCGGGTCCACGCTTGCAGTCGCGTTCTGCTTCTTGCCGCTAGAATCCTTGAGTTCAATCTGGGAGAATTTCGCCTCGATTGGGCCGCTGAAGCGAAGGGTCACGGCCGCAGGCGATGCTGTCGTCTCGTTCGCCTTGGGCGTGGCGTTGACGAGCATTGCGTGGGCGTAGGCCTCTCCGGCCATTATCCCGCTTCCAAGGGCCAAGCCGGCCACAAACACCGCCGCAGATAGTGTAGTTTTCATCGTTTTATCCGTTTGCAGTTCGCAAGGCGCTTCTGACACTTATACGCGCCCGAAAGCGCCACCCCTCGCTTTGTCGAGGGGCTCATCAAAACGACGCGTATAAGAGGCAGGACGGTGATCACAATGAGACTAGACGATCTGCTAAACGGCGTTGCGAGCAACGCCACCACGCCCGACCCGCAGATGCAAGCGCGCGTTTGGGCGGCGATACGCAGCCAAGAAAGCGCTGAGCGCGAAATCGGCGTCTTGCGGCCCGCTCGGTGGGGCCTCGCCTCCCTGGCGTTGATGGCTGGGGCCGTTCTGGGCGGAACGGCGGCGGCAGACCGAATCCACCTTGACCACGAATTGGCTATATTTCACGTGCACGCCAATGATTTGGCGGCGCTCGGCGGAGCGGGAAGATGACGCCGCTTTTCCGCACCATTCTTATCGCGACCGTGCTTTCCTTCTGCGCGGGCCTCGGCGGCGCATGGCTTGGCGTTCAGCTGCTTTCGCGGACTGAGCCTTCGCTGCATGCCTTGGTCCATGGCGAAATGAAACTGTCGCCCGCCCAGCAGGCGAAGATGGACGAGGCTGAATCAAGGTTCACCGCCAAGCGAGACGCTCTAGAAGCCCGCATCGCCGAGACCAACCGGCGCCTTGCGCAATCGATGAGAGAAAGCGCCACCTATAGCCGAACCGTTGAGTTGTCAGTTAATGAGGTTCATGTCGGGCTCGGCGAACTGCAAAAGGAGACGATCAAATACGTCTACGACATGCGCGCGATCCTCACGCCCGATCAGGCCAAACGCCTTGACGATCGCGTCTTCGAGGCGCTGACGCACGAACATTGATCGTGACCGCTGATAGCGAACTCGCAAGCGCGGCCGTCCGCGGCGAGCGCCAGGCCTTCTCGGAATTGATGACGCGCCATCAGGTGGGTATCCACCGCTTCGTGAGCCGCTTTGTGCGGGGCGAAAACGCCGCCGACGTGACACAAGATACGTTTGTCGCCGCATGGAGGAACCTTGCGCGGTTCGATCCGTCGCAGCGCTTCGACGTGTGGCTGCGCGCTATCGCCATCAACAAATGCCGTGATCATGCGCGACGGGCGGCGGTGCGCCGCTTCATAAGCGTAGATTTAGCGCAGGCGCCGGCGGATTCCGTCGACGACGGTTTGATTAGTCCGGAGACTGCTACCGAAGAGCGGCAGACCCTCGCCCTGCTTCATCGCGCAATCCAGGCTTTGCCTGCATCTCTGCGTGAGCCCCTCGTATTGACTGCCTTAGAGGGCCTTTCGCAGGCCGATGCCGGCTCAGTCCTAGGCGTCTCAGTCAAGAGCATTGAAACCCGGCTTTATCGCGCGCGGCGAAAACTCGCCGATCAATTGAATCTTGATCTTGAGTGAGGGGCTAGCCGCGCCGCTGCGTAGAGCCAATAGAACCGCCGTTCAGAGGCACTTTATGAAAACCTATTCCGCCGTCGCGCTGACGCTCGCGCTGGGCCTCGCTTCGCCCGCTTTCGCCCAAGCCCCAATGGATATGTCAAAGCATCAGGCGGATGCGAAAGAGGCAGACCATACGACGGGCGGTGGCATGGCCGGCGTTCTCGGCGGCTATGCGATGAGCCGCGAAGCATCCGGAACGTCCTGGCAGCCCGATGCCACCATGCACATGGCCGAACACACACAGCGCGGAAACTGGCTCACCATGACCCATGCAATGCTGAACGGCGTCTATGACTGGCAAGGCGGGCCGCGCGGCGATGAAAAGCTGTTTTTGTCGGGCATGTTCATGGGATCGGCACAGCGTGAGATCGGCAATGCTGGCACGTTGAATCTACGCGCCATGCTGAGCCCCGACCCCTTCATGGGCAAGCGCGGCTATCCTCTTCTGCTGGCCGCTGGTGAAACCGCCGATGGCAAAACGTTGCTGACAGATCGACAGCATCCCCACGACTTGTTTATGGAGCTATCGGCTTCCTATTCGCGGCGGCTTTCCACTTCCGACAGCGTATTCGTTTACGCTGGCCTTCCAGGCGAGCCGGCGTTCGGACCACCCGCCTTCATGCATCGCATGTCGACGATGGACAGTCCCGAGGCGCCAATCACGCATCACTGGTTCGACTCGACGCACATCAACTTCGGCGTAATCACGGCCGGCTGGACCCACGAAAACTGGAAGATCGAAGCCTCAGGCTTCAAAGGCCGCGAACCCGACGAAGGTCGCTATGACATTGAAGCGCCAAAGATCGACAGCGCATCTGTTCGGGTGAGCTGGAATCCCACCAAGCGCCTCGCCTTGCAGACATCGTGGGCGCACCTGACGAGTCCAGAACAACTTGATCCTACCGAGGATGAAACGCGGTGGTCCGGCAGCGCCATCTACACAACGCCGTTTGGTGAGAGCGGCTGGTGGTCAACGACGTTGGCTGTTGGGGGCAAGGATCACCACGGCGACAATCTGGGCGCTATCGCGCTCGAAAGCGCAGTCCATCCAAACAAAAAATGGACGGTGTTCGCGCGTGCGGAAGGGGTTGAAACAGAGGAACTGGGAGGGCCGGGAGTACAAAAAGTTTCAAAGGCCTCGATAGGAGCGATCCGCGATTTTGCAGTAGCCGACAACGTGACGTTTGGCGTTGGGGCGCTTGTCTCCCGAAATTGGGTGTCGAGTGACCTGGCCGCGAGCTATGGCGGGGACAAAAGCGGCGCAATGGGGTTCGTGAGGCTGAAAATCGGCGGGTAGTCAGCTAGTGATAAACGGCCTCGGTCGCAATAAGATCGAACGTCCGCTTTCCGGAACGGCCCCAACACGGTGTGGCGAGGCCCAATCCTTAAAGAGTTCTATACTCGGACATTCCGCCCTCCTTGGTCAGCAAAGCGGACGTCCGACCTCTGCTGATGCCGTGACAGCAATGCTGCAGCGGATATGCGTCGCCGCCTTTGCGCCGAGGTTCCGAGGGTCGGCGCGGATGCTCATGGCCGGCGCGCCGTGAAAAGCACATCGGGATAGTGTGTGGTTGGCCCCGTAAGCAGCCGCGGTGCCGCAGCGCCCTTCAAGTAGCGGTCAAAGAAGGCGCGGGAATAGGAATTGATAATGGTGTGGGCGCGCCGCGCACCGATTGGACCGAGACGGAGCCAAGCGTTCAGCGGCGACGCCACAAAGTAAGGGAAGTCGGACAGGTTTTGATGAAACATGTTCGGCACCAGCACCAGGTAGCCATTTCCATGGAGGCTCGCGTATGCGCTGCGCATCGTGGTCTGCGTTTCGTCGATGTCGCTCTGCGCCCAGCCTTCGCGCCGCATCGTGTCGGCGTCGCGGCTGATCCACATGGTTGGCTGGCGCAAGCCGTCTTGCACGACGCCGGCAGGCATGTAGACGTCCATCGGAAGGCAGGCGCGTAAGCGCGCATCGTCATGGCACGCTTGCGCAGTGACGGCGCCGCCCAGCGATACGCCGAACATGCCGGCGCGTTGCAGGTCCAGCCGGCCGGTGAGAACGCCGCTGGGGTCCGAGCGGTTACTCGCCGCGAGTTGGTCTAGGGTGAAGCTGACGTCCTGCGCCAGGAACGGCAGGACGAGATCCTGGAACCCGCGATCTGTGAAGCGCGCGTCGTAGCTCACGCGGCGACCACCCGGAAAATCCACACCCGCGGCCGCGTAAGGATGGTCGATGGCGGCGACAACGTAGCCATGCGAAACCAATTCTTCGACCTGGAACGTGTTGTGCTGGCGAACGCCGCCGCGTCCGTGCGAAAAGATCAGCACCGGGAAGGCGTTTACGCCATCGGCCATCGGCGCCGATAGCATAGCATTGGTCATGTCGTATTTGAGGTGCGTGAATATCCAGCCCGGCAAGTGCAGCAGACGCGCCACCGGCGCCAGCACCGAACCGTCATCCATGTAAGGCGCGCGCCGCGCGGACGCGCTGGCTATGGCGGGATACCAGATCTGCACCATGAGTTCGCGTCGATCATCGGGATCGACGGTGAAAATCTCCGCGCGGTCGGTGTCGAGCCAATGGTAGGTCAACGTACCGATTGCATAGCGCCCGCTCGGCTCCGGGAAGCGGATCACCTGGAATGTCAGAGGCAATAAGCAAGAGAACGCCAACACGAGCGCGCCGACCGTCGCGCCAGCATAGCCGACAACGAGCCGGAGCGGGCTTCGCGATCCGGCTGCCTTCATGACGGGCGCGAGCCACGCCACGAGCAGCAAAGCGCTCACCGCGTAGGCCGGCGCCATCTGCCAGCGTGCGCCTTCCAGCAGAATTTGCGCGCCAGGCGCCAGCATTGCGGCGAGGGAAAGAAAGCGTATTGCCCGCGATTCACGCAACCTAGGGAATGCGAGCGCGACAAACGTCGCCAGGCTGACAAGCGTCAGCAGAATTTCGAGCGGCCTCATGCGTAAGCTTTGACCAGTCTGAAGCGCGCGAGTGTCGATGGTCCCCAAAAGACGGCGACGATCCCGGCGACCGCCGCCAGTAGTGCGAGCATCACCAGCGGATCGAAGTACGGCTCAAAATCCGTGAAGACGCCCCAGGGGCTGTTGATCGTGATGTGAAACAGCACGGCGACGAAGACGCTTTGGCCAGCGTTCTCAAACAGCCAAACGATGATAATCCGCATGGCCACGGCGCCGAGGCATTGCCACAGAGTCCAATCGACGCTGCGGCCCATCTCGAGAAACGGAATGACATGCCAGAGCCCCCAGGCCGCGCCAAGAATGAGCGCGGCGGCAAACGCGCTCCTCCCGGTCTTAACCCTGGCGTAAGCGTATCCCTGCCAGCCGAGCTCTTCGCCAATGGCGCCGACGAAAAACATGAGCGCGAACCCGACAATCTCGGCGATCGGGAATAACTGAATGTCGGGCAGCGTACGCCCCTCGATACGGATCAAGCCATATGCGAGAAGAAATGTGATCGGCATGAGCAGGAGTGCGGCAAGAATCCATCCGACGCTCTTGATCCTACGATTGTCGAAAGCGCGAGCGAGAAACGTCTTGGCGCCTGAAACACCGCTCTCGCGACAGACGAGGATGAGCGCCGCAAGCATCGGCACGAACGCCATGAGTGCGTTCACGGGAAGAAACGTCGCAATCGGAAGCCGCTCGCCCGCTAGCCCAAGGGCGTAGAATGGGATCGACAACAGGATTACTAGTGCGAAGAAGAACCATGGCGACGCGAGGCGCGGCGCGCCCGCCTGCTGGGTGTGCGGGTCCTCATTCATCCGAGGCCTTAGGAGCTGAGAACACCTTCTGGCCATAAGCCATAAAGCTCAGAATGGCGCCGATGGCGGCAACGGCCGCTAACCCTGCATAGGTGAGGATATTGTCAGGCGCTTGCGGCGCGTTAGGCGCGGCCATGCGCCAGAGTCCGCCAAACAAGGCGACCCAGCCGGTCATCGTGATGATGAGGGGCCAACGCCATGTCCAGAAATTGTGAGCGCGAATTATGGCAAGCCCCGCAACAAAAAGAATTGCGCCGTTGAGATAAACGACAGGCGCTAGCTGGTTTGAGAACATGTCCATATGGCTCGCCTCAGTAACGCCAAGAGCGACCATGGTTGGGCCAATCAAGCCTGCGAGTTGTTTTGAGTCTGTCATCGGTCCAGCGCCAGCATCGTCGCTCGGGTTGTCATGAAGCCGCCGAGACCGATTCCCAACGCTGGATCTGACCGTGCCAGTAGACAATTTCCTTGCCGTCGATTTCCCATGCGACCTCGCCGGCAAATGGAATCCATCGGTCATTGTGGCGGCGATAATCGGAGAACCGCCCTCGCCATGGTGTGAGGAGAATTGGTACTGTCGCCGAACGTGGCCGATCAGGGGCAAACCCGCCGGCGATCCGCCCGTCGCTGTCTAGGCTCAGCACGATTTCGCTCGCGGTCTCACCGGACCCAGCGCTCACAGCCAGCGTATCCGGGCCGTCCTCACGCCAGCGCAATGCGGTGTTGTGCAGTACTGCGTCCGGCGCCCAGGGCAATTCCGCCAAGTAGCGCATGAGCTCTCCGCGCACGAGCGCAGGCGTGTGCGCGGCGCGGGCGATTGGAATGAACCCAAGCGCCGTCACGTCGAGCCGGCCCTCGCCAGCCGCCAGCGCGTCACGCGCTGAAATCATGCCGAGTGGCCCTGCACGCGCCAGCCAATCGAATTCACACTTTCGAGTCGAGATCGTTTGAGTAGCCTTGAAGGGCATCCATGATTTGGCGTCCAATGCCGTCTTCATGCGGCCTGTTTGCGTGAGGCGAACGTCTCGCGGTTCGGAGTTCGGGTCGGCGCCAAGCCGCACAGCAAGGTCGGAGACAGCCACAGGAAGTCGGTCGTCCCGCGCGAAATCAGTCGCGATCATCTCGTAGTCTCTTTCTGTTGGAGTTCGAATGGCAACAATGGCCGACGATGTTCGCCATGCGCCGTGTTCCGGAGGGCGAAAGCTGCCGCAAGCCAAAGGCTGCCTGCGAATGCTGCTTGCCAAATTAGACTCTGCGTCGACGACGTGGCGGGAAAGAGAGCCAGCAGCCAGCCCGTGTAGCTGGCGTGCATCAGGATCGCCAAAAGCACGCTCTGCGTGTTCGCGTAGACCCACGTCATCACGATGCGATAGGGCGTTAGCGTCGCGAGATAGACGACGATGAACGACACGATCCAGGCATCGCCCATCTCGCCGACGGTAAAGAGAAAGACGACCAGCGCGTGCCAAAGCGCCCAGATCACGCCGAACTGAAAACCAGCAGTCGCAGCACTGCGGCGCGCCAGCAGCCGCGGCGTCGCAAACCCCGTCCAACCGATCTCCTCGAAGGCGCCAGCGATGAGTCCGACTACGAGGAGCGCCCATTGGAACTTCGGCGCGAAAGCTGGCGCAATGGTTGCGCTCAGCAGCAGCAGAATGGCGAGCAGCAGCATTGGAGCGGTGAGCAGCGCCACGGCGCACCAAGACGCGCCAACTCTCCATCTTCTAAGGCGCGCCCGCAGATCGCCGAGACCGGCGCGTCCCTCCATTAAAGCTGTAAGCATCAGGCCGCTCACACTTGGACCGAGCAGCATCGCCACAAAGAAGAGAACAGTCGCCAAGGGCGTCGTCGGCGCGGCGATGTCAAAGCCGATGGCGGCGGCGATGATTAAAATGCCGCCCCAGCTGATGCCGAACGCAAGTGTGAAGAATGCGAGCAGCGGTCGCCGTCGGAGCCAGGACTTCATGATTGGGCCCGCGGCGGAACGGGTGCACGCCGGTGTCACGCGGCCGGCCAAATCGTTATCGGCGCCTGACACTGCATCTGTTGGGGAGACGGCTGTGCCAGCGGTGCGCATCACGCCAGGACCGCGTCCACCGACCGTCGCGCCGAGAACGGAAGCGCCGCCCCGTAGCCGAAGCGCATCACGATGTCGGGACGTCGGCCGGGAAGGCCGACCAGAGCAGCCAGGTCCGGCCGCAAGCTTGCGACCTCGACCGGCTGGTTGACGAAAGCGTGCTTCATGCCCAGAGCGGTCGCTTGCAAGGCAAAGCGTTGGCAAGCGCGACCTGCGCGCGCCCAATGGTCTTTGTCGTCATGTTCCGACACGAACACGGCCAAGCCCGCCGAGGATCGGATCTGCCGCGCGTATTTGTCGTTCTCGGCGTCGGCGTTGAACGTTATGTCGAACAAATGCGACCCCAGCCAATGGGGTAGCGCCGGATTGCCGCTTGCGGACGCGAACAAGCCGTCGCCGCTTGTCATGGCGTTGCGCGGACTAAAGCGGATCCACGATTTGAGTTCACGCACGAAAGCGGGATCGGCCAATTGCGCGCTGTTGCCGGCCAACACGAGATCGCGCACGCGATCTAACTGCGTCCGGTCTGTGATCAAGACGAGATCGACGCCGGGCGTCTCGGCCGCGTTGGCCAAAAGTTGAAGGTCACGTCCACCAACAGCGCGGCCATCGTATTCGGCGCGTGTCGATTGCCGGCGCGTGATCGCGCCGAACAGAGCGGGCTCCGGCGTTCTTGCTTCGCCGAAAGTGAAGTCAACGGAACCATCGCCGGCGGCGCTGAAAATGGCTTCGCCAGTTCGGCCACGCGCGGCGGCGGCAAGCGCAAGATTTTCGGCAGCAGCGCCGACGCTGACAAAAATGTGGTGGTCATCGGGATCGACTATAGGCGTGCGGCGTGCAAAATCTGGCACGATACTTATCTGCCGTTCGTTTACCCGGAAGCGCCATGGCTGCGTATTGTGTCCGTTCGGCGCGAGGGTCGCATAGCGGACGAAATCGCGCATCTCCGGGCGTTCGGCTAACGCACGTCGTGTCGCCGCGACGGATGCGCCGTAGTCCTCCATCGATCCCATGCGCTGGATCTCGGAATAGGAAGCGCTTCCGCCAACCAGCGCCAACGCGCCGACGCCGATCAGGGCATCTCGTCTTCTCATGAGGCTTTGCGCTTTCTCGTGTCGCGACCACCCGAACCGCGCACGTTGTAGGCACTAGAACGTTCCCTGGAGGGTTCCGTTCCTGGGTGAAGCAAGTGATCTCTCTGCCGGCCTCAAAACGCAGTGCTGATCTGCCCCTGGGCGATTGTTGCCGCGTGCAAGTGTCGAGTCCAAATTCGATCGCAAACCGGACGTTCGCTCGGCTTCATTCCCACGACGGCAATGGGCCAAACCCCGCTCAACTGACACAATCTTACGAACGGCCCAAAAGCTCGCAACGCATAAAAAAATCCCCCACCGCCTTTCTGGCGGCAGGGGATTGCAGTGAAGACGCTTTGGAACGGGGCTTAAGCCGCGTCGTGGTTTTCATCCTGCAGCGACTTGGCCAGGTCGAGCAGGCGGCGGCGGGGCCGTTCGCCGAGTTTGTAGTAAGCGCGGATCAGTTCGAGGGTTTCTTTCTGGCTCAGCACGTCCGCGGCGATCAGCTCGCGGTCGTTGGCCGGTGCGCCGGGCGTTGCGGCGACGGCGGCGAGGCCTTCGAAGAAGTAATTCACCGGCACGTTCAACGCGACGGCGAGTTCATAAAGGCGCGAAGCGGTGACGCGGTTGGCGCCACATTCGTATTTCTGGATTTGCTGAAAGCGAATCCCGATCGATTCGGCCAATTGCTGCTGGGTGAGGCCCAGCAGGCGGCGGCGGCGGCGCAGCCGTTTGCCGACGTGCAGGTCGATGGCGTTGGCCATTGTGGTGTGCTCTCGTGTTGACGCCGGCCCACCACGGGACGGCCCCTTCCGATGGGGGAGAGAGCAATGGCTGTGCCGAACCCGCGTCCGGCGTATTTCGTGCCGTTTTGACGCGAAACTGGCTGCTTTACGGACTCAGCCCTGCCAGGACTGCGCTTCCTGGATGAGAAAGTCGCGTAATGCGACGATCCGTTGGCTGCCTTTGAGATCGCGGGGATAAACGAAGTAAACGTCGAATTTCGGGCCTTCGACGCCCGGCAACAGGCGCACCAGATCGGTGCGGCCGCGCGCCATGTAATCGGGCAGGGCGCCGATGCCGAAACCGCCGATCATCGCGCGCATCACGCCGATAAGGTTGTTGCACTCAAGCGCCGCCACGCGCGGCTCCTCATCCTCGCGGCCCACATGCGTCGCCCAGTCCAGCACGCGCAGCTGCACGGCCTCGTGGTTGTTGTACGAAACGATGCGGTGCGTGTTCAGATCGTCAGGCGTTGTTGGCGTGCCGTGGCGATCGAGATAGGCGTGCGACGCGCAAAGGTGCGTGCGCATCTCGCCCAGCTTGCGCTGGATCACGTCGGCCTGGGTGGAGGGCCAGAGGCGGATGGCGCATTCGGCTTCCAGCTTGAGCAGATCGTATTCGCGGTCTTCCAGCAGCAAGCGCGTACGCAGTTCGGGGAATTTGTCGGCGAACCCGCCCATGCGCGGCGCTAGCCACGTCGTGCCGAACGCCACCGGCGCGGTCACGGTTAATTCGCCGATCACCTTGTCGCGCGCGTCGTTGAGCGTGCTCGCCGCCTTGGCGGCGACGGCCGCCATATCGTCGGTCAGCAGCTTCAGCGCCGTGCCGGGCCCGGTCAGCATCAGCCCGCGCGCGTGGCGCTGGAACAGCGGCACGCCGATGCGTTCCTCCAGCGCTGCGATCTGGCGGGAAACAGCCGATTGCGAAACGCCCAGCTTGTCAGCGGCGTGCGTCAGCGAGCCGGTTTCGGCGGCGAAGTGAAAAGTCTTGAGCTTGTCCCAGTCCATAATCGTCAGCCGTAATACATGGAGAGCCCAGAATAAACGCCTTCCTCACCACGAGGGGGAGGGAAGCGCCCATTCTGCAAAGTGGGAAACTAAGCCGCCGCCGCCGCGCCTTTGTGCGCGTGCGCGGCGAGGTAGCGTTCGGCGTCCAGCGCGGCCATGCAGCCCATCCCGGCGGCGGTGACGGCCTGGCGGTAGGTTTCGTCGGCCACATCCCCCGCGGCGAACACGCCGGGGATGTTGGTCTTCACCGTGCCGGGCTCGACGATCAGATAGCCGTTCTCGCGCATGGCCAGCTGGCCCTTGAACAGTTCCGTCGCTGGCGCGTGGCCGATGGCTATGAACACGCCATGCGTCGGCATGTCCGTGATCACGCCCGTGCGCAGATTTTTCAGCCGCGCGTGCGTGACGGAGAGCGGCTCTTCGCTGCCGCAGATTTCTTCGAGCGCGGTGTCCCAGATCACTTCGATTTTCGGATGCGCGAACAGACGCTCCTGCAAAATCTTCTCGGCGCGGAATTCCGCGCGCCGGTGCACGATCGTCACCTTGGTCGCGAAATTGGTCAGATACAGCGCTTCTTCCACGGCGGTATTGCCGCCGCCGACGACGATCACTTCCCGCCCGCGATAGAAAAACCCGTCGCACGTGGCGCAGGCCGAAACGCCGAAGCCGCCGAATTTCTGCTCGCTCGGCAGGCCCAGCCATTTGGCCTGCGCGCCGGTGGAGATGATCACGCTGTCGGCGGTGTAAACCTGCCCGCCATCGCCAACCATCCGGAACGGCCGCTGCGAAAAATCCACCGACGCGATCATGTCCTCGACCACCTCCGCGCCAACATGAATCGCCTGCGCCTTCATCTGCTCCATCAGCCACGGCCCCTGGATCACCTCCGCGAAGCCCGGATAGTTTTCCACATCGGTGGTGATGGTCAGCTGCCCGCCGGGCTGTATGCCCGCGATCACCAGCGGTTTGCGCATCGCCCGCGCCGCATAGATCGCCGCCGTGTAACCGGCGGGGCCCGAGCCGATGATGACGATCTCCGCGTGACGGGTAGGCATGGAGGGTTCCTGGGGCG
>JANNOO010000056.1:0-23068 GCA_031399165.1 Alphaproteobacteria bacterium | reverse complement strand
AACCATCCATCTGCCAGAACACGATCTGACCCGTCACGTGCCGCCACAGCACGTCGCTTTTGCCATCGCCGTTGAAATCGCCGATGCTCTGCAGCTTCCAATTATTGTCGATTTTCGGCATCGCCGTGTTCGACGCGATGGCGGTTCCATTCATCGCCCAGAGCGACACCGTGCCGCCGGACTCGCGCCAGATCACATCGCTCTTTCCGTCGCCGTTGAAATCCCCAGAGCCCTGGTAGCGCCAGTTGCTATTAAGGCTGCCAACGAAAGCTCCAGCGGTTGAGCCGCTCACTTGATAGACGCTGACTCCCCCCGAAGCGTCTCGCATCAGCAAGTCGGCTTTGCCGTCACCGGTGAAATCGCGTGCACCGTCCAGGAACGTCGTCGTCGAGAGGCGCGCGCCTGCGCTGGTGTTCGAGCCGATGCCGTTGCCTTGCATTGCCCATACCGACAGCGCGCCGCTTGCATGCTCCCATAGAAGATCCGAACGACCATCGAAATTGAAATCGCTGAGTGCGATTTGCCTCGGAACCACGCCGTCGAGCAGAAAATCGCTCGCCGACAGATTGGTCACGCCGGAGAGTGAAAGCGTTGCGCCGGCGCCGAGCGAAATTGTAGCCCCACTCAGGCCGAACGTTGTGTGGCTTCGTATCTCCGCAAATGTTGTCCAGCCAGTCCCTTGAAGCGAAATCCTGTCGCCGGCCGCTCCGGAAAAATCCGTCACCACCGTCCCGCCATCGGACACGGTCACGATAAATGTATCAGCGCCGCTTCCGCCGGTCAGAGCGCCGCCGTCTGCGCCGCCTTTCAGAGTGTCGTTGCCCGCCCCGCCGTATAGACTGTCATTGCCCGCGCCGCCATCGATGATGTCGTCGCCATCGAGGCCTTCTATTATGTCAAAGCCAGCGCCACCGATGATGGTGTTTGCGAAAGCGTTGCCAGTACCTCTGAAATTGATCGAGCCGATATAGGTAAGGTTTTCGATATAGGCGCCGAGGGTCCACTCAAGATAATTGGCCAGAACGAGGTCCACCCCCTGACCCGCCGCCTCGGTCACCACATCAGAGCCGTGGTCAACGACATAGGTGTCATTGCCGAAGCCGCCGATCAGCGTGTCGGCGCCCGCGCCGCCATCGAGCGTATCGTTGCCAAATCCGCCCGTTATGACGTTGGAAAGGTCATTGCCTTTTCCAGCGAAATTGCCTGAACCCCAAAAGGTGAGAGATTCTACGTTGGCGGTCAGCGTATAAGCATTGAGCGCAGCCCGAACTGTGTCCGCGCCGTCGCTGGCAAGTTCTATTACTGAATCGTCGGCATCATCCACGACGTAGACGTCATCGCCGGCGGCGCCGTTAAGCGTGTCCGCACCGGCGCCGCCGTCCAAAGAATCATTTCCTGCGCCGCCATCAATGACATCAACGCCGGCGCCGCCCACGATAATGTCGTTGCCGTCTCCGCCAGAGATTGAATGGCTTCCACCCAGCGCACTGCCATTGGCGTTTACGTAGATTGTGTCGTCGCCGTCGTCGCCATAAATCGTATACGCTCCGGCCAAAGTTATTAAGACCGTGTCGTTGCCGCTGCCGCCATAGATTGTTCCTGATCCGGCTGCCGCGACTATGCGGTCGTTCCCGCCGTCACCGTAGAGCAAGCTTGTAGCTCCACCGGTAATCTCGTCATCGCCATCACCGCCGTGAAACTCGATGTTTCCGATGTGTGCAGCGTCAAATATGTTGTTCAGAGAATTGCCGGAACCCACGAAATTGCCGCCGGCGTAAACCAGAAGGTTTTCGACATTGACCCCGAGCGAGTAGGTAAAAGTGTTGCCGGCCAGGTTGTCACTGACGACAACCGTATCAACGCCTTCATTTGCGTATTCGACGACGATGTCCGCGCTGTCGCCATCGCTGTCGCGGAGGTAGTATGTATCGTTGCCCTCGCCGCCATAGAACGTATCCGCGCCCTTGTGGCCAGTGAAGCCATCGGCGCCTGCCAGACCATAAAGCATGTCGGCAGCATCTGCCCCGACCAATTGGTTATCGCGACTGGTGCCATAGCCTGTGCTCGGCCCCGGTCCCAGGAAAATAAGCCATTCGGTAAAATCCGGCAGCGTGTAGGACGACAGAGAGACGACGACTTGGTCCCTCAGCGAAAGGTCTGACGAATTCTCGATGACTATGTCGCCTGCATCGTCGACATAGTAGGTGTCACTCCCCGCGCCGCCATACATCGTGTCCGCGCCGGTCCCACCGGCGAGCATGTCGTTGCCGTCGTAGCCGTAGAGTGCGTCGTTGCCCGATCCGCCGAGTATCTCGTTGGCCTCGGCAGTTCCGTATCCAGTAAAGCTACCGCCGCCGACGTAGATCAATCGTTCGATGTTCGGCAGGATCGTGTAGGTCGACAGCGTCGTCCTGATGAAGTCGTACTCGAAATATTGCGAGGATGCGCCTTCAATCACCGCGTCGTTTACGTCGTCGACGAAATACGTGTCGCCGCCTGCGCCGCCTTCCATATGGTCAGCGCCGGCGCCGCCATCGAGCGTATCATTGCCGTCGCCGCCGTAGAGCGTATCGTCGCCGCCATTGCCGTTCAGCGTGTCGTTGCCGGCCCCGCCATCGACGGTCTCGTCCGTGCCGTCGCCGGTAAATGTATCATTCCCGTTCGTCGGGCCCGGCCCCGGCGTCCACGTTCCCATCTGGAAATCCCATCCCCGAATTGCGGCGTCTGATACGCTGTCCTGGCAAAGCTAGCGCGATAAAAACAGCGCCCGCAACCAGTAGGCGAGACAAGTTTGCGATCGAATGCAGCGCGTGTGACAGCGCCGCGACTGTTTGAGCAAGCATCGGGCCAGTGCGGACTCAGCTTCATACGCGCCCTAGCGCTCTCTACCCCCACCCCCTATCTTCCCGTTCATGCCCCGTTCCGCGCCCCCCTCCTCCGCCCCCGCCACGTTCGACACCAACGCCGCGATGTGGATGCCTCATCGCCCGGAGCGGAACTGGGAGAAGCTGGAGGGCGGGCGGCGCTTTGTGCTGCACAGCGATTACCAGCCGGCCGGCGATCAGCCTACCGCGATCGCGGAGCTGGTCGGCGCGGCGCGCAAGGGCGAGCAGGATCAGGTGCTGCTCGGCGTCACCGGCTCGGGCAAGACGTTCACCATGGCCAAGGTGATCGAGACGCTGCAGCGCCCCGCGCTCGTGCTGGCGCCGAACAAAACTCTGGCGTTCCAGCTCTACGCCGAGTTCAAGAACTTCTTCCCGGAAAACGCCGTCGAGTATTTCGTTTCGTATTACGATTACTACCAGCCCGAGGCGTACGTGCCGCGCACGGACACGTTCATCGAAAAAGAATCCGACATCAACGAGCAGATCGACCGCATGCGCCACGCCGCCACGCGCGCGATCCTCGAACGCGACGACGTGATCATCGTCGCGTCCGTATCGTGCATCTACGGCATCGGCTCGGTTGAGACCTATACGGCGATGACGTTCGCCATCAAGCAGGGCGAAACGATCAGCCAGCAGCAATTCATCCGCGACCTGATCGCGCTGCAATACAAGCGCAACGACGCTACGTTTTCCCGCGGCCTGTTCCGCGTCCGCGGCGACGTGATCGAAGTGTTCCCGGCGCACCTCGAAGACCGCGCCTGGCGCGTGTCCTTCTTCGGTGACGAGATCGAGTCCATCCAGGAATTCGATCCGCTGACCGGGCGCAAGACCGACGACCTGCAATTCGCCAAATTCTACGCCAATTCCCACTACGTCACGCCGCGGCTGACGCTCAATCAGGCCGTCGAGCAGATAAAAGAAGAGCTGCGCCACCGCCTCAATCATCTCAACCAGCAGGGCAAGCTGCTCGAATCCCAGCGCCTCGAACAGCGCGTGAATTTCGACATGGAAATGATGGCCGCCACCGGCTCATGCGCCGGCATCGAGAATTACTCCCGCTACCTCACCGGCCGGCGCCCGGGAGAGCCGCCGCCGACTTTGTTCGAATACATCCCCGCCAACGCGCTGCTGTTCACCGATGAATCCCACGTCACCATCCCGCAGATCGGCGCGATGTACAAAGGCGATTACTCCCGCAAATTCACGCTCAGCGAATACGGCTTTCGCCTGCCCTCCTGCCTCGACAATCGCCCGCTCAAATTCGCCGAATGGGACGCGATGCGCCCGCAGACCGTGCACGTCTCGGCCACGCCCGGCCCGTGGGAGCTGGACCGCACCGGCGGCGTGTTCGCCGAGCAGGTGATCCGCCCCACTGGCCTGATCGACCCGCCCGTGGAGGTGCGCCCCGTGAGCCGCGACGGCGCCTCCCAGGTCGATGACGTGATCGCCGAGTGCAAGGACATGGCGGCGAAGAATCTGCGCGTGCTGGTGACGGTGCTGACCAAGCGCATGGCCGAAGACCTCACCGAATACATGCACGAGCAAGGCGTCCGCGTCCGCTACATGCATTCCGACATCGACACGGTCGAGCGGATCGAGATCATCCGCGACCTGCGCCTCGGCGTGTTCGACGTGCTGGTCGGCATCAACCTCTTGCGCGAGGGCCTCGATATTCCTGAGTGCGGACTGGTAGCGATCCTTGATGCAGATAAGGAAGGCTTCCTGCGCAGCGAGACCAGCCTCGTGCAAACCATCGGCCGCGCCGCGCGCAATATCGACGGCCGCGTCATCCTCTACGCCGACCGCGTCACCGGCAGCATGGAGCGCGCCATGGCCGAAACCGGCCGGCGCCGCGAAAAGCAGACCGCGTTCAACGCCGCCCACAACATCACGCCGCAATCCGTGCGCTCGCGCATCAACGACATTCTCGAAAGCACGCCCGAACGCGACCACATGACCATCGACCCGCGCATGGGGCTCAAGGGCAAAGGCAAGAAAGGCGAAGGCTCGCTCATCGGCCACAACCTAAAGAGCTACATCCACGACCTCGAAAAAGACATGCGCGAAGCAGCCTCCAACCTCGAATTCGAAACCGCCGCGCGGCTACGGGACGAGATCAAGCGCCTGCAGGAAACGGAGCTGTTCATCGCGGACGATCCGCTGGCAAGGCAGCAGGATGTGGAACGCGAGACAGCGCCGAAGGGGAAGGCGGGGATGGCGAAGGGGGTTGGCGGCGGCAAATCGGAGCGACGGGGACGGCGGCGCACCTAGTTGCAACCAGTGGATGATACGCTATAGACCACCGGTTGGAGCGGGCGAATAGTGGTAGACATTTTTATCAGCTACAAGCGGGAGCGGTTTACCCACGCCCAGAGACTCGCGACCGTTCTGGAGGCCAACGGCTTTTCTGTCTGGTGGGACTATTCCCTAATCGTGGGCCCCGCGTTTCGCGACCAAATAGAGCGTCAGATTTCATTAGCGCGGGCCGTTGTTGTGCTTTGGTGCACTGCTTCAATCCAATCCAAATTCGTTCGATCTGAGGCTGACAGAGCAGACCGCCAGAAAAAGTTGTTCCAAGCCCTGCTTGAAAACGTGGTCCCGCCGCTTGGATTTAGCGAGGCCCAAAATCAAAATCTAGCACATTGGACTGGAGCGCCAAACGATCCCGGTATCCAAGCTTTCATGCAAGCAATAGCTACCAAGATCGGTAAACCGGTTTCGCCGTTGCCAAATGTTTCAGAAGCTCTGATCACTTTTCTTCCGTCGCTCCCACGTTTGGAACCCGTCGCAGATTATGATCCAGAAGAATTATTGGATGGAGAAGGAGCCGCAGTTGCTCCTACGGGAGATCGCGACCTCCTGTTTTTTCGATCATGTCAAACAGCGGACGATTTCGAAGCGTTCCTACAGCGTTACAGCAACAGCGAGTTCGCACCGCTAGCGCGAAACAGAATGATCGCCCTCGATGTCGAATGGATATCGAGTCTCGGCCTGAATGTTGATGACTGGAGCATGCTGGAATCGACGGACATACTCGCCAAAATAGGAGCAAATGGATCACGAGCAGAGTTAGAGCCACGTGCGAAGCGAGGCTGTCGAGAAGCTATGACGCTTCTTGCCCTAAGACTTAATAGGTCTGGCGACCATGCAGAGGCATTGGAGCTATTAAAGCGAGCGGCGACGGCGGGCTTTCCACGGGCTCAAGCAGGTCTTGCATACATGCTGGCGCAAGGTATGGGCACGCCTGAGGATAGAGTTTCGGCATTCGAATGGAATCGAAAAGCTGCATCTCAGGGCTCGATAATCGCAATGTTCAATTTGGCCAGTAGCTATCTACTCGGTTTAGGTGTTGCACGAGACCTGGAAAAGGCTCGGGAGCTTGCCCTCCAGACGACAGTCAAGAATTACGCTTCTTCCGCTCAACTACTTGCCGCGATTGATGCGGTTGTAAAGTCGCCGCCCGCGCGCAAACGGGCTCGTGGTCGAAGCAAGGCGGAGAAATAAATATTTCTCCTCCTTCGCGCACGTTTCAAAAACTCCGAAATCCGGGGACACAAACCGCACTCAACGTCCGCGGTTATCCCATCCCTCCCCTCAACGGGGAGGGTACGCCGCGCAAGCGGCGGGGGTGGGGTGGGGCCGTGAGGTTGGGTTGTGCCGCTTGAGGCAAATCGCGAAAGTCACGGCAGCACCCCATCCGGCGCTTCGCGCCACCTTCCCCGTGGAGGGGAAGGATGAAGCTGCGGACGCGGCGCTTAAAAACCAACGCCCGCGATTGGCCATCCCTCCCCTCAACGGGGAGGGTACGCCGCGTAAGCGGCGGGGGTGGGGTGTGGCCGTGAGGTTGGGTTGAGCCGCTGGAGGCACATCGCGGAAGTCACGGCACCACCCCATCCGGCGCTTCGCGCCACCTTCCCCGTGGAGGGGAAGGATGGAGTTTATTTTCGGCCGGTGCGGAGTTCGGCGGCAAGCAATGCCTCGTCGATCGCGCGCATCACGCCGTCCATGTTGTCGTTGATGTCGAGATTGGAAAAGCGCAGCACGGTGAAGCCTTCGCGCGTCAGATGAGCATCGCGCGCCGCGTCCGCCGCCCGGTGCACCGCCTCATTGTGCTGTCCGCCATCGGCTTCGATCACCAGCCGCGCCGGAAAGCAGACGAAGTCGACGATGTAATTTTCCAACGGCGCTTGCCGGCGAAAGTGCCAGCCGCGTTCTTTCTTCATCGCACGCAAATGAACCCAGAGCTTGCGCTCCGGATTGGTCATTGTCTTGCGCAAGGTGCGGGCGAATGGGTTGGGCACCCAGCAACCAAATCACGCGCGGAGAACAAGCTCCATCCCTCCCCTCAACGGGGAGGGTGGCGCGAAGCGCCGGGTGGGGTGCTGCCGTAACTTTCGCGATGTGCCTCCAGCGGCTCAACCTAATCTCACGGCAGCACCCCACCCCCGCCGCTGCGCGGCGTACCCTCCCCGTTGAGGGGAGGGATAAGGTTGGCGCTATCCTTACGTGGCCCCAAGCGCCCCAACCAAAACTCCAAATCAATCCGACCCACCTCCCTGCCGCGTTAAACTCCCCCGCATGAATCGTGAGCCGTTTTCATTGCAGGGCGCCTGGGAGCATGTCGGCTATTTGTATGGCTGCATCGTTTCGCTGTTCGGCGCGCCGTTCGCGATCGCCGAGCGGCTGGCGTTCGTGCGCAAGAACCGGCGCGATCTGCTCGCCTGGCTCGGCCCGGTCGAGGCGCTGGCGCGGCGGCTGTTGCTGCTGAAAGCGCTGAGCCTGCCGAAATCGAACCAACCGCCGCCCGCCTCGCGCGCCGGGCGCGTGCTGATCGCCTTCACCGACCGGCCGATCCCCGACATCCATCCCGATAGCGAACAATGGCGCGTGCGTTTTAACGTCATGCCGCGCGGGCTGCGGAGCCTGCCGCACAACACCAGCCCCTGCAACGATCGGCGCGGCGACAATATCTTCAACGCCCTGCCGCTGGCCCGCCGGCTCGAAGCCCTGCGCCGCGTGCTGGAACAGCCCGGCCCCGCAATCGCGCGTCTGTGCCGCCTGCTGGCCAGTGCGCGCGAGACCGTCATCTCCGCGTTCCGCCCCTATCGCCCGCCCGCCACCTGCGTGCGCGACGTGCTCGACAGCACGCAGCGCGAACTCACCCGCGCGCTGGACACAGGCTGACGCGCCCGAAAATCAGAGATCATCCGCCCACGGAGCGAAAGCCCGTGAACGCAAGCGCGCGCGTGGCGCTTCAACCCTCCCCTCCATGGGGAGGGTGGCGCGAAGCGCCGGGTGGGGTGCTGCTGTGAGGATGAGGGTGAGCCGCAAGAGGCATTGCGCTAGCGTACGGCAGCACCCCACCCGGCTCAGGCTGCGCCTTCGCCACCCTCCCCATGGAGGGGAGGGTAAACATTTACGGAATGTTCGGCGGCGTGAACGGCGCGCCGCCGCCGCCAAAGCCGCGCTGTTCGCCGACAAGGCAATTGGCCTTGGCGCGCGGCGCCGGCCGCGTGGCCTGCGCCAGCTGGAAGCGCGGCTGGCCGGGAACCTGCACCGGCGTGAGATCGGCGATCTCAGAAACCAGCTTGGTGCGGACAGAGCCGGCGAACGCGTCGATCGTCTTGACCGGGATCACGAACGCGCCCTGCCCGCCGATCACGCAATCGCGGTAATATTTGTCGAGCTCCGGCGCATCGATGAATTGCGAGCCCTGGTTCATCAGCAGTGGAATGCCGTTGATCGTGATGTTCTTGGCCACCGCCTTGTCCCGCGCGGCGGTGACGGGGTCGCCCCAATTGTTCACGCCGTCTCCCGATATATCGATCACCCGGCGCACGGCGCTGATCGGATTGGTCTCCAGCAGCTGCACCGAATAATCGATCGCGTTGGCGAGCGAGGTGCGCCGTTCGGTGTAAAGCGGCTCGGACGCCAGCCTGTCGGCGAAGGCCTTGGCCTCGGCGGCGTTGGAGATGATCATCCATGGCACGGTCTGGACCGGGTTCGCCGCCCATTCCACATACGTCACCGCGATGCGCCCGCCCGTGCCCGAGCGGATCGCGTCGAGCACGGATTTGTGCCGGAACGCCTGCACGTAGCCGTCGCGCTGGACCCTCTGCTCCTCCTCGTCCATCGAGCTGGACACGTCCACCGCCAGGACAAGCTCAAGGTCTACCACGTCGCGCCGCTGCGCGGAGGCGGGGCCTATCAGCGCCGCCAAAGCCAAGGCTGACCCCAAAACGCTCGCCGCGCCCGCACGGAAGAGCAGGGAACGCAAAACCATGCGGCATCCTTTTCGTAATTAACGTTAAGAGCATCGCCCGCCCCTGTGCCCGCGGCAAGGCGCAATCGCTCACTTAAATGCGAGCGGCCCGATCCTTGCTCCTGACCCCGCCAAAGCGCCGTTAACCCGGCGTGGAGGCGTTCATACATGGCGTACACGCGTTCCAACGCGCCGCTGACAGGCTTTGACGACCCCTTCACCGGCCGCCGCCGCGCGCTGATCCTGTCCGCCGGCGCCGCCGCCCTGGCTGCGTTAATCATCCTGTCGCCGCCGCTTTTCGCCATCGGCGCCGTCATCACCGCGTTTGCCGGCGCAGGCGTTTGGTTTGCCTGGACCAAACTTTCCGCCCAGCGCGCGGTGCGCACGCCCGCTGATATTCATCGCCGCGTGGGGCTTCCGGCGTTCGGCGTCGTCCAGCGGCTCTCTGCCCAGACGCTGCGCGAGGTTTCGCCTGACCAGCGCACGCCTCACGGCTATGTGCTGGAAAAACCTGAAAGCCCGTTCGCCGCCGTGTTCCGCCACGCCATCGGCATCGCCGGCAAAACCGCCAGCGGCAAGAAGGCGATCATCGCCGTTACCTCGCCCTACCGCGAGGAAGGCGCCACCACCGTTTCGCTATGCCTGGCGCGCACGATGGCCAGCATGGGCAAATCGGTCGTGCTGGTCGATTGTGATCTGCGCAAGCGTACGCTGACCCGTTCGCTGGGCCTGTCTCCACGCCATGGTGTGTGGGAGGCAATCGGCGCGCTGGACGTACAAAAGCTGTTCCAGCTTGATCCCGACAGCCACGTCAAAGTGCTGCCCGCCGGCAATGAGGGCGGCGTGTTCCGCGATCTCTTTTCCAAGCGCGGCTTCTTCGAATTGATCCGCGCGCTGAAGCGCACGCATGATTGCGTGATCCTCGACTGCCCCGCCGCGCTCTCCTCCGTCGATGCGCGGATGATTGTCGGCGGTGCGGATTCGGTCGTGCTGGTCGTTCAGCATGGCAAGACACCCACCGCGGCGATCCGCAGCGCGCAGCGTCAACTGAATATCGGCAATAACGCGCGGCCCGCCGGCATCATCATCAACAAGGCGCCAAGGAGCCGCGATCTCACGGAAATTGGCTACGACACGCGGGGCGAATGGTAATGGCTGGCAGCTGGACCGTCTGTGTCGATTTCGGCACCGCCGCATCTAAGGCCGCCGCCGCATGGCGCGCGCCGAACGAAGCGTTCCGACCTGAACACGTGCGCCCGCTGCTGCTGGGCGAAGGCGATAGCGAAAACCCGCTGACGCTGAAATCCGTGCTGTTCCTGGATCACGGCCGCCTGTTCTTCGGCGAGACCGGCTGGCGGCGCGCCCAGGCGATCGACGCCCGCGCCAATCGCCAGGCGCTGTCGTCGTTCAAGACGCTGCTCTCCTCCAAAGATCTGGAGCATTCGATCGGCCTGCTGGTTTCCCCGCGCGTCGATCCGGCGGGCGTGTTCCGCCAGCGCGATCTGATCGTGCTGTTCCTGGCCTTCCTCATCCGCCGCATTGACCGCGCGCAGATGCTGGACCCGATACTGCGCGACCAGCCCAAGCCAAGCCTGCGCTATTCCTATCCGGGCTGGACCTCGGCTGATTCAAGCGCGCGTCACAAGCTGATCTCGCGTCTGTTCGATGAAGGCATGATCGTCGCCGATCTGATCAAGGAAGATTTCGGCGCCAATGAAGGCCTCTCCTACGAACTCGCACGCGGCGCTTTGCGTCAGGCGGCGGGAATTGAGGTGGCCAGCCGTATCGAGGGCGTGGTGTTCGAAGCCACCGCCGCGGCGTCGTGCCGGCTGATCGGTCATGACGGCGTCGCCGCGCATGCGGCGGTGATCGACATGGGCGCCGGCACCACCGATATCGGCGGCTACAGCGTCAGCCAGAGCGGCGGCGTCGAGGAAATGATCGGCGTGCAGCGCACGCTGGACATCGCCGGCGACACGTTCGACCGCGTGCTGATGAATTTGATCATGAAGAAAGCACGCCACGTGCGCGGCGAGAAAGCGCGCGGCCTGTTCTGGCGTTCGCTGATCCCGCAAATTCGCACGTTGAAGGAAGCGATCATCGCTGACGGCTTCTGCACGCTCGACGAGGGCGGCAAGACCATCAAGGTCAAGCTGAACGAAATGATGCGCCGCCCGGACTTCAAAAAGGCGATGAAAGATATCGACGCCGCTTATCTCGGTGCGCTCGACGAGATTTCAGGCGCCGCGCTCGATGCCGGCTGCCGCGAAATCGCGATCGTGCTGGCGGGCGGCGGCGCGAACTATCCGTTCCTCCAGGCGCTGGCCGCGCGCGCCAAACCGGCCAAGGGCAAGGTGCGCCTCAAGCTAGAGCCGCTCGTGCCCGATTGGGCCAGGAGCGGAACGTTCGACGCGCGCCTCGCCGCCGTGTTCCCGCAGCTCTCGATCGCCATCGGCGGCGCCATGGCGCCGCCGATCTTCGTCAAGCAGCGGCATAACGAGACAAACGGCGCGCTACAATTGGCTTAGACTCCATCCCTCCCCTCAATGGGGAGGGTACGCCGCGAAGCGGCGGGGGTGGGGTGCTGCCGTGAGGTTCGCGATCTGCCTCAAGAGGCTCAAACAAATCTCACAGCGATCGCCCCATCCGTCTCGCGGCTTCGCCGCGCGACACCTTCCCGGTCGAGGGGAAGGATGGGCTAGTCAACGACCGGCTACTTCTCGCCCCGCCCGAAATTCGGCGCGGGCGTGTCCTGCCCGGCTTCGATCACTTCGCGCCTTACGCGGCGGGCGCGCTCGAACGTATCGAACAGCACATCGCCGTCGCCCCAGCGGATGGCGCGTTGCAGGGCTGCGAGGTCTTCGGTGAAGCGGCCGAGCACTTCTAGCACGGCGTCGCGGTTGTTGAGGAACACGTCGCGCCACATCGTGGGATCGCTCGCGGCGATGCGGGTGAAGTCACGGAAACCGCCGGCGGAATATTTCACCACTTCGCTCTCGGTGACGTTCTCCAGATCCTCGGCCGTAGCGACGATGTTGAACGCGATAAGGTGCGGCAGGTGCGAGGTGATCGCGAGCACGAGATCGTGCCGGTCAGGCCGCATATGCGCGACATTGGCGCCGAGCGCGCGCCAGAATGTCTCAAGCTGCGAGACGGCATAAGCGTATTCGGAGCGCGGATCGTCCAGCGGCGTCAGGATCAGCCAGCGGTTCTGGAACAGGTTGGCCAGGCCCGATTCCGGCCCTGAATGCTCCGTGCCGGCGATGGGATGACCGGGAACGTAAAATGCGTGCGCCGGCGCCTGCTTGGCGACCGCCTCCACCACTGCGCCTTTCACCGAGCCGACATCTGTGAGCACCGCGTCCGCCTTCAGCGCGCCGACAATCTCCGCTGTAGCCGCGCCCATCGCGCCCACCGGCACGGCAAGCACGACGAGATCGGCGTCTTTCACCGCCTCGCGTGCTTCGGCAACGATCGCGCCGAGCTTCGCCGCTTCAGCGCGCGCGCGGATATCGGCGCTGGCGTCGTAAAGCGTGATCGCGACGTCGGGCTGTTTCGCAGCCACCGCGCGCGCGATGGACGAGCCGATATGGCCTGCGCCGATGATCGCGATCTTGTTGAACGGCGCGTCGGTCATAGTGCAAAGCGCGTTGCGATTAGCGCAAGCTCCCCCTCGATGGGGGAGCTGTCGAGCGAAGCGAGACTGAGGGGGCGCGTGCGCTGACGATGGGGCCTTTGCCTCATGAGGTTCGCCGTAAAACTCACGGCCACACCCCTTCCGGCTTCGCTACGCTCAGCCACCTTCCCCATGGAGGGGAAGGTGAGCGCGGCGAGCTTATGTGCAATCATTTCATGAAATCCGTCAGCGCATTTATCAACGCGCTGTTTTGGGTTTCATCGCCGATGGAAATGCGTAGCGCGCGCGGCAGGCCGTAGCTTTCCATGCGGCGCACGATGATGCCGCGAGAACGAAGGAACGCGTCCGCCGCCGGCGCGCTTTTGGCCTCCGGGAAATGCACCAAAGTAAAATTCGCGACGCTGGGCAAAACATCGAGGCCCAAGGCCTTCAGCGCACCTTCCACGCGCGCCAGCTCGCGCGTGTTGAGATCGGCGCTCTTCTCGACGAAATCGGCATCTACCAGCGCCGCAATTCCGGCCGCCATCGCGGGGCCGCTGATGTTGAACGGGCCGCGCACGCGGTTGATCGCGTCGATGACGCTTTGCGGGCCGTACGCCCAGCCAAGGCGAATCGCGGCGAGGCCGTAAATCTTCGAGAACGTGCGCGTCATGATGACGTTGTCGTGCCCGGACACAAGCTCGACGCCGGCGGCGTAATCGTCGCGGCGAACGTATTCGGCATAGGCCGCATCAAGCACCAGCAACGCGCCATCCGGCATCCCGGCCTGGAGGCGGCGCACTTCCTTGAACGGCAGATAAGTGCCCGTGGGATTGTTCGGGTTGGCAAGGAAGACGAGCTTTGTCTTCTCGCTCATTTCCGCAAGCATCGCATCAGCGTTGGCCGTGAGGCCAGTGTCGGGCGCCGAACGCACCACGGCCCCCGCGACTTGCGCATAGATTCGGTAAAGCGAGAACGCATATTGGTTCTGCACCACTTCATCGCCCGGCGCGATGTAAGCGCGCACGAGCAAGGAAAAGAATTCGCCCGATCCCAGGCCGCAGGCGATGCGCTCGGGATCAAGACCGTACCGGCGACCAATCGCTTCGCGCAGCTTGGCGGCGGCGCCATCGGGATAAAGCCAGAGTTTCTCCGCCGCCTCATGATAGGCAGCCTTGGCCTTGGCGCTTGTGCCGAGCGGATTTTCGTTCGACGCCAGTTTGATCGGCTTGACGAAACCCGGAATGGTGGAATCGCCGCCCTTGTACAGGTCGACCGTCAATACGGATGGCTGCGGCTGCGGAGGCATGAAAGACTTTTCGGAAACGGGCGGAGATCAGATACGCGCGTAAGACCCTACAACGCGGAAACCTTCAAGCCCGTGCCGGATCGCCGCCGGCAGGCGCGGATCGCCCGGCGTGATGAAACCCTCAAGTTCCAGCAGGACGGTTTCGCGGACGCGCAGCGTTTCGTGCGCCTTCATCTCGGCCTCGTTGAGGGCGCGCACGGAGCGGTGGTGCGGGTCGAACGCAAGACCGAACGTCCGATCCTCGCCGGCGGCTTCGAGCGTAGCGCCCGGCGCAACGAGCGCGGCTTCGGGCTCGCCGGTTCCGCGCATCGGCAGGCCGGCGATAATGTTGAGCTTGCCGTAGCGCCGTTCCGTCAGCATCGCCCACCATGAAGCGGGACCCGAAGCCGCCGGCCAAGGCAGAATGGCCGCCGCGCTGGGATTTTCGGTGAGGTGGTTCAGCACGTCACGGATTTCGGCCAGGCGTGTAATACGTGCAGCGCCGCTGAAATGGCGCCGTGCGGTGTCGAACAGGCGAACAACATCGCCGCCGTCGGGCACGACCACCTCAACCGGCTTCTGGCGGCGGACATTGGCGGCGATCATGGCCCGCCAGACATCGAAGATCAGATCCGGGTCCACGCCCTGCGGCGCCTCGGCGATCAAGCGGCGCAGCATGGTGACTTCCCGTGCAGGCCGAAGCGGCATGGTGACACCCGCGGCGATCTTGGCTGCGGCGATATCCTCATTGGCCCGGACGCGGTCGCTGAGCAGCGCCAGGATTTTCTGGTCGATGGCGTCGATCTCGGCGCGCGCGGCCGCCATCGCCGTATCGGGCCCGGCGGCGGGGGTGACGGGGTTCAGGGCGGTTTCTCCCATGCCAGGACCATAGAAGCGCCGCACGGTTTGTCCAAGCGAGGGAACTCTCTCCTTCCGGGCGTGATGCAGCCCGATTGGGGAGGTTCTCGCCAAGAGGTGCATGCGGCGACGAATTCCTCTAGGAACCGGCTCATGACTCAAGTTGCAACGCGCGTGGGCCGCTGGTCGGCCACGGGGGGGCTGAAGACGGTCGCCTTTGGCGCAGACAAACCGCTCCAATTGGCCAGCGGCGCCGTCCTCTCGCCTTTCACCATCGCCTACGAGACCTATGGGGCGCTCAACGCCGAGAAAACTAACGCGATTCTGGTCTGCCACGCGCTGACGGGCGACCAGTTCGTCGCCACGCCCAACCCGGTTACGGGCCGGCCCGCCTGGTGGCCGCGGATCGTGGGGCCCGGCCGGCCGATCGACACCAACCGATTCTTTGTGATCTGCGCCAATGTGCTCGGCGGATGCATGGGCACGTCAGGCCCCGCCTCGCTGGCGGCGGATGGCCAAGCCTATGGCCTGCGTTTTCCGGTGATCACCGTGGCGGACATGGTGCGCGCGCAGGCGATGCTGATCGACGCGCTAGGCATCGAAAACCTGTTTTGCGTGATTGGCGGCTCGCTCGGCGGGATGCAGGCGCTGCAATGGGCCGCGTCCTACCCCAACCGCGTGGCGTGCTGCGTGCCGATCGCCACCGCTGCCCGCCATTCGGCTCAGAATATCGCGTTCTACGAGCTCGGCCGCCAGGCGATCATGGCCGACCCGGACTGGCGGGCCGGCGATTACGCCCGCGCTGACGCGACGCCCGCAAAAGGGTTGGCGATCGCGCGCATGGCGACGCACATCACCTACCTTTCCCAGGCGGCGCTGAAGCGCAAGTTCGACCGCGGCCTGCAGGAGCGCGAGAAAGTGACGTGGGGGTTCGACGCGGACTTCCAAGTCGAATCCTATCTGCGCCATCAAGGGCAGAGTTTCGTCGATCGGTTCGACGCCAATTCGTTTCTCTACATCACCCGCGCGATCGATTATTTCGATCTGGCGCAGGATTTCGGCGGTGCGCTGCCGCAGGCGTTCCGCGCCAGCGCGACGCGCTTCTGCGTGTTTTCCTTCACCAGCGACTGGCACTACCCGCCGGCAGACAACAAGGCGATCGCGCGCGCGCTGATCGCGGCGGGCTGCGAAGCATCCTATGTCGAGGTTGATACGGACAAGGGCCACGACGCGTTTCTGTTGGAAGAGCCCGTATTCGAGGCAGGTCTCACCGGCTTCATCGATTCTGCAGCAGCTTCGCGCGGCTTGCCTCTAAAGGCGAAAGCCTGATGGTAAACGGACCGAACGGCCTGCCGGCCGATTATTCCGTCATTGCCGACATGGTCGCGCCTGGCGCGCGCGTGCTCGACGTAGGTTGCGGCGACGGCGCGCTGCTGCAATCGCTGATCAGCGAACGCGGCGTCAAAGGGCGCGGCATCGAACTCAGCCAGGAAGGCGTCAACGCGTGCGTGACCAAAGGGCTATCGGTGATCCAGGGCGACGCCGACACCGATCTCAAGGACTATCCGAACGGCGCTTTTGATTACGTCATTCTGTCGAAAACGATTCAGGCCGTGCATCGCCCGCGCGTCGTGCTCGGCGAATTGATGCGCGTAGGCGAACGGGCCATCGTGTCGTTCCCCAATTTCGGTCACTGGAAGATGCGCATCGCGCTCGTGACCGGCGGGAAAATGCCGAACACGGACGCCTTGCCCACGCCCTGGCACGATACGGCGAACATCCACCTTTGCACCGTGCGTGATTTCGCCAATCTCGCGCGCTCGCTAGGGTTAAAGATCGAACGCGCCGTGCCGATCGCAGCGGGCGTCGCCGGCCCGCCCTTCGCGCAGACCCTGTGGCGCGCGAACTGGTTCGCCGAGGACGCGGTATTCCTGTTGTCGCGCGCTTAAGCGCTCGACACTCAACTGAAACAAAAGGGCCGTCCGGTTTCCCGGACGGCCCCTGTTACGCGATTTTACGCGCTAAACGCAGATTACGGCGTCACGCTCGGCGCAACGCTCGGCATAGCCGAAGGCTCCATCGCGGGCGGCGCATCGGTGACTATCGTTTCAGTCGTGGTTGTTTCCGTGGTGGTTTCCGTTGCGGGCGGGCTGCAGGCCGCCAGGGCCAGAGCCAGAATCACAGCCGCGCCAGAAGCAAAACCAAATTTCCGATTGCTCATGATAGTCCCTCTCGTCCGTTGCACCCGCCCCGCCAAGGGATAAGGGACAGCCTGGGCGTACACAAGAGCCGTCATTAGTCGCCAACAGCCTGACTGTCGCGCTCGCCGGTGCGGATACGAAAGACGTGATCAAGATCGCACACCCAGATTTTCCCGTCGCCAATCTTGCCGGTGCGCGCCGCGGCGGTAATCGCTTCCGAAACCGCCTCAGCTTTTTCGCTTTCGGTGACGATCTCGAGCTTAACCTTGGGTAGAAGTTTCACTTCGTACTCAGCGCCGCGGTAGATTTCAGTCTTGCCCTTTTGGCGCCCGAAGCCGCGCACTTCGGTGACAGTCATACCGGCGACACCTGCGCCGCGCATCGCGTCAAGCACCGCATCGAGGCGTGAAGGCTTAATGATAGCAGTGATAAGTTTCATGGAAATCATTGTATCAAATAGCACTTTGCCGCGATAGGCCCGCCCTATCCCGCCGGTCGGCCTGTGGTTGGGCGCGCGCGGGCGCGAACAACACCTTCCGCTTGGCGCCGCCGACATCGGCGTACAATCGCTTAACCGCTTCCATCAAGACAAGCCCGCCAAACGCCGGGGCAAGAAGCTCGCCCGCGCGCTCGGCGCCGTCAGCGAGCGCGGACACGAGAGGCCAGTCCAGCGGCGGGGCGTATAGCGCGCGGGCGCTGGCCATCGGCTCGAACAGGCAGCTAGACAGCAGCCCTGCCAATTGATGACGCGAATACGGCCGGCCGTGGCCGAAAGGCGTTGCATCGGCGCGCGCCCACAAACCGGCGCGGTTCGCCGCGATAATGAGCAACCGCCCCTCCGGCGCCATCACCCGCCAGATCTCGCGCAGCAGCACCGCGGGGGCTTCGGCTTCCTCCAGGGCGTGGACCATCAGAACGCGGTCAAACACCGAATCCATGAAGGGCAGGCGCTCTTCATCGCCCAGCGCCGCAAGGCCCCGCCCCTCGGCGGGCCAGCGCTCCACCCCCTGCGCCGCCGGCATCAGCGCCACGACGCGGCGGGCGGTCGCCTGATAGGGCGCAAGGTAGGGAATGGCGTAGCCGAGGCCGAGCATGTCCCGTCCGCCGGAGGCAGGCCAAAGCGCCTCGACCCGGCGGGCGATCATGCGCTTGGCCACGTCGCCCCGGCGGGAGCCGTAGAAGCGCTGCAGGGCAAGAACGTCTACGCGCATGCCATCATCGTGCTAAAGGAAGGTCATGCTGCACATTCATCAGTTTCCATGCCTATCGGACAATTACGGATTTCTCGCGCACGATTCGGCGAGCGGCGAAACCGTTACGATCGACACCCCAGACGCGGCCCGCATCTTGACGGAGGCTGAGGCCAAAGGATGGCGCATCACTCAAATCTGGAACACGCATTGGCATCCCGACCATGCCGGCGGCAATGCCGAGATCAAGGCCAAGACCGGCGCGCTGGTTAGCGGCCCGGCGGAGGTCGAGCGCGTCGGGACCAAGCCCGACCGAATTCTACATGAAGGAGACCGGGTAAGCCTCGGCGGCATCGAAGCGCGCGTGCTGGAGGTTGGCGGACACACGCTGGGGCACATTGCCTATGTGCTGGACGGCGATCACGTGGCGTTCGTGGGCGACACATTGTTTTCGCTCGGCTGCGGAAAATTATTCGAGGGGACGGCTGAGCAGATGTGGACGAGTCTCTCCAAACTCGCCGCCCTGCCTGACGATTTCACGCTCTATTGCGCGCATGAATATACCCAGTCGAACGCGCGCTTTGCGCTGAGCGTCGATCCGGAAAACGCCGCGCTCCAAACGCGATCGCTCGAAATCGACCGGCTACGTGCGGCCGGTGCGCCAACGGTGCCTATGACCATGGGCGCGGAAAAAGCCGCCAACCCGTTCCTGCGCGCACCAGCGCTTAAGGCCAAGCTCGGCATGGCGGGCGCGACTGATTGGGAAGCGTTTGGCGAAATCCGCAAGCGCAAGGACAATTTCCGATAAACGCAGAACACATCATTGCGCGGCTGGGGCTGAAGCCTCACCCGGAAGGCGGCCATTTCGCCGAGACGTTTCGTGATGAGCCCGGGCCGGACGGCCGATCGCGCGCGACGGCGATCTATTTTCTGCTGCGCGCCGGCGAGCGCTCGCACTGGCACAAGGTTGACGCCAGCGAGATGTGGTTCTGGCATGCGGGCGCACCGCTGACGCTGTCCATCGTGGAAGGCGGCGCGACGCGAGACATCATGCTTGGCGCTGATCTGGCGGGAGGCGAGCACGCGCAGGCGATCGTGCCCGCGCATGCGTGGCAGGCGGCGGAAAGCGTTGGTGAATGGACACTGGTTTCGTGCGTCGTCGCGCCGGGGTTCGATTTCGCGGGCTTCACACTCGCCCCGCCGGGCTGGACGCCCTAGCGCTTCTCCGGCGGTGTGCCGCGCAGCTTCTTTGAAAATGCGGCAATGTCCTCAAACGAATAGGACAGATCGATCCGTTTGGTGGACGTTGGCCGTTTGGCCAGCGACAGGCCCGGCCGCCATTCCTTTACCGGCCGGATGGGCCGCGGCACGAAACCGCCACCGCAATTCGGGCAGACGTTGCCGATGATCTCAACGCAATCGGAGCAGAACGTGCATTCATAGCTGCAGATGCACGCATCGACCGCGTCCGATGGCAAATCCTTGTCGCAATATTCGCAGTTCGGGCGGAGTTCGAGCGCCATTGATCAAGCCGACAGCCGGAAGACCGGCGACAGCAGGCCTTCACGGTCCAGCCTTTGCGCAAGATCGCCGCCTGGCTCAACGCACATGCGCGTAAACCCGGCCGTGGCCAAGCGCGCTAGCACTGCGCGCGGCTCTTCCCCCGCCGGCGGATTGAACACCGCATCGTAGCGGCTCCGGTCCGCGTCCGCACAAACGAGCGGACGCTTCGCGGTCACGCGGAGGAAAAAACCCTGGTTCAGCGCGCGCGCTTCGTCGCCGCAGAGACCTAACTCAACCTCTATCCCCGCCTCGCGCAGATGCTTGACCCCGGCGCCCGCGGCGAACGGATGCGGATCATCGGCTGCGATGACCACGCGCGTTACCCCCGCGTTGATGAGGCGCACGGTGCAGGAGAGCGCCGTTGAGCTGCGTTTGGCGCACGGCTCCAGCGTCATGTAGACCGTGGCGCCGCGGGCGGGATCGCCTATCCCGGCCAGCGCCATTTCCTCGCCGTGCGGGCGCCCGCCATCGCCCGTGACGCCTTCGCCGACGATCAAATCATGCTTGACGACGGCCACGCCGACGCTGGGATTGGGCCAGGTGTGGCCGAGCCGGGAATCGGCCAGCGCCAGAGCGCGGCGCATGAAGCGAAGGTCCGCCTCCGCGCTCACGCCGCGTCCGGCAGCGCCTCGGCGCGCGATACGTCAAGATAGGCCGCGGACGCCGGCTTCAACCGCGCGTCAAGCTCGATCAGCAACGGATTGCCGGTGGGAATTTCTACATTCACGATCGCCCCATCGGACACGCCGAACAGGTGTTTGACAATCGCCCGCAGCGAGTTTCCGTGCGCCGCGACGATCACGTTTTTGCCCGCCGCCAGATCGGGCGCGATCGCCTCGTTCCAATAGGGCAGCACGCGATCCAGCGTGGTCTTCAGCGATTCCGTATCCGGCAGATTGGTGATCCCGGCATAGCGCCGGTCGCGGGTGAAATCATATTCGCCGCCGGCGGCCAACGGAGGAGGCGGGATGTCGTAGGAGCGCCGCCAGACCTTCACTTGGTCCTCGCCATGCTTAGCGGCGGTTTCGGCCTTGTTGAGGCCGGTCAGCGCGCCGTAATGGCGCTCATTGAGGCGCCAGTCCTTGATCACGGGCAGCCAGACCTCGCCCATGGCTTCCATCGCCAGCGCGCCCGTGCGGATGGCGCGCGTGAGCACGGACGTGTGCATGATGTCGAATGTAACCCCGGATTCTTTCAGAAGCGCGCCGCCGCGCTTGGCCTGCGCCTCGCCTTCCGGCGTCAGATCAACGTCAACCCAGCCGGTGAAGCGGTTTTCCAGGTTCCAGCGGCTCTGGCCGTGGCGCAGCAGCGCAAGGTGCGGCATCGAAATCTCCTTGGCTGCGGGGTCTAGGCCATGAGTGGCTGGCGCGTCGAGAAGGCAAAAAGACACTTCTGTTAAGCACGTCTCGCCCTTGCTCAAAAAACCGGGTCTGCTTACAGCGTTGGCCCGCGCCCGCCCAACACCGCATTGGGCCCCTCACCCATAAACGGGACGATTGAATGCTGCCGCCTTCGCGCACGGACCTTCAGCAAAACACCGCCGCCTTCGAGGAAATGCCGCTCGTGAAGCCCACTGGCTTCCGGGAGTATGACGCACGCTGGTGGTTTGGCGCGCCAAGCTCGGCTAAGGTGCCCGAAATCAACCTGATCGGCATCCAGGCGCTGGGCCTCGGCATGGGCACGTTCATGGCCGAACGGGGCATCGCCCCGAAGATCGTCGTCGGCCACGATTACCGGGCCTATTCGCTCTCCATCAAGCAGGCGCTGATGATCGGCCTGATCGAAGCCGGCGTCGAAATTCACGATATCGGCCTCGCGCTGTCCCCCGTCGCCTATTTCGCGCAATTCGCGCTTGGCGTGCCCGCTGTGGCGATGGTGACGGCCAGCCACAACGAGAACGGGTGGACCGGCGTCAAGATGGGCGTGGAGCCGCCGCTGACGTTCGGACCCGATGAAATGGGCCGCCTGAAAGAAATCGTGCTGTCGGGCGCGTTCAAGCCGAAGGCGGGCGGCGGGCTGGTGCGGGTGGAAAATCTGCGCGAGCGCTATCTGGCCGACGTCGCCAAGGCGAAACTCAGCCGGCCGATCAAGGTCGTGGCGGCTTGCGGCAACGGCACGGCGGGCGCGTTCGCGCCGGAAGCGTTGCGGCGGATCGGCGCAGACGTGATCGAACTCGATTGCGATCTCGACTGGCGGTTCCCGAACTACAACGCCAACCCCGAAGACAGCGCCATGCTGCACGCAATGGCCGATGCGGTGCGCGAGCATAACGCGGAGCTGACGCTCGGCTTCGACGGCGACGGCGATCGCTGCGGCGTGGTCGATGACGAGGGCGACGAAATCTTCGCCGACAAGATCGGCCTGATGCTGGCGCGCGATCTTTCCAGCACGCACAAGAACGCGACCTTCGTGGTCGATGTGAAATCGACCGGCCTCTATGCCGTCGATCCGGTGCTGAAGGCCAACGGCGTCACGGTCGATTACTGGAAGACCGGCCATTCCTATATCAAGCGCCGCACGACCGAGTTAAAGGCGCTCGCTGGCTTCGAAAAATCCGGCCACTTCTTTTTCCGCGAACCTTACGGCCTGGGCTATGACGACGGCATCGTCGCCGGTATTGCCGTGTTGCAGATGCTGGACCGCAATCCGGGCAAAAAACTTTCGGAACTGAAGAAAGCGCTGCCTGTTTCGTACACCTCGCTGACCATGTCGCCGCATTGCGACGATGAGAAGAAGTATGAGGTGATCGATCAGGTCGTGAAGGATTACCAGGCGTTCGCAGCGGGCGGCGGCAACATACTTGGCCGCTCGATCCGCGATCTCAATACCGTAAACGGCGTGCGCGTGACGCTGGAAGACGGCTCATGGGTGCTGGCGCGGGCTTCTTCTAACAAGCCGGAACTGGTCGTCGTCGTCGAAAGCATGAAAAGCGACGACGACATGCGCGCGCTGTTTCGCGAAGAAATCAAGCCAAGGCTCGCTAAATTCCCCGAAGTCGGCGCGTACAATCAGGAGATCTGATCCATGCGCGTGACGATAATCGGCGCGGGTTATGTGGGGTTGGTTTCCGGCGCCTGCTTCGCCGATTTCGGCCATACGGTCATTTGTGTCGATAAGGATCAGAACAAAATCGACAAGCTGCAGGCCGGGGTCATGCCGATCTACGAGCCGGGGCTGGATGATCTGGTTGAGAGTAACACGC